>CAKVGS010000008.1 GCA_934747335.1 uncultured Candidatus Melainabacteria bacterium
GTTCTCGGGGCGGTCATTTGAATATAATTACTTATGAGTTTTATAATTGCATGTGTTTTTGGGAGATTTTCGGCATTTGTTCCTTCTTCTTTTGATAAATAAGGAATTGCGTCAAATCTGAAAATATCAATACCAATATTAGTCCAATAATTAATTGTATCCAACCAATAATATAAAACTTCCGGATTTTCCCAATTTACATCCAATTGGAACGGATAAAATGTGTGGTAAAAATAGTAGTCTTTACCGTTTAATGTGACTTTGCGGTAATGATTATCGGTGATTTCAGGGAATATCAATCTTCTTTTTGAAATCTTCCCACTTTTTTCTTTGTATTCAACTATTGTACCGATTTTTTCATCAACATATTTCGTGAATTCAGGCATTTCATCTTTTACGATAAAATAATCTTTCTTAGAAATATCGCCTTTTAAAAATGCTTGAAACCATTCGTGTTCTTCTGATACGTGGTTCAAAATCAAGTCAGCTTTTATTTTAAACCCATTTTTCTTTGCCTCTTTTACAAAATCATTAAATTGAGTTTTCCCGCCTAAATCAGCACGTATGTTTCTTGGATTTTTTACATCAAATCCCGCGTCTGACATTGGAGAATCTGCAAAAGGTAACAAATATAATGTTGTTACTCCTAAATCTTTCAGGTAATCAAACATTGCAGAGGTATCTTTAAAAGTGTTTGGTTTTTCGGGAGTTACAACGCCAAATTGATCAACGTAAAACATATAAATAATTTCGTCTTTGTACCAATCGTCAGCTCTTGTTAAATCCTCTTGCTTTAATTCTTCAGGACGGGTTTCAATTTCTTTTTTGGCAATTTGCATTACATGTTCGTAAATTTCTTTTGCTCTATTTTCGCCATAAACTTGTTCAATGCTATTATATATTTCATTTTCAATTTTTTTAGGTACAACCACTGTGTTTTCTGTACTTGCAGACTTAATTTCTTTGATTTCGTTATTTGCAAATACCAAAGTGTTGGATGATATTATTAAACAACTCAATAAAATTGATAATAACTTTTTATTCATAGAACAATTACTCCCTAAGTCTCTATGTATTAATTTTAGCACAATTTTGATTTTATTATTTGTTACAAACTCTTAATGTTTAGTCAATTTTATTGTACAAAAATACTTTATATATATGTGAAGTGTTAACATAGGTAATTGGTGTGATAAATCCTATACTTTATCAAAATCAGGTTGATAAGTACCCTGAAATATATAATGATTATCAGAACATGCGTATGGCTGTACAAGGTAAATCAAGCGATGCCGCGCTTGAAGCAGTTCCTTTCTATGGAAAGATTAACAGTTTGCCTGACAAGTTGGAGCAAAAAGATTATTTGCCTGCAACAGGTATTGCAACACTTGCGATTATGAATGGTCCCGAAGAAATCAATGATGTGATGAGTGCGTATAAACAAATTAAAAACGGTTTTCCAAAACCTGTTTCGTTCCATTCGGGTTATGATAACAAGAAAGCGCAACATCCGTTTTCATTCTTCCGCGGAACAATTTTGCATAAATATTTAAATCCATTGTCTGAAGATTGTCCAAATCCGAAAATTGCAGGTTGGTTACTTCGTCAAGACAAATGTTTGTGGGACACAAAGTTCGGGGAATGGGTTCAGGAAAAATTTAAAATTAAAACAAATAATATTAAAACCAATATTGAAACAATAGATTCCTGCATAAATGATAAAAAATTCGTTCTAGCATATTCTCTAAAAACAAATAACCCTTTTAAAGATATAGCCACAAGAGCCCTAACTAGAACTACTAAACTGGGAACAATAGCTCTTGGGAGCATCGAAGCTGCACATATTGCCCATGAAGTTTCTAATGGTAAGAATTTCTTTGAAGAAGCAGGAAAATCAGTTTTAACATTAGGAACAACAACAGTTGCAACAGGTGTTTTGGGTGCAATTGGTGCAAAACATCTTGGACCAACAGGCTCATTGGTTGGCATCAGCGCAGGTACTTTAATCGGGGCTTTGACAAATAATGCTATGAATTAGAACGTTTAAAATATTTAAGGGTTTCTTCAATTCCTTCATCAGTTTTATTCATGAACTTTTTAACAGCATTAACTGTATCAATAGCATCTTGACGTGAAATTTTTTTAAACAAAAATACATCAAAACGCAACTGCATCAGCCATTCACCTGATACATTTTCAACTCTGCTATAATCTTTTTTTGCCCAAGCCATGTACTTTTGATTTACGGCTTGGAATTGTGGTTGTTGGGTTGTTATTTTTTGAATACGCATATAGACTCCTTGAAATTATTCTAACATAAAATTATTATTTTTCGTTGGGCAAGTATGCCCAACCGACATTTAAAATGGGCAATTGAAAAGGCAAACCCTCGTAGCGCAAGACTACGAGGGTCATTGAAAGGACCTTTATTATCTTCTATTATTTTTTCGCGTAACAAAACTTGAGCAGGTCAAAATAAACCTAACTTTTATTTGTTGGAACCGTAGGTTGGGCTTTCAGCCCAACAAGACTGCATATTGCAAATCAATTACTAAATTAAGTTCAAAGCAATTGAAGGCTGTTGGTTAGCCGTTGCTAACAATGTTGCTGTTGCTTGTTGCAAGATTTGATACTTAATATAGTTTGATGATTCAGTTGCTGCATCAGCATCCTTGATTGTAGATACAGCTTCTGTCAAATTTTCTCTTTGAACATCTGTTGAATCGATTGCTGAATCTAATCTGTTCATATATGCACCAATTTTAGTACATCTTAGAGAAATATTATCAATCGCATCATCAATTTGGTCAATAAATGCTCTGGCGGTTGAATCATTTTTGTAGATAGCATTAGTGATAGATGTTAATGTTGCACCATTAAGACTTCCATTGTTTACTATACCATCTTTGTTCAATTGGTATGCTAAAGCACTTGCATAGTACTTACCGTCTTCTGCTTTATAAGTATGGTCAGCATCTTCTGTTTGAGCGCTTGTTAAATCCATCTTTGAAATATCGGATTTAGAACTAAATCCGAAAATCATTGATGATTCTGCACTTGCAAATAAGAATGCATCCATTGTGATTACACATCTTTGATTTGAATACAAACCAACTTGAAGATTGATATCAGTTGTTCTTGAACCATCTAAAAGGTATGTATCATTGAAATCTGTAATCTTACACAAACGGTTGATTTCATCCATTCTCTGTGTAACTTCCAACGCGATAGCATTTAACGAAGCAGAACCGTAAGTTCCGTTCGCTGCTTGCATTGTTAAATCTCTAATTCTTTGTAAGTAGTCGTTAATGATATCCAAAACGCCTTCTTGAGTTGTAAGCATATCCAAACCCATTTGAGCGTTAGTTTCGATGATATCGTAACCGCTTACTTTAGCTTCCATGCCGGTATAAACTGCATAACCGGCTGCGTCATCCTTAGCAGAGTTTATCTTGAAGCCCGTAGATAATTTCTCCATTGCTGAGTTCATGCCTTTTGTTGCACTTCTTAGGTACTTTTGACATGTAAGGGATGACAAATTCGTGTTAATTGTTAATGTAGAAGTTGATCCCATAATAAATTCCTTTCAATAAATTTATTTTGCCTTTCCCTATAAATTACGGCACGATAAAAAATAACTTTACAACTTTAGTTGTAGAATCATCCATTTGGAGGATAAGGAAAGCTGAAAGCTAGTAATTACAATCTTTTGCAAAATTTAAAAAATATGCTTTTTTTGTAACACTTATAACTAAAGTTGTAGATGCTATAAAAAATATAATTAATACTAATCTATATTTGTTCTGATAAATTCTATTGTTCTTTTTATTTCAGGATGTTCTGTAATAAACTCTAAAGGTAATTTTTCAAGCAAGTTTGCAGCTTCTTTGATTGTTGCTTTTGAATATTCGGGTTTAGTTTTTCTAAGTAATTTAGCTGAATCAACTTTTGAAAAGATTAAGTATTTTAGATATTCGTTTTTAGGTTTTAAATGTTTTCTTTCAGGCAAGCTATCATAATTTTCAATAATATTTGTTAGCGCCTTTATGTTAGATTGTAGAGATTTTAGCAAAGAAGAGAATGTTACTGCTTTTATATCTTTTCTGCATAGATTTTTTAGATAATTGTGAAAATACAATACTCCGAAATCATCGTTATTCTTTTCTCTCAGTTCTTGCTGTTTTAGTATTACACTTTTAAGATTTTTAATATTATCTTGAGTTTTACTTGTTAAAATATTACAAATTCTATCCGCGAGATAAAAATTTCCTAAATCTGCCAGTTCGTCTGTAAGTTGTAATGATTTATATACAAATTTATCTTCGTAAGAATTTTGTTTAAATTCGTCATACAATGAAGCAAAGCAGTCATCAAAAAGTGAGTTTTCGATTGGAGCATTCTCTTTTGTTGCTTCAATAATACTTCTACGTATATTAGAAAATTTTTCCATTGGATTATTAAAGTTTGTATTCTTACAAAGTGTAATATTTGTTAATTCTATATTTATATACTTTTTTAATCCGCAATAAGTTTTTTCGTTTTCAGTTCTATATTGTTCGCTCACTTTTTGCATGTCATTATATGCAGATAGTAATTCTTTTCTTGCGTCATGTTTGTTTGTAATTCCTAATTCTTTTGCAATATCACATTTTGTTCTTACCAGTAGCTCTATGTAAGTGTCTTTTTTATTCATTTGACGTGAAATTGTTCTATAATTTTTCCCTGCCGCATCATAGTCAGAACAAATTTTGCTCAATGCTTTTTTTCTTAAAGCTAAACAAGCCATGTAGTTTGAACCATGAATTTGATACGCTTTATATAAATTACAAAGTTCTCCTGTGCGTGCAGCCACATGTACACTATCTTTTTGCATTCTTGCAATTTTCAGTGCTTTAGGAATAAGTTGTTTTAATATAATGGGGTTATCATTGTTAAATTTTATTAGAAAACTGTATATAATACCTGCTAAGTTATCTTGTTTTGCATTAAGCATTTTATCAGCTAGAACAGTCAAACAGTTATTTAATAGATTGCTTTTTTCTGGGGTATTACATTTTTCGCCAGCTAAGAATAAATCGCATGCAAAAGCTTCAGGCTTAACGCTATTAATGTGTGATTTGTCCATGTAGCTTTCTACATTAGACAATATTTTGCTTAAAGGTATTTCTTCAGGATTAATTCTATTTATTTTCATATCTTTAATAAAAACGCTAAAAAATTTTTTTTGCTACCTGTTTTGTAAATTTATATCAAAGAACTTGAAAAAACTTTGTTCATAGTTTATACTTTTAAAATATTAGAACTGTAAACTGTGAAGTAGAGTAAACTATGTTAAAAGAAATTGAAAAGCATCAAAATCTGTTAATTAAATTATTAGAAAACAAAGATAATCGAGCAAGCTTATACAAATGGCTGCGTTCAGAGTTGGCATATACTTCTAATGCGATTGAAGGTAACACTTTGACAAGAAAAGAAACAGAACTTGTAATTGAAGAGAACCTAACATCTTCTTCCAAACCTTTGATGTATTACCAAGAAGCTGTAAATCACTCTAAAGCATTTGAATATATTCTTGAACTTGTAAACAAAAATGTCAGGATTGGTGAGAAAGAATTGTTACATCTGCACAAACTGATTCTATCAGGTATAAATACGGAGGAAGCAGGTTTTTACAGAAATTGCATGGTTAGAATTTCAGGCTCAAGAGTAATATTGCCGAATCCGATAAAAGTTCCTGCTCTAATGGAAAACTTTTGTAGTTGGTTAAAAGAACAAGATATTACTAATCCGATTACTGCAATATTATCTCATCTCAAGTTTGTTTCTATACACCCATTTGTTGATGGTAACGGAAGATGTGCCAGATTGTTAATGAATGCTTTATTATTACAGGCGGGTTTAGTGCCAATAATTATTCAACCGAGAGATAGAAAGAAATACTTGAGTGTTATAGAACAAGCTCAATTGACACAAAAAGCAAACGATTATATAAACTATATGCAATCACTACTATTAAGGTCAATGAAAATTATTATATCAATGCTTGATACTGATAAAGCGGATGTTAAACCAAATGAATTATTAACAATTTCCCAATTTGCAAAATTAGTTGGGGTGCCAAAATCTACTATCAGATATTGGGTTAAGAATGATAAATTTGCTCCTCATTCTTATACGGATTCAGGTTATATGTTATTTGTTAGAGGTCAAGTTGAAGAAGCCGGTAAACTAAAAAAATATTAAATTTATTTGTAATGTACTTATGATTTTTTACTGAAAATAAATATTTAAAATCTATCCACTTCGGCAATAAAATTTTTTCATCTTCGCATGTAATTTATTTATAAAAGGAGATGATTTATGAAACTTGAACAATCTGAAACATTACAGTGCTTGGTAAATGCTTTTGCAGGAGAGTCACAAGCAAGAAATCGCTATACATTTTTTGCAAAAATAGCAAAACAAGAAGGATATGAACAAATCAGTCAAATATTTTTAGATACTGCTGAAAACGAAAAAGAACATGCTAAATTATTTTATAAACATATTCCTAATGCAGAACACCTTGCTGTTACAGGTGCTTATCCGTTTTTTTATGGTGATACTTATGAAAATCTTAGAGCAGCTTCATCGGGTGAACGAGAGGAATGGGAAATTTTATACAGAAAATCTGCACAAGTTGCTAAAGAAGATGGATTTGATGATATTTTCAGATTGTTCAATAATGTTGCAGAAATTGAAAAACATCACAGTCATAGGTTTGAACTTTTAGCTGAGGAATTAAAGGATGAAGCAATTTTTAAAAAAGAAGAAGTGACACAATGGGTGTGTAGAAAATGCGGGCATATTCATATAGGAAAAGAAGCACCATGCCAATGTCCTGTTTGTGAACACCCTCAAGCATATTTTCAGATATTTGTAGAAAAATTTTAAATTAAAAAAAGGTGGAAAAATTTTTCCACCTTTTGCCTATTTCTTTATTGTCCTTCGATACCAATAATAAACAGCTCTTGCGACTCTATGCGAACTGTGTCTTACAAGTCCCTGTTTATTTTCTTGAAGCAATTTTTGTGAAACAACTTCAATACCGATTGGAGCAATATTTTCCATATCCAGTCTTACAGGAATTGAACCGCTCTTTGCGTAACCTTCTGAGATATTATCAGGTAAGCTATCGTTTACAAGCACCGCATCAATAATCTTTTTGCCGTTAGCGTGACTGATTAAGGCATTTACGTGGCTTGCAACCGAATAGTTATCTGTTTCTCCGGGTTGAGTCATAATATTACAAACATAAATCTTTTTAGCAGTTGATTTTGTAATCGCTTCAACAATTCCATCAACCAAAAGGTTTGGAATAACACTTGTATACAAACTTCCGGGGCCAAGAATAATTAAATCAGCCTCTTTAATCGCAGTTATTGCTTCCGGTAACGCTTTACAGTGTTCAGGTTCTGTAAACAAACGTTTGATTTTGCCGTGAGCTTCAGGAATATTTGATTCACCATGAACGATTTTTCCATCTTCAAAAACAGCTGCAAGCTTCATATCATCTAATGTTGCAGGAAGAACCACACCTCTAATATTTAATACATTTGAAGATTCTTTTACGGCTCTAACCATATCGCCTGTAATCGCGCAAAGTGCAGTTAAGAACAAGTTGCCAAAGCTATGACCTTCCAAGCCTTCGCCGTTTTTGAAACGATATTGGAAAAGTTCCGTAATCATATCTTCATCATCTGCTAAAGCTGCTATACAGTTTCTAATATCTCCCGGTGGCAAAATACCCATTTCTTCTCTTAGTCTGCCTGAACTTCCGCCATCATCACCAACCGTAACAATTGCAGTTACGTTGTTTGTATATTTTTTAATTCCGCGAAGAAGCATTGAAAGACCTGTTCCGCCACCTATCGCAACGATTTTTGCGCCTTTATTTAGTTTTCTTCTTCTGTATAATTTTTCTAAGTTAGAACTGTTACCTTTAGAGGAATCCATATCCATGATTGATAGCGTTGTTTTTTGCCATCCTTTAAAGAATATTGCGCCGCCAATTAAGATAAAAATGGCTGCCAATACGTTTGAAGGTAAAACTAAAGCGGCTTTTCTGATTAATTCCAAGGTTAAATAAATTGGTCTAACATTCGCTAAAACCATAAAACCAAGCACAATCATAATTGAGCCTAAAAAGATTAAAAGAAACCATCTTTTAACTTCTAACCCCGGTAAAAGCCAACCTGCGTCTTTTTTTAAATCAACATTTTCTTTAAAATTAAAAGCCATAATTAATCCACCCATCCTGAAGCTTTAGCGTTAATATAGTTAACAGGTGCAGGAGTGATAAGATTTCTCGCCTGTTGGATTAACTCTAAAGAATTTTTGTACTTGTTTGAAAAATGTATTGTATCAACTTCCGCAAAGCTCAAACCGCCTAAATTATTACGGATTTGAGAAGTGTGAAGAAGATGTTGGAAACGTTTGATTAATTCATAATTATTTGTGTTATCAGGAACTGAATAATCAATTGTCAAATCTGCGTTATAAGTTTTTTCAAGGCTTAATTCTTGAGCAACTTGAATATTTACATAATCACCGATTTTTGTTGTGATATCGCCAACAGGCGCAACGTAAACAAGCCAATCGGAGCATTTTTTAATAGCTTTAGCAATATTTGCCGAGAAAGTAAAATCTTCGCCTGCCATTTTGTACATAGCACCGTGAGGACGAACATGTTCTATGCTTAAGCCGTAAGCTTTTGCAAAAGACATAATTGCACCAACTTGGTAAACTACAAGAGCCTCAAGTTCGTCTTCTTTAAGTTCAACGGGTCTGTATCCGAAACCTTGAATATCGTTAAAACCGATGTGTGCGCCAATTGCAACATTTTTTTCTTTAGCTTTAAGCATAGCTTCTTTGATAGTTACAGGGTCACCGGCATGGAAACCGCAAGAAATGTTCACTGAGCTTACATAATCCAAAAGCTCGTATTCTTGAATGTTTTTATAAATCCCGTAAGCCTGCGCCAAATCGCAGTTAAAATCAATGTTCTTGATTGGTTTTCTTTCAATAACGTCCTGCATTCTTATCTCCCCTAAACTACGTTATTATTATACTACAAAATAAGAATTTTAATACATCTGTTTGCTGATTGAAAGATTTTTATATTTATAATAAAACTTTACAATCGGTCTTACAAAAAGGAGAGTTATATGGATACACAAGCATTGTTCAAAATAGGCTATGGTCTTTATGTGCTTACAGCAAGAGATGAAAAAGACAACGGGTGTATTATTAATACAGTTATGCAGGTAACTTCCAATCCTTTGCAAGTTGCAATTGCTATTAACAAAAGAAACTACACAAACGAAATGATTCAAAAAACACGCAAGTTTAATCTTTCAATCCTTTCAGAAAAAGCTGATTTCAGTATTTATGAACATTTCGGCTACAAATCAGGACGTGATACAGACAAATTTGCAACATTTTGTAATACAAAAAGAAGCCCGAATGGTCTTTTGTATATAACCAAAGGTACAAATGCTTATATGTCGGCTTATGTTCAACACGAAATGGATTTAGGTACTCATTCATTGTTTATTGGTCAACTTGTTGCAATAGAGAATTTAAATGATGATAAATCCGCGACTTATGATTATTATCAAAACAATGTTAAGCCAAAAACTGAAAACACCGTGAAAAAAGGTTGGCGTTGTAAAATTTGCGGTTATATTTATGAAGGCGATGAATTACCTGTTGACTATATCTGCCCTATTTGCAAGCATGGTGCGGTAGATTTTGAAAAGTTATAAACGAAAATGTATTGATAAATTAAACGTTGTTTGATACAATAGAACACATACTTTGAAAAAAGAATACAGGCTAAAGATTTTGACACATTTTGACTATCACGAAAGGAGGTTAAAATGATAGTTGAAATCAATGCACAAGAACTATTACTAATACTAGCAATAGTTCTTTCATTCAAAGTCCTTTAATCGGGACTGCGGGTAAGGGTATCTGCATTACCCTTGCCTGTATTCTTATTTTAACTTATTTTAAAATTTTTTCAAGATGATGAAAACAGAAAACTTAAACAAGAATCTCTACATTTTCTAATAATGATAAATTTGGAACATTAAACTTTATCTGATACAATAGAACACATACATTGAAAATAGAATACAGGCTAAAGATTTTGACACATTTTGACTATCACGAAAGGAGGTTAAAATGATAGTTGAAATTAGCGAAAGAGAATTAGCATTACTAATAATACTAATTCTCATACTTAAAGTCCTTTAATTAGGGCTACGGGTTTGGGTGTTTACGCCACCCTTGCCTGTATTCTTATTTTAACTTATTTTAAAATTTTTTCAAGATGAGGGAAGCATGAAAACAGAAGAATTAAACAAACTTAAACAAGAATGTCTAAATTGTAAAAAATGCGTTTTGGGTGATACCAGAATAAATGTTGTTTTTTCAGACGGAAATCCTGAAACAGCAAAAGCTATTTTAATTGGCGAAGCTCCTGGGGAAAATGAAGATAAAACAGGCACACCATTTGTCGGAAGAGCGGGCAAATTACTTAACGAATTTTTAGAAAAAGCAGGAATCTCGAGAGAAAAAGATTTGTATATTATAAATACCGTAAAATGCAGACCGCCTAAAAATAGAGTTCCATCTGATGAAGAGAAGATGCTTTGCGAAGAGTATTTATTAAAACAAATAGAAATCATTAACCCGGAAATTATGATTTTTTGCGGGGCTACGGCTTTGAAATCTTTTTACGATAAAAAAGTTGCGATTTCAAAAATCCGCGGAGAAGTTTTAGAAATTGAAATTGGCGGAAAAGTTCGCAAATGCATTCCAATATTCCATCCTTCTTATTTATTAAGATATCATTCTTTGGATGAAGGAAGTCCAAGATATTATATGCTTGAAGATTTGAAAAAAATTAAAAATTTAATTAAATAAAAAACTGGGGTTCGATTATCGAGCCCCAGTTTTTTAAGCAATTTTTATATATGCTTTAAAAATTTTGTTAGCGATTGTATCATCAAAAGCCTGTTGGATTTTATCAAGCGGATAAACCGTCGTAAGATTTTTTACATTGACTTTGCCCGTCGTCAAAAGTGTATATGAATCTTTTAAATCAGCAGGAGATGGGGAATAGCTTCCCATAACTGTTAATTCTTTGTAATAAATTTCGTTATTCGGATAACCGTTACTTAAAGGTGTGCTTGAAAATACAAGAATTTTTCCGCCCATACGCACAGCTTTAAAAGCAGTATCTATTGCTTTATCCGCGCCTGATGTCATAAATACCGCATCGACTTCGTTTTTAAAATCAAACGGTTCAATTCCCATTTTTTTTGCAAGCTCTATTCTTTCAGGAATTAAGTCACATCCGTAAACTTTGTAACCCATTGCTTTTAAGCCTTCACCCATTAATAGACCGATTGAACCAAGTCCGACAACAAGCGCGGTGTCACCTTCTTGAAGATTGCAACGTTTAATAGCTCGAATGCAACAACCAAGAGGTTCATAAAAAGAAATTTCTTCTTCGGACAAGTTTTCAGGTACTATATATGCAACATTTTGCAAATGTTCTTCTGAAACATAAACTAATTCGCTAAAGCCACCGGGGAAAATATTTGTTTTTTTGAAATGTTCACACATTGAAACATTGCCGTGTTTGCAATAATTGCATTCCCCACACGGTATGTGGTGTGAAGTAACAATTTTATCGCCAATTTTGAAATTTGTTGAAGAATTTATATCTACTATTTGAGCAACAATTTCGTGACCTAAAACGGCACCATCGTGAACTATTTTGTGTTTAAATTTTACAATGTCAGAACCGCAAAGCCCGCAACCTAAAACTCTTACAATAGCTCCTTTACGCCCGTTTAATTGTTCATCTTTCATTTCTTTTATAATAATTTTATCTTGAAACACTTGTGCTGTTTTCATATTTTTGCCTCACCTGTAATCTTTAATATTCATTTCTGACTTTTGCAAATTTTGTGTTTGCATAAAAATATTTTAAAATTTGGTATCCGTTATAACCGCGTTTCGCAAGGTTATTTGCGCCGTATTGACTCATTCCGACTCCGTGTCCGTTTTTTTTAACCCCATCGTCATAAGAAGGAACTGATTTCAAAAATGGCAAATCTTTTGACCAAACTTGACCGCCCGTGTTGGTTCTACCGCCTGCCGAAGCCGAATAATATGCAGAAATAATTTTGCCTTGACAAACAAGTACGATACCTGCAGTTTCGGTTACTGCATCATTTGTGTTTGATTTTTCGGCACTGGCTCCGCCGTAAGCTTGGTCTTCAGGAGTGTCTTTCAGGTCATAACCGTATTTCGCACGTTTCCCTTTGTTGGCTATTGCGTAACTTCTTGCTGCGATAGCTTGTGCTTTGTGTGCTTCGTGTTCCCAACTTGATGGCATTTCTGAAGGTACTACGCCTTGAAGATATTTTTCAAGTGGAATGTCATTAATAACAGTTAAGCCAAGACCATCGTTTATAACTTTGAAGTGACCTCTGTACCATTTGCGTTTTACACTTACAAAACCGTTAGGCTCAGGTTTTATAATGATTTTGTTTGCGTTCATTTTTTTCCATTCGCCATCAACTTTTATTGCGATAACGCCTCTATAAGGTTTGAGTTCGTATCCTTTCATTTTGTCCATAATAAAAAGAAGTTTGTTTGTATCGCAATTAATAACTTCTGCTTTTGTAGAAGCGCCTAAAAAAGTTTTGTTGACGTGGGTTTGAAGTCCTATTTTTATTGCAAAACAAGGACTACACAAAAATATAAATGTAATAAATAGTGCAAAGGCTCTTCTAATCCCCATAACATTTATATTATACATCGCGCAAGATTTTATTTACAATATTAGCGAAAACGTTTTTTAAGTGTAAAAACACTTTTGTAAAATCTAAAGCAACTGTCCGCTAATAAAAACCCATCCGCATCTGTAAAGCTCAGCAAAGCTTCGCTAACAGCTGCGACCTCCCTAACTATGGAGGTTTTTGCTCTCTTTATTTTTCGGAATTACAACCACAGCAAGAACTGTTGTCAAAGTTTGCTTTATTTTTTACACAGAGCAAACATTTTTCTTGCATTTTGCCTTGTGCTAAATATTTATGGAAACTCTTAACCCATTTTGGCTCTTTACAGCTGCATTTTTGCATAAAGGATAAGTATTTTATAAATTTTTCAAACACATCGTCCGGCATGGAAAATTCCATTTGTTCTGCGCATTTATCAATACTTGAATCTTCAATTAAAAGCACTTCCGATAAAAATTTTGCAATGGTTTTGTGACGCAAAATTTTTTCTTCCGCTGTTTGAACACCTTTTTCTGTTATTTTTATATTGCAGTATGGTTTGTATTCAATATAACCGCGGTTTGCAAGATTTTTTACAGCCTCAGAAGTTGATGCTCCGCCAATTTTCATCTTGTCAGCAACATCTTTAACTTTAATTGTTTCTTTTTCATTAATCAAGTCATAGATTGCAAGCAGATATTTTTCTAAACTTCCCGTTAACTCTTTCATGCGAACTCCTAGTTTATTTTTAGCATGAAGATGTGAGAATTCAAAGGATTTTATGACGTCTGAAAAAAAATATTTTTTATACTATTATATAGATGGAATGTTGTTTTTTACAACTTAGAAAGGACGAGATATGTTATTAGGTGTAAATATAGATCACGTTGCGACTTTAAGAAATGCAAGAGGCGGAATTGATCCTGATCCGATTACTGCTGCAAGAATTTGTAAGGAGTGTGGTGTAGCTTCTATTACTACTCACTTGAGAGAAGACAGACGTCACATCAAAGATGCTGATGTAGAAGCGATTAGAATGCTTCCCAGAGTTCGTTTGAATTTAGAAATGGCAATGACAAAGGAAATGCAAGAAATTGCATTGAGATTAAGACCTCATGCGGTTTGTATTGTTCCTGAAAAAAGACAAGAACTTACAACAGAAGGTGGTTTGGATGTTGCGGGTCAACTTAATTGGGCGATAGAATTTACAAAACCGCTTTTAGAAAAAAATATTGAGGTAAGCTTCTTTATTGATCCTGACGTACACCAAATTTCTGCGGTATCAAAAACAGGTGCACCGTTTATAGAGCTTCATACAGGCAGATATTCGGAGGTTTTTGGAACGGAAGAAGAAGCAAATGCGTTTGAAGATTTAAAAGGTGCTGCAATTTTTGCTCAAAACTTCGGATTGAAGGTAAATGCAGGACACGGCTTGAACTACCAAAATGTTGGAAGAATGCATGAAATTCCTAACTTGCAAGAGCTTAATATTGGACACTCAATTATTGCTCGTTCAATTTTTGTTGGCTTAGAACAAGCCGTTAAAGAAATGAAGGCTTTGGTTGAATAAGCCATATCTCTCCAAGGGGGAGGGTATTTAAAAAAAGAGGTAATTATGAGAACAAAAGAAGAAGTTGTTCAAGAAATGCAACAGGTAGTAGAGCAAATGCGCTTGGACGATATAGAAGAAAATCCTGATTGTGAGAATGAGTTTTTTACTTGCGATGCTTGTGGCGGTACAAAATCGTTAGCAGGTTCTGTTCAATACGGACATTACAGACTTTGTAACGATTGTGTTTTGTTTGCAGAAGTCGGCTTTGAACTCGGACAAATTAAGGATATTGAAGAACTTATTGCAGCAATGGATGACAAAAGGCTTGAAGCTGATTGTGAGTTTTTGAAGCAAGAAGAAAAAAGATTAGAGAATTAGTGAAATGTTAATGGTGCAAAAAATTGCACCCTACTTTTTCTTAATAAAATACGTTCAATTATGAATATATTTTTCTTTGGTAATTGTAGGGTGCAATTTTTTGCACCATTAACTTATTTTTTCAACATAATATATATAATTTCATAAATCTTTTTCAATTTTCTCTGCGAGCAAGCTGAAAGCAAAACAACAATATTATTAATAATTTCTTCATTGGAATTGTTTTGCTTTAAATTTGAATTTTATGCATTTGTCGTGTTGGATGAAAATTTTCTAACACGACGTACGATTAAAAACTATATTAACAAAGTTTAAGCTTATTTAAACTAACATAATGCTGTAATAAATTTTTATAGTACAATATGGCATGATAATATAAAGGAAAGAGGCGTCGAAATGAAAATAGCAAAAATTAATTGTACAAACCCTAATTGTAATGTAAACACAAAAGCAAAATTGTATAACACTCCGAATTTGTTGAGTGCTGTATCAGTTAGATTAAAAAAATCCAAAGGGGATAGTTTTACAAGAATGGATAAAATTGCGAAAGATATTCTTGAACATCAAAAAATCAGTGCTGCAGAAGAAGATGAATTTTTTAGTTTGCCGAAATTTAAACAGGATCAGCACTTGTTATTTGCTAAATATAAAATAAAATAAAACTAACGGTTGGACAAAATGTTCAACCGTTTTTTTTTATAAAAAAAATTCTTCATTTTCTCTTTTTGTAGTAAAATATTGTTGTAAATTTAGGGGGTAGGAGAAGTAGGTAGTATATGTACTCTCAAAATCTCTTTATATTTAGAAAGGAAAACTATCATGTGGGAATATTCGGAGAAGGTTCTTGACCATTACAGACACCCAAGAAATGTCGGAAAAATAGATGACGCTGATTTAATTGGTGAAGCCGGCTCATTAGCTTGTGGTGATTCTTTGAAATTATATATAAAACTTGACGGCAATGTTATAAAAGATGCTAAGTTTCAAACATTTGGATGCGGTTCAGCAGTCGCATCTTCAAGTGTTTTGACAGAAATGATTATCGGAAAAACAATAGATGAAGCGGCTAAAATCACAAACAAAGATATTGCAGATGAATTAGACGGACTTCCTCAAGAAAAAATGCACTGTTCCGTGATGGGACACGAAGCATTGGAAGATGCTTTGAAAAAATATTACGGAAAAGACAATGAAGAGTGGGAAGATTTAGCAGGCAATACTCATACAGGCGATAAAGTTGTTTGTACTTGTTTCAATGTTACTGAAAGCCAAATTTGGGAAGCAATTAAAGTTAACGGCTTGAAAACAGTAGAAGAAGTTACAAACTATACAAAAGCAGGTGGCGCTTGCGGACGTTGTCGCGGTGTGATTAAGGATATGATTGATACTTATCTTAAAAAAGAAGGTAAAGCACTGGTATTAACTGCAACTCAAAAGATTTTGAAGATTAGTAAAGTCATTGAACAACAGATTTCACCTGAACTTCAGAAGGATGGAGGAGATATTGAACTTATTGATATCGACGGTAATACTGTTAAGGTAAAATTGTCAGGCATGTGTAGCGGTTGCAAAAACGCCAGTATGACAATTAAAGGTTTTGTAGAATCAGTTTTGAGAGATAAGGTTGATCCGGCAATTGTGGTTGAGCAAGTTTAGTGGAACAAATGTAGTAGGTTGGGCTTTCAGCCCAACGAAGTTAAAGGAGAATCATGAAAATTCAAACAATAAATTCTCATACTAATTTTGAAGCCAAGAAGAACTTTCGAGTATATTTCAATCAGCTTGATTCAAGATATTCGCTCTTGGGTCTTGACACCTCTAAAAATGTTTATTGTGCAAAAGAATACTTAAATCCTAAGGCAGAAGAATTTTATAAAAAAGCACAAGTAGCAAAAGATTGTAATACAAAATCAAAATTATATAAGAAAATGGGTGCATACAAATTGATTGTATTTGGTACAGGAATAGTTGGTTTATTAAGAAAATTTTTCAACAAACCTAAAAATTTATATAGTAATATGTTAAATTTTAAAACGAACTTAACACCTTAACGACTAAAAGACCTAACGACTTAAAAAGGAACACACCATGATATATTTAGATAACAACGCAACAACTAAAATAGATGAAAAAGTTTTGGAAGAAATGCTTCCTTATTTGCAAAATGAGTACGCTAATCCTTCCAGCATGTATGATTTTGCTAAAAAACCAGCCGCTGCAATAAAAGAGGCGAGAGCAAAAGTCAGAGATTTTCTTGGTGCAAATAATGAAAAAGAAATTGTGTTCACTTCTTGCGGTTCAGAATCTGCCAATACAGCAATTAAAGGCGTTGTAAGTTGTAATAAAGAAAAAAGACATCTTATAACAACAAAAGTTGAACACCCTTGTGTTTTGAATACTTATAAGGCGTTGGAAAAACAAGGTTATGAGGTTGATTATATCGGAGTAAATTCTCAAGGTGAACTTGATATAGAAGAACTTAAATCAAAAATCAGAAAAGATACGGCTTTAGTTTCTGTAATGTATGCAAACAATGAAACAGGCGTAATTTATCCTGTTGAAGAAATTGCAGAAATTATTAAATCTAAATCACCTGAAACAAGATTTTATGTTGACGCTGTTCAAGCCGGAGGAAAAATTCCGATAAACGTTAAAGATACAAAGATTGATTTGTTAGGAGTTTCAGGTCACAAATTTCACGCACCAAAAGGTGTTGGCGCATTGTACGTAAAACCTGACGTTAGAATTACACCGTTGATTAATGGCGGTCATCAAGAACGTGGAATGAGAGCAGGAACTGAAAACGTGCCTTATATTGTAGGCTTGGGAAAAGCTGCAGAGTTAGCAATGGATGCAATGGACTATGAACTAAAAGAAGTTAAAAGGTTGCGCGACAAGTTGGAAACAGGAATTCTTAAAAATGTATTTAACGCAAGATTAAATACAGGCGTAAACGGCAGAGTTCCAAACACTTGTAATATTGGTTTTGAATATGTAGAAGGTGAATTGATTCTTCTACATTTAAGCGATATCGGTGTTTGTGCAAGTTCAGGAAGTGCTTGTACATCAGGTTCACTAGAACCTAGCCACGTGTTGCGTGCAATGGGAATACCGTTTACTGCACTTCACGGTTCAATCAGATTTAGTTTATCAAGATTTACTACTGAAAAAGAAGTTGATTATGTAATTGAACACATGCCGGCAATTATGGATAAATTAACTTCAATTTCGCCATTCCAAGACGAATTAGCAGCATTAAGAAGCAGAAAGGGTATGTAAAATGGTAGATTTCATTGTGAAACCTATATTTTCCTTTTTAGGAGTACACGCTAAATTTTTAATCGGTGTTTTAGTAAACATTGTTTTAATTTGGGCTGTATGTAAATTGACAGACGCTTTTACGCACAGAATAGAACTTAAATTAAAAAGCAAAAATACAGATTCTCCGCTTTTAAATTTAATGCCGGTTTTAAATAAAACTATAAAAGCAGTAATTGTATTTATGTTGTTGGCGGGATTTTTGCAAAGCTTCGGTTATAATGTAACTTCATTAGTTGCAGGTTTTGGTATTACAGGTTTAGCAGTAGGTTTTGCCGCGAAAGAAGCTATCGGTAATATTTTCGGTTCATTTGGACTTTTGGCTGACAGAGTTTATAAAATAGGCGATTATATTAAATTCAATGGTTATGAAGGAACGGTTGAAAACATTAATTTGCGCTCAACGACAGTGAGAACTATTGATGGTTATGTTGTAAACGTGCCAAATAACGTGCTTTCTAACGAAGAAATCACAAATGTATCTCAAGCGCATAAAAGAAGAATTGATATTTCAGTTGACGTTGAATACGGTACTTCTAACGAAAAACTTGATGCGGCTTGCAGAATCTTAAAAGAAATTGCTGAAAACGACACACGAATTCTTGAAGGTGCAGAAACTTTCTTAGATAATATGGCACCTAGTTCAATTCAAGTAAGACTTGTAGCTTATACAAGCAAAACCTCTTGGGTAGAATATGTACATACAAAAAGTGATGTAATTAGACAAATCATTCATCGCTACCGTGAGGAAGGTATTGAATTTGCATTCCCTTCTACAAGCGTTTATATGGCAAAATAATTATGAAAATAAAAATTATTGCATTGGGAAAAATAAAAGAAAAATTTTTAAAAGACGGTATTGATGAATTTTTAAAACGTCTTACGCCTTATGCATCTGTTGACATTATAGAGCTTTCACCAATAGAAATTCGAGATGAAAACTTGATTCAAAAAGCACTAGAGCAAGAAGGTGAAAAAATTTTAGCTAATATTAAAAATGATTCTTTTGTAATTACGATGGAGATATTAGGGAAACAGCTTTCTTCAGAAGATTTTGCGCAGAAGATTAATGAAATTTCAATGAGTGGGATTAGCGAGCTTGTTTTTGTAATCGGCTCTTCTTGTGGTTTATCACCAATAGTTTCTAATAGAGCAAATTTTAAACTAAGTTTTTCTAAAATGACATTCTTGCACCAATTTGCGAGATTGCTTTTGGTAGAACAGATATATAGAGCATTCAAAATTTTAAAAGGTGAAACCTATCACAAGTAATTAGCTTTGATTAAATTTGCTGTGCTATAATATTTTTAGAGGCTAACCGAAATGATAAACGACTTGACAAAAGGCGCACCATTAAAATTAATGTTGTTGTTTTCCGTTCCCTTGCTTATTGGAAATATTTTTCAACAATTTTATAATGTAGCTGATATTATTATAGTCGGCAGAACTCTAGGCATGAATGCATTGGCTGCTGTCGGCGCCGTATCGCCTTTGTTTTTCCTGATTATGTTTATAATCGTAGGGCTTACAAACGGGTTTTCTGTTATAACCGGTCAAAGATTCGGTGCGAAAGATTATGACGGAGTAAGACGTTCTGTTACGATGTCAACAATTTTGAGTTTTGCGTTTACACTTTTGTTTACTGTTTTTTGCGCTGTTTTTATGCACCAAATTCTGTATTTAATGAATGTACCTCAAGAAATTTATAAAGACGCATATTACTACATTCAAATTGTTGTACTTGGATTATTTGTTGCTAATTTTTATAATCTTTTAGCAAGTATAATTAGGGCGCTTGGAGATAGCATGACGCCCCTTTATTGCTTAATTATAGCTTCTGTAATAAATATTTTCTTAGCGCTTGTATTTATACTGGAGTTCCATTTGGGAGTTCCCGGCTCTGCTTTAGCATTAGTTTTATCTCAAGCAATTTCAGGACTTTTATGCGTTTGGTATGTGAAAAAACATTTTCCTATTTTACATCTTAAAAAACAAGATTGGATTTTTGATTGGAAAAAAGAGTTTTCTTTTGCGATGGAACACTTGAAGGTAGGTGTGCCAATGGCTGTTCAATTTGCAATTTTAGGTTTGAGTATATTAATTATTCAAAGTGTTTGTAACACTTTCGGCGCAAATGTAATTGCAGCTTTTACCGCAGCTTTAAGAATAGAACAGATTGCAACACTTCCTATGATTTCTTTTGGAGTAGCTTTGGCTTCATTTGTTGCTCAGAATTTTGGCGCAGGATGTTTCTCTCGAATAAGATTCGGAGTCAAAAAAGCATCATTAATCAATTTAGGGTTAAGTGTTTTTATGGCTTTTATAATGCATTTCTTTGGTGGAGATTTAGTAAGAATATTTATAGGATCAGGTAATGAAGCTGTTGTAAAAATTGCACATGACTATTTGTTCAGAAGCTCGCTTTTTTATTTCTTTCTTGCACAAATTTTTATTTACAGAAATGCTCTTCAAGGACTTGGCAGAGCTGTTATTCCAATGTTGGCATCTGTTGGCGAACTTTTGATGCGAGCCTTTGCAGCAATTTATTTGGCTGCAAAAATCGGTTACTTTGGAGTGTTTTATGCAGGCCCGATAGCGTGGATTGCTGCGTCACTGGTTTTAGCAATCGGATATTATTCATCAATTAAAAACTTTATATTTAAAACTCAGCAAAAACTAAGACGGAAAAAAATGGCACTATAATAATGTTTTTAATTTTTTCAATCCAACACCAATATAAGTTGTAGCAACCATTGTGATTACAAAATACAAATAAGTGTTTTGCGTCGGATTATAAATCCAATAAATATTGTGCAAATTTCTTTCAGCAAAAGGAATTCCGTTTATTTTGAAAATGATTGCAGTTAAAATGAACATTACAAACAAATGGTTTGCCATAATATGATAAGTATTTTCACCTATGAGTTTTATAAAGTTAATATTCTTAATGTATTCATAAGTTACATTAATAAACCACATAGAAAACCAAATTCCCGTAATACTTGTTAAAACAGGTACAATTATTTGATTATCAAATCTCGCCCAAACAAGAACATAACTCAGGCCAATTCCGTGTTCAGGCGTAAAATCCCTGTTAAAATGCCACAAAACAGCTTGTAGACAAATTACGAATCCAAGAATTTTGGGTGTGAAAATATTATATTTGCCTTCGATTTTTGTTGTATAAAAATGTCCGAGGTAAACAAAAAACAGTGAGAAAATAGTTCTTATAATCACAAGCAGAAGCGGTGTAACTTCAGGAACAATTTTTGTCAAAGGAATTGCCAAAAAACCTAAGATGGTGTAAAACGCAAATTTAATAGGTTCGCTTTTTTCTCTAAGCAGTCTTTGGCAATACAAAAACATAATCATTGTAATAAATAATTGAGGTACAAACCACATCGGACAAGATAAATCAAATTGATGACCGTTAAGAAACGGAGTTATGAAAAAGTTTTTAAGGCTCAATTCCATTCCCCAGAATTTGCCCGTAAGTTTTTCTATACCGATTGTCACAACAGCATAAAAAGCCGAATACAAAAAATATAAAACCAAAAGGCTTTTTACTCTTCTTTTGACGTATTCAAAAACATTATCCAAATATTTGTCTTTAAATAGCATACCGGAAATAAAAAAGAACAAGGCAAGTTGAAAAGAATATGGTGGAAACATATCAAAAAGCCTAAATTCTAAGTGACCTGATACAACTAAAATGATTGCTAACGCTTTTAATAAATTGATTTTATCTGAAAAAATTTTCTCCATAAGTTGATTGTAACATAGTTATTTAGATGTTCAATAGAAATTGGTGCAAAAAAATTGCACCCTACCCTTTTAGTTAAAATACGTTCAATGTTGAACATAGTTTTATTAAAAATTGTAGGGTGCAATTTTTTGCACCAATAAAATAGTTATCCAACTAACCTTCTAATTCATCTTTTTGCTTATTCAAAAGGTCTTGAAGCTTATTCATGATTTCTTCGCTTTTTTCTTGAGCGTCTGTAATCAAGTTATCAGCTTTTCTTTGGATGTCTTTTACAGTTTCGTCTGTTTTTTTAGCCATATCTGATGCCATGTCACCAAGCATTTCTCTTGTTTCAGCACCTGATTTTGGAGCTAATAAGATACCTGCAACAGCACCAATAGCTGCGCCAACAGCGAAACCTGCTAAAAATTTTTGTACTGACATAATTATTTTCTCCTTCTTTTGTAGTTTAATTTGTCTTAAGATTTTTTATATTGCCAAGTCGGTTTATTTCTTTTTACTAAATATTTTAAACGCAGAACACAAACCACCAAAGAATCCTTTTGAAACAGTTCCCGTAATACTTGTAAGTTTGCTCAAAAGGTTAAGTGGTGAATTTTTAATAGCGTCTTTGATTTTGTTAACACTTTCATCTGCTTTAATAATAATTCCGCTTACGATTTCTACCGATTTGTTAATATTTTGCAATGTTGGAATAAGTTCTGTTTTAATGACAGTCGCTGTTTCATCAACATTTTTTGTAAGTTTAGATAAGTCAAACAAGACCTTGATAAGCATTCCACCAACAAGAATTACAATAACACCTGTTGCGTATGCCAAGAATGTTAGACTCTGATATAGATGTGTTGTTTCCATGTAAGTTCCTTCTCCCTAATGGGTCTTCACCTCACCCTAGCCCTCTCCTGTAAGGAGAGGGAATGACCTAAAGTCGTTCAATTTATACTTATAAATATATTATTTCAATTAACAAATCTTGGTTATCCCCTCTCCTTACAGGAGAGGGCTAGGGTGAGGTGTCTGTTTTTGCCCCTAAATATCGTATTCAGACAAATCTTCAAGCTCTTTTGCTTTTCTCATTTTCTTTGACTTAAGCATGTTACCGAATTTTTTGTACTGTTTTTCTAATTTGTATTTTAACAAATCAATTGATTCCATTGCTTGTTTTTTAGCTTCATTTACAGCTGGTGAGTGTTTTTCAGCTAAATCACAAACTGTTTCTTTAACTTTAGCTCGCATTTCAGAACCCGGGCGTGGTGCATAAAGAACGCCGGCAACAATACCGCCGATTACACCTGCGATTAAACCCATTCCGAACCCAAATGATGATTTATCTTTGCTCATTTTATCTACCTCTTTCTTATAATCTATGCGCTTATTATAGCATATTTTGAAGCAAGGTTAAACCCTTCCATGCAAATTTTGCAACTTTTGTTTTTCTTACTCTTTTTATAACTTTAATATTTATAACCCAAAATAAAACCGATGACATTAGACTCTCGAGCTGTTTTCTTACAAACATATTTCTGACTTCACGAAACTTTTCAACCCAAATTGGTGTAAGTTCTCTTAACTGCTCAGAAATTCCGTGCACAAGCTCCATAATTTCTTGAATTTTAGGCTTCGCTTCAATTAAAAGTTCATTTGTTTTATTGATATAAATATCAAATTTAATTAAGTTGAATAGAATTGCAAAAACTATTATGAGTTCTGCTATAAAAACTATTGCCGTAAAAAATATAAAAATCATATTTATCCTATCGTATTTGTATTATTATATGATTATATTTTATAATGACAAAATTTAAAATACACTTGGAGGATTATTTCTTGTTCTATTTATCACTTTTGTTTGCGCGCATGGCATATTTTGCATTACATACGACAGGACTTTCTGCAGGAACTTCAATTATCGGCAAGTTTGTGCTTAAACTTGACCCGAATTTTCTTAGTGAATGCAATAAATACATAGACACAAAAATTAACGTAACAGGAACAAATGGCAAAACTACAACCGCAGGCTTGATTTCGCACCTAATTGAAGGCTCAGGCAAAAGCGTAGTGAATAATGCAATGGGTGCAAATATGCTAACGGGTGTTGTGAACGCGCTTTCAGTTTCTCTTAATCCTTTTAAGAAAACCGATTATTCTGTGATTGAATCTGATGAAGCGTATTTATCAAAAATCTATGACAAATTTGATGCAGATTATTTGCTTGTGACAAATTTGTTCCGCGACCAACTAGACCGCTACGGCGAATTGGAAACAACAAAACGACTTATTCAAGACGGTATTAATAAGAAACCGAATATAAAGCTTGTGTTAAATGCTGATGACCCGCTTGTTGCAAGTTTTGAAGGCGAAAATAAAATTTTCTACGGAGTTGAGAATGTTTATTACGCGGATGAAACTTTGAAAGCTGATACTTCAACCGAAGAAGCCTTCAATTGCCCTTGCGGTAAGCCTTTAATGTATTCAAAGAAATTCTACGCTCAACAGGGACATTATTTCTGCACTTGTGGTTACAAGCGACCTGAGCCTAAATACAAAGCTGAAATTTCTTTGTATAAAGAATATTCAGTGATTAAAGTTAATGATGAAAACTTTGAAGTTCCGCTTGTTGGCTTGTTTAACGCTTACAATGCACTTGGTGCAATCGCTTTATGTAAAGAATTGGGTATTAAAAATATTATTGACACCTTGCCGACATTCAAGGTTGCATTCGGAAGAAGTGAAGTTAAGTATTTAAACGGTAAACACACGCTTATACAGCTTATCAAAAACCCGATTGGCGCAAACGAAGTTTTGAAAACGGTTGATAAAGACTCAAATATTTTGATTATAATTAATGATAATTATGCAGACGGACGAGATGTCTCTTGGCTTTGGGATGCGGAATTTGAGTTCCTTAAGAATATAAAACATGAAATTGTTGTTTCTGGAATAAGAGCCAATGACATGGCACTAAGACTTAAATATGCAGGCGTTGAAAAGATTAAAATCATTAACGATATTGCGCAAGCGGTTGAGTATGTGGGTAAAAACGCTAAAGATAATATAACAATTCTGCCTACTTATACGGCTTTGTTGAATATTAATAAGATGAAGAGTTTGAAGAATAAGATTTAGTTAGAAACAAAAAAGCCGGTATACTAACCGGCTTTTTTAATTTATTTTGCATAGTGTTCTAAATATCGTACATGTTTATAGGCATTAAATAAATCTTCTGCAATTTGTTCTTCAGATCTTTCATCATTATAGTAAAATCCGGTTTTACTTTTATTTATTGCGATTTCTAAGTTTTCATTACGATATTCCGGATAATAGGGAGCTGGAGCCGGTCTTTCGAATTCTCCATACTGCCCATACTTTACAGTATCTCTAACAAAAACATTTCCGCCATAACCACCTCTATTTTCCCAATGCCCAGGTGTTGAACCATATGTTCCTCTACCGGTACCAATTTGTTTTGCCTCACCCGTAATTTTTCTTAGTATAACCTTATCATTTGGAAATAAAGTTTCTGCTCCCAATTTTTGTTTAAGTATATTACAAACCTCTCTAAATTTTCTTAAACTTCCTTCTATTGCTCCTTCTGCATTGCTTGCAACCTTCAAACGTGCTCTAAAGGTAGCCTGATTTGTTTTTGCAATTTCTTCATTGTCATTTCTTTTCGAACTTAGAAACTTTGAATTACTGCTTACTGCACTGATTTGCATAATTTTCATTTTCATACCTCATTTCTTTTAAAATATATCCTACTTAACAAACTAGCTGACTGGTAAGTCAGCTAGTTTTGTTCTTATCCTACACAAGACAAATGTCCGTTTTTCTTTTCTTCTTCAAATCTTGGAGAAAGCCATCCAGCTTTATATCCTGCATAACCTAAGCCAACAAGTGCAGCTGCACCGGCAGTTATGAAGGAAGCTTTTTTGTGAGTCTTAAACCATTTTTTCATTCCTCCAACTTTTGATGTGCCGTCACTGCTTTCATTAGCTTTTACTCTGTCGAATAACCCATTTTGTTTACATTGTTCTCTTAATTTATATAACAAAGTATCGCTTTCTTTAACGGTTGCGCCATCTTTTTGGAAGTGCAATTCTCTATACAACTGTGCAGAAGATTTATGTTCTTTACTTAAATTACCGTTTCTTTCCCAATCTGTATATTGTTTTAGATGATTAGCTACCATTTTAGTTTGAACATCGTTGTTCCTATCTCTAATCAGTGCTCTTTCAAAACAATTACTTAAATCATCAACAATTACTTTATCTCTGTAAGGTCTTAAAACTTTGAAATTGTAGTCATAATGCATACTACTATTTTTACAAATCATTTCATTAATAGCATCATCACTTAATTCTTTACCAGCATGTTTTAATTTGTAATCATCTTTGATTGCATCTTTGAATTTTTTTACATCTTTGTCTAATTTAGTTTTATCTTCTTCTGATAATGCTTGTTTAAGCTCATCTAGAGACATGCTGTATTCATGTTTTGTTTTATAACCTGTTACTCTTTCTGCTTCACCTGCAAAATCAGCATCAAAATTCTTTTGTGCCAAACCTTGACAGTCAGTTACAATTGGCGAACAAAAGACTTTCATTGATTCCAAATCTGTAAGTTCGCAAGGAGCAAATCTAGAAGGAAATACCGAAAAATCAGCTGCACTTGCTAATGGTTTGTTTGGAGCAAAACCGTCTAAATAAACAAATCTGCCGTTTAATTCTTTATTTTCGTTCATTCTGTTAATAATTTTTAAAATTTTATCAGAATCTGCATCTCCAGGTGTCAATGCTCCACCCATTACTAAAATGGTATTTTTATCACTTTTGCCGGCTCCGAGTGCATATTGTTCAAAAGCTTCCAATACTGAATCTAAGCCTTTTTGTGTGTCTCCACGTCCCCAAGATGTGAGTAATTTAATATCACTATCAGGTTTTTTAACTTCATCTAAAAATTTCTTATCTATATGACCGTAAACTTTAACTTTTTTGTCAGGTAAACCTGCAATTACAGAAGACATGTCATATTCATGCCCTTTAACGTCTTTTAACGATTCAAGTTTTGCAATTACATCTTTATCCAATCTTTCAAAAAGACTTATTTTATTTTGACGTTTAATATCTCTTACATGTTTAATGTCAACATTATTTTCATTTACAAGCTTTTCATCAAAAACTTTATAAGTTGAAATTTTGTAATTTTTTTGACCGTTTACATCAACGCCATCAGGGAATATATATTCTTTTGCATAATATCCGGGAACGCCTTTGGTATAAGGGTTCATATTTGGATCTTCAAAAGCGTTGACAATGCCTGCGAATCGACCTTTTTCTGAAAGCTCTTTTAAAAATGCATGTGTGCCGGGTGCGAAATTCGGGTCGCTAATTAATTTGTTGTAATATCCTTCTGAAACAGTACTAATCATTGGAATATAGCCTTGTCTTGCATAATAAATGGCATTCATAAATGGGCTAACTCCGCCTTGTTTATCTTTCATCGCTTCAGGAATAAGTTTTTCAAAGTATTTATTTACAGCTTCTCCACCTTGTTTTAGAGCATCTATATAATTTGGATCATTTGATACTGCTTCTCTTAATTCTTTGTCTGCAATGTTTACAAACATGTTCATATAAGAAGTTTTTTGAATATAACCATCGCCAATATTGTGTCCAATAACAGTCGGTTTTTTACCTTTCATAAATTCATCGCCTTTGGCAGCCATTTCTGCTAAATATTCAGCTGCATAACTTGCTTGTGAATCATTTAACACCAATGTTGCCGGGTCGAATTTTGTACCATTTTTACTCATTTCTGCACAAATCTGCTCTAATTGAGCCGCAAAGGCTTTTGCACCCCTTGCATCACCATCTCCCTTCCAAGTTTGGCTTAATACACCAGGGGTGGTGGAATATCCGCCACCAGCATATGGTTTTGACCAAGAAGCTGTTACATCAGTAAATACTTGAAAATCATTTGTTGGAACAAGTTTGCCGTTATCATCGGCCATTACTCTGAATAATTTAATTTTTGTTTCACCAGTACCACCAAAGTCCATTTTCTTTTCTCCACCAGTTACATCTTCAAGGATGAATACTTGGTTGTTTAAACTGATGTTGTCTTTTCCGTTGGCAGGGTTTTTAAATTCTTCATTTTTGAAAAATTCTAATGGATTTAAATACTTTTGGAAATTTTGACTGTTTGTAATAAAATATTTGCCTTCGTATTTTTTAAATGCGCTTGTTTCCGGTAATCCCGCAGGAATTTTTGGAACTTCTACGTTTTGTAAAAGTCCGTTTTCTTTGTTGTATATTAAACTACCATTATAAACTGGAGTTACAAATGCTTTATTTTGCATAGGTTTTTTGAATATGTTTTTACGCATATCTTCAGTGATTGTAGGGTCTTGGTCTGAAATTCGTAAAGTTCTTCTATCTTGAACTGCAGTGGCAACACCACCAATTTGATAATAAGGTTTTACTTCGGCAACATATTCAATTGCTTGATTCTTGTTCCCACCTCTAAAAGAGATTTTAGTCATTCCTTTTGGAACATCAATTCCTTGAGGTTGTCCTTCTGTTGCTTTTACGCTCTTTGCATTTCTTGCTCTAATAGCAGAATAATCAGTACCTATTGCGTTAATCTTCATAGATAACTCCTTACACACATAAATTGTTCTATATATACAAACACCCACACACTAAAAAACTTGCTAGAATATCCCCAATTTGTTAAGATATGTAAAGTAAATTTTTATTAAGTCCGGTGGGTTAATCGTAACAAAAGCAGAAAAATTTTTCAACAACTATTTGGATAAAGTTATTTTTAGAGTGAAAATGCTAAATTTTAATAAAATCTTAATAAATGTTGTTTAAACAACTGTGTCATGATTTTTTTATGAGGTATAATATAAATTAACAAGTAGTAATAGAAAAAGTCCGAATGGACTGGAAAAGACAAGGAGATTAAAATGTCAGAATTAACATTAGAAAAACAATCTTCTACAACTGATTTCGTTGGCGGCAAATGGCAGTCAGAAATCAACGTAAGAGATTTCATCCAAAAAAACTACACACCTTATGATGGTGATTCTAGCTTCTTGGCAGGCCCAACAGAAGCAACTACAAAATTGTGGCAAGAATGCTGCGATTTGTTTAAAAAAGAATGTGAAAACGGTGGCGTTCTTGATATGGACACAAAAATCGTTTCTACAATCACTTCTCACAAGGCCGGTTATATTGACAAGAGTTTAGAACAAATCGTTGGTTTACAAACAGATAAACCTCTAAAACGTTCTCTACAACCATTTGGTGGTATCAGAATGGCTGAAACTTCTTGCAAATCTTATGGTTACGAAGTTGATCCTGAAATTACAGAAATTTTCACAAAATACAGAAAAACTCACAACCAAGGTGTTTTCGATTGCTATACTCCTGAAATGAGAAAAGCAAGACACGCAGCTATCTTGACAGGTTTGCCAGATGCTTACGGTCGTGGTCGTATCATCGGTGATTACAGAAGAATCGCTCTTTATGGTATCGACAGATTAATCGAAGACAAAAAAGAACAACATGCTTCATTAGATGGCGAAATGAGACCTGAAAAAATCCAATTGAAAGAAGAATTGGCTGAACAAATCAGAGCATTGCAAGAAATGGCTGAATTGGGTGATGAATACGGTTTCGATATCAGAAAACCTGCTTCAAACGCTAAAGAAGCTATTCAATGGTTATACTTCGGATACTTGTCAGCTGTTAAAGAACAAAACGGTGCAGCTATGTCAATTGGTAGAACTTCTACCTTCTTGGATATCTTCATTGAAAGAGATTTGAAAAAAGGCTTAATCACTGAAGCACAAGCTCAAGAAATGATTGACCACTTCATTATGAAGTTAAGATTAGTTAAGTTCGCAAGAACTCCTGAATACAATTCATTGTTCTCAGGCGACCCTACTTGGGTAACTGAATCAATCGGTGGTGTTGGTATTGACGGTCGTCACATGGTTACTAAAAACTCATTCCGTTACTTACACACACTAGAAAACTTAGGTACAGCTCCTGAACCTAACATGACAGTATTGTGGTCTAAGAGATTACCACACGCATTCAAACAATATGCTGCTCACATTTCTATTACAACTTCATCTATCCAATATGAAAATGATGATTTGATGAGAGTTACTCACGGTGATGATTACGCTATTGCTTGTTGTGTATCTTCAATGGTAGTTGGTAAAGAAATGCAATTCTTCGGTGCAAGAGCTAACTTGGCTAAGTGCTTATTATACGCTATCAACGGTGGTGTTGATGAAAGAATTAAAGAACAAGTTGGTCCTAAATACAGACCTATCACTTCTGAATACCTAGACTTCGATGAAGTTATGGAAAGATATGAAGATATGATGGAATGGTTGGCAGGTTTGTATGTTAATACATTGAACGTTATCCACTACATGCACGACAAATATTGCTACGAAAGATCTCAAATGGCTCTTCACGATAGAGATGTTAAGAGATACTTCGCAACAGGTATTGCCGGTTTATCAGTAGTTGCTGACTCACTTTCAGCTATTAAATACGCAAAAGTTAAAACTATCCGTGATGAAAACGGTTTGGTTGTTGACTATGAAGTTGAAGGCGATTATCCAAAATATGGTAACAACGATGACAGAGTTGACCAATTCGCAGTTAACCTTGTTAAGAAATTCATGAACATGATTAGAAAACACTATACTTATAGAAATTCTATTCCTACAATGTCTATCTTAACAATTACTTCAAACGTTGTTTACGGTAAGAAAACAGGTAACACTCCTGACGGTAGAAAAGCTGGTATTCCTCTAGCTCCTGGTGCTAACCCAATGCACAGACGTGATACTCACGGTGCAGTAGCATCTTTAGCTTCAGTTGCTAAGCTTCCATTCAACGATGCTCAAGACGGTATCTCAAATACATTCTCAATTATCCCTAATGCATTGGGTAAAGATGATGTATTCATGGGCGACTTGGACATCCAACTTGATTGCGGATGCTCAGAAGGAAATTGCGGTTGCTAATAACAATTGCAGTTTAGAAGTTTAGAGGTTTAGAAGTTGAGAAGAAGTTATTAATAATTTCTTCTCAGCAAATAAACCGAAAGAGGTATAGAATAAAGGCTAAAATTTCTTCTAAACTCCTCAACTACTAAACTTCTAAACAATTACAAAAATTTGTAATATGAAATAATGATAAGGAATAAAACAATGACAACACAACAAGAAGAAAACTTAATAAATCTTTTAGACGGTTATGTTGAAAAAGGTGGTCACCACCTAAACGTAAACGTATTCAACAGAGAAACATTGCTTGATGCTCAAGCACATCCTGAAAAATACCCACAATTAACAGTAAGAGTTTCAGGTTATGCTGTAAACTTCATTAAGTTGACAAAAGAACAACAAGACGATGTTATCTCAAGAACATTCCACGCTTCTTTAGGTAACGGCTGCGGCTGCTAGACTAAAGGGTAAAGGTAAGAGATTAAAAGAAGGCGCGATATTTTATATCGCGCCTTTTATATTGAGGATAAAATTCAATATTAAACATATTTTATTAAAAAAAGTAGGGTGCAATTTTTTGCACCATTAACTTTTAAATAAAAATATTAGAGCGCAGGTTGAATAAAGATGTGTAGGGTGGGTAAAGTTTCATTAGACTAGTAGGTATAATTAAAGCTTTGTATTGCGTACCCACCGAATTAAAAAGATGTATAGGTCGTATTGGACTATTATCATCCAACACGACAAAAATTTTTGCGATGTTATTGCATAAGTTCGTCATAGTTTAGGTTATGAGAACGTGCATACTTCAAAAATTCTTTTTCTTTTTCAGAAACTCTAATTTGGAATGCTAATACAACTCCATTAGTTGGTTTTCGTCCGGCTCCCGCACGTTTACCGCCTCTGCCATATTTTTTCTTGTAATATGTATCTCCTGACAGTACTTCATATTCTTCTTTTGTGATTTCAACTTCGTCGGCTTTTAATTCACTTGCTAATTTTTTAACAACAAAGCCATCTGTATCTTTTGCATAAATATATTTCATTGTTATATCTCCTTAAGTCGTTTTTGTGTAAGTTCAATATAATAATCGGGTGCCTTATTACTTCTTTTTTCGTAAACTAACCCTATTAGGATTATGCAGTTTTCCTGATAAGCAAATAATGAGCGCATATCATTTGTTTTGATTTCAAATACATCACTTCTTAAATGTCTACGTTTAACAAATTCTATGCCTTTTTCGGTGATAGTTTTGTAGTCTTTTTCAAGTTCTTCTTGTTGTTTTTTTGTAAGCCTACTTATTTCTTTTTCAGCTTGCCTAAGTTTTTGAATTTTAAACTTCATATAATACCTTTTCTAATATTATAACGTGTTTTTAGAATATGTCAACATAATCAAAGTGCGCTCAATTTCTATACCCAATCCCTGATTTGTAACCAGAAATCGAATACAAAAACGGTAAGGATGGTTCAATCCATTTTAGCCCTGATAAAACCGCAACTGTCGCGATATCGTCTGTATGCATTCCTAAATCAATAAGCTCCGGTTTTCTTTCTTTAATATCTTTTATACCGACTTTTTTAGAAACTTTATCGGTTATAAAATTCGCCATCTTGGAACCGCCAATAACACCTGTCAAAATTATTCCTGTAACCATTCCGACTGCTCTGCAGACTTTTGAGGTTATATTCAATTTTTCTAAAATTGCAAGTGTCGCTCCTGCGCCAATATTGCACATAAAAATATTTGCCAAATACTGGTACAAACCTTCGCTTACTTTGTCCGGCGCAGTTTTTTTAACATCTTCACCTGCGATTTTATCTGCTGCTAAACCGCTTGCAATTCCTCCAACAACAGGTATTGCGCCGTATATTGATAAGTAGCCGATTTCAGAAAAAATATCTTTAGAACTTATATTTTCAGGGTCAGGAATTAATTTTTTCATAAATCCGTCAAGCTTTTTTGCTTTTAAATCTTCCATTAATTTTTTGATTTTAGATAGTGAAAGAATGTTTGTTTTTGCTTCTTCCAAGGTTTTTAAACTATTTTCACTTAAAGAATTTTTATTCTTTGAAATAAACTCTTCTACAAGTTTTGTATTTTGTTTTTTTACCGTTTTTAAGTTTTCTAATTGCGGTCTATGAGTGATTTTGGAGGCTAATTTTGGGGCAAGAAGAGCGCAAACTACTGAAGAAAAGAGTATGCTCATATTCTTGAAATAATCTTTTGTCTGTGTAGAATTTTTATCCCCTTCATAAACATCATAACCTTTTTTAGCGCTATATAAGGCTGTTCCTGTAAGCATAATTTTCGGCATATTTTTATTTAAATGTGCTATCAGCATCGGTTGATCTAAAAACTTTGCAAAAGATTTAATGTTATTTATCATTTTGGATAAACTCCATAAAATCTTTTTTTAGATTATTTTTATAGCTAAATTGATTAAATTTTTCCAATATTGAAACAACATCGTCATCAATAACATGCTCAATTTTGCAAGCATTATCCGAAGCCTTTTCAAATTCAATATTTAAAGCCTTATTAAAGAAATTTAAAAGAATTTGATGTTTTTTTATAACTCTTTTTGCTTCAATTTCGCCTTTTTCGGTAACAATAATACCTTTTCTACCTTCATATATAACCAATCCTAATTCACATAACCTAATCAAAGCTTCTGAAACACTTGCTCTTGATATGTTAAACTTCTTAGCTATATCAATTGCTTTGAGCTCTTTGCCATTAGAAAGTGAAGTATAAATGTATTCAATATAATCTTCTAAACTTTTTGTAATCACTTGTTAGGTTCTCCTTACATTCCTCTTAATAATGTAAGGCAAGCCTAACATAAAGTCAAGCATTTTTTCTTGGTTAATCGATTGAACACGACCTTGTTTTGATTTTGAAAGCGGGGAAATTTTGAAAGTAACAAATTGTAAAAATTTGACAATTTTTCAAGCTTTCTTGTCTTTATATAATTAAGAAGGTAGTAAATGGACGCAATTAATTCAAATTACGAAACGCAACAATATTCATCTCTTAAAAATGGCATAATAGGGACATTGGGTGTTGCTGCGGGCTGGGAAGGACAAACTTTTATTACTCAAAAAGCTAAATATCCTTTAAAAAAATATGTTAAAATTGCAAAATTTTTTGTCGTGTTCAATGAAAATGTTGAACACGACCTACAACTTTTTTATCATTTAAACCTTCTTCGATATCTCGATTTAATCTATCAATAATATCTTGCGAAATAGGAGTTTCTTTAGAAATTAGTAATCTCAAAGCTTCTCTGACAACTTCACTAACAGAATTATATAAACCAGTTGCAACCTTATCATTTACAAATTGTTCTAATGCCGGTGTTAAAGATATATTCATATTTACATCTCTGTTAACAAACTATGTCTATAACAAACATTGTTATAATATTCAATTAGCCTTTACGTACTTGCTGTATTAAAAAAGGTGGGTACCGCTTACGCTTTTCCCACTCTATTTTCTAATAGAACTCACATCTTGGAGCTTGATAATTGATTAGTTTATCATCGACAAAGCTTTTAAATTCGTCAACCAACCAATTAACTTCTTCTTTTGGTTTGTGTAATTTTGCATCTATCAGTTCGTTAAATAATTTATCTTGAGTTTCTTTTAATAAATCTCTATCAGGGAAATTGTTAAACGCATCATCCATAAAACCGCGATGGTAGAAATTTTTATCTAAAACATCTAAGTTCAAATCCTTTGGATTGCAATCTTTAAGTCTTTCTGCATACGCATTGCAAAGTTTTCCAAAAATTTTTGGTGCAAATTCTGTTGAATCGACATCTAAAGCACTATAAATATAAGCAATCGGATTATATTCTATATCATTAAATTTTGGACTAAAATCAATTGCGGTCATTTCCTGTATCATAGGGTCAACTAAAAGGTTTTCGCCTTTTCTATCAAAAAAAATGCCCTTGGTTTGGTTTTTTTCAATTTGTTTGATAATATTAACAAATGCTTCTTCAGAAAAATTATCAGCAATCAGAGCTAAAAGAGATTCTTTTACTTGAATACCTCTTGGGGTATCGGAGTTATGCATGATTTTCATCGGAATTCCTGAAATGTAGCGTAATAGTGTAATGCCATCAGCGAGTTTTGCAATCACAAAGTTTGCTTTGTCATAATCGTTGAGATTGTAGTCAAGTTTTAACTTTTTTAAATCAGTTTTTGCGTCTTTTTCAACTCTAATACAATATTCTCTCGGGTATTTTTCCATTTTGTATACAACAGCTTCTTGACCGTGTCCAACAGGTATTTTATCTAAGAGTGTAGATTTACAAATTTCTATAATTTCTTTGTTCGTCAAATCCATTAAATCTTTTGGTTTTGGGACTTTACTTTTAAAAGATACCGTATCCTGTTTTAATGGTGCAATATTAGGGAAAGATACACGAGAATTTATTTGATTATTGTTTGTGTATGTTCTGTTTATAGGGTTAAAATTAATATTCATAATGTATGTATAAAAACCGAAGGAAATAAAATTTGCTAAAATGTAACAAAAAATTTACATTTTTTTTATATAGCTAAAATTACTTCAAAATATTTAAATTTTATTTTACGAAAAGTTACAGTTTTAAATTCTTTTGATTAAATTTCTCGTAATAAATTTTCTCTTGTGATACACTCAAAGTATATGAATACCGACAATATTTTGTAAGGCAAGAAAAGGATTTAATTTATGGATATATTCTCATTATTCACACTATGTGGGGGGCTGGCGTTCTTCCTATATGGTATTACTATTATGTCTTCGGGCTTAGAAAAAATCGCCGGCGGACGATTAGAGAGAATTTTAAAGAAAATGACTTCTAATCCGTTAAAAAGTTTAGTATTTGGTGCCGGTGTTACAGCGGCAATACAATCTTCATCAGCTGTAACCGTTATGCTTGTTGGTTTAGTTAACTCAGGAATAATGAAATTATCACAGGCTATCGGCGTGATTATGGGTTCTAATATTGGTACAACAATAACTGCATGGATTTTGAGCTTATCAGGAATTGAAAGCTCAAATTTTTTTGTTAGACTTTTAAAACCTGAATCATTCTCACCAATAATGGCATTGGTTGGTATTATTTTTATAATGGCATCAAAAAGTAACAGACGTAAAAGCGTTGGTGCTGTGCTTGTTGGGTTTGCAATTTTGATGTTCGGTATGGAAGTTATGACAGATGCAATGTCTCCACTCGCTGACATGCCTCAATTTACGCATATATTAACAGCATTTACAAATCCTATTTTAGGGGTTGTAGTCGGCACTGTTGTTACAGCCGTTATACAAAGTTCAGCTGCGTCTATCGGTATTTTGCAAGCCTTATCAATGGTTGGTGGCATGACTTATGCAATGGCTATTCCAATAATTATGGGACAAAATATTGGTACTTGTGTTTCTGCAATGCTTTCCAGTATTGGTGTTAACACAAATGCAAAAAGAGTTGCAGCTGTTCACGTATTATTTAACGTAATTGGTGTTATTGTTTGTTTATCTGTTTTTGAATTCGGATATATTCTTTTCCACTTCAAATTTGCGACGAATAACATTTCGCCATTTGGAATTGCAATTGTTCACTCAATTTTCAACATTGTTACAACAATATTATTATTCCCATTCACTAAGTTGCTTGAAAAAATGGCAATGAGATTAGTGCCTGACAAAAAACAATCAAGCAAAAATGTTTTATTGGACGAAAGACTTTTACTTGCACCGACATTTGCAATTGCAGAATGTTACAGACAAACAATTAAAATGGCTGAACTTGTAGAATACAATTTTATAAACTCAACGAAAATGCTTAAAAGCTTCCACGCTAAAAAAGCAGACCAAATTAGAGGAAATGAAATTAAAATTGATACTTATGAAGACAAATTAGATGCTTTCTTGTTAAAACTTTCAAACAAAGAGTTAACTGAAGAAGACAGCAACAGAATTTCTCAGCTATTATTAGTAATTGGTGACTATGAAAGAATAGGCGACCACGCTGCTTACATATTAAAAATTGCAGAAACGATGAAAAATGATGACAAACGTCTTTCGCCTGATGCAGTAGAAGAACTTAAGGTTATTGTAAAAGCTGTTTCAGAAATTTTTGCCATGACATTAGAAGCATTCAGAACTGATAATATTACTCTTGCTCAAGAAGTCGAACCTCTTGAGGCTGTTATTAAGAAGATTATAAGGAAAGTTAAAAACCGTCATATCCAAAGGCTTAAAGACGGTAATTGTACTGCAGAATTGAGCTTTATGTTCTCAGATTTATTAAACGACTTCAGAAGAGTTGCTGCACACTGCGGAAACATTGCAACAAGCGTAATGCAACTTCAAGATACATCTCTTGATAAACACGAATACAATCACAGAAATAAAGGTGAAGATATTCAGTTTGTAAGCCGTTACGAGGATTACAAATCAAGATATTCTGTATCTAAAAAAACATCCGTTGAGCAAGTTTAATTAAATTACAAAATTTTAATTTTCATGCTATGATATAAAAATATTGGAGTGAAAAACATGATTACAATAAAAGATGTAGAACACGTAGCAAAATTAGCACGTTTAGAGCTAACAGAAGAAGAAAAAGAAAAATTTACTAAGCAATTGGGCGATGTTTTAAAACATGTTGATGCAATGAATGAGGTTGATACTTCTGACGTTGAGCCAATGGCGCACGCAATTGATTTTGTAAACGTAATGAGAGAAGACAAAGTTTATTACGAACAAACAAAAGAAGAACTGATGAAGAATGCACCGGACGAAGAGAACGGATTCTTTAGAGTTCCAAAAATTAATTAGTTAAAAAAAAGAGGGGTAACTGCCCCTCTTTTTTATATTTATTATTGGCGGGTGGACACCTCACCCCAACACTCTCCTCAAGGAGAGGGAGTTATAATATTAAGGAGTTTTCAACTATGACAAAATATATTTTTATAACAGGCGGTGTTGTTAGTTCTCTAGGTAAGGGGATTATCGGTGCGTCTTTGGGTAAACTGCTACGTGCAAGAGGTTTTTCTGTTGCCATTCAAAAGTTTGACCCGTATATAAACGTAGACCCCGGAACAATGAGCCCGTTTCAACATGGTGAAGTTTTTGTTACTGATGACGGCGCAGAAACAGATTTGGATTTGGGGCACTATGAAAGATTTATTGATACTAATTTTTCACAATTAAGCAACGTAACTTCCGGTAGCGTTTATCAAACAGTTATCCAAAAAGAACGTCGCGGAGATTATTTAGGTGCTACCGTTCAAGTAATTCCGCATATTACAAATGAAATTAAATCAAGATTAGTAAAAGCGCAAAAATTCTTCAAACCTGATTTTCAGATTATTGAAATTGGCGGTACAATCGGCGATATCGAAAGCTTACCGTTTATTGAATCTATAAGACAATTTAAATCAGAGGCCGGTATCGGAAATGCAATTAATATTCATTGTACATTGCTTCCATATCTTCCGACGTCGGGTGAATTGAAAACAAAACCTTCTCAACACAGTGTTAATCTTTTGAGAAGCTATGGTTTACAGCCTGAAATTCTTGTTTGCAGAACTTCTAAACCAATTCCTAAAACAGAAAAAGATAAATTGGCTTTATTCTGCTCTGTTGCAAAAGAAGCGGTTATTGAATGTCGCGATATGAAGAGTATTTATGAAGTTCCTCTTGCCTTAGAAGATCAAAACTTTGCAGATGTTGTGCTTAAACTTCTTCAAGTTCCTACAAAAGCCGCAGATTTAACAAGATGGAGAGAATTAGTTAATAAAATTAATCATCCGCAAGGCAGTATTAAAATCGCGATTGCAGGGAAATATACAAAACTTTCTGATGCGTATATTTCTGTTGTTGAATCAATTAAACACGCAGGTTACGCTGATGATGTTAAAACCGAAATCAAATGGATTAATTCAGAAGACTGCGTAGATGCAAAAACTTGCCAAGAACTAATGAAAGATGTTGATGGCGTGATTGTTCCCGGTGGCTTTGGTATTAGAGGAATTGAAGGTAAATTGAACGTAATTAAATATGCTCGAGAAAACAATGTTCCGTTCTTGGGAATTTGTCTTGGTATGCAATGCGCAGTAATTGAATATGCAAGAAATGTTGCCGGCTTGAAGGGGGCAAATTCTACCGAGTTTGATGAAAATGCTCCGATACCTGTAATTGATTTGATGTTGGAACAAAAGAACGTTAAAGGTTATGGCGGTACAATGAGATTGGGTGCTTATGATTGTCACCTTAAAAAAGGAACTAAAGCACATGAAGTTTATGGCGCAAATAAGATTTCCGAACGTCATAGACACAGATATGAAGTTAATACCGAATATATTGAAGATTTGAAAAAAGCAGGTTTGGTATTCTCCGGCATGTCACCTGACGGAATGTTATCAGAAATCGTTGAATTGCCAAGTCTTGATTGGTTTGTGGCTTGTCAATTCCATCCTGAATTTAAATCTCGTCCTGAAAGACCACATCCTTTGTTTAAAGGTTTAATAGACGCAGTTGTAAAACAAAAAATGGAAAGATAGCTAATGCTATCTTTCCATTGGTGCACCAATTCTATGAACCCTTATGAAATTGGTTCTTCCTGTAATAAGTTTTGGAATTGAACCGATAATGATTATTCTTTCGCCTTTCTTGAAATCTGTTTTTGTTAAGATATAATCATCAATTTTTTCTAATAAATCAGAATCAAGAACGGTATCCCAATTTTTTAGGTCTGCATAAATATCCCAGTAAAGATTCAATCTTCTGCAAGTCGATTCCATATCGGAAATTGCTAATATTGGAACGGAAGGTTTAAGTTTTGATAGTAATTTTGGAGTGTATCCGCTGTGAGTGAATGCCATAATTGCTTTAGCGTTCAAATCTTCTGCCATCTTAACCGCAGCATTAGAAATCGCTTGTGGCGATAGTTCATAATGCTCATTCATTGTCAAATCCAAATTAGAGAGCATGAAATTATCGCTTTCAACATTTGTTGCAATTTTGCGCATCATTTTTACTGCTTCAATCGGATATTTGCCCATAGCCGTTTCGCCGGAAAGCATAATTGCGTCCGTTCCGTCAAGAATAGCGTTCGCAACGTCACTTGCCTCTGCTCTTGTCGGAATGGGTTCTTCTATCATAGATTCAAGCATTTGAGTCGCAACAATACAAACTTTGCGTTCTTTTATTGTTTCTTCAACAATGTATTTTTGAATCATAGGAACATCTTCAGGTGACATTTCAATACCCAAATCACCTCTTGCAACCATGATCCCATCCGTAACTTTTAAAATTTCTTCTAAGTTTTCGACAGCTTGCGGTTTTTCAATTTTTGCGATAACAGGAATATTACCACCAAAATTTTTAATATATCTTTTTGCTAATTCAATATCTTTTGCTTCTCTTACAAAAGATAGGGCAATATAATCCGCATCATATTCAACTGCAAATCTGATGAATTCAACATCTCTATCGGTTACCGCGCTCAAACTTGCAGTTGCTCCAGGGATATTAATACCTTTTCTCGGACGGATTGTGTCGCCGTATAAAACTTTTGCATGAACTTTTTTGCCGTCTATTTTTAAAACTTCAAGCCCGATTTTGCCATCATCAAGAAGAATTTTTTCACCGACTTTAACATCGCCTGCGATACCTTCATAATCAACCGGAATAATTTCTTGGTTGTTAACATCGTTTGATGCTTCCAAAATAATTTCTTCACCAATATTGATGTTTCTTGGCGCAGGAATGTTTCCAACCCTGATTTTAGGGCCTTGAAGGTCAACTAAAATCGGAATGAACTTGCCTGTCTTTTTAGAAACTTCTCTTATGTATTTGATGTTTTGAGCGTGTCCTTCTTCACTGCCGTGAGAAGTATTTAATCGAAACATTGTAGCGCCGGCTTTTACCAATTCTAAAATCATTTCATAACTTGAAGTAGCGGGGCCAAGCGTTGCAACAATTTTTGTGCGAGCCTGTTTAATTTTTTGTTTATCCATTGTTAACCTCTCTTTTAAACTCTATATCAAGTTTTATTATACATGTAAAATTTTCAATAAAAAAGGTGGAAATTTTCTCAATTCCACCTTTTTTGTTATTTTTTATTTTTTGGTTATTAACCCAATTTTTCAATCAAGCTTGCGTGTTTTGACGCAAATTCTTTACCTCTTGCAATGATTGCAGCTTTTAATAACGCGTGCAAATCAATTGGTTGAAGTTCTTGATAATTGTTTGGAAGTCTGAGTGACCAGTTTTGATCGCCTGATGTTCCTGGTCTATTGTATACATCATTGATTTGGAAATAATCAGTGAAGAACATTTGAACATTTCTTGCTTTTGATGCAAAAATTTCTGTTAATTTAACAAATCTCAAATATTCTTTATCTTGAGTAAGTCTAACAATGATATCGTCTTTATTTTCAGCTTCAGCAAACAAATCTTCTACAAGGTTTTTTGCGTGCAAATAACCTTCGTGAGTGTTAATCATGCTTTCAGCCCACATAGAAATCGGTAAATTGTCGTGAGTACCAACCATGTTCCAAACGTGTTCTGTAATGTTTTTACATCTGTATGGATGTTCAGGTTTTTCAGGAACTACAAACTGAGTTAATCTCATACCTTGAAGTTCGTATTTCTTCATTACAGCGTCAACAGGATTTGTTAAAGTACCTAAATCTTCACAAACAATTGCGTTTTTATCCATACCGCATTCTTTTGCAGCTGCAATAACGATTTTTTCAATCAATCTGCCGTAAAGCTTGATTTGTTCTTCTGATAAAGTTTTAACTCTTTTTTCTTTATCAGCTTCTAATGTCCAATCTAAATCTTCATTTCTTGCAATTGCATATCTTGAAAGTTCAGGATGTTCAGGAGAAGAGTATAATCTTCCTGCGCCTTCTTCACACATTGGTTTTCTACCAACTTTATAAACCCAAGGATCAATCAAGCCAACGATGTGGTCAATTCTAACTCCACCAGGGTTTTCTTTGAACATTTTGCGGTAAAGATTTTTCATCAAAACACCGCCTTCGCCCAAAGAACCGTCAGCATTAAACATTTTATCAGGATCCATTACAGGGAAGCCCCAAGCTTGACCGTCTTTTGAGAAATAATCAGGAGGACAACCTAAGTACCAGCCTTCTAGGAATAATGATTGATAAGCCCAAGCATCTCTATCTGAAAATGCAACTTGGCGGTCTGCAATCATTTTGATACCTTTTGATAAAGCAAATTTCTTAGTTTCTTCGTTTTGGATTTCTAAAACAAATTGACAGAACTTGTAGAATTCAATTTCGTCTTCGTATTTTTTTCTGATATCTGCAATTCTAGCTTCTGCAGTTTTCTTTTCTTCTTCTGATTTTGGATTCATCAAGTTTTTATCAGATTCGTTTTTCCATGTGTACCAAAAATCATTATCATTTTCCAAAGAAAGTGCTTCATATAATGAGTCGTTATCCAACCAGAATGCATTTTCTTTTTTGAATTTTTCGAAATCTTTCTTTAATGAAGAACCAAAAAGTCCGCCGTGAATTTCTTTAAAATTCTTCCAAGCTTCTTTTAAAGCTTCATTTTGAGCCTTCATAATATATGAATAAGCCGTTTTACCTTGATTTTGGTTAGGATTCCCTGCAACAACTTTTTCAAAAGTTTCTTGAGAAAGAATATTATCCCATTTTTTCTCAGTTAATTGTTTAAGGTCAATAAACAAAGGGTTGCCTGAGAAAATTGTACCTGTATAAGGTGAAGAGTCTGAACTCTTAGTTTTACCGGCAGGTCCAAGTTGAATTGCGTTAAAAATCCCATGAGCATAGTCAATCAATCCGTGACCTGATTCAGAGTTGAATGTTCCAAATCCTGTATCTTCACCATCTTTAGATGGGAAACTGCTTCCGTGAATAATTAGCGCAAAATTATCTTTGCCAAGTGCTTTTAAAGCTTCTGACACAAGTTTAGCGTCAGCTTTTTTTGATGTTAAACAGACCATAAATTTTTACTCCTTATTTCTCTTCTGAAATTAAGTGTATCATTTACAAGATTATATTTCAATAATTAAGAGTGTAACAATTATAAAGATGGAGTAAGTTTGTTGTAATTATCCAAATAAGTTTTTGCTAATTTTTCTTTGCCCAATTGTTTATAAATATAAGCTAAGTTATAGTGAAATTCGGGGATATCGGATTTTAACATTATAGCCTTGTTCAAATTGGTTTTTGCTTTTTTTAAATCACCCATCTTCATATAAGCACAAGCTAAATTGTAAAAAATGTAAGGATTTTCTTTGTTATAAGAAGCGGCCTTTTTGTAGTTTGTAACTGCCATATTAAATTGATTGTTTTCAGCGTAATAATTAGCCAAATTATAGTATGCTTTATAATATTTGTGGTCAGTTACGATTGCTTTTTGGTACATAAAAACAGCATTGTCTTTTTCGCCTTTATCTTCTAAAACATTGCCCAAAAGGAGCCAATCCTGCGCGGTGCGTTCGTCTTCTCCTATTTGCAGGATTAAATCCATAGTTTTTTGGTAATTGTTGTCGCTATAAAACGCTGTTGCCTGTTTCGATAAATCTTCTGCGGCAAAAACTGCTGTTGTAGAAAATAATAATGCTGTAATTAAAAACTTTTTCATAACAGAATTATAAAAAAAATGTCGAATTTTTTCAAATAATTTGTTTTTAGTGTACAATTAACTAAAGAAGGGCGAGTTGGAATGTCGCCAAGTGTGAAAAAGATAAAGGAAAAGATTTTGAAGCAATCTAAATTAACAATAGCGATTTTTGTAGCACTGTTTATGGGAATTCTGGTTGGATGGGCATTTCCTGCATTTGCGATAAAGCTCCATGTTTTGGCGGAAATTTTTCTGAGAATGATAAAGATGATTATCGCGCCTTTGTTATTTGCAACGCTTGTTGTTGGAATTGCAGGACATGGTGATGTAAAAAGTCTCGGACGTTTAGGCATAAAAACTATTGCGTATTTTGAAGTTGTTACAACTCTTGCTCTTTTTATAGGATTAGGTTTTGCAAATTTGTTTAAACCTGGAGTTGGCATGGAGCATATTGCAACTACTCAATCCGGTTTAAACAGAATTGTTCAAATGGCATCTGCGACTCATCACAGTTCTTTTGGAGAAATGCTTTTGAGTCTTTGTCCGACAAGTATTTTTCAGGCAATGTCAGAAGGTAACTTGTTGCAAATAGTTGTGTTCTGTATCTTCTTTGCTCTTGCAGTTTGTGCAGTTGGTAAAAAAGCTCAGCCGGTAGTTGATATTTTAAACTCAGTTGCATCTGTGATGTTTAAATTTACGGAATACGTTATGTTTTTTGCTCCAATGGGGATTTTTGGAGCGATTGCTTATACTGTCGGTTCAAACGGAATTTCAATTTTGCTTAATTATGGGAAAATAATTTTATCTTTATATACCGCTTTAGCAGTTTTTGTAGCAGTAGTTTTGATTATTGCGTGTAAGATTGTAAAAATTTCTGTGAGGGCATTGATTAAGGCGATACAAGAGCCTGCGCTTTTAACTTTTACAACGGCAAGCTCTGAGGCGGCTTTACCAAAAGCAATGACAATTATGGAAAAATTTGGTGTTCCAAAATCAATTGTAGGTTTTGTAATGCCAACGGGTTATACATTTAATCTTGACGGTTCAACTTTATATTTAGCAATGGCAGTATTATTTTCTACTCAACTTGTAGGAATTAATATGACAATAGAGCAACAGCTTATTGTAATGTTTGCTTTAATGCTTACCAGTAAGGGAGTTGCAGGCGTACCGAGAGCATCTATAATTGTACTCGCCGGAACACTAACAAGTTTTAATTACCCGATTGTAGGCGTGGCTGTTTTGCTTGGAATCGACCAAATTTTAGATATGGGTAGAACAACAGTTAATTTGATTGGTAATTGTGTTGCAACAGTTGTTATTGCAAGATGGGAAAACGCATTTGACTACAACAAAATGGCTGATTTTATAAAAATGAAAAACTTAAAAACAAATACGCTTACAAAAATTAAGCATGATGTAAGCTTCCAAAAGGATTTTGTTGGTCAAAAATCAGAAGTTGAAGTTTAGAAAATATAAAAACTAATCAACAAGAGTTAACTTGTTATTTTTTGAAAAATGTTGATTTCTAAGTTCTTCAACTCTTTCGCGAGCAAAAACAGCATCTTCAGAAAATTGTTTTAATTCTAAAAACTTTTTGTAGTATCTGATTGCATCTTTATATTTTGCCAATTTGTCAAAGCTCATAGCAATTCCTAAATATGCTTTATAATAGTCAGGGTTTCTTTTGATAAGTTGGAAGAATGTTTTTGATGCTTCCAAGAAATTACCCATACCCATAAGCATTGCAGCTTTATTGTAATAAGCTTTTAAAAATTCAGGATTTGTTTCAATTAATTTATTATAAATCATAAGCGACAAATCAGCTTCATCGACAAGCTCATGAGCAATTGCAAGCTGAATTTGTGCTTCTACATTTTCTTTATTTATTAAAATTGCTTTGATTAAATATTCAATAGCTTTTTCAGGATGACCATCAGATAAATAACATACGCCGATTTCAAAAAAATAATCATCATTACTATCATCAATTTTTATAAGTTTTAAAAGCGTAGAAATAGCCTTTTTGTATTCTTTTAAATATTTGTAAGAAACAGCCAAACCATAATATGCTTTAACTTCACTTCTTTCCATCATGATAGCTTGGAGATACGTTTGCACAGATTCTTTGTACATCTTTGCAAATCTTAAAGCATCCGCCTTAACGCATAAATTGTAAGAACGTGAGCGTACCGGTGTTGTAACTTTTTCAACAGCCTTTGCTAAATTCTTATCTATGGTTGCATCTATTTGCATAACTCTCTCCCAATTTTATATTACACAATTAGGCGAGTCTTTATAACGACCAAAAGATTTAAAAATTTAGTCCAATGGATTAATATAAAAAAATAGGCGATATATCGTTCAACGTATCGCCTATTTTTTATTAGAACATTAATCTGAATAACAAAAATCTCTTATTCAATTTTTCTGAGAATTTCTTCAAATTAGAAACGGTAGAAGAAGTGTCTTCAACGATTTGTTTCAAACCTTCTTTATCTCCACCCTCTCCGTTAATTGTTTCTAAAGCTGTTGAAACTTCGCACATCGTAACATTCAAGTTGTCAATAGAAGTATTGATTTTCTTTTTCAAGTTTTCATCTTTAGTCATTTGGTTAACGGAAGTTGAAATTTCGTTCAAGTTCTTCATTACAGCATTCAAATCTTCTGCAAATTCTTTAGCGTCAACAGAACCGATAATCGGTGTAAGTTGTTTTGACAAATTAGAAACCGCATCAGCTGTATCGTACATCATAGGCTTGAATTTTTCATCGCCGATAATACCGTTAATATTTGTTGCTAATTTGTTGAAGTTGTTAGAAACATCACTCATCATCCAAAGAATTGCATCAATATCATTCTTAGATGTTTCAACAAGTTTTTCGGTTTTAGCCAATGTTGAAGTTGCTTGTGCTGTCAAATCCTTGAAATTAGTTACTGACTGTCTTATTTCTGCAATCATAGAATCATTCAACAATTCGTTCACAATTCTGTTTGTTTCGGTTAAAGACTCGGCAGCCTTGTATTGTAAGTCCATAAAGTCTGCAATTCTCATAGGTTCAATGATTGTATAAGGTGAAGTTTGTTGCGGATAAGGAATTGCAATGTTATCTAAAGGCGCAATTCTCAATTTCTTTTCACCATTCACATTAACTATTCTACCTGTCATAAAGTGTGGTAAAACAAGCCCCGGAAGGTTTACAACATAGTCAACTTTATAAGCATAATTTGTTTTTACAAAATCTTTAACTTCATAAGGAACAAGTTTTGCTGTCATAATTTGTGATTTTTTAACAGAACCTACATCATAATATTTGTCATCAAGCTTAATTTCTACTTCTGCACCATTAGATAATAAATCTTTATTAATTACCGGAATATAAACCGTGCGTGTTCTTGGTGGTGTAATTTCTAAGAATTGTTCACCGATTAAACCCGATTGTTGAATAGAAAGCATTGAAGCTTTAGGAATCGTAATCCCAGGTTCAGTAATAACAAATTTCATTTTTACATAGCTTGAATCGCCGTTTACAACTGGTGTAATTTCTTCAACTTGACCAACACGAAGCCCCATCATTTGTACGCCGGACCCCGGACGCATACCGTTTACATCTTTGAATTGAACTTCTATTCTCTCTGCTGAAGAAAAAGAACGCCCCTTAATCCACAAAACTGTAAACAACAGAATTGTTAAGGCTACAATTGCTAATATTCCTACTTTAAATGATGGTGACATCTTCATTTTGTGTTTTCCTTTTGGTTTGTGCTGAATGCACTTTGTTTGAATGTTTTTAATAAGTTTTTGTATGCTCGCTAATGTAGAACCCTCACCCTAGCCCTCTCCCTCGGAGAGGGAATAACCGAGGTGTGTTAGCCTATGCGTTCATTTTCATTGGGCCTTCGATGGTTGCGTTTACGAACTGTTTTGTGTAAGGTGTTTCTTCGCGCAAAAGTTCTTCTGACGAACCTTCAAAAACCGCATGTCCATTATACAACATCAAGACAGAATCGGCTGTCCTCTTAATAGTTGACATTTGGTGTGTTACAACTATTGATGCTGCGTTAGTTTCATTTTTTAATCTTACGATATAATCTTCAATCAAGGTTGATGAAATCGGGTCTAAGCCAGCAGTAGGCTCATCATACAAAATAATTTTAGGTTCTGTAACGATTGCACGCGCAAAGCTTACACGTTTCTGCATACCGCCTGAAAGCTCTGACGGATATTTGTCTTCAATTCCTGACAAGCCAACCAGTTCAAGTTTTTCAGCAACAATTTTTTCTAATTCTTTTCTTGTGTATTTGCCACGCAAATCTTTTCTTTCTTGCAACGCAAAAGATATATTATCAAAAACATTCAATGAATCGAAAAGTGCCGAATATTGAAACACCATTGCTATATCACCGCCAGTTGTAATAATTTCACCGGAATCTTTTTCAATTAATCCGCTAATCAGTTTTAAAACCGTACTTTTCCCGGAACCGCTAAAACCAATTATTGACAATATTTTCCCGTCATCTACTTGAAAAGAGATGTTGTCTAAAATTGTTTTTTTATCGAATGTTTTTACTAAGTTTTTTACTTGTATACCCATAAGTTTCTCGTTTTCTTTTTAGAGGATAGAACCCTCACCTTCTCCCTATAAAAGGAGGACGTTGGAGTTTAATAAAAGAACATCGCTGCAAAGATTAAATCCAAGATTACTATTGCAACAAATGACCAAACTACCGCTTTTGTTGTTGCAATACCAACCCCCTTTGCACCGTCTTTTGCTTCCATTCCGCAAGAACAGCTTATCAAAGTTATTACGAATCCAAAAGCCAAAGATTTCAGCAAACATACATTCAAATCATGCATGTTTAAACCAAACCATACAGAATCAAAATAAGCTTTGTAAGTCAGCCCTGACGCTAAATTGGAAGCAACCGCACCGCCTAATACACCAAAAACAGACGCTACGATAACGACTAAAGGCATCATTAAAGTACCCGCAATAATTCTTGGTGTAAACAAATAATGCACAGGATTTACTTTCAAAACCCTGATGGCATCAATTTGTTCGGTAACCTTCATTGTTGCAATTTCTGATGCCATGGAAGAGCCTATCATTGAAATTATCGCAAAACCAGCCATAATAACACCCTCTTCTCTGACCATCAAAATTGCAACAAGCATTCCGACATAATTTCCTGCACCTTGTTTAACCATTTCACCTGCAACCTGCATTGCAATAATGATTGATGTCATGCCAACAATTGACAAGGTTATAGGAAGTGAAGACACTCCAAAACGAGCGGATTGCTCAATTAAAGCCTTGAATGTCGTAGGAAAAGATTTTAAACCTTTTAGAAAATCTAAACCAAAAAGCGCAATGTTTCCAAGTGTTGATACCAAATTATCAAACTCACTCAAAAACATTCTGAATATTTTGTATGTGTATGTCGCTTTGTAATATATCTTCACTATGTGTTGTATTTTACCACACATTAGTAACTATTTACAATATGTTTTTTGAAGTAGGTTTACGTTTTTATAAGAACGGCTATGGTCATTCTCTCTCCGAGAGAGAGGGTTAGGGTGAGGGGGCTACAAAGCCGGTAGGGTGGGAAAAGCGTAAGCGGTTCCCACCTTTTTAATGTTATTGGTGCAAAAAATTGCACCCTACATTTTTTTAAGTGAATTTGAATTCTTTAAGTTCATAAATCTTGTTCAATAAAACATACATATTTATTTTTTATTCATGTTAATATAATATAGTTAGGAGTATAAAAGGGGAGTTTTGATGTTCGGATTAATATTAGCAGGCGGTTCAGGAAGCAGATTGTGGCCTTTATCAAGGGAATTGTATCCAAAACAATTACTTAATATTCAAAATACAGAAAGTCTTTTGCAAGCAACTTTTGAACGATTAGAAGACTGTATGCCTGCACCTAATATTATCAGTATGACAGGTGTTAAGCATTTTTCTAACGTAAAATATCAATTATCATCAATCTATGATAAAGCGATTGTTTTATCCGAACCTATATCCAAAAACACGGCTCCTGCAATAGCTTTAGCGTCAAAATATATTATTGAAAAATTTAATGTTGATCCTGTGATTTTGGTTGTACCATCAGACCACCTAATCAGTGATACAGACAAATTCGTTGCAACCGTTAAAGATGGCGAAAAAATTGCAGAAATGGGATATATTGTAACCTTCGGCATCAAACCTTCTTATCCTGAAACAGGCTATGGTTATATTAATGTAACTAATACCCACATTGAAAGAGGATTTAAGGTTAACAAGTTTGTAGAAAAACCAAACGCGAAACTTGCGCAAGAATACATTGATGACGGGAATTATTTTTGGAATAGCGGAATATTTATGTTCAAAGCTTCTGTTTTGTTAGAAGAATTGGCAAAATGTTCACCTGATATTTATTCAAAATTGAATAATTTTGATTTTTCAGACTCTGATGAAATCCCATTTACCGAATATGACAAAATGCCATCAATTTCGATTGACTATGCGGTTATGGAAAAATCGGATAAAATCGCTCTGCTTAAACTCGAAAGTGATTGGAATGATTTAGGCAGTTGGAAATCAATTTATGATGTTAGTAAAAAAGACAAAGACGGCAATGTAAAAATCGGACATGTTTTGGATGAAGGTTCTAAAAATTCTTTGATGTACTCTTCTTCAAAACTCGTTGCAACAATCGGATTGGAAGATACAGTTATTGTTGAAACAGAAGACGCAATTTTGGCTTGTAAATCTGATAAAACTCAAGATGTTAAAAAGATTTTTGAAACATTAAAACGTCAAAATGATGATACGCATAAGGTTCATAAAACTGTTTACAGACCGTGGGGATATTATACTGTTTTAGCAGAAGGCAAAGGCTTTTTAACTAAAATGATTCATGTAAATCCCGGACAAAAACTTTCTGTTCAATCACACAATCATAGAAGTGAACACTGGGTTGTTTTAGAGGGTATGGCAAAAGTTGTTTTGGAAGGCAAAGAACATATCTTAAGCCCTGGACATAGTATTGATATTGATGTTAAAGAAATCCATTCTTTGCAAAACCCATATCAAGATAATTTGAAAATTATTGAAGTTCAAAAAGGTGATTTGCTAGTAGAAGAAGATATTATAAGATACGAAGACATGTACGGTAGGGTTTAATTTTCATCATTAGCTATTCATCTAGTTGACCTTGTATTATTTTTATTGTAAAAAAGTGAATGAGTACAATATAAATAGCAAAAAAGGGGTATCGAAAAATGAGAATAAATAGCATTGGAGCTAATTATTCGGTTGATTACGCTCAAAAAAGACAAGTAAAAAAACAACAGAAAAATCAGATGCCGACTTTTCAAGGTAACAATCATAGTGCAAAGTTTTTTGGTGCATCTATGGCTGGACTTGGCGTTTGCACAACAATGGCAGTTGCTGAATTCTTTAATGCTGCGTCAGCTGGTGTGATGCTTATAGCTGGTGCGATAGGTGGTTTTATGGGAATACATGGTTATATATTCGGCAGAGATTTAGATAAAACCATAGAAGACGGTAAAGAAGAAAACGAAAAATTTAAAGAAAAGCATCATCTTTCTGATAAAAATTAATCTTCATGTTACAATACTTTAATGATGAAAAAGTTCTATCTAAAATCAATGGGATGTAAATCTAACCAATTTGAAGGACAGATTGTTGCTCAAAATTTGGTTGAATCAGGCTATACTCAAGTAAAAAAACAAGAGGATTCAGATTATTATATTCTGAATTCTTGTTCGGTTACGCACAAGAGCGATAATGAGGCGTTATATTTACTAAGACACGCTCATAGTTTAGGTCTGAAAACTATTTTGACAGGATGTGTTGCTCAAATCGAAAAAGAAAAGTTACTGGCTGAACCTTATATTGATTATGTTTACGGCAACGAAGACAAGTTTAAGATTGCAGAACTATTGGAAGAAAATAAAGAATTTGCAGTAAAAGATTTGATGAGCGAGCAAGAATTTTGTAAAGTTACTCTTGAAGACACCACAAAAACTCGTATAAGCTTAAAAATTCAAGATGGATGCGATAATAGATGTTCTTATTGTGTAATACCTTATGGAAGAGGGAAATCAAGAAGTGCGGATTCTGATTTTATTATTAACGAAATAAATAAATATGTTGAGCACGGGTACAAAGAAGTTGTTTTAACAGGTATTCATATTGGGCTTTGGGGTAAAGAGTTTGATAAAGAAATTTTGGATTTACTTAAAGAGATTGAAGAAAAAACTTCAATACCAAGATATCGTTTGGGTTCATTGAATCCGCATGAAATTACACCTGAACTTTTGAACTTTCTTCAATCAAGTGAGAAATTTTGTCCGCATTTTCATCTTTCTTTGCAATCAGCTTGTAATAGAACATTAAAGAGAATGAACAGACATTACAGCGTAGAATTTTATCTTGACCAAATAGAAGATATTGTTTCGCGTTTTGAAAGACCTTTTTTGGGAAGTGATATTATTGCAGGATTTGTTGGTGAAACGGAAGATGATTTTTTAACTACGGTAGAGAATCTTAAAAAATCTAAACTTTCCCAAATTCACACATTTCCGTATTCAATAAGAAAAGGCACGATAGCAGAAAAGATGGAAGGTCATTTGTCTGATAAAATTAAGGACGAGCGTGCAACCGTTATTAAAAAAATTTCAGCCGAAAAATATCAAGAGTTTGTGAATTCAAACCTCGGACAAGAAGCAGAAGTTTTGATTGAAAAACATCTTGATAGAAGTGGGAAATTCAAAGGTGTTACAAGAAATTATTTAACAGTTTTGTTGGATGAGGGTGAGTTTAATACTTTAAAACGTGTAAGATTGACAAAAGAAATGATTAAAAAATAGATTTTGCGCGAGGGAAAGTTGTTTTTAGAAGTTATTTGTTTTTGAAAGTTATTGTTGGGCAGGTATGCCCAACCTACTTATCAAATGTCATCCGACCAAAAATCTACGTGCGTAGCCCCGCAAATAACGCTCACCTTGTAGTCACACAATAGAGGATGACTTGTAGTCCCAATTCAAACTTGTAATCTAACTAATGTCATCCGACCATTTGTCTACGTGCGTAGCCCCGCAAATAACGCTCACCTTGTAGTCACACAATAGAGGATGACTTGTAGTACTAATCCAAACTTGTAATCTAACTAATGTCATCCGACCAAATATCTACGTGCGTAGCACTATTGGGTTGCCATTTCCATTGCTGATTGTAGCAGATCTTTGTTTGACTTAATCAGGGCATTAACAAGTTCCATTTGAACCTTTGCTTGCTGATAGTCAGCCATGTTTGCTTTAAAGTCTGTGTTTGCTTGTTCTAATAGACCTGAACGGATTTCACCACGACCTACGACCGGCTTGCCTGATTCAGGAGTTTCTACAAACAAACCGTCTTTTACTTCATATAACCCGTTTGGATTATGGAAATTTGCAGTTGCTATTTTGTATAATGGCACGGAACGATTTCCACCATCGGCTTTTCCGTAGATTGTACCGTCATTTTTGATTTCGTATTCATCGTACTTGCCGAGGAATTTACCGTTGTTCGGATCAATCCAAAGCTTGATGTTTGTAGTAGGGATGCTTAGAGCACCGCCTTTAAGAGCTGTTTCTTGATACAAATCATCACTTATTGATTTTGTACCTGACATGATTTCACCTTTGTCATTCAGGATGTAACCTTGAACGGTTGCGCCGTTTTTGGCTTTGTATACCCCTTCTGAATCAAATGTGAATTCACCTAGACGAGTGTATGAAACATTGCCGTCAGGAGTACGAAGCATAAAGAAACCGCTTCCTTCAAAGAAAAGATTTTCGTTTGATGTTCCCGGGATAGATTTACCTTGCCCTTGGTTTTTAACGTTGTTGTCTATTACAGCACCGCCGAGGAATGTTTTGAAGGTTATTTTATTTTCTCTAAACCCCGGAGTGTAAACATTTGTCAGGTTGTCCGCCAAAACGTCCATCCATTGAACGGTAGCTTTTTGGGTATTTATCGCAGTTGTGTATAAATCATTCATCTTTGCGCCCCTTCTTTCTGTTGTTTCTATCGTCTTGTTGTTCTTGTTTTCGGTGGTTTAACTCTTCGTAATCAATGTTGTTGTCGTCAAACCTTTGTTTTAGGATTGGAAGATTTTCTTTCAGATAAGCCTCTGCAACTTGAGAACTAGGCAAAAAATCTGCTGAAATTTTTCCGTTCTTATTAATTTTTATAATGACAGAAATGTCGTTGTCAAAATTTATTCTGATAGGCTTATTATCTTCCATTGATTTAGCAAGCATGTCCGCTAAAGTCTTTGAAACTTGCGATGATTTTTGTGAATTCGTAACAGAGTTCATGTCAACAGAACCGTTTTCTACAAGATTAGCAAAAAATTCCACGTCATTTTTATTCATTGCAATATCATCAAACTTAACAACCGTGTCAGTTGTAATATTTGTTTTAGCATCAACTTTTTTGATACCTTGTTCATTTGTCACAGTCTTCGTTTTCGCTGTTTGATTATCTTTATTCAATAACATATTCTTTTGAGCAATCGCCATGTTTTCGCTCATTGTAGAAAGAATTGCTTTTTCTTCCGCCAAATCACTTTCAGAAGCTGAAAGTTGATTGTTTTCATTATTATTCTGCACAAATGCTGCAAACGGCTGACCGTTGCTGTTAAAGTTCATGTTAGCGTTCATTTGCGGAAGTTGTTGTTCTTTTTTTTCTTGAATATTTATATTATTATCAATCAAATTATTATCCTCTTTTTCTTTATCGTCAGAAAAAGTTTCATCCTTTAATGAAATGTTTATTTTATCATTCTTTTGATTTAGTTTATTAAGCTCTTCAACGGTTTGTTCTAAACCGCCTATAACATCATCCATGTTATCTTCTTCTTTAACTTCACAATCTTTTTCTTTATTTTCATCTACGTCTTTTTTATCAACTTTTGTATCTTCTTTTTTAGACTCATCAGCTTTAGAGTCTTCTTCTGATTTAGACATTTTATTTAATTCATCCGAAAATTTAACATCACTTTCTTTTTGAGTTTTAGATGATGTTGTACTGCTTGTGTTTACGGATGTGATTTTAGATTGGGTATCAATATTCATTGTTTTCTTCCATTTGTGCTTTTCTTAATTGTTCTTCAAACTCTTGTTCTTCAGCTTCTTCTCTTGACCTTATAAAAAATCTTTGAACACCGATTTCAGAGAATTGTTTGAGCTCTTCTGCCTTTTCAGCTTCTATATATGCTTCTTTTTGTTTTTCCTTGTGCTTCTCAAGAACTTTTACTTCTTGTTCACATTTTACAAGTTTTCTTTGTTCTTCTTCTAAGATAGCTTGGACTTTTTGTCTTTCTTGCTCTAGAACTTCTGCTTTGTCCCAAAGGTGATGAAGATAATTATCGTAATATTCCATCATCCTAAAGTCGGCGGATTTTCTATTAATTACTGTTTGTTGGATTTCTGCTTGGTTTTGTCTAATCCTTTCTTCTGCAAGAAATACTTCGTGCTGTGCCTTTTGAACAACTGTTTCTTGAGCTTCCTTTTTGCGGATTCTCATTTTTAGGATATTTTCTAAACGGTATCTAAAGGGCATAATACATTCTCACACATGTATTGTGGCAGAGTTTTTCTTTTTTGAATACATCTATTTGTATGATTAATTATAAATTTTGTAATGTCAAAAATATTTATTTCTTTTTGAAAGCAAATTTTTTGAAAAATATATAGGTAAATATAGCAGAAGCTACTGTTGCAACAATTTGAGCAACGTAAACATTTAAATGTAAAATTTTTACAATAAATTCTAATAAACCTGCATTTATAAGATAACTAAAAAACCACGTTGTACAACATTTAAGATACTCTTTAATCCAGTTCCCTTTGCCTTCAAAAACAAGAAATTTTTGCGTTGTGTAGGATATTATGGAAGAAAGCGCCCAAGCAAACGCTAATGCTATTTGATATGCACTGTCACCTAAAATCAAACAAAATACAGAGTATATCAAATATGAAACACCTGCGTTAAATCCGCCTACAAATAGAAAACGTATTTTATCAGATAATTTAAACCAGTATTCTCTCATATTTTTATTGTATCTTAAACAAAAAATTAGCTAAATAACTGTTCAAACCTTTTCATTGCTTCTATTGTATTTTCATAAGAACCAAAAGAAGTTAATCTGAAATACCCTTCCCCATTACGTCCAAAACCAGCTCCCGGAGTGCCTACTACTTGAGCGTTTTCCAATAAATAATCGAAGAATTCCCAAGATTTCATATTATTAGGACATTTTAGCCAAATATAAGGAGAATGTTTTCCCCCAACATGCCAAACGCCACATTTTTTAAGTGTTTCAGAGATTATTTTAGCATTTTCTTTATAATAACCAATATTTTCTTTAATTTCTTTTTGACCTTCTTCTGAAAATACAGCTTCAGCCCCTCTTTGTATGATATAAGGCACGCCGTTAAATTTTGTTGTTTGGCGTCTTAACCACATTTTGTTAAGTTTACCTAAATCTTTAGGAACAATTGTATAACCGCATCTTGTACCTGTAAAACCTGCTGTTTTTGAAAGCGAACAAAATTCAATCGCGCAATCTTTTGCACCTTCTATTTCATAAATACTTCTTGGTAAATTTTCATCTGAAATAAAACATTCATAAGCAGAGTCAAATAAAATAATAGCCTTCATTGATTTGGCATAATCAACCCACGCTTTCAATTGTTCTTTGTTATAAACCGCACCAGTAGGATTATTTGGGGAACAAATATAAATAATATCAGCTTTTACGTTTTTATCAGGTAATGGCAAAAATTCGTTTTCACCGTTTGCGTCCACATAAACAACATTTCTGCCTGCCATAAGATTTGTATCAACATAAACAGGATAAACCGGGTCCGGAACTAAAACTGTATTATCTTTTGCAAACAAATCCAAAATATTACCCAAATCACTCTTTGCGCCATCTGAAATAAAAATTTCATCTAAATCCAATTCTACATTATGTGATTTGTAATATTTTTGAACCGATTCTCTTAAAAAATCATAGCCTTGCTCAGGTCCATACCCCCTAAAAGTCGCTTGAACTCCCATTTCATCAACAGCTTTGTGAAGTGCATTGATAACTGCGTTACATAAAGGTCGGGTTACATCGCCAATACCAAGTCTGATAACTTTTTTATCAGGATTTTTAGCTGTAAATTCGTTAACCTTTTTTGCAACAGTTGAAAAAAGATAGCTTTGTTCAAGATTGTCATAGTTTGTATTTATGTTCATAATGTCCTCTTATTATTTTTTAACCCTAATTTTTATTATATATAAATCATTTTAATATAACAAATTATTTTATAAAAATGATTAAATAATGAATTACCTATTTAACCTCTTGCGAACAAAATTTTATGTGCTAAAATTTAATCAAATTCAACTGATTTGGAGTACGTATCGTGAAAAAAACAAGTTTTACACTTGCTGTAATAATAATGTTCGCCTTTAGTGGCGTAGTTTTTGCTGCCAGCACTCCAATTGAAAGCTCTATTGAAACATTTACAAAACAAATTGAAAATAATCCTGATGCAGCATTGGCATATTCTAACAGGGCTTCTTTAAAATTTTTGAAAAAAGATATTCAAGGTGCTATTGCCGATTTTGACAAAGCAATTCAAATTAACCCTAATAATCCGGAACTTTATTTAAATCGAGGTTATATTAAACAAATCGTCAATGATTTAGAAGGTGCAATGCAAGATTATAATGCTGCTTTAAAAGTAAAACCTAATTTTGCTTATGCTTATAACAATCGTGGGGTTTTAAAAGTTGCACTTAAAGATATTCAAGGTGCATTAGCAGATTATGAACAAGCGTTGAAAATTAATCCGCGCTATTCAGACGTATATTATAACAGAGCAAATTTAAAATATATGTTAAGTGATAATAACGGTGCGTTAGGTGATTATGACAAAGCAATTGAACTCAATCCGAAAGATTCTGAGGCATACAATAACAGAGGCGTTGTAAAAAAACGTATGAATTTCAATGTAGGTGCTTTAAGTGATTATTCACAAGCGATTGCACTTAATCCAAAAGACAGCATTGCTTACGCAAACAGAGGCCGTTTAAAAAAACTTTATTTTGATAATGAGGGGGCAGCAATTGATTTAGACCAAGCTGTGGCTTTAGCAGAAAAACAAGTTTTTATCAAAAATGTTAAACCTCTTGTTTCAAATGAAAGTTATATTGCTGCTATACCTGTTGTACAGGGAGTTACAGATGATGTCACACCGATTATAAAATCTAATGCAAATAATAATAAGATTACTTATACACATCCTGAACAAGTAGTTTCGCCAAAACCTGTTGCTAAAATTGCACAAGCAAAATCGACAGTGGAAACTAAACCGCAACCAATTCAGTCTGTACCAAATGTTCAGCCTGTTGCGAAGGTTGTGATTTCTCAACCACAACAGACAAAAGTTCAGACTACTGCACCGGTAAAAACAACTCCGGCTTCAACTACTCCTGTGTTGAATGCAGGCGTAGGAACTGTTAAACTTGCGTCCGGTTCAAAAATAACAACGACTGCTGTTAAAAATGTTCCGACGACGAATGTTAAACTTGCAGAAAGTTATTATATTCGAGGGTTGCAAAAATGTGTGCTTAGAGATTTGCAAGGTGCAATTGCTGATTTGAATAAAGCAATTGAAAACAATTCTAATTATGCAGACGCATATTATTATAGAGCAGCAATCAGAAAAGAACTTGGCGACAGCGAAGGCTTTAAGAAAGATTATTCTAAAGCAATTCAAATCAATCCATCTTTGCAAGCATTCAATGACTCAAATTGTTTATCACTCATAAATGGTTAATTTTATTTTCTATTTTTCCCATTTTGCAATTTGGATGTTAAAAAGCTTGATGATTTTTATTTTTTTGTTACGCTTGCGCCATTTTTCTAAAACAAAAACATTGGGAATACCAATTCTTGCGTAATTTATACCCTGATTTTTTACTTCAGAAACGATTGGTAAAACTTTAGTTTCATCAATATTATCTAATATTTTTTCTTCATAAGCTTTTGTTTTTTCTACAAAAACACGCATTTTTTCTTCTTGTTTGATTGTATTAGAAGAATGCCACCTATAAGAAAATAATATCTCATTTAAAAATTTCATTTTAGCATATTTAGATATTTGTAACATAAGCCACCAATCTTCAAGCGGTGCTTCTGTTGTAAATTTGCCAATTTTTTCAAAGATAGATTTTCTGATTAAATATCCGTTTGGAACATGATTGCCCAAATAACACATATCATATCTTCCAAATTTTTCTGAACAAAAATTAAACTTAGCTAAATATTGTAAAAAAGATGCAAATGTTTTAAAATCGGCATTTTTTTCATAGGTAATATTTTGTTTTTCATCCCAAAAACATCTTTTCCCTTCGCTATCAATAATTTCATTGTCGCCAACAACAAGAGCATAGTCCGGATTTTTTGATAAAAAATCAACTTCTTTTTCAATCATATTCGGCTTTATCATATCATCAGAGGCAACTATAATAACATATTCACCATTTGCCAAATCCAATAATTTATTCATCGTTTTGCAAGTGCCTTCATTTTCTTTTGTTTCAAAATATGTTCTAACAAATCTTTTTTCGCATTCTTCTTGCAATTCTTGAATTTTTTGCCAAGTGTTATCTTTTGAACCATCATCAAAAACGATTAGTTCAATATTTTGATATGTTTGATTAATTATAGATTTAATTGTCGCCTGTACATATTTTTCATGATTATAAGCAGGAACTAAAACCGAAACTAAAGATGTCATTACAATTACTCCCTTTCTTTTCCTATACAGAAATTAAATCGTAGCCCGAACAAATAAAAACGAATTCGGATTATTGTTGATAATGATGAAAATATATTGACACTTAGACCTTTTTTAATCTTTGCAATTTTCAATAATTTAGAATTTTTATTTTCAGGTAGTATCTTAATGTTATCTAAAAAAGCCCATTCAAAATTGGTTTGAGTAAAATCATATAAATTTTGTTCTCTTTTATATTTTCTAATAGTAAAATTAGAATTTTCACAAATGATATCATTTGTATTACAATTGAATTCTACTAATTCAATTGTAATATTCTTGTTAGGATATTTTTTATTTAAAACGCTTTGAAAATATAATAGCGCACTTTTTTCAATTTCAAAGTTAACACCTAATATGAAAAGTATATTTTGACTTGTTTCGATTTTATCAAGCAATCTTCGAATTCTCCTTTTCAAAACTTTTGAAAAATCATCATAGCCACCTTCTTCTATTTTTTTACAAAAATGATTAACAAAATAATAATTGCTCCATGAATCTTTATAATGGACAGTATTAGAATGAAATTTATCATTTTCATTATTAGGCAGAAATATTAGATTTTCTTTTTGAGCAATAAGATTAAATGAGTCATTCATAAAACACTCTGCCAATTTATATAAAGGAGTTTCGTTATCTATATAACACCAATCAAAAGGTAATGAATATAATCTTAACCCTCTAAATCTTAAATTATGTGCAACAGAACAATTTCCTCCAAGAGAACAAATCAAGTCATATTTTTTTTTACCACTCATTCACAACCTCCACGACTTTTCTAACTTCTTCATCTGTTAAAACCGGCGAAATTGGCAAGCTTAAAATCGTTCTATGAATTTCTTCACTAATTGGAAAACTTAAATCTGCCCATTCTTTGTAAGCACCTTGTTTGTGCGGAGGAGTCGGATAATGAATTAAAGTCTGTATGCCATTTTCCTCCAAATACTTTTGCAAATCGTCTCTATTTTCACATCTGATAGCAAAAATATGCCAAACATGTGCTATTTCATCATAAATTTTTGGTAAAATTATTTTTGGATTAGTAATATTTTCTCGATAATATTTTGAAATTTCTCGACGTCTTGTATTGTCTTTGTCCAAATGCTCTAATTTTATATCCAAAACAGCTGCCTGAATTTCATCAAGACGCGAATTTACACCTTTAAAAATATGATGATATTTTCTGTCACTTCCATAATTTGCAATCGCTTTTACTTTTTTATATAGTTCTTCATCATTGGTTGTAATCGCGCCACCATCACCAAGACATCCCAAATTTTTTCCGGGATAAAAAGAAAATGCAGATGCATCGCCCAAATTTCCAACGCGACGCCCATCTGCCCCACTTGCGGGGGAAGTGTCCGAAGGACGAAGGGGGGTATTACCTGCTATATTTCCTAATTCTTCCTTCAATATCCTAATACAACCGTCCCAATTCTTGTCGATTTCATTATTCCAAAATCTTATTATTCTAAAATTTTCTTTTTCTAAATAAAAAGTTCTTTGAATATCTGTATCAGAATTACAATGCTGTCCGCCATCAATTTCTATTATTAAACGTTTTTCTAAACAAGCAAAATCTGCAATATATTTGTTATCAATGGCAACTTGTCTTCTGAATTTTACTCCAAGTTGTTCTCTGCGGATATATTGCCATAGCTTAACTTCTTGAGGAGTCATTTCTTTGCGCATTTGTCTTGCAAATTCTTTCATGTATGGTGCGTAATACCTGTGATTCACCCCCCTACCCCCTTCGGGTACTTCCCCCGCAAGGGGTGCAGATGCTGTACAACCATATATTGCGCCATGAGCTTGCGCCGAATCTTCTATAACTTTTAAATCATATTTTTTTGCTAACGCCCAAATTTTGTCCATTTCAACCGCCTGACCGTATAAATGAACGACAATAATAGCTTTTGTTTTATCAGTAATTTTTTCTTCTATCAAATCCGGATTTATGTTATACGTATCCAAAGATGGTTCTACAAGCACCGGGGTACAACCATTTTCAGAAACAGCAAGAATCGTTGCAATATATGTGTTAGAAGGTACAATAATTTCATCTCCCGCACCAAACCCATAAGCACGAATAATCAGATTTATTGCATCTAAACCATTTGCCACACCAACACAGTATTTGCATCCGCAAAACTTAGCAAAATTTTTCGCAAATCTTTCATTTTCTTCGCCTTGCAAATACCACCCCTTGTCAAGAATAGTTTTTATTCTACTATCAATCTCAACTCTAAATCTGTTATTTATTTTTTCTAAATCTAAAAATTTAATCATTATTCGTTTCTTTCTTTTTTTCTCTAAATTGATACCAGATAAAATGGTCAAACATTCTGCGTCTTTCTGATATGTTGCTTTTAATTCCATGTGTATCCAAAAAGTTATCTAAACATTGATGATATTCTTCATATCTCATTTGTTTTCTAAAATTATCAATTTGATTACTTGTAATATTGTGATTGTACATTGGGAAATAGTCTTTTATCAAAGAATCATAAATAAAATAATTATCATGATTATAAGCAAGTGTATTATGATAACAACAATATTTTGTAGCAAAAGAAAACAGATTTATTTTGCCGGTATTTGCAATTTCTTTTACTAATGTTAAATCACCATTTTCTACACGAGTATCAAAATCTTTAATGTTTTGTATGTGTTTTGCTATATCGCATACTGATAATTTGCTTTTATAACGATTTAAATTTGTTGAATTTGTAGTGTCAACTAAGCAAACTTTTAAAGCTATTTTATTTATATCATTTGTTTTTTTAAATTCGTCATTAGAAAAAATATTTTCTATCAGTTCGAGTTCTTTTCCATAATTTGAACTATTTTTAACTTTTTCATGGAATATTTTTAAATTTTCTAAAGTTAATTTTTCAATTTCTATTTCTGCTTTTATCTTTTTTGTACTTTTTGTCATAAAATTATTCCTTAATATTTAGTAATTATAGTAATTTCACTAAGAATTTGTAAAATATCCATGAGAACTGTGTTTTTATTTTATCAATAATTCCCAGTTCATTCCATTTTAAAATGTTTTCAATAAAAATATCATTATAATTTTGTGTAAGATTCAAATATTTACAAAAGTTTGATCCTAATTGTTCTTTTAAGTTTTTTTTATTACAATACAAGTATTTAATTGAAGCATATTGGCGCTTTGCTATTTGTTTATGAAATGTTTTAGCGGTTATACTTATTAGTTTATAATCTAAAGCGTTAACTAAGCATTGCTCTGTGTAATTTATACTATTCCATAAGCTATTATCAGTTTGTCTATATATATAGATTGGTTCATCTATATAATATAAATCTCCGAATTGAAGCATATATATCGTTATTGCATTATCATCAAAATTATTTATATGAAGCAATTCATTAATTTTTTGTTTATCCAGTATGTTTTTAAACATACAAGCTCCTGAATGAGAGTACATGCCTTTAGAAATATATTTTGAGGAATTTACAAAACCTTGTGTCATTCTTTGAGGAAAAATTTCTTCAACAGAATTAGTGTGTAAATATTTAAAATTAAACATGCAAATTTCAACATTTTGATGTTGTTGAAAAATATTTAAAGCTTTTTGTATAAAGGATTTATTGCAATAATAATCATCTCCATCTAAAAATAATATATAAGTCCCTTTTGCGTGTCGTGCTAAATTAAGCCTATTTAATGAAGCCCGATTAATAGATTTTGTGTTTTCTTTTCTTTCTAATAAAAAATATTTTATTTTATTAGGATAAAACAGCTGCAATTCTTTAATTATTTCGGCAGTCCTATCCGTAGAACCATCATCTCCACACAGTATTTCAAAATCACAAGGCATATCAATCGCTAAAATACTATTGATACTTTGTTTAACAAAATTTTCTTGGTTAAAATATGTTACGCAAAAGCTAATTAATTGTTTATTTTTCATTTAGGAATCCTCTTTATAAGGGAAAGAGTTTAATAATTTTTTCTTGATTGTTAAACATTTTGACTGTTCAACCGCATAATTATTTATTATATATTGTGGTAAATCTTTTAACTTTACACTTAAGGAGTTTAGATTTAAGCATAATGGATTTTCGATATCATATGCAGAATAATAATCTTTAAATTTGTAATCTTTGCCAATAAGTAAGTCAGAAGCAATACTCCACAGATTTGGTATTCCAAGAGAATCTGCTAATATTAAACCATGTAATGCGCTTGAAACAATCGTTTTACATTCTGCGACTTTTTCGATTATTTTCATAGGAGATGCTTCCATATCTATGATAACGGCATTGCTACACTTATTTTTTAAATGTTTGTAGATGGGAATATCTAAATTTAAATTGTTTGGAATTAACCCCTCTTCTTCTGGAGTTATATTTAGTCTAGGGGAAAAACCATGAATTTCTAAATGATGGGGTATAAAACCGATATCATATTTTTTTTCGTATTTTGAATTGCTTATTAACATTGATGCTAAAAGTCCAGGGTCGCCTAAAATAGTGTTATCCAAACACTGTTTTGTTATTTTTTCTAAACGATTTTTAGAGTATTTTCCTCTAACAGCATAAACTTCAACACTTCTAAAAAAAGTTTCTGATAAGTTAAAAGGTCTTTTTACATATTTATTTTTGTCATCTATAAAACCTGTGCCCCAAATTTTAACTTTAGTGTCTTTGTTTTTACTTGAAAACTTATACCAAGGTATAAATTTTGCATATAAAAAATCATCTAGCAAACTTCCAATAAAAACTGCTTCACAATTCTGTGGTGTTGAAATTTTAATAGGGGCATTAAATATTTTTTCAGCGATTATTGGATTTAAAGCATCTCCAAAATTTTTCATACCATCCCAGTAATAAACATTTATAGATTTTCTCATTTAGATTTCTCCTAATTCGTAGCTCATATAGATCACCGTTCTACCACCAAAACCTTCTTTTTGGCTTATCAAGCCTTCGTTCAATATTTGCCCATTATTTTCTGATGAAATACCAAAATCAAAATACATTTTTGTATTTTGGTATTTATCTATCAATGTTTTAATAAGTAAATCTAATCCCCCGATTTCTCTTGAAATCTTATTTGAAGCCATATACTGCGTATGTACAGCATTTTCATATTCAAAAATTAATGTTCCTGCAATCATTTCATCATTCAAACTTGCAGTATATAACTTTATTTGTTCAGGAAATTTAGAATGTAATAATTTTAATTCCTCAGCAGTATGAACAGCCTTTGTATCGTGATATTCAGCCAATATTTTATTTTCTAAGTCTATAAAAGTTTTAAAATCTTTTGATTCTTGTATTTCTACACCTTCTCTTTTTGCTCGTGAGATTTGAGCTTTTCT
>CAKVGS010000009.1 GCA_934747335.1 uncultured Candidatus Melainabacteria bacterium
TAAATGGTGAATTTTTTAGTTTAATTAGGGTGATGTTGGTGTTGTTATGTTTTATTCTTATTCTATATCTCTATCACTCTCATGTTTTAGAGTCTATGCCACCCTCATCAGCCCTCCGGGCAGCTTCTCCCTTGAGGGGAGAAGCTGAGCGGAGCTCTGATGAGGGTGATACAGAATAAGAGGGTGGCACAGAATAAAAAAACAAGAGGGTGATATAGACTCAAAAAAATAATGAGCTTAACGCAGATAACCTCTTACCCTCTTCTATACACCAAAAACATAACCTTTTTGCCAAACTCCTTTTGCAGGGTGTAATTTTTTAATATGTAGTTATAAATTTCTCCTGCATAATCCTGACCGAAGAAGCTGTAATAATAATTTGACGTATTGTAGTTGCTGATTATAATATATTCAGGTTTAACGAGTTCCAATCGTTTAATTATTATATTTTCTCCGAATGTTTCAACATACAAAGGTATTAAAGAATAAAATTTGTTATCGGATTTTCTCCCTGTCATAAAATTAACAGCCAAGCATTCGGGATAAACGATAATTCTATCGGTATTTTTTGTATTATTTTTTATGTATTCAACAGTTTCTTTTACAGAATTTTCTGAAGTATAAATAATTCCTCTTTGTGTATCAATTTTAACATTTTTAGAGAATAAAGTTGCTGAATTTTTTAAACCGAAATTTAACGCACAAATTAAAAGAATTATAAATAAAGGTTTCTTAAACCTTGGCGGAACCAAAATAAATAAAGAAATCAGTGCAAACGGTATGAAGAAAATGCCATAAGACATAAATGTTTCTGCAAAAAATATTTTCATAGAAATAAGTAGTGATGCTAGAATAAAGAACAATTTTTCATTGCTGATTGTAGAAAATCTGCGAGTCAATAATATTAAAATTAGCGGAAACGCGTAAATAAAAAGTTCGGGTGTTACTATAAAATAGAAATATATTGTAGTTAACAGAATAAGCCACCAACTTCTTAAATAATACATAAACAGAAGAGGAATAAAGACTTTTAAAAAATTCATTACGTAAATAGGAACAAGTTCCCATCTGAATGTTAATCCCATAACCGAATAAAACCAGTAAAGAGTTTTAGTTGATGACATTGATAAAATGATTTGTAACGATGTAATTATGTCTTCTAATCTTACACCCATAATAAATAACGGTGCGTAAGTAATTATAAACGGTAAAATTAAGGCAAGTATATTTTTCCACAAGTCTTTTGTTCTTGTAACATACAAAAGCAGTGGAAGTAACAGAACGAATTCATATTTAGAACAAATTGCAAAAGAGTACATTAAATATGCAAGTTGAAACTTATCTTTTAGTGCAAAATAGATTGATGCTAATATAAATAAAATGCCATAAAGTATGCCATAAGAGTATGGAAAATAAAAGTTGAAAACATTTGGAGAAAGTACGGAAACCGAGATTATAAATAAAACAATGCTCAGAGAATATGTTTTATTCATAAATCTGTTTGCGATTGCAAATACGAAATTAAGAATTCCAAATGTTGCAAATAATCCTGCAAAGTACAAAACGCTTAAGTGAACTTCAAAAATTTTAAACAACAACGCATTGAATAAATACGAAAACGGTGCGTAAATAGTAAAAATATTTTTGTATAAAACTTGTCCTTTAATAACTTCAGACGGAATATAAGCTTCTCTAAACGAATCAACCATTATATCCCCAAAATGACCGTAGCCGATAATAAAAGTTAAAAGAATAATTATATTAAATAAGATTAACTGCCAGTTGTTTTTTAAGGTTTTCATAAACTTATCTTAACAAATCGTAACAAATAAAGCAATTTTTCTAAACAAAAAAACTTTATATAGATGTGTAGTTAATTAAAAAGGTTGTTCAGAAGTGGTTAGTCTATATTCTTTACAAAATTTGTATAATCAAGGGATTTTGGATTATGTGCCTACTGAATTGGCAAGCGGTCCTAATGTATCAAGCTTGAATGGTATGCAAAATCCTTATTTGAATATGGCTGCACAAGGCAATCTTTATCAAACAGCAGGAATGACTCCCGATAGTTTTTCTCATAGCGGAGCAAATCTTGGTTTTCAAGACGGAGGACACGCGAACGCAGGGTATATTGGCGGTCAAGCCGGCAATGGATTTTATGGTGCAGGCATGAATGGTTTTGGAGGAGTAAACGGTAATTTAGGTTTCAATAATCCGCAAGCAGGTTTAAACGGTTTCGGCGGAGTAAACGGAAACGTTTTGACAAATAATTCTCAAGCCGGAATAAATGCTTTTGGCGGAGGTTTTGGAAAACTTGGACAAGCAGTTTCAAATACTCCAAGTATGATTAAAGGCTTAATTGCAGGTGGAATTATTATCGGAACAACAATGCTATGTCTTAAAAAAGGAAAGAAAGCACCTGTAAAAGTTCAGCATCAAAATTCAGGCTTTCTTTCTAAACTAAAATTTTGGAAAAAATAACCTACATTAACAACCAAATACCTTATTAATTAACCAAGCGCCGCAAGGCGTTTTTTTTTTATTCAATTTATTTTCTACCAATCTATCCCAAATATTTTTATGCTAAAATATCCTTGTATGAAGAGATTTATTGTTACACTTATTATAGTTTTAGCTACTCAAATTTCAGCATTTGCCAATGTTAAAAATGTTGATTTGGACAGCATGATACAAATTGGATTAAAACAAAATTGTGATTTAAAGATAAAGCGAATGGAGCTTAAAGCTGCTGAAAAAGATATTAAAATCGCAAATCGACTTCAAAACCCACAAATCCAATCAAACATTGTAATGGGTAATGTTGCACTTGGTAACTCTTCGCAAGCAGGTGTTGCTTTGCCGATAGAAGTTCTTAAACGTGGAATTAGGAAAAAAGTCGCCACAGAAGAATATAATATTAAAGAAACCGAATTAAAACAGGCAGAACATAATTACAAATTGCAAATAATGCAAGCTTATTTTGATATTCTTTATGCAAAATCAGTTTACAGTATTCAAGAAGAACGTTTAAAACTGTTCAAACATTTGGTTCAAATTACAACTGACAAGCCAAAATATCCGTCCTATGAGATTGATAACTTGAAAGCTGATATTCAATATGCGCAGCAGTTAATTGCCGTAAATCACGCTAAAGCAAATTTATTGGCAAAACAATTTGAGTTAAATAAAATTTTGAACACTGGTGATGATAGTGTGATGTATGACACAAAAGAATCATCATTGCTTGGAAATTGGGCGTTTTTGAATATTCGACTTCCTGAATATAATTTTTTGGAAAACATTGCACTTCAATATAGTTATATGGTTAAAATTTCTCAAAAAAATATTGATAAATCAGAGCTTGAAGTAACTATGGCGAAGAGAAATCGCGTGCCTGATATTAGTGTTGCAGGCGGTTACGCTTGGCAAGCACATAGAAACGCTCCAAACGATTTTGGCGGTGCATTTGTTGGCGGAACTATTGATGTTCCAATACTTTACAATTTTACTCCTGAAATCCAGAAGGCGCAAATCTATTTGGAAAGAAGCAAAGCGAGCAAAAAAGCTTATGAATATCAGCTTAAATATGAATTGAAGAAGGATTACAACACATTTAAATATTCTGCTGAAAATATGGAACATTCTAAAAAGATTCTTCAAGATTCGGAAAAAATCGTAAAACTTTCAACAGAAGGTTATATCAATGGCAAGAATTCTTATACTGATTTGGTAATTAACGAAAACGGTCACCAAGAGGTTTTGAGCCAATATTTGACAGCGATGTCAAGACACTTTTATTCTTATTTAGAACTTATGCAAGATATCGGGCATGATATCTTGATTGAAGAGGAATTATTATGATAAAACTTGTTGCAACCGATATTGACGGTACAATTTTGATACCTGAAGGTAATTTCACTGAAGGTGTAAAAAAATGCATTAAAGAGCTTTGTGCGAAAGGGATTAAAGTCGTTCTTGTAACAGGCAGAATGAACGCTGCGGCAGAATTAATCGCCCAAGATTTAGGTCTTGATACTCCCGTAATTTCTTATCAGGGCGGTTTAGTAAAATACAACGGTGAAACGCTTTATAAAAGATGTTTGACGGAAGAACAGGCACAAAGAGTTATTGATTGGGCGAAAGAAGAAAACATACATTTGAATTTATACAATGATGATATTTTGTATTCGGAATCAAAGTGTCCTGAAATCGAGCGTTATTGCAACAATTTGCATACAAAATATACTATAAAATCTTTTTGTGAAGTAGAAAAAAGTAGTGTAAATAAACTGCTCGCGATTGATTATAATCATCCTGAAAAAATTGATAAATTTGAAAAAGAATTACCAAAAGTTTTTCCTGATTTGTACATAATTAAATCTACGCCATACTTTTTGGAATTTTCAAATAAAGAAGGCTCAAAATACTGCGCTGTTAAATTTTTGCAAAAATATTGGAATATTGATGAAACTGAAACCTTAACCATTGGTGACCAAAATAACGACATTGCCCTATTAAAAGCCGGTGGTATTAAAGTTGCAATGGGAAATGCGACCGAAGAACTAAAATCAATCGCGGATTATGTTACGGATACAGTTTTTAATGACGGTTTTGTTAAGGCGATGGATAAGTTTGTTCTTACAGATTAATTGTAACAAAATACACTTATTCTTAAGAAGAGTTATTACATTTTTTTATTCTTTATTATACAATTATCCTAGAGGTGATAAATGTTTAATGAAATTAAAACACACGAGATTACTGTCGATATTGTTATTTTAACTATCAAAGATGACGCGTTACAAGTATTGCTTGTAAAACGTAATAATGAACCGTTCAAAGACAAATGGGCAATCCCCGGGGGATATGTTAGAATGTCCGAAAACCTTGATGAAGCTGCAATGCGTGTTCTCAAAGAAAAAACAAAGGTTGATAACATTTATCTTGAACAACTTTATACTTTTGGCGATCCGCTTCGTCACCCTGTTTCTCGTGTAATTACTTGTGCTTATTTTGCACTAATCAGAGCTGAAGATTTTAACGTAGTTACAACTGCAGATTTGGCTTGGCATAAAGTATTTGACTTACCGCCTCTTGCATTCGACCACAAGGAAATTATTGAATACTCTTTGAAACGTACAAGAGAACGTTTGGAAATGTGTCCTGTGGCTTATCAATTATTAAACGAAAAATTTACTCTAACTGAAATGCAAAAAGCTTATGAAATGATTATGCAGAAAAAGCTTGATAAACGTAATTTCAGAAAGAAAGTTATTACAACTGACGGTTTAAGAGAATTAAATGAGTTTTCTAAATCATCATCCAAGCGTCCGGCTAGACTTTACACTTTCGATAATATAAAATTAAATTCAAAAAGGGCGCATTTCATAAAAAAGGAGACTAAATGTTAACATTTTTTTGGACTTTGCAGGTTTTATCCGCACTATTACTAATCGTATTAATTCTTATGCACTCACCTAAAGGCGACGGAATCGCAGGGATAGGTAACGCAGCACAAATGTTTTCTTCACAAAAGAGTGCGGAAAAGGGCTTAAATAAATTAACAGGCATAGTTGCCCTTGTGTTTGTAATTTGCGTATTTTTATTAGGTTTTGGCATAATTAAGTAATTCGGGGCAAAAATGCTTAACCAATTTTCAAGAACAGAACTTCTAATTGGTCACGAGGGGATTGAAAAATTAGCGTCCGCTCGTGTTGCTGTGTTTGGAATTGGCGGAGTTGGCGGTTATACTGTTGAGGCTCTTGCAAGAAGCGGAGTCGGTACTTTTGATTTAATTGATGATGATAAAATTTGCATTACAAATATAAATCGTCAGATTTTTGCATTAAAAAGCACAGTCGGAAAATACAAAGTTGATGTTGCAAAAGATAGAATTTTGGACATCAATCCAAACGTGGTTGTTAATACTTATAAAATGTTTTATACCCCTAAAAATGCAGAAGAGTTTGATTTTACAGGCTACGATTATGTTGTTGATGCGATTGATACAGTAGTTGGAAAATTAGAAATTATAGAACGCGCCAAGAAAGCAGGTGTTCCCGTTATATCTTCAATGGGAGCTGGCAATAAAATGAATGCGGCAGCGTTTGAAGTTGCAGATATTTCTAAAACTTCAGTTTGTCCGCTTGCAAAAGTAATCAGACAAGAACTTAAAAAAAGAAAAATCAGAAAAGTTAAAGTTGTTTATTCAAAGGAAATTCCAATAAAACCAAACGATGATATAGAAATTAGTTGTAAAAAACACTGTGTTTGTCCGCCAGGAACAGTTAGAAAATGCACTGCAAGACGCCAAATACCCGGAAGCAATGCGTTTGTTCCATCAACAGTCGGCTTGATTATTGCAGGCGAAGTGATAAAAGATTTAACAGGTTTTGGAAAATAGTTTTGTTTTATCCTACATTTAATTGAACACAAAAAAATAGTTTTGATTATAATATAGATAGGGTATAATTTTATTGGGGTATAAAATGAAAAAAATATTATTATCAATATTAGTTGGTTTTTTACTTTTGTCTGCAATATCTCTGGATGTATCAGCAGCAAAAAAATCTTCTAAGCTTTCAAAAGAAGCGATTACGGAAATGTCTGATAATATTGATAAATTAACAGAAAAAATTTACGGAAGAGCTTTGTTGTCGCCTCAAGACAACGAAACTTTGATTGGTATAAAGATTAAATTGGATAACCAAATGCTTGTATCAACTTCAACTGAACTTGCACCTTTGTATTACAAAGCAGGTAATATCTATAAACTTCGCGATATGAAGCCTGAAGCGATTGAGTGTTATCAAACTATATTGGAAAACTTTTCTGATACTGCATTAGCGCCAAAGGCTCGTGCAGCCTTAGAATCAATGGGAGTAAAGGTTGCTGCTCCTGTTACAAGTGAAGAAGACGCTTCTTCGGATGAAGGAATTTAGTAATAATAATTAATAATAAAAACGGCGAAGAATTTATAAATTCTTCGCCGTTTCTTATATTTTATTTAAACTACTTGGTTGTTTGAATAAACAAACTAATTAAATCATTCAAAGCAGAATATTGTTTTTGATAGCTTTGAGATTGTTTTTCAAGAGTTAAAATTTGTTTTTTGTATTCTTGAATAGAGGCTTGGCATTCTCTAGCAGAAACTTTTAAATTTTCTTGAACTTGTTGAGCATCTTGTAAAACACTCTTCATTGAAATGCCTAACGCTTCCATTGTTTGTTTGATAATTTGAGCACCTGTGTGTCTTGAAACACCGCTTGGTAATTGAGAAATTAATTTTTTCAACACTGTGATGTTAGCAGGCATTTCGAACTGTTCGCTAACAGGTTCTGCCATTGGAGAACTTGCAACTTTTGGCTCTGCAAAAAACGGATCTTTTTCTTCTTCAATATCATCAAAAAAGTTAGTTGTTTTTGCAGGCTTTGCAGGTTCTGCAAAGAAATCATTTTCTTCGTGAGTTTGCGTAGTTGGTGCAAAAATATCGTCTGAATTTGATGAAAAATCTTCCATTTGTTCTTCTTGTATATCCATATTTTCAGCTTGTTTTTTTAAAGCTTCTACAATCTTTTTCCCAACACTTTCGTTATTTGGCATATTAATTTACTCCCTCATAGGTTTACTTCAAGAACAATTATATGTGAAACATGCTCTTTGTCCAATGATTTGTTATGTTTTGTAAAAAAATATTTGTCAGGTAAAAGTAAATGGTGCAAAAAATTGCACCCTACCTTGTTCAAGTAAAATATGTTCAATTTAGAACGTATTTTATTCGAAAATTGTAGGGTGCAATTTTTTGCACCAATAACTTTTTTGTTAAGTTTATACTACTGCTCGGAGCTCTGATGAGGGTGGTATTTTGTATTTAAATAAAAGGACAATTGAATATTTTCAATTGTCCTTTTTGATTTTTAGTTTTCTACATATTCTCTTAATCGTTTACTACGATTTGGGTGACGTAATTTTCTCAAAGCCTTGGCTTCAATTTGTCTGATACGTTCACGAGTTACACCGAACAATTGACCAACTTCTTCCAATGTTCTTTGACGTCCGTCATCCATACCGAAACGCAATCTCAATACATCTCTTTCACGTGGAGAAAGTGTGCAAAGAACTTCTGCCAAATCTTCTCTAAGAAGTTCAGAAGCAACTGTCTTGATTGGTGCGTCAGCTTCTTTATCTTCGATAAAATCGCCTAATCTTGAATCTTCTTCTTTACCGATTGGAGTTTCCAAAGAAAGCGGTTCTTGAGCTATCTTAACGATTTCTCTCAATTTAGAAATAGAAACGCCCATTTCTGCTGCCAACTCATCTTCGGTCGGTTTTCTTGAAAGTTCTTGAGCAAGTCTTCTTGTAACTTTTTTAAGCTTATTAATTGTTTCAACCATGTGAACAGGTATACGGATTGTTCTTGCTTGGTCTGCAATAGCTCTTGTAATAGCTTGTCTAATCCACCAAGTTGCATAAGTTGAGAATTTAAAACCTCTTTCGTGGTCAAATTTTTCAGCAGCTCTGATTAAACCTAAGTTACCTTCTTGAATAAGGTCTAAGAATAGCATGCCACGACCAACATATTTTTTAGCAATACTTACAACCAATCTTAAGTTTGCTTGAACTAATTTTCTTTTAGCGATAGCACCCGGTGTTCCTCCTTGGATAATTTTACGTGCTAATTCGATTTCTTCGCTTGTTGATAATAATTTAATACGACCGATTTCTCTTAAATAAAGTCTTACAGGATCTTCTACCGCTACGCCTTTTGGAACTTCTGTTTCTGCTGCTTCATGATGAGATTCGCTAGAGTCCATCATGTAGAAATCATCGCTCTTTACACCGTTTAGTTTAGATGAAGTAATAATATCTTCTATATTATCTGTGCCTAAATCAGTTTCAATGTAATCATCTTCTTCTTTTTCAGAATCGTAGTCTAACAAATCCATGTTTTCGTCTTCTACGCTGATTACTGATGAATGTGAGTTTCTTTTTTGGGTCATTTATTTATCTCCAGTCCTTAATTTAATTTTATCTCTAAGCTGCATTTGAATTTTTAGGGCTTCTATTTCGTCATCGTTGACCTGCTTGTATTGTTGACGAAGTCTTTCTGCATCTTTTTCCTGATAACATCTTTTTAATCTTATGATGTTTTCCCTTACAGTCGCTTCAAACTCATCCGATTCAAGCCCGTTGAAGGCTTCTGATAGTTCGACTAAGTCTGTAATTATTTGGGTCAAATTCTCATCCTCTATGAATTCAGTAAATAAGCTTTTGGTCAATTCCTTAACATTATTTATTGTACACGCCAATTTGTCAATTGTATTTTTTACAATTATTAACGTTTCATCTTGGATGATATTTTCAGGTAACATTTCGTTTATTTGGTTGAAGGTTAACGAACTGTCACTTGCTAAAAAAACGCTCAATAAATTTTTTTGCGCTTTTATCTCGAATTGTGAAGAATTTGTTACAACTTTTTTTGTATTCAAATTTCTTTCGATTAATGCGCCTTGTCTTTCATGACGCGCAAGTTCTTTCAGAATGGCTTCTTCGTCGATTTCCAAAACTGTTGAAACCATTTTTACATACTCGGATTGAATAATTTTATTGTTAACATCTTTTAGAATTTCAATAATTTTTTCAACTAACTCAGCTTTTTCTTGCGGAGTTTGTGCTGAATTTTTTTCTCTTAAAATATTGTTTAAAAGAAAATCAATCAATAGTGGTGCGTTTTTAATATATTCTTTAAAAACATCTCCGCCCATTGTGCGTATAAATTCGTCAGGATCTTTACCTTGAGGAGGCGAAACTACACGAATTTCGCACGCGTACTTGTTATCAACAGCAGACGCTATATGGCTTTCGTCAAACTGTTTAACATCACCCAAAGTTGATAATGTTTCTTTGATAACATTGCTTCCCTTTGTCGTTGCGTTGACTCCGGCTTTATCCGTATCAAAAGATAGAAAAATTCTTCTTGATTTTGTGTATCTGGATAATAATTTAACGTGGTCAGGTGTTAATGCTGTTCCGCAAGAAGCGACTGCGTTTTCTACACCATGCGCTTGTGCTGAAATTACGTCAAAATATCCTTCCATAATTACAACGCCATCTTCTGCTTTAATCGCATCTTGAGCAGAATTTAGACCAAATAAAAGTTTACTTTTGTTATAAATCAAAGAATCTGATGAGTTTAAGTATTTCGGATTTTGACCTTCATCAACCGCACGCGCCCCAAAGGCAACATATTCTCCGTTTTCGTTTTGAATAGGAATTATAATTCTATTTCTAAAACGGTCGATATAGCCACCTGAATTGGATTTTAGAATTAGTCCGGCTTTTTCTAAAATCTCATCTTTGAATTCTTTTTTAAGTTCTTTATACAAAGTGTCATACTTGTTTGGTGCCCATCCGAGAGTAAATTTATCAATAATTGTATCATCCACGTTACGTTTGCGAAGAGCGGTCATTGCTTTGTTTGCGTCGTCAGCACTTCTAAGTTGCATGTGATAAAACTTTGCAGCTTTAGCGCATGCTTTTATCATGTCTTTTTTTAAACTTTTTGTTTCAGAAGAGGCACCGTATTTTTTAGGAAGTTCGATTCCGTATTTGTCGGCAAGTTCTAAAATTACGTCTTTGTATTCTCTGTTTTGGATTTTTACGAGGAACGCTAAAGCGTCACCGCCCGCACCACACGAGAAACATTTAAAAATTCCGCGAGAAGGACTTACTGACATAGAAGGTTTTTTGTCGTTATGAAACGGACAAATACCCCAATAATTTGCTCCGCTCTTTTTTAGAACAACATATTGAGAAACTACATCTACTATATCCAGCCGGTCTTTAATTTGTGAAATAACATCTTCAAATGAATTTGCCATAACAATATTGTAGCATGAAAAAGTTCGCTTGGCAGAAACTTAAATTAATAGTCTGAAAAATAATTTTCAACATCTCAATTAATAAATAACCTTGTCAGGGAATTTGAAAAATTATATTTAATCTTATTATAAACTTGCTATGACAAATGATTTTGATTATCAATACAACAGTTGTATTTCTAAAGGGATTTGTTCCGTAAATCCCAGAACGTCTTCTTTGCAAGAAGTGTTAGTTTTGTATTTAAAAGCGGCGTCTTTTTATACTTTAAAACTTTATAAAAATGATGTTGTAGATGAAAATATAAAAAATCTTATACTTAATACAATTTCTATTCTTGTTTCAAATCCGCAATTTTCAGAAAGCGATTTTTCTACATTATCACAAGCTTATAATCAGGAATTGCCAAGGCTGATTGAAATGTATGAAAAAAGTTGTCAGGATAAAAACGCAGAACCTGAATATTTAAAAACGCTTATCAAATATAATAAAAACTTAGATATTGTAAAGGCTATACAACTTGGCGAAAAAGCTTTTTTACAGAAAATCAAGGAACTTTCGCAAAAGACACAAGATTTGTATCGTATACTTTTTGTAATTGCCAAAAGCATATGTACAAATGTTTTGGATTTGGAAAGCTTTGGTATAGATTCAAATAAAGGGTTTTTAATGATACTTGAGCTTTTGAATTCATTAAATACAGAAAATAATGAAGAAAAAATCTGCAAACTGATAACAGATGCCGCAAATCTTGATAACGGCTTAATGAAATTATTAAGAAAAACTCAGGAAGAGCATTACGGAGTGCAAGAAATCAGCGATGTATCTTATACAACGACGCCTGCAAAAACAATTCTTGTTGTAGGCTCTAATATTCATGAGCTTGAAGATATTTTAGAAGCAACAAAAGATGCAAATATAGACATTTATACCCATGACGAAATGATGCTTGCTCATACTTTCCCAAAATTTAAAAAGTACAAACACTTAAAGGGTCAGTACGGGCAAGGTATAGAAAATTGCCTTTTTGATTTTGCAACATTTCCCGGACCAATAGTATTAACTCGTCATTCACTTTATAATATTGAAAATTTATATAGAGGAATTCTTTATACTACTGATATTGCAACATCAAATGGCGTTATAAAAATTAAAAATAAAGATTTTAATGACGTGATAAAATCCGCAAAAAATGCCAAAGGGTTCAAAACAGGCAGACAATGTGAAACCGTAACGATTGGATATAATTACAAAAATTCTATAAATTTGATTAAACAAAAATTTGAGAAAAATAATTATTCTAAATTTTTTATAATAGGTTTGAACGGATACAGTTTGGAACAGCAAACTTATTTTGAAAAATTGTTGCAACAAACTCCTGATGATGTTTTGATTGTATCTTTATCTTATTGCACCAAAAGAGAAAATGTAATTTGTTTGAATGCTTGTTTCGATTTGTTTGCAATAGTTGAGTTTGCAGAAAATCTTTCAAAAGAATTTATGCTTCCGACAACTGTTTTCTTTCCAAAATGTGACAGGCATACAATTTCTCAAATGATTCATTTAAGACAAAATAATATAAATGTTTATATTGGAAAATGCACGCCGATTCTTTTAAATCCAAACTTGATGAACACTTTAGACAGTGAATTTGAAATAAAAGCGTTAACATCCGTTAAAAAAGACTTGGACACAATATTGAGCCAAAACTCTTAATATCTGTTTTGGCAATAAAGATTACCCTTATTAACGATATAGCGGTAATCCTTGTTTTCTATTTCGATATAGTATTTGTTTAATCTGTTATCATATCTTTCCAATGTTCTTTTCTTTTGAACATTGGAGAATTCTTGGTAAACGCCTTCGGGAAAATTACAGTCAACAAGCGTCCATTTAAGTTTACATGTATTATTAACTTTGCCGAAAATCTCATAAGAGCCGATTCCATCTTCTTGGTATTTGAATTTTTCACAAATCGAAAGTTTATCAAGAAATTCCAGTTTTTTTTCTAAGTCTTTATTGTTTGTTGCAAAAAATTGAAAAGTTTCTAGCGCAAAAACTTTTATAGCGCATACAATTAATAAAATAAACGTAATATAAAAAATCTTTTTCATCCCAATATTTTAATACATCATATAATAATTGACAATATATTTTAATAAAAAACAAATTAGATAGTTTAATAGCAATTTGTACAAGCATTTTTGCTGTTTTTATATTAAAATAAAATACAGTGTAATATTTATGAGGAATAAAACGTGTTAGATTTAGAAAAAGAATGTATGAACCTAAAGTTTGAAAACTTTGTAGATACTTTGGAAAACGAAGATTTATTAGATAAAACAAACCGTTTGGATGAAGTTTTATCAAGCGGAATAATGACAGGTAACGAAGCTCTTGGCATGGTTACTATGGATAAAGTTAAGCCCGAACTTGATATTCGCGAAAAAGACGGCAACATCAGACACGTAATCATGTTGGGTTCAAATTCTTATTTAAATCTTTCAACGCACCCTCAAGTTATGGAAGGCGCAAGAAAAGCATTAGAAGAATTCGGCTACGGCATGGGCGCTGTTTCTAACTATGCTGGGATTACGGATATTCATAAAGAATTGGAAAAAAGAATTGCAAACTTTTATGGCGCTGAAGACGCAATCGTTTTTCCAAGCGGTTACGGTGCAAACGTAGGTATTGTATCGGCTTTGTGCGGTAAAAATGACGTAATCATAAATGACGCAGCAAATCATGCCTCAATTTTTGATGGCTGTGTTTTATCAGGCGCAGAAATTAAAGTATTCCCTCATAGAGATATGAAAGGCTTAGAAAGAATTCTATCAAGAATTCCTGCTGAAAAAACAGGCAGATTAATTATTACGGATGGCGTTTTCTCAATGGATGGCGATATGGCTCCTTTGGATGAAATTGTTAAACTTGCTCAAAAATATAATGCACGCGTTATGGTTGATGATGCACACGGAGTTGGAATCGTTGGCGCAACAGGTCGTGGCACGGCAGAATACTTTAATGTTATGGATAAAATTGATTTACACGTTGGCATGTTAAGCAAAGGTCCGGGTGGTTTGGGCGGATATTGCGCGGCTTCAAGAAAAGTTGTTCAATATCTAAGACTTTATGCAAGAAGTTATTTCTTCTCAACAGCACTTCCAGCTTCTGTTGCGGGCGGTTTAAATGAAGTATTTAAACTTCTTGAAACCGATAATGCAGGTCGTAAAAAGCTTTGGGAAAATACTGAATACCTAAAATCAAAACTTTTGGAAAAAGGTTTCGATATCGGACATTCTCAATCCGCAGTAGTTCCTGTTATGGTTTATAGTGAACCTATTTTATTTGAAATGTATGACAAGCTTAGAAAACGCGGAGTTTACGTTAATATCGTAACTTATCCTGCTGTTAGAAGAAAAGAATGCCGTCTAAGACTTTGTACAATGAAAGATTTAAGCTTTGAACAAATTGATAAAGCGGTTGAAATAATTGCAGAATTAGGCAGAGAATACGGACTTATAAAATAATGAAAAAAGTTCTTGTAACAGGTTCAGCAGGTTTTATCGGGCAAAATGTCGTAAAAGCTTATGTTGAGCATGGTTGGTTTGTGTACGCACTTGTTCATAATAATGTGCCCAAAGAATTAGCACAACTCAAAAATGTTGAGCTGTTGAGAGGTGACGTTACAAATCCGAAACTCTTTGAAGGACTTCAAGTAGAGGTGGTTGCCCATGTTGCGGGGATTGCTTCGGATATCGGCAGCGACGATAAATTCAGACGAATTAATTTTGAGCCGATAAAACATTTGGCAAAGTTACCTAAAGAAAAAATCGTCTATGTTTCATCTTCTGATGTTTATGGAATCAAGGATTTTCAAAATGCAGATGAGAATACTCCGCTTGTTGAATTTCCTAAAAATCCTTATCCGAGATATAAAATCAAATCCGAAAATTGGTTGAGAGAAAATCCTTACAATTACGTGATTCTTCGTCCTGCTGCGGTTTATGGAGAAGGCGATAAGACTTTAGAAAATCGAGTTGTGGAATTTTTAGCGACTTCGCCATTTATTGTACATTTTGGTAAATGGAGAGGACAAAATCGCTGGCCTTTAGCGAATGTCAAAAATGTAGCGGAAATTATTGTTGCCGTAAGTATGACGGATGAATTTGACAAGCAGGCAATAACAATTATTGACCCTGAAAAAACTACGATTGATGAGTATTATCACTCAATTGCTAAAAAATATTTTCCAAATAAAATATTCAGAAATCTGTATTTACCGTTTTGGTTTGGAAAAATGTTAGGATTGGTTTCTACAACGCTTTCAAATCTATTGAAGCTGAAATCACCTTTATTTGACCCGACTTTTTATGCAGTGCATCACGTTAGTTCAAATTTGGATTTTTCTTCTAGTAAAATGAAAAGAGCCTTAGGTGTATTGAATAGGGAATTTGAAATAAAAAATTAATATTTATATAAATACAAAAATGCACCCTGCTTTTTCTTAATTGAAAAAGCAGGGTGCATTTTTAATTTTTATCTAATCCTATAAAATCGCAGCTTTTGCTCTCTTGATAGAATTATCTTTTCCAATAATAGCTAAAGTTGCAACCATATCAGCACCGCAAGTTCTTCCTGTTACAGCACCTCTTATTGCCCACATAGTGAATTTAGGTTTGTAACCTTTTTCTTCTTTGAATTTACCGCGGAATTCTTCTAACTTGTGGTGTAAGTTTTCTTCTGTCCATTCCCAGTTAGAAGCTTCTTCTACAAATGTTTTCAAAACATCTTGAGAAAGTTCAGTAGATAAAACTTCGTCCTTAACTTTTTGTTCAACTTCTACTTTATCTCCGCCAAAGAAATAAGAAACAGCGTCTGTAATATCAGAAAGAAGAACCAATGGCTCACGAGTGATTTCGATCATTCTGTTGAATTGTTCGTCTGTTAATTCTGTTAAATCGTATTTTGTCAAATACTTTTTAAGTTTTGCTTTCAATTCATCCATTGGTAACATCTTGATGTAGTGGCTGTTCATCCATTTCAATTTGTCGTACTCGAAAATTGAGTTAGAAGAAGAAATTTCACCAATTCTGAAATCTTCTGCGATTTGGTCAACGGTCTTGATTTCTTCTCCGTCAGAAGGTGACCAACCTAATAGAGCAACGAAGTTTACAAGAGCTTCTGTTAAATAACCTTGTTCAACGAAATCTGAAACTGCTGTTGCACCGTGTCTTTTTGAGAGTTTACTTCTATCAGGCGCAAGAATCATGCCTAAGTGACCGAATCTTGGAACTTCAAAGCCTAAAGCTTCAAAAATTAAGATTTGTTTGTATGTATTAGAAATATGGTCTTCGCCTCTTATTACGTGTGAAATCTTCATTAAAGCATCGTCAATTACAACAGCGTAGTTGTAAGTAGGCGCACCATTTGATTTCATGATTACAAAGTCACCGATTAGATTTGTATCCATGTGTAATTTGCCTTTTACAAGGTCGTCAAATTCTAAAATAGAAGACTCGTGGAAAGCTTTTTGAGCTTTTGCAACATTAAATCTGATTGCAGGTTTTCTGCCTTCTGCTCTTAATTTAGCTTTTTCTTCTTCTGTTAGGTTTTCACATTTTTTAGAATAAACGTAAGCTTTTTTGTTAGCTGTTGCTTCTTCTTTTTCTGCTTCCAATTCTTCCGGTGTGCAGAAGCATTCATAAGCAAAGCCTTCATCTAAAAGTTTTTGTATATATTTAGGGTAGATGTCAAACCTTTGAGATTGTGTGTAAGGACCATAATCGCCGCCTACATCAGGACCTTCGTCCCAGTTTAAACCCAAAGCTTTTAAGCTGTCAAAAATATTGTCAACATAAGCTTGACTTGTTCTTTCAGCGTCTGTATCTTCAATTCTTAAAACAAAAGTACCCTTATTTTTTTTAGCAAATAAGTAGTTAAATAAAGCTGTTCTAGCTGTACCAACGTGCAAGTTTCCGCTTGGCGAAGGGGCTATTCTTACTCTAACATCTGACATAATTATATCCTTCCTTTTTTTTCTGCCTATATTATTCCACAAACAGGAGTTTGGGTAAAGAGTTCTATTATTCTTTATTTTCATGTTAAAATTTAGGCATGAACGACAAATATTGGATAGCGTTTTCTGCAATAGAACAACTTGATTCAACTTTTATCCAAAGGTTGTATAACTATTTTGGTGATATTGAAACAGCTTTTAAAGCTGAACTTAAAGACCTTGAACAGATTGAAGAATTGAGTGTAAGAAAAGCAAAAAATTTTATTGAAAAGAAAAAGGATATTAATCCTGATAAAGCTTTAGAAGATGTTTTAAAGCGCGGAATTAAATTTATTACATTTGATTCAACCGATTATCCTTATATGTTGTCACAAATTTCAAATCCACCTATGACGCTTTTTTACAAAGGTGATTTTTCGATTTGCAATCTTGATAGAACAGTTGCGTTTGTCGGTTCAAGAAGAGCAAGTTTGAGCGGAAGAGATGGTGTAAAACGTGTGATTTCGGACTTGAAAAATACAGATGTTTGTATTGTTTCAGGTTTAGCTTCCGGAATTGATGCAGTTTCTCACGAAAGCGCAATAGCCAACAACCTTAAAACAATTGGTGTTATTGCAAGTGGGTTTGATTATACTTATCCCGAGTCAAACAAACATCTTTACGAAAAAATTGAGAATGGCGCAGGCGTTGTAATAAGTGAATATTATCCGACATTTCAGCCTTTAAAATTTCGTTTTCCACAAAGAAACAGAATTGTAACAGGGCTTTCTTACGGAACGGTTGTTGGAGAAGCTGCACTAAAAAGCGGAGCTTTAATTTCCGCTAATTTAACTTTAGAGCAAGGGCGCGAATTAATGTGTATCCCTGGGGCGATTAACAATGTAAATACAGAAGGTATTTATAAATTAATTAAAGACGGTGCTTCAATTGTGACTTGCGGGAATGATATTTTGAACGCTCTGAATTGGGAAATTCAAAAGACAGAACCCGCGAAGAAAATTGATTTGTCTTTAAATCCGCAAGAAAAAATAATTTTTGATATAATAGGAATTGAGCCAAAAGGTTTTGATGAAATTCAAACCGAAACAAAGCTTGAAACGGATGAACTTTTATCTTTATTAACAGTTATGGAGATGAAAAGTTTGGTGGAACATATAGACGGAGATAGGTATAAAAGGGCATGACAGCGGCAGTAGCAGAAAAGAAAACTACTAAATCAAAAAAGGAGAAGGCTTTAGTAATAGTCGAATCTCCTGCAAAATCTAAAACTATCAAAAAGATTTTGGGTGATGGTTACCAAATTGAAGCGAGTTTCGGGCATGTAAGAAATTTGCCTGAAAAAACACTCGGCTTTGACGTTGAGCATGACTTTAAACCGACTTACGTTATTATTCCCGAAAAGAAAAAAGTTGTTACAAAATTAAATGACCTTGCAAAGCGTTCTGACAAAATTTATCTTGCATCCGACCCCGACCGTGAGGGAGAAGCTATTGCGTGGCACGTTAGAGAGCTTTTGCAAGTTCCTGATGATAAAGTTTTTAGGATAGAGTTTAACGAAATTACTCCAAAAGCTGTAAAATATGCCGTAGAACATTCGCGCCAAATTGATATGGACAAAGTAAAAGCGCAACAAACAAGACAAATTTTGGATAAACTTGTGGGTTACAAATTATCGCCTGTTTTGTGGAAACAATTAGGAAATTATCACTTATCAGCCGGTCGTGTTCAATCAGTTGCACTTCGCATGATTTGCGAAAGAGAAGAAGAAATAGAAGCTTTCGTACCAAAAGAATATTGGTCAATTCATACAATTATGGAAAAAGACGGCAAACTTTTTGAAGCGGAAGTTAATAAATACAAAAACAAGAAAATCGAGATTAATAACGAAGAAGAAGCAAACAAGATTAAAGAATTCTTGCTTAATCCTGATACAGAATTTGTTGTTGATAAGGTTACAAAAAAAGAAACAAAAAGAAAACCGACAGCACCGTTTATTACATCAACATTACAGCGTGCAGCAAGTTCTAAGCTTGGTTTTGGCGTTTCTAAAACAATGCAGGTTGCCCAAAAACTTTATGAAGGTATCGAAATTGATGGCACTCCAATAGGTTTGATTACCTATATGAGAACCGATAGTGTACGTATTTCTGATGATGCACATGAAATGGCGAAAAAGTTTATCACAGAAAACTATGGCGAAAAATATTATCCGCCGACTACAAATATTTATGTAAAAGGCAAACAAAACGTGCAGGACGCCCACGAAGCAATTCGTCCGTCTTATCCTGAAAGAACACCGGAAAGTATCAAGCAGTATCTTGCGCCTGACCAGTACAAGCTTTACAAGCTTATTTGGGAAAAATTTATGTCTTCTCAAATGGCACCGGCTGAAATTGCAAACAAAACAATTGACATTAAAGCAGGTGATTACAACTTAAAAGCCGGTACAAGCAAAATTTTGTTTGATGGTTTCTTGAAACTTTATAATGACGCGGAAGAAGATGAAAAAGATGCGGATGCAAAAATTCCTGATTTGGAAAAAGATGACAAAGTTAAATGCAAGGAAATCACTCCGAAACAGCACTTTACGCAACCGCCTCCAAGATACAATGAAGCTTCATTGGTTAAAGCGTTAGAAGAACACGGAATTGGTCGTCCATCTACTTATGCTACTATTATTACTGTTATTCAGACTCGTAAATATGTTGAAAAACGTGATAAAGCGCTTGTTCCAACTCTTTTGGGCAGAACTGTTTGTAAACAATTAGTAGATCAGTTTGCAGACATTATGGATTACAAATTTACTGCCGGCATGGAAGAAAAACTGGATAAAATCGCTGAAAAGAAAGCTGTTTGGAATGTTGTTCTGAAAGAATTTTATTCTCCGTTTATGGAGGTTGTAAATTCCGTAATGCAAACCGCGCAAAGAGTTAATATTGAAAGTGATAAAAAATGTCCTAATTGCGGAAAAGTTATGTTGGTTAAAACCAGCCGTTTTGGAACACAATTTTTAGGTTGTTCAGGTTATCCGGAATGTAAGACTATTATATCTTTAAATAACAGCATGGAATTGGATGATGCCAATAAAGACGGCGAACCTCAAACCGTTGATGAGAAATGCGAAAAATGCGGTGGTGCAATGGTTATGAAAATTGGTCCTTATGGAAAATATTTGGAATGTAAGGAATGCGGAAACCGTAAAAAATATATTCGCTCTACCGGAGTTAAATGTCCAAAATGCGGCGAAGGGATGATTGTTGAAAAGAAATCTAAATACGGCAAAATTTTCTTTGGCTGTAATAGATATCCTGATTGTACTTACGCTTTATGGGACGAACCGACAGGCAATAAATGTCCTGAATGTGGCGAATTATTATTAAAGAAAAATACAAAAAATGGAATTTTTGAAGTTTGTTCAAGCAGAACTTGTTCTTATAAAAAGGCAATGGAAACAGAAGAAAGTTCTGAAGAAACAAACGAATAATTAAACTGCTATTATTACAGATACAGGTGAGTTTCTATAAATGGAAAATTGAAAATGGGAAATTGTTGTAAATAATTTTCAATTGTCTATTTTCATTTTCAATTTAGAATAGTAGGTTGGGCTGAAAGCCCAACAACAAGGGATAACAACAAGGAATATATTATGAATAAAAATAGTAATATTGAATATCTAAATTATAGAAATTTATTTTATAAAAAATTTGAGTCAGATATTTTACCTATTTTTAAGTTATTAGAACCTCGGCGAAAAAAAGCATTAATAAAATTTTGGGTAATTTTTACACCAATGGCATTGATGTGTATTGTGACATTCATACACATGTTTTTATATCCTGAAGATACCTTTTTTCACCAAGTATTTGAACCGGTCTTAATCATTATATATTTTATTGGAATGGGAGTTGCTTCATTTATTGAATACGACTTTACCAGTACTTTAAAATCCAAATATGTCCCTAAATTATTAAAAGCAATTGGTGATATAGAATGGAATGAAAAAGGATTTACAAATCAAGAATTGGAAAAAAGCGAATTATTTCCATTATTTTTAGACAAAACTTCTGACGATTGTTTTAGTGGAATATATAAAGGAAGCAAATTTACGATTGATGAATTAAGTTTGTCAGGAGAAGGCGGAGGTACTGTATTTAAAGGAGTTGTAATTGCCATAGATTCAAATAAAAAAACTCCAAACAAAACTATTATTACAGATAAAAATATTCTTACGGCAAAAAATAACAATTTGCAATTTAGCATATTTTATTTGATTTTATTATTGCTTTTGGTACCGCTAACCGTAATGTGTTTTTTAGCACGAACAGTTTTAGGAATCTTTTTTGGCATTTGGTGTCTTGGTTTTATTACGGTTATGATTATAATGCCGTTTAAAAATAAAATGAATAAAATCAAAGAATTAGTGGGATTTGAAAAACTGGAATATATTCAATTAGAAGATCCTGAATTCAACAAAAAATACTCTGTATATTCTTCTGACCAAATTGAAGGCAGATACCTTGTAACAACAGCTTTTATGGAAAGGTTTAAAAACTTACAGATTGCTTTTAATTCAAAAAAAATAAAATGTGCTTTTGTGAATAATAAGATATATTTTGCAATTCAAACAAATAAAAATTTATTTGAAATCGGCAATACATTCAAATCTTTAGAAAATAAAAAAACCGTAGAAACATTTTTTAATGAAATAATTTCTATTTATATGTTAATTGATTATTTTAAACTTAACGAAAAAACAGGTATATAATTTCTGTACTAATAAATTCTTTGGTAGGTCAGGCACTGCCTGACAATAACTTTTTTCAATTTTCCATGTGTTTTTTTATTTGTCTTTATTGTATAATCACCTTATACTTTTGTTAGGAGAATAGTTGAAAAATGAAAGTTAGCGTAAAAGTACCTGCTACATCGGCAAATATTGGCCCGGGCTTTGATTGTTTGGGTTTAGCTCTTCCAATATATAATACTGTTACAATCGAAGAAACTGTTTTGCCGGGCACCGGGATTGAAATCAACATGATGACTGAAGACGAAGCATCTATTGATGAAATGATTTTTGACGACATTCCACGTGATGAAAACAATATTGTTTATAAAGCTGTTGAAATGTTATATAATTCTATCGGTCAAGAGCCTTCTGAATTAAAGATAAATATTCAATCACAGATACCGATAACAAGAGGTTTAGGAAGTTCTGCCGCTGTCATTGTGGGTGGTCTTATTGCAGCTAACAAATTATTGGGATCTCCTGCTGATGAAACGGCGCTTTTATCAATTGCAACAGAAGTAGAAGGACATCCTGACAATGTTGCACCTGCCATATTGGGAGGTTTTGTATTGGCTTCTCAAGAGGATGATGGTTCAATTGTTTACAGAAAATTAAATTGGCCTAATGAATGGGACATAACAGTTTGTATTCCTGATTTTGAATTGTCGACAAACATTGCACGTTCGGTGTTGCCAACAAGTGTTCCTTTACAGGATGCGGTTTATAATGCAAAACACTTGGCAATGCTTATAGAGGCAGTTGATACAAAAGATGAAAAGTTGATGAAAGCAGCATTACATGATAAGTTACATCAACCATTCAGAGAAAAGCTTGTTCCTGGCATGAAAGAAATCATGGAAGCTTTTAAACATGAAGATGGTATATTAGGTTGTGTGCTTTCCGGTGCCGGTCCAACATTATTAATAATTTCTCATAAGTATGATTTGGACAAAATTAAATCAACGGTTAAAGAAATTTGGGAACCGCAAAGCGTAAAAGTTGATATTAGAACTCTTAAAGTAGAACAAAAAGGTGCTGAAATATTAGAATAAATATCTAAAATTGAACGCATTTTATTTAACTAATATCCCTTGCAAAATTGTGTAAGATATATGCGATCTTTTTCTGTAATATCTTTTTTATTCAATATTTTTGCTACTTCAAGACGTTTTTTTATCATTTTGCAAGGAGCCGGAGAACGATAATAGGCACTATTTGCATTATATATCGCCACATAATTGTTTATTGTTTCAAATGCCAAAGGGTAAGCTTTTGCTTCTATATAGATATCCGATAAAAGACTATAAATAGCCATTTTATCAACAGGATTTGTTTCTACATAGCTTCTTTCTAATAAGATTCTTCGAGTTTCATTATAATCTTTGTTATTAGTATAATATTTACTCAAAATAAGAGTCGTTGCAATATTTTGAGTATTAATAAGTTTTGTAGCTTTTTTTCGGGCTTCTTTAGCCGAAGAAATATCATTTACTCTAAAATACCAACAGGCCAAAGTATTATAAAACATGTTTTTAGAAAGAGGATTAATTGTCAGTTTTGCAGCTAAAGCTTGAGTTTTTATAGCTGCATCAAAATTTTTATCTTTTGCTAACGCGTTTGATTTTTGTGCAAAACAATAAGGAATAAAAGAATAAATTAACAAACTTGCAATAATTATCATTATCAAGCGATTTTTATTATTTATTATTTGAGAAACAGCAAAAAGTAACAGCAAAATTGCGATCAAAGGCAATATATTAAAGTATATTAGGATATAATAATTTACCAATGAGTTTAACATTAAAACAACTCCTATAAGCTATAAACGCATTATATTTAACAATTGTAGGGTGCAATTTTTTGCACCAAAAACTTTTTATATTTTACCTACAAACTTAATATTATAATCGCTTACAAGTTCTTCGTGCGCCAAAACTGTTATATTTCTTACAAATTCAGCCAATATTACAAACACCATGTGTCTGATATCCATTGGAACAACAAGAGTCGGGTTTGTAATCTTTTTAGATTTTGCAAATTTTGCAATCTTATCAACAATTTCTTGAACTTGGTCTGCTTCAATTCTTACAATTGCTTCGTCTTCATCTTCTTTAAAGAAAGAATAAATCTTGTCTAAAGTTTCATCAGAAAATTCAATAACTTTCAGCTCGTTATTTTCTGCTAAATCTTTTACGATATGTTTAGATAAAGCTAATCTGACTTTATCTAGCAAATCTTCTTTTGTAGGTTCATTAGCGTAATCATTGATTTTTTCAAAGATATAAACAATATTTTTAACTGAAACTCGTTCTCTGATTAAGCAAGTCAACAAATACTTTAAATCAGACGCTGTGATAAAATCAGGAATAATATTATCAACAAGGAAAGAATTTGTTTCTATAACTTTTTCAACGTATTTGTTTATGTCGTTATAGTCCATAATATCCGAAACTTCACGCACTGCAATGTATTTAATTGCTTCGCCTATATATTCGGCAGGGCTCATTCCTTTTATCCAAAAATCTTTAACCTTGTCTTTTTGTATCCAAACCAATTTTTTGCCCGTAATTTCGTCCACAAGCTGATAATCATTGTCAGTGAGTTTATAGCCCTTCAAATCATCTTTATAAAAAGCAACAAAATCAGGAAATACAACAGAGCGGAAAACTTCAATGTCGTGGATTTTAATATTAAATTCATTCTGCATAAGTTCATCACTGTTGTGGAAATGAATATGCGGAATTACATATCCTAAGGTTTCCGTTAATTCTTGTCTAACCTTAACTGTTTCAGCAAGCAAATTGTCGTTTTCTTCCATAGAAATTACATCCAAAATTTCTTCTGAAAGATTAATTACAAATTTTTCTTCCTTTATTTCAGAATACATTGTTTCAGGAGAAATTTCATTAACAAGCGCTTGTTTCAAAGAGTCCAACTGTTTAAGTTCGTCTGACATTTGATTGTTTAATTGATTTTTTTCATCTGGAGAAAGATTATCACTTTCTAATTGTGATTTAATTTTCTTGATACGTTCTTTCTGATTGGAAATCTTTAATTGGATTTCTTTACAAGAAGCGTAAGGACTGGAAGGTGCTGCAAGCATTTTTTCCATACGATATTTGAAGCTTGTAATGTTTACAATATCGTCCAAATCGGTCGTATCTTCTTCTTGCTTTTCGCGCATAAAAATGCAATTAAAATCGTATGAAGTTTCTGTTTCAACTTCATGCATTGTGTATAAATCCCAACCCTCGTCTGACATTTCGTTAAGCAAATCTTCTAAAGCTTGCTTGTCGTCAGTCGGTACAGATTTAATAACGTATTGCATTTTTTTGTTAAACATCATTATCCTCGTCATTTGTTCCAATTACACCATAAACCAAATTTACGTGAGAAGGCTTGCTTTCGTTGATTGAAAACGCTTCATCGCAAAATCTTTGTGCAATTTTAGTTTTTTCTTCGTCGTTAGAATAAATTGTATAAAGGTTTTCGCCTTTATTTACATATTCACCGCTTTTTTTGTTCAAATAAATTCCAACACTCAAATCAATCGGCTTAGAACTGTTTTCTCTGCTTGCACCGAGTGCTTTAGCTGCTTGTGCTATATTGAAAGCGTTGATATTTTGAACATAACCGCTCTTTTTAGATTCGCATTCAATTTTAAAAGCCGGAAGTTCAAACTTATCATAGTTTTCCAAAACGGCTGTGTCACCGCCTTGCGCAACAATGATTTCACGGAATTTATTAAGAGCTTTACCCGAATGAATCAAATCTCGCAAATATTTTTCTGCTTCTTGTCTTGTTTCATACATATCTAAAAATACAAGTGCAGAAGAAGCAAAATAATAAGTAAGTTCTGCCAAATCGCCGGTTTCTATGCGACCTTTCAAAAATTCAATTGCTTCAATAACTTCTAAGGAGTTGCCGATAGCGCGTCCAAGCGGTTGTTCCATTGATGTGATAACCGCAATAATAGACTTATTCAGATTTTTGCCGATTTTAACCATCAATTTTGACAAATGCACTGCTTCTTCAGGTGATTTCATAAATGCTCCAGAGCCGTATTTTACATCCAAAATCAGGTTGTTAGCGCCTGAAGCTATCTTTTTGGAAATAATTGAAGAAGCGATTAAAACATCGCTGTCAGCAGTTCCGGTCAAGTTTCTGATTGCTTGCAGTTTCTTATCAGCAGGTGCTAAATCGTCTGCTTGAGAAGCTATAACGCAATTGATATCTTTTACTTGACTAACAAGACTATCGACACTCAAATCAGTTTTAAAGTATGGAATAGATTCAAGTTTATCAACGGTTCCCGCAGCATAGCCCAAACCTCTGTCAGCAAGCTTTGCAATCGGAATTCCCGCAGCTGCAAGCAGAGGAATTAAAGTTATGGTAACTTTATCACCGACTCCGCCTGTCGAATGCTTATCCACAATCAAATTAGAAAGTTCGCCAAAATCTACACGGCTGCCTGAATCCGCAAGGGCTTCGGTTAAATATGCTGTTTCAGCTTCGTTTAAGCCTTTAAAATAAACAGCCATCAACCAAGAAGCAATTTGAGTTTCATGCACAATTCCACCGTTTAAGGATTTAACAATAAAGCGAATTTCTTCTTTGGTGTGTGCTTTTCCATGCTTTTTTTTCTCGATTAGGTCGATTAAATCCATTATTTTTTAGCACCTTTTAATTTTGCGATTACACTGTCTGAAATATCAACGCCGCCAACAAAAACACCTCTAACGTCCATTACGGCATCAAGTTTTTGTTCAACCATTACAGCTTTTGCAGCTTCTTTGATTTTTGTGAAAACTTCTTGTTCTCTTTTGTTTTTTAGAGTTACATAAGCAGTTTCTTTTGCTTTAAATTCAGCAGCTGTTTTTTCTTCAAAAGTTTGTTTCTTTAAAGGTGTATCTAATGCTTTGTATTCTTTTTCTTTATCAACTAAGAATTGTTGCATTTCCAAGCCTTTAGCATCAACTTCTTTAGTTACTTGTTTTGCATAATCATAGTTGTCAATTACTTTTGCGTAATCTATATATCCGACACCGCCAGCATTTGCAACACCAACAAATGCCATCATAGCTAATGCCACAAGACCTAATTTAAAATTTTTCATACAAAACCTCCTTGTATCTATATTATACACTATTTTCTTTATTTTTAAGCTTAATGCGCCTAGTACATCATGTCGCCTACACCAAACGTAAAGTAACCGTGTGGAGAACCGTTTGGTCCGGGATTTGTAACTGGGAAACCATAATCGACTGACAATGGTCCGATTCCCGGCATATTTATCTTCAAACCGATACCTGCTGTAATTGCTTGAATTGGTCTGTCATATAATGTACTTGCAATTGTCGGGTCAAATATACGGCCTGCGTCAACCCAGAAGGTTAATCTCAAGTTCTGCAAGAAATTAACTTTTAATCTGTCGACAAAAGGTATTGGAGTTGCTAATTCAGCAGAACCCATTATGAATGATGTACCTGTACCTACACCGTTTACTTTGTAACCTCTGATTGTGTATGGTCCGCCTAAACGATAAGCCATAACTTCAGGCATATCGGAACCGTGTACTTTCAAACCGCCACGTCCAGTGAATGTCAAAGAAGATTTCTTTGCAATCGGTATGAATTTTTTAGCCATACCTGTCAAACGTCCGTTGGTTTTTCCAAAACCGTCCAAACCGAACGCTTCTTCATATCTTACAGATGCCAAAGCTCCATGACGAGGATTTATTGCTGAATCTCTGGAATCATACGCTAAACCAGGCGCTAATCTTAAGAAGAATCCGCCTTCCAATTCTTTTGCACGGTCAGCAATATCTAGACCATGAGATTTGTAAAGACTTTCAATTTTATTGGCATCACCTTCGTTTAAATGGATGTATTCAACACCGGTTGTAAAAGTTGATGATAAATTTTTGTTATAACGCAATCTGTGAGCAATTGTACCTTCAAGACCTATTCTACGTTCAACAGCTAACGGTATTTGATAACTGCCTAAATCTCTGAAATAAATCTTGCTCATCAATGAATTGTCAGCATTCAAGAAATGTGGTTCAAAAAAGCTTAATTCAGCTTGATAATTCATGTGACTCTTGATTGAAGAATCGCTCATTAAAATACCTGAACCTACCATGCCTGATAATGAAACTCTTTGGTTCATTCCGCGGAAGTTGTTATCAGAAATCGCAGCCGAACCGAATGCACCTGTTGCCGAATCCAAACCGCCACCAATTGAAACAGAGGCAGTTCTTTGTTCTTTTAATTCGATTGTTACATCAAATTTATCAGGGTCATCTTCTGAAACTTCAATCGTACGGTTTACGTCTTTGAAAGCTTGAGTCGAATACAATCTAACCAAATCCTGCTTAACTTGATTTTCGTTATAAACAGTGCCGGGTTCAGTCATTATGTTACGCTCAATAACATACTCTTTCGTTTTTTCATTACCGGTAATCATGATTTTATTGATTTTACCTTCTGTAATGCTCAAGTTAAGTGTTCCGTCAGGATCATCATAGATAGAGTCAATTTTTGAAAGAATATATCCTTTAGAATAGTAGCACTGATTGATTTGCTCCATTGCTTGGTTAATTGCTGTGATATTTTGGGGTTTGCCCTTCAATGGAAGTAAATATTGCATGATTTCATCACCTGAAACAACAGTGTTACCTTCAATAGTAAAGTCTGTTACAGGGATATTTTCTTCTAAAATAATTTTTAAAGAAATCGTACCGTTAGGATTTTTTACAGGGATTGCTTTCATTTTCTCGGTAAAATAACCTAACTTGTAAATAGTTTTCAAGTCTTGTTGCATAAGGTCTTTGTCGTACAAATCACCTTTTTGCAAAGACATCTTGGATAAAATGTATTCGGGTTTTATGATATTAGAACCTAAAATTTCAATATCATTAATATATGCTGTGTTGCTATCGTAGGTTGATTCTTCAATATAATCTAATTCTTGCTGTTCAGCGGCGTTTTCTTGTTTGTAAGCATCCGCTGTCGTTTTATCTATGCCTTTAGAGTAAGCTAAATTCGGCGTCAAAATCGCGCCTAAAGCTAATGTTGTTATTAAAATTTTTTTATATAAAACGGACAACTTTGTCAACTATCCACTCCACAGCAATATTGATATTATTGTAGCACAAAAACGTTAATTTAAAAAATATTAATTGTAACAATTTATGACATTGAATCTGTCGCCTATGGCTCGAACCCCCACCCGAAACTTAGATTTTCGGGTGAGGGTTCGAGCCGTAGGCGATATATTGTTACAATTTCTTAATAATATTAGCCGTAAAACGTATTGCAAAAGGTATGGGAGATAAAAAACAATTGATACGGATGCGGAAGCAACTGCTTTGGCGGCAATGTTGAAAAATTCAAAAGGAGATTTAAATAAAGCAGATCTTTAATATAAAAGAAATATTCTTTCAGAAAGTGGATATGGTAATTATTTAGAAGATGATAAAAAAAACAGGAGATGGTGTAACTTTACCCAAAAAAGAAGATACACCAGCGCCAAAAGATTTGAGTGAAGAAACTCCAAAAGATGATGCGTCAAAAGGATATAAATTTTTACAAAACAAAAATGCGCTGCCGAAAAAAATAAGTGAAGAAATTTTTATAAAGTATATTTTTTGATGAGTAAAAACCTCAAAACCAAATTTTATATTTATAGGTTTTGAGGTTTTTATTTATATTTGATACTTTTAAAAATTTTTTATGATTTAAATTTCTAAGAGTTTTGTAAGCCTCTCTTGAATTCTTCAGGGCGGCTAGAACGAGCAAGAGCATCTTCCAAAGTGATTTTCTTTCTCATATACAAGTCACGAAGTGACATTTCAAGAGTTTGCATACCAAAACCTGAGTTTGTTTGCATTGTTGAATAAATTTGAGCGGCTTTTGCTTCACGAATTAAGTTTGCAATCGCAGGAATTACCAACATAACTTCTTGTGCCATTACACGACCTTGTTTTGTGCCATCAGCTTGAAGAAGTGGTAACAAAGTCTGTGAAAATACTGCAACAAGTGAGTTTGAAAGCTGTACACGAACCTGTTGTTGTTGACCTTCTGGAAATACGTCAATGATACGGTCGATTGTTTGAGATGCTGAAGAGGTGTGCAAAGTACCAAATACTAAGTGACCTGTTTCAGCAGCTGTCAACGCTAATCGGATTGTATCCAAGTCACGCATTTCACCTACGAGGATGATATCAGGGTCTTCACGAAGTGCTGATTTTAGCGCGTTAGCGAAACTTCTAGTATCTTGTCCCAATTCTCTTTGGTGAATAACCGAACGTTTTGACGGGTGAATAAACTCGATAGGGTCTTCAATCGTCAAAATGTGTTCAGAACGAGTTTCGTTAATGTAGTTAATCATTGCAGCCAAGGTCGTTGATTTACCAGAACCGGTAGGACCTGTTACAAGAACCAAACCGCGTGGTTTTTCTGCAATTTTTCTAACTGTATCAGATAAACCTAATTCTTTAAAAGAAGGCACTTTTGATGCGATTACACGAAACGCAGCCGCATAATTTCCTCTATCTTTATAAATATTTACCCTAAAACGGCTTAAACCTTGGATGCCGTATGAAAAGTCCAATTCCCAGTCTTGTTCAAGTTTACGTCTTTGTTCCTTATTAAGCATTGGGAATAAAAGAAGTTCAACTTCTTCCGGTTTAAGAGCAGGAACATCCATTCTTTGTAAGTTTCCGTCTATACGAACAACAGGTGGAAGTCCTGCAGAAATGTGCAAATCTGATCCTCTTTGCTTAACTACAACTTCCAAATATTTTTCTATAAGCATTAAAAAGCCCTCTTAATTTCGTGATTATCTATGTTTAATCACAATATCAGCAATATATAACATCAAAACTATATCATAAAACCGTGATATTGTAAATTATTTGTTAGCGAGATATTCATTAATTGCTTTGGCTGCTTTCTTTCCTGCGCCCATTGCATTGATTGCATTAGATTCCCCGACCGGTGCAACGTCGCCTCCCGCAAAGATAGCAGAGATTGAAGTTTCTCTTGTTTCAGCATCTACTGTGAAATAGCCTTTTTTATCAAGTGCAAAGTCTAAACCATCTAAATGAGCAGATTTTTGAATGATAGGATTTGGACCTGTTCCAAGAGCTACAATAACTGTATCTACATCCAAATCCGTAAATCTTCCTGTACCAATAGGTTTACGTCTGCCTGATTCGTCAGGTTCGCCAAGTTCCATAATTTCAAATCTCATGCCTGCAACATAACCGTCTTTTTCAAGAATTTCAGATGGCGCATGCAAGAATTGGAATATAACGCCTTCTTCTTTTGCGTGTCTGATTTCTTCTAAACGTGCAGGAAGTTCAGTTTCTGTTCTTCTATATACAATATAAACTTTTTCAAAACCAACTCTAACAGCTGTTCTTGCCGCGTCCATTGCAACGTTTCCACCGCCGATTACGGCAACTGATTTGCCGACTCTAAGCGGAGTAGCAGAATTTTCTTCGTTTGCGTGCATTAAATTTACGCGAGTTAAAAATTCGTTTGCTGAAAATACGCCGTTCAAGTTTTCACCTTTAATATGCATCATCTTAGGCAAACCTGCACCGGAACAAATAAATATAGCGTCAAATCCGTCTTCTTGAAGTTGCTTTAAAGTTATTGATTTACCTACAACTACGTCTTTTACAAATTTAACGCCCATGTTTTTAAGAGATTCAATTTCTCTGTCAAGAACTGTTCTAGGAAGTCTGAATGGCGGAATACCATATCTTAAAACCCCTCCGAATTTGTGTAAAGCTTCAAAGATGGTTACATCGTGACCTGCTTTTCTCAAATCGCACGCAGCTGTCATGCCTGCACAGCCTGAACCTATAATTGCAACTTTTTTACCGGATGGAACAATTTCAGGTGTTTTAGCTGAAGTATTGTCGCCAACATATCTTTCCAGTGCACCGATAGCTACCGCATCGCCTTTAATACCTAAAACACAACTACCTTCGCATTGTCTTTCTTGAGGACAAACTCTTCCACAAACAGAAGGTAACATGCTTGTTTGTCTTATGATTTCACCTGCATCATCAAGTCTATCTTCTTTAACAGCTTTTATAAAATCAGGAATATGGATATTTACAGGGCATCCTTTTACACATCGTGGATTTTTACAGTTTAAACATCTGGAAGCTTCGGCCTTTGCTTGTTCTTCCGTAAAATTTTCTTCGACCGGAAGAAAATTATTTCTGCGTTCCATTTTATCCTGTTCATGCGGTTTTTGTCTATCCATATCAAAACTCTCCTTTTCGTATAAAATATCAAAATACGATAGTAAAATTATAACAAAAACATGGAAAGCAAAAACTTTTTAATTCTATTTACTTGTATTTAGCCGTTTATTACTTCAAATAAAGCATTTACAACAACAGGATCCCATTTGATGCCTGCTTCTGATTTAATAACGGACAATGCCTCATCTTTATCCATAGCGTTTCTGTAAGAACGGTCTGAAGTCATTGCTGTATAAGCATCTGCAACTGCTATAATTCTTGAACCAAATGGAATTGAATTTCCTTTCAAACCTTCAGGTTCACCGCCGCCATCCCAACGTTCTTTGTGGTAATGAATATAAGGAATAACTTCTGACAAGAAGTTGATATTCATAAGCAAGTTTACACCAACATTTGGATGGTTTTGTAATTTTTCCCATTCTTCTTTTGAAAGTTTGCCTTTGTTTGTGAACAAAGATTCAGGAAGAGTTATTTTACCGATATTTTGTAATAAACCGGCATAGTAAACCAAATCAGTTGTTTTTTCATTCAAACCAAGTTGACGACAAAGTTTGCGAGAAAGCTCTGCAGTGTTTTGTGAGTGTGCAACTTTGTATTGACCTTTTTCGTCAACCGCTTTTGCCAGTTTTTCAACAAAGGCTTGTTGTTGAACACCTAAATCTCCAATAAGTGCAGTTAATTCGGCTCTTTGATGTTGTAATTCTTCTGCCATAACATCTTCTGAATTAATTAAATTGTTTGTTTCGTCTATCACTTTTTGTAAGTGCATTGATGTGCCAAACAAGCGTCCGATTGTTTCAAGAAGATTCATGTAAGCACGCTTAATTGTTTTTTCTTTGTAATTTTCAATTACAATAACACCAACTACATGCGCATTGTTGTGCATTGGAACTATTGCTAAAGATTTAACATCAAATTCTTTTAATTCGTACTTAGGTGTAAAATTATCAATATTTGTAATATCTTTAATTTGTACTGTTTCAAGGGTTTTGAACGCTTTAACAACGATTGATTTATCATTTTCTGCGTAACTTAATTTTTTCGCATAAATATCTTCATCAAATTCTATTGAAGAACCTGCAAGTCCTAAAATCTTGTTTTCGATATTCAAACCTTTTGTGAATTCTTTTGTCAGGTAAATGTGGCATGCGTCAACATCAAGAATCTGAGTCAACGTTTTTGCAATAGAATTATAAACAACATACTCATCCTGAGAGTTAAAGCCTAAAACACAAAGCGTGTTATCTAAAGAATAAATAGACACAAGCTCTTTTAATTGTGATTTTAGTTTTGTTGTTTTGTCTTTGACATCCTTGCCGATTTTATTAGCCAAATCTTCTGATATTAGGTACTCAGAAATAAAATCGCCTAAGTTTAGAGCGAAAATTTCTTCAAGCGGATCATCTTCCATTAAGTCAATTGAACGGCTGAAAAGTGATGCACCCAATTCTTCTTTATCTGTCATAATATTCCTTCCTACAAAATAATTCTTCTTATATTATGTATAACGGCACAAATTTTAAAAACTTTAATGTTTTTTGAAAATTTTATACTTTAGTTGTAGATAAGTTATACTAAATGGCGAAAATAAAGGGATAGGATGGTTTACAAAACGTAACATGGATAACATTGCAAAAAGTTATAACCAATTTGGTATTTCTTAGACTATTATGATGCAATGTTTTCGTTTGTTGGGTTAAGCGATTATGATTGAACGATATCCGTATTTCTTCTTCTCTGATGAGGGTGGTAAAGACAGGATAAATACAAATAAGATGCCTAAACAAAATGCTTGTGTTATACTTGTAACATTATGATTACGACAGAAAATTTAACCGTGCGTTTTGGCACAGAACCATTATTTGAAAATGTTAATATAAAATTTGCTGAAGGCAATTGTTACGGTCTTATAGGTGCAAACGGTGCCGGAAAAAGTACATTCTTAAAAGTGCTTTCAGGTGATTTAGAGCCTACAAGCGGTGAAGTCCATGTTAAAAAAGGGCAACGTATTGCGGTATTAAAACAAAACCATTTTGAGTTTGATGAATTTACTGCAATTGACACTGTAATTATGGGGCATAAACATCTTTATGACGTGATGAAAGAAAAAGATGCTCTCTATATGAAGCCTGATTTCAATGATGAAGACGGAATAAGAGTTGCACATTTAGAAACCGAATTTGCAGAAATGGACGGCTGGCAGGCTGAATCCAATGCATCATCTTTATTAAATGATTTAGGAATTCCGCAAGAATTACATTATTCATTAATGAAAGATCTTTCAGGCAGTGAAAAAGTTCGAGTATTATTGGCTCAAGCTCTTTTTGGAACTCCTGATATTCTGCTTTTGGACGAGCCTACAAACCATTTGGATTTGGCGACAATTACTTGGTTAGAAGACTTTTTGATTGATTTTCCAAACACAGTAATTGTTGTTTCGCACGATAGAAAGTTTTTGGATAGAATTTGCACGCATATTGCGGATATTGATTTTAGAAATATTCAGCTTTATACCGGGAACTATTCGTTTTGGACTCAAGCAAGCGCTTTAATTATGAAACAAAAAGAAGAACGCAATAAAAAGCTCGAAGAAAAAGCAGAAGAATTTAGAAAATTTATTGCAAGATTTAGTGCAAACGCGTCTAAAGCTAAACAAGCAACTTCCAGAAAAAATATGCTTGAAAAATTGACTCTGGAAGATATTAAGCCTTCTACAAGAAGATATCCGAGCATAAATTTTAAATTCTCAAAAATGCCGGGGAAAGATGTTTTAACAGTTCAAGGCTTAAAGAAATCTATAAACGGCGAACTTCTTATTAAGGCATTGTCTTTTGATGTCCGCCAAGGTGAAAAAATCGCATTTATTTCTAAAAATCAACTTGCTGTAACAACGCTTTTTGAAATATTGGAAGGAAAAATTGAACCTGATGAAGGTTCTGTAACTTGGGGCGTTACTGCAACTCATTCTTATTGCCCGAAAGATAATGGAGAATTTTTTGATACGAATAAAAACTTAATTCAATGGCTTGCACAATTTTCGCAAGAACAACACGTAAGTTTTCTAAGAGGATATTTAGGTAGGATGTTGTTTTCCGGAGAAGACGCAGAAAAATCCGTAAATGTTTTATCGGGTGGCGAAAAAGTTCGTTGCATGTTCGCAAAAACTATGATTGAAGAATCAAATGTTTTGATTTTTGATGAACCTACAAACCACTTGGATTTGGAAGCAATTACGTCTTTAAACAACGCACTTATTGATTATACGGGTACGGTTTTATTTACTTCACAAGACTATCAATTCATAAATACAGTTGCTGATAGAATTATTGAAATTACGCCAAACGGATATTTGAATTATCAAATGCGTTATGAAGATTATCTTATAAATGAAGATGTGCAAAAGCGTAGAGCTTTAATGTATAAATAGAAAAAAAGGATGACTTTTAAGAGTCATCCTTTTTTATAGAACTTTAAAGCAATTATGATTTAATCAACAAGCTTGCGCCGATAACGCCCGCAGTATTACCCAATTGAGCAGGTACAATTTCAACTTCTTTTTGAATTGTCATAGCTCTTTTTGCAATTGTTTCTCTGATTGGGTCTAACAAAATATCACCTGCATCAGCAACGCCGCCGCCGATAATGATTTTTTCAGGATTAAGTAAATTAACTACGCTTGTTAAGCCCATCCCGATATATTCGCCCATAATTCTAAAAATTTGTTTTGCAACTGGGTCGCCTTCTTTAGCTGCAACTGCAACTATGTAAGGTGTGATATCAGGGTTTGCAAGTTCTCTATATTTAGTAGATTTGCCGCCTCTTATATATTCTTCTGCTAAAGCTACGATGCTTGGACCTGACGCGTAAGCTTCTAAACAGCCTCTGTCACCGCAACCGCATAGTGGCCCGCCTTGCATATTCAATTTAATATGACCAATTTCACCGGCAGCATTATTAGCACCGCGAACAAGTTTACCGTTGATTACAAGACCTGAACCGATACCTGTACCAACCGTGATACAAACTAAGTTTTCGCAACCAACACCTGCGCCGTAGTTTAATTCACCTAAAGCTGCTGTTCTAACGTCATTATCAACACGGGTAGGAATGCCGAATTCTTTTTCCATAATTTCAGCAATCGGAACATTTACCCAACCCGGAATGTTAGGCGCAAGTCTTACAATACCTTTCTTGCAGTCAATTTGTCCGGGGAAACCAAAACCGATAGCTTCAACATCAGTTGTTTTTAGTTTAGTTTCTTTCAATAAATCTCTGATAGCATCTTTCATGCTGTTAATAGTATATTCGTAACCCATTTCTGCGCGAGTTGGGATAGAATTAGAGTAAATAATTTTACCTTTGTCGCTTACAAGCGCAATTTTAACGTTAGTACCGCCAACGTCAACACCTATTCTTTGTGCCATTTATAAATCTCCTTCTTTTTGCTATTTGATTGTAACATAAAGATGGAAAAGAATTAACCTTTTGTTTAATGCCAAAAGTTGGATTTAACTATGTTCGTCAAATCCAACTTTTGTACTTTATTTGGTGTCGGATGAAATTACCTAATGCGGCATCCTTTTAGTAACAAATAAGGTGGTCATCGCCATTTCTATGTGCATTCATTTTTCTATTTGCTAAAGCTGTTTTATCACAGCAAGTGCCTGTTTTAGCGCTTTGTTTCATTTCTTGAAGATTTCTGTCATTTTTTACTATCATTTTATCAAGTTGACCATATTCATTGTATTGATCCAAATAATATTTATCATCACTGTATCCGTCGTGGTTTTCATCAAAATAAGTTTTTCTGGCTTTTAAACTGCCATCTTCTCTGTATTCGTATTGCTCAACTTGAACAATTTCATTTTCTGAAAATTTTCCATCGTGATTTAAATCTTCAAAAATTGAAGTTCTAATAATTTTACCATCCAATTTTTGAGTTTCGTACATTTTTCCATTTTTAACGGTTTGTTCGATTTGTGGTTGTTTAATTGTTCTGTTCCATAAACTTGAATTAAATCCTGTTGTCATAATTTTTTCTCCTTTTTTATCTCGTGTAAATATTATGGTTGTTATGTATATATAAAGTTTTTGGGAAAAGAAAAATTGCTTAATTTTTAGAATTAATAATGCTAAATAGCTCAACTATACAATTTACAATAGGTTTAGAGTTTACAAAACTTAATATAAAATACTTTTAAATACTATTTAGAATGTTTTTAATAAGTCAGAGTGGTAAAAATGGGTATAAAAAAAGAATTAGGTAAAAAAATAAAAAGAATGCGTTTAGCGAAAGGTTATACACAGGATAAACTCTCTGAAATAGTTGATATATCACAAAAGGCACTGAGTAGTATAGAGGTTGGTGAAAATTTTGTAACAGCAGAAACTCTTGATAAACTAATTTGTGCTTTAGAAACAACTTCCGAAGAATTATTTGCAACCAACAATGTAAAAGATGCACAAGAATTGAAGAATGCAATTGCTCAAAATTTAGCACTCATTGGTGAAAATTCAGAAAAATTAGAATTGGTATATAATTTGACTAAGAGTTTAACTCGGATTTAGTTAGAAACTTCCCAATAGGGAAATTATGTTGCAAAAAGCATTGATTATTGTAAAAATTTCCCAATAAGGAAAATTTAATGAATATTAATAACTTTTATTCTCTATTGGGGATTAGGTAATCCTCTTAAAGTTTTCGTGCTAAAATGTACTTATGAAATATAAGTGGCTGAACAAAAAAAATAATGAAGAGTTGATATTGTTTTTTAACGGTTGGGGAATGGATGAAAGCGTTGTTTCACACTTGAAGTCTGAAAACTACGACGTTATTATGATTTATGATTATAACAATCTTGAGTTTGATTGGAGTGTAATAGATGGCTACGCAAAAAAATATCTTGTTGCTTGGTCAATGGGAGTTATGTGTGCAACTTTGTTTGACATTGATTATATTCGCAAAACTGCCATAAATGGAACACTTAAACCGATAGACAATGAATTTGGAATTCCGACAAGAATTTATGATTTGACAATAAAAGGTTTCAGTCCAAAAGGCAGAGAAAAATTTATCAACAATATGTTTTCTAATCCTGAAGATTTGCCGAATGTTTCAAGAGAATTTGAAAATCAAAAAACAGAACTTTCAGCATTAAAAAATTATCAAGCGAATATGGATTTTGAATACAATCGAGTCATGATAAGCAATACGGATAAAATTATTCCTACAAAAAATCAAGAAGCTTTCTGGAAAAAAGAAGCGAATTTGAAAAGCGGTCATTGTCCGTTCAAATTGTTCAGCAAGTGGAGTGAACTTTTATGAACAAAGATTTGATTCAAAAAAGATTTGCCAAAAATCTTGATACATACAATGACAACGCAAAAATTCAAAAGAAAATGGCTGAAAAACTTCTATCGTTCTTAGATAGAAAAGACTTTAATGATATTTTGGAAATTGGCTGTGGAACAGGTTTTTTGACACAACTTGTGAATGACAATTTTAATTTTAAAACTTATACGGCAAACGATATTGTTGAATCTTGCGAAAAATACGTGAAAGAAATTAATCCAAAAATTAATTTTATTCCCGCTGATATTGAAAAAGCTGTTGAAAATAGTGACAAAAAGTATGATTTAATAATTTCAAATGCTGCATTTCAATGGGTTGAAAATTTGGAAAGCTTTATAAAACTGCTTGTTTCAAAACTTAACGATGGCGGAGTTTTGTTGTTTTCAACATTTGGACCTGAAAATTTTAGAGAAGTGAATTTTGTTTTGGGAAAGACATTGCCTTATTATTCAGCAAAAGAATTGCAGGAAATTATAAAAGATTACAAAAATATTGTGGAGCAAGAAATGCACGTTATGGCATTTAAAACACCAAAAGATATCTTGAAACACATAAAATCAACGGGTGTCAATGCTTTAGAGATGGTTTCTTGGACAAAAACGGACATGCAAAAGTTTGAAAACGGATATAATAATTTTTGTTCAGGAATTCCAACGCTTACGTATCATCCGATTTATGTAAGGATAGACAATAAATAAAAATTTTGTCAGGCATTGCCTGACCTACTTACTAAAATAAAATCAATATAATTAGGTTACAATATTGTGTCAAAAACTTAAAATGAACGACAATCGCGCCGCGAACGTGCAGCGCTTAGCTGCGATAGTGAGCGAGAGAGAGCAGGCTCTGCCTGCAACATCCATTCAGACCACAACCGTTAGGTTGTAGAAAACGATTAAAGTTTCTTCTTTTTTGTTACTTTTTTCTTCTTGCTTTTTCAAAGAAGAAAAAAGTAAGGATTATTTTGAAATAAAAAGTTTATTCTTAAATGTACTTTTCTTTCTCTTTATATGCGATGTAAAGAGAAAAAAAAGTACCAAAAGAAAGAGAAAACACGCTACCGCTTCCTACGCTCTTACGAGCGTTGAACAAAATGGATGTAGCGGGTGAACCCGCACTCTTGCGCTCGCTATCGCAGCTAAACGCTGCACGCTCGCGACGCGATTGTCGTTCATTTGATGAGAATTAATTTTGGATAGTAGTGGAGGGCGATTAGCCTGTGGCAATCCTGCTTTTAAGAAATTTTTTAATGTCGGTTGGGCATACTTGCCCAACTACATTATTTTAATGTTCCATAGATTATTCTATCTATTCCCGCCAAATCTTTTTCAACAACAATATCCTTAAAATCTTTTTCCATAAAACTTTTTACAGCGCCTGCTTCTCCAATTCCAAGTTCAAACAACAATTTGCCGTTTGGTTTCAAAAACTCGGGAGCTTGTTCTACGATTTCTCGATAAAATCTAAGTCCGTTTTCATCCGCAAAAAGCGCTATTTGTGGTTCATAATTTACTTCATTTGATAATATTGTGCCGAGTGGAATATATGGCGGATTTGAAATTATCATATCAAATTTTTCATCATCTCTGACTTTAGAAAATAAATCAGATTTTCTAAAAACGGCACGATTATTAATTCCAAGCATTGTTACATTATCTAAAGCGACTCTTAATGCATCAGATGAAATATCAACACCCAAAACCGTTGCATCGGTTTTATGGGCAATAGTGCAAGCAATACAGCCCGAGCCTGTTCCTATATCCAAAACTTCTTTTAAATTGTCTTGATGAATAAACTCAATTGCTTTTCTTACAAGAAGCTCTGTTTCATCACGAGGAATTAAAACATCAGGTGTTACCTTGAAAAATTCGCCCATAAAATAAGCTTCTCCGATAATGTACTGAATTGGCAGTTTTGTATTTGCACGCTTTTCAGCCTTTTCTTTCAAACTCTCGAGCTGTTTTTCACTTAGTTCTACCCCTTTACATCTATCAAGTTCTGTATAGTGACAAAAATGTTCAAGAAGCATTTTTATTTCTTTTTTTGCTTCATTAGGTTCAATCCCTGCATCAATCAACATTTTTGTAATCGTCTGAATGTTCATTTAAAATTCTCTCTATTTCATCTCTCAAATCTAGTTTTGATAACTCTTCTACATTTTTCTTTTCTAAAGAATATTTTTTGCACAATCTGTCGTAATAGTAAAGCTGTTTTTTTGTAGGTTTTTCTTTTGACATTTTAACTTCTTGCAAAAATTTTCTTTTTCTCTTTTCAAATTCTTTGTTAGCCTCAATTATTGGTCTTTGTTTTTCTTTATACTCATAATATTTGATACATTCTTTGATATAATCTTCTGTATCATGTAAAAAATCTCTATTATCAATTATATTTTCTAAAAAAGGAAATCTAGATGCATTTTGTGCCAAATAATATTTTTCATCATCAAGAAACTTGTTCAATATTTCTGAACAAGTTAAACCTAAATTTTGTTTCACTAACGCCCTTAAATAATTACATACCCCGCTTTTTTGTGTTTTGTCAAAGTCGGGGTATATTCTGTTTTTAATCTGGTACATTTAAACCATTTTCCTCTTTTTCCTTTTCCGTTGCCACTCGCTTTATCAGTATTTTGCCTACGTAGAGTGCAATTTTTTGCACCAATGCTACCATTTTAGCAAATCTTCAATTCCAAACTTCTTTCCTGCTTCTTCGTTTGTGAATTTCATCAGTTTTTCTTTCAATGGATTTGTCTGATATGTTCGATGTCGTTCTTTTTCCGAATGATTAAAATCATTATTTGAAATAACAGTAAATCTCTTTTTTTGTTCAGTTGTCATTTTGTATTGCCTCTCTTATGGTTAATTATCTCTTATGTATATATAAAGTATTTAACTCATAAAAAATTGCCTTTTTTGAACCGTATTATTAAGAATTGTAACAAACAATTTAAAATTTTTCAATTTTTGTAATTTTTTGTAATGAAAAATAAAAGCGGGATAATAAGAACTATCCCGCTTTTATCTGATTTTATAGTTTTAATTATGAAATTCTACCTGGAACAACTACTCCACCTTTCAAATTCTTTTTGTAGAATTCTACGTGTGGTTGAAGTACGCTGTCTAGAACTTCCGGAAGTTGTTTATTTTGCATAACTGCTTCAACGATTTCTTGGTAGCAAGTTGCAAATGCTCTTAATTGAGTTACTGCACCTGCTGCTTCAGGGGTTAAGCCTAGAGAATTTGTTTCAACATATTCTTTAAAGAATGCGCCTGTTGATTCATAAGACTTAGTCAAAGCACCAATATAAGCTTCTGCGTTTTCTGCACAAACACCGTTATCCATAGGAACTGTAAGTGCGAAAACTAACTTGTTTGCAGGGTTAAAGTGTGCTTCTGCTGAGTGGTGCATAGCATCAGGAACTTTTGCAATTTGTTTCAACGTATCTTTTACAGATTCATTTTGCATTTGAGCATGCCAGTAAACTGTGTTTTCAAACATTGAACCCATGTATTGGTGAACAGATGCTGCAATGCCGTTAAGTTTAGCATCTGCCCAGAAGATACCTTCTTTTAATGCGTCATTGATTTCTAAATCAGCAGATAGTGATTGAGAAGAAATTTCTTGAGCAGAACGTAACATTGAAGCCATATCTTCTTGTTTCATACCTGCAAATGCTAGTGTGAACAAAGCGTGGTCATCAAATGCAGAGAATCTTCCGCCAACGTCATCGTGGATAAATAAATCACCCAACCAGCCGTTTTCATTAGATGTTCTTCTAAGTTCGCTCTTTTCAGCGTTTTTATCTGTTACAGCGATAAAGTGTTTAGCTGCTGATTTTTTAGCTTCTTCTTCTGATTGACCTTTAGCCATATAAGCATCTTCTAACATTTTTTGAATTCTCAAGAAACCGTCTTTTGTTTCAAATGTTGAGCCTGATTTTGAAGCGATTAGGTAGTTTGAAGATAAAACATCGTTGCCTAATTTGTGTAAAAATCTTGCCAAGCTGATTGAATCAACATCTGAATAGAAGAAAATTGAATCAGAATTGATGTTCAAACCGTTGATACCAAGCATGTGTTCTACTGTGTGTTTAGAACCGCCAATACCCATAACGCTAAGCTTATTAACACCTGTTTGAGCTTTCAATTTTGATGCTAAAGAATAGATGTCGTCTAATCTTTTTAATTGTTCTTGTGGTAAGTTTACCCAGTTTAAGAATTTACCTTCTTTGTTTGCACGAGAAGAAAATTCACTTACAAATTCAGATGTCTTAGATGAATATTTTGAAAAATCTACACCTGAAAAAACTGTTCTTAATGATGAATTTTTAGTTAACATATTAATTCTCCTTTTCCGTCATTGTTATAATATCATAATTTTTATTTCCCAAAAACAGGTGGCGGTTGAATATAAAGTGGTTTGAGTTTCCGCCAATCTGTTTCGTCGTTATTAATAGCTTTCTCATAAGCCAATTTTGCCAAAATTTCTCCCAACGGATAATCTGAAACCTGATAAGAAACAGCTTTATCCGTATATTGGCTGAATCTTTCAAGCAAGCTATTGTCAGTAATTAAAGTGCGTCCCTTAACAAGTTCGTCTACTTGTTCCAATTCAATTGCGCCTTTAATATCACCGTCATAAATATAGGCTTTATTTTTTCTTGCATCAAGTGCAACCAAATCATTACCGCCCAAAATCTTAGAAAGAATTTCAAGAGAAGAAACTCCAACAGCCTTGATATCAAGTTGTTGTGCAAGTACTCTTGCAACTGTTGTACAGGCTCTGATTCCCGTAAAACTTCCGGGCCCGATATCAGTTGCTATCATATCAATATCTTTTGGCGTCAAATTCAATTCTTTCAACACTTTAACAATAGTTGAAATCAAATATGCAGAATGATAATTTTGTCCATCAGAAACTATTGTTTCACTTCTCAAAACCTTATCATCTTCTGCTAAAGTTATGTATGTCTTATCTAAGCAAGTGTCAAATGCTAATATTTTCAATCTTTTAGTCCTTCCAAAATTTTATCTTTTCCAATAGATTTAAATTCGTAAATTCTGCTGTCGTCAGAATCATCATAAGTTACGTTTATTTCAAGTCTTTCAAACGGCAATTCGCCCTGAGAAAATTCTGCCCATTCTACAAAAGTAATTTTTTTACCGGTAGAATATTCTCTGAGTTCATCCGTAATTGTTTTAATGCCGGCATGTTCAAGTCTATACAAATCAAAATGATAAACAGGAATAGATGCGCTATAATATTCGTTCAAAATTACAAAACTTGGGCTTGTAACTTTTTCTTTGATGCCCAATGCTTCTGCAACAAGTTTTACGAATGCAGTTTTTCCTGCGCCGATTTCACCAAAAAGGTTTACAAAACAGCCGTCATTTTCTACAAGCTTTGCAAATTTATAAGCCAATTTTTTTGTATCGTCTAGTGATTTACACTTAAATCTACACATACTCTGTTCCTTCCGCTTTCTTTTGCCTCGTATAACGCACTGTCTGCGCGTTTGAACAAATCTTCACCAGTTTCTTGAGGACTAAATTCGGCTAAACCCATACTTATTGTCACATTTATATTTTTTTTGTCAATAGGAATTGGTGTCGTTTCAACAGCCTTTCTCAAGCGTTCTCCGACAATTTTAGCCTCCTCAATATGTGTATAAGGAAGAAGAACAGCGAATTCTTCTCCGCCATATCTTGATGGAATATCGGATTCTCTTAAATGCTCTTTTATAATAGATGCAACAGTTCTTAAAACTGCATCACCGCTTGCATGCCCGTACGTATCGTTTACTTTTTTGAAGAAATCTATATCAACCATCATTGCACAAAGCGGATTTTTTTGACGCTTTGTTGTTGCGATTTCTTGTTTCAAACGCACTTCAAATTGGCGTCTGTTGTTTAAATTTGTTAAGGCATCTAATGTCGCATATTGCAAAACTTTTGAATAAGTGTTTGCACGATTTATTGTAATCGCTGACTGTCTTGTAAGTTGCTCCAAATAACTTATATCACGTTTAGAAAGCTTGTCTAAAGTGCTTCTTGCAACAATACAGCCTGTAATTTCACCGTCCGATGTTAGAGGGAATGCACCGATTTTATCGTCAGAAGTCAAAATATAATTTGTTTCAGGAGTCAGTTGTTTAAGCGTTTCATAAATTCTTTTGTCCTTACAAGCTTTTGGCCAAACAAGTTTGAACTCGTTATCCTGTTTTAAGAAAACATAAATCAAATGGTCTGAAATAAATCTATCAAGCATTTCACCTATCAAAGGTACAATGTAGTTTAATTCATATTGTGTTTCAATAATTTTTGCAATATTTTTCATTGAATCATGGAATTCTACATTAATCTTTGATTGTTCATTCAAAATTATATTTTGAAGTTTTAATGAAGCTTGCGCTGCAAAAATCCTCATCAAGAATAGAAATTCCATATCAATAGAAGTATCATTATCAAATTCCAATTCAATAAGCCCAAATACATTACCTTCTTTAAGCATTGGCATAACTAACGAACTTACTTTAAGCGTAACTTCTCCGATAGAAGGAGGGAGTTTGTATGCTTTAGAATTTATAACAAAATCATGTTCTTTTATCTTTTCAAACGCTGAATAAATCTCTGAATCATCTTCAATAACCTTCCAACTGTCAGCACAATCGCGCATTGTAGAAGTTACGTTATCAAAAACAAAAACTTTAAGATTATTAATTTTTACATAAGTTTCTAAAACAGTTTTTAACTCTAATGCTAATTCTGCAGTATCAACTTCTTTTACTAAAATATTTGAAATTTTTGTCAAAAAATGAAGCTCTTTATTTTCCATTAAAAATCATTATCCTCATCAATTTCTTCATCTTTAAAATATTCAAAACCCGAACATGTTCTGAAATTCTTTAGAATTGCTTTATCAAATTCTTCATCAGGAACAATTTTGCCGTTCACATAAGTATAACTTATGCCCGCTGTCGGCTCATCCGTAACTTTTTGTGCGTAATAATCGTCACTGGAGATTAGTTTTCTTGAAACTTCGTTCAGTAAATTAAAAATATACGCAGATTGTAAAGTCGAAGAATCAGGTTCTTCTACTATAAGCATTGCAGCCTTTTGAAGTTCGCTCAAAGAATCATTATAACGGTTCAATTGTCTTAAAAGTACCGCCAAATTATAGTGCGAGTCAAACCTCATCGGTTCAACATCAATTGCTCTACAATAATCTAATCCTGCTTCTTTGTATTCACCACGTAAATGGTGAGTAACGGCTCTATTGTAATAGATATCATAATTCTTTTTCAAGAATTTCAATGATTTTGTGTAAGCTTCAATTGCATCGCCTAAAAACTGGTACGCCAAATATTTCTTTTCAAGAGGCAGATACATAGCTTTTTGCTTGTAAGCTACACCTTTGTTATAATAAGCAATCCCACGGTTTGCTCTAACACTTTTTATATTAGAATAAACAAACGGAATCCAAAGTTTCCAAATTTTTAATTGAGTAATTGTGTCGAATTGGTCGATTGCTTCATCAAAAAAGCCTAAATCTTCCGAATAAACTATACCCAAATTCATTCTTGCCATAACAAATTTTGGGTTATGTTTAATCGCGTGTTCATAAGAATCTACTGCTGAAAAATAATCCTCATAAACAGCATAAATATTTCCTAAGTTGAACCAAGCTTCATAATGTTCGGGATAAAGCTTCAAGCCTTCTTGGTAAAACTCAAGAGTCTTTGCCATATTATCTTGACTATAAGCTTGATCTCCTTTATAAATCAGGTACATACCTTTTACTTTAAGTGCTTGTTTTTCTATCCAACCCCAAAAGAAAAAAATCAGAATTGCCAAAATGCAAATCAGAATTACGAGTGTAACTTTTGAAAATAATTTTCGGATAAAACGTTTCATACCTTATAGATTATAACACAATATTTACGTGTTATAAAAACAATATTTTAAAGCTGAAAACTCTTCCCTTAATCTCTAAGTTTAACCCCTGTAACTTTAGAAATACCTTTTTCTTTTTGAGTTACACCGATTGTACGATTAGCTGATTCAATCATAGGTTTTCTGTGACTTACAACAATAAATTGAGTTGTTTCGGCTTGTGATTGAACAATATGAGCAAGTTTTTCTACATTTATACCGTCAAGGCTGGCGTCAACTTCGTCAAAAGCGTAGAATGGTGCAGGCATGTATTTTTGGATAGCAAATACAAATGATAGAGCCGTCAACGCTTTTTCACCACCTGACATACCTGCAAGACGTTGTTTTTTCTTATCTCTAGGCTGTGCCTCAATATCAAGTCCGCCTTCAAACGGTTTTTCTTCGTTTTCTAAAATCAAAGTTCCTTCACCATCAGAAAGTCTGTGGAAAATATCTTTGAAGTTTTCGTTAAGCACGTTATAAGTTTTTAAGAAAGTTTCTTTTTTCAAATCTTCATAACCGCGCATGCGCTCAAGAATTTGTTCTCTTTCTGAGCTCAATGTTTCAATTTGATTTTGCAATTCTTGTTGACGCGCAAGCACTTTTTCATAATCTTCTAGTGCTTTCATGTTAACAGCGCCCAAATCGTCCATACGTCTTTGTAATCTTTGAATACGGCTTGTTATTTCTTCAATAGACATTTCAATCGGTGCAATTTCATTTGTATTAACACCTGATTCTGTTAATAGTTTGCGAGTTTCTTCTAATTGAGGCTCTAATTCGCGTCTGCGAGCTTTAAATGACTCTATTTGTTCTGCGATTTTTTCAATATCAGAAGCTTTTAAATTACGTTGGGTTTCAATATCAACCAAATCTTTATTAATATCATCTCTTTGTTTAAGAAGCTCGCCTAACTTATCAGTAATTTCTTTAATCTGCACATTAAGAACTTCTAGCTGCTCATTTAATCCTTTGATTTCTTCTGTGAATTTAGCTTTATCAAGTTCTAAATCTTTATTTGTATTTAAAGAACGCGCAATAGTTTCATTGTGAGTATTGATTGTTGTTGTGAAGAAGTCAATTTGTTGATGCAAACCGTCAATATCATTTTGAGCATTCGCCATATTTTTTTCATAGCGCTTAATTTCGGCTTCCACGCCTGCTGTTTTTTCTTTCAAATCCTTTAAATCAGAGTCATTCATAAGTTTTTCAACTTCTGAAATCGAAGTCTGAACATCTGTCATTTTTTCAGAAAGAATAATATGTTCTTCTTCCATCTTATCAAGATTTTTTTCCAAAGCAACAATTTCAGGTTCTGTAACCTTGATTAATTCTTGTTTTTCATCAATATTTTTCTGAGTATTTGCAAAATTTGTTTCCAAGCTTGTTAATTCTAATTTAGCCTTGTTAAATTCCGTGGTTGATGCAGAATACTTACTTCTAATATCTTCCATTTTTGCTTCCAAATTAGAACGCTTAGAAATTAAAGCCGCGTATTTGCTTTCCATTTCACGAAGTCTGGCTTTGAAAGTATCTAATTCGCTATCAGAATTTTGTGAGAATTTCAATCCGGTTTTTCTGATTGCACCACCGGTAATTGAACCTGATTTTTCGAATAAATCACCTGATAGTGTTACCATTCTGTATTTGCCAATAAGCTTGTTTGCAACACTTCTATCTTCAACAACAAGCGTATCACCAACCGCATAATAGAAAGCATTTAAATATTCATCATCAAAATCAATAAGGTTGATTGCAAAATCAATTACACCCTTTTCTTTCGGTAAATTCAAACTGCGTGGGCATTTTACTATTTTATTCAAAGGCACAAATGTTGCACGTCCTGCGTTTGCAGATTTTAGAAGCTCAATACAAGTAGAAGCTACGTGTTCGTCTTCTACTACGATGTGTGACATCCTTCCGCCAACTGCAATTTCCATTGCGGTTGAAAATTCTTCGTCAACCTGACCAAGTTTTACAAGTGGGGCGTGTACGCCTTGAATATTAGCGTTTACAACGGTATCAACCGCACGTCCGAGGTTAGCTTCTTCGCTTGCGTTTTTAATCGCCTCAAGCTTGTAAATCTTGTTGCGTGCTGTTTGAACGTCGTAGTCCATGTCTGAGATTTCGTTTTTAGTTTTATCCAAATCATTTAATGTATTTTTAAGGATAATTTTGAAATCGTCAAGTTCTTTACCTAATTGTTCTATTAAAAGTTCTTTTGAAGATTTTGTTTCAGAAAAATTCGCTTTAAACGCTTCTAATTCACCAAGTTTCACTTTTGCTTCTTCTATCGCTTTCTTTTTGGTCGATAAATCGGCTTCCATCGGTGCTTGTTTTTGAATAAGCTTAGTTTCTTTATCTTGTAATTCTTCAAGTTCTTTTCTTAAAGTATTTCTTCTTTCGATATGTTTTTCAGCCGTTTCGTTTAAGCCTGACATATCTTCTAATATTTTATGTAAAATAGCTTTTTGTTCATCAATATTTTTCTCAATTCCTTTAATTTCGTCTTGTTTTAAAGAAATTTTTAATTCAGAATCTTTAATTTTGCCTTGTTGAACTTCAATCCCATTTTTAGTATTTTCAATTGTTTTTAAATTATCTTGAATTTGTTTATCCGCAAAAACGATTGAAGAATTTTTTCTTGAGATTGAACCTTTTAATTCTTCTGCTTTTTGTTTAAGTTCTAGTTGATGACCTTCACCTTTTTCGGTAATTGTTTTTGAGATCTCATCATATTTTTCTTTAATAAGCTTCAAACGTTCTTCAAGGTCTTTGGACTTTAATTCTTCTTCTTTTTTACGTTTAGTGAATTCTAAAATATTCTCATGCGCTTTTTCTAAATTACGTCTTAAATCAAAAAACTTAACAGTGTTGATTTGGCTTTCTAAGCCTGTTTTTTCTTCTTTAAGTTTTTGGTATTTTAGCGCAACTTCTTTTTCTTCATTAAGTTGTTCAAGACGAGTATTAACTTCATTCAAAATCAAAGTCGAATTAACAACACGCTTTTCAACCGTTTCAAGCTCATTTGTTGCCTGGTCTATTCTTCTATCGAAATCTGCAACACCGGCGATTTCATCAATAATCTTACGACGCTCGTTTGGCGTGCAATTCGTAATGCTCATAACGTCGCCTTGCATCATTACATTGTAGCTGTTTGGCGTAATATTATATTTTTCTAATCGAGCGTGAATATCAGATAATGTCGCGATTTTATCATCAAGATAATAAATACTTACAAAACCTTGAGAAGATTTTCTGATTCTTCTTGCAACCGAAAAATCTCCATCTTCAGTTTCGCCGAAAGTTACTTTTACAAAAGCTTCGTTTCTTTTGTTGTAGGTTGAAATTAAGTGGAAAAGCTTTTCTGCACGCAAAGTTCTGCTTGTAGAAAGCCCGAGAGCAAAAAGAATACTGTCGATAATATTACTTTTTCCTGAACCGTTAGGCCCTGAAATAGTCGTAAAACCTTTCAGCATAGGGATATCAACTTTGTTAGCAAAAGATTTAAAATTATCAATCTCTAGCTGCTTAATGAACATAAATTCCCCTTCTTAATACTCCTCTATTCATTAAAATTACATTAAAAATCAGGTTATGTCAACTTTGTGCTATTTAGATTTTTATTAGGAATGTGATTAGTCGTTGTTACCTCATCCCGAAATCAGAGATTTCGACCCTCCTTCAAGAGGAGGGTCAACTGACCGCGCTTATTTACCTAACAAAAAAGGACTCTTTAAAGAGTCCTTTTTTTTGTTAATTATAATTTTTCAGGATTTCTTAGCGGTATCAATCTGTCTAAATCAGAATTTATACTAAAGTAAAATCTTGCAGTATTTTCGTTATATGAACGACCGAGTGGGAAGCCTACACCGATTTGAGCCGTTAACCAATCAGTGAAGTTAATGTACGTACCAAAACCAACTGAATGTAAGAATGTTTGAGGGTAATTGTAGATATTACCGTTTTCTCCAATCCAACCCCAATCGTAGAAGATTGCAAGTTTAAGTCTTTCATCAACTTTTGGCATCAACTTGTACAAGTATGGAACAGGGAATCTGTATTCAACTGTACCTGTAACACCGTAGTCGCCGATTAATTCAGCCGGTTGGTAACCTCTTAATGTGTAAGGACCACCCATTTGCATTTGTTCCGCAGCGAATAATTTGTTTGGAGAGTATTGACCGTTAACTCTTACGATACCCATACTTCTTGCAAATAATCTTTGAACACGAGTTGCGCCTGCATTAACTTTGAAGAATGTTGTATCTTGGATTGCGCCGTGTCCATCGCCACCCATACCAAAGTCAACGCCTACGTTACCAATCCAACGACCGTAATTGTCATCTGTCATGCCGTATAAGCCTGAACGCCATACATTTAAGTCATAATTTGACAATCTAAGCGGATTGCCTGCAATATTAGCAGAAGTATTTGCGTTTACATAATCGTAACCGGTATAGAATACCAAATCAGACTTAGCTGTTTGAATAATCGGTTGAGTTAATTTAAAGAAGTAACTTTGTGCGTTACCTTTAACATTTAATGATTTATAAGGACCACCCAATCTTACATGAGAGTCAGAAAAATCAAATGATAATCTTGTTCCGTAAGATGAAACAGGAAGTGAATACCCTGCCATCCAACCTGTTGCACCTGAAGATAAGATTGTACCACCGTAAATTTTATCGCCCAAACCTGTTAAGTTATCCATACCAACAAGGAATGAAACTCTTTGAGCGCCCGTATATGAACGACCGTAGTCATCATAAGAGAAGTTCAAGTTAACAGGGAATCTGTCTCTAACATTCAAAGTGATTGCTGTGTTTTCATCGCCTTCTTGTTGTCTTTCAACTTCGGTTTGAACTTGAACATAATCTTCTCTGTTGATTTCTTTCATTGCTCTTTGAAGGTTTTTAGCATTGAATACATCGCCTTCTCTCAAGCCTGCTTTACCCATAATGATATGTCTAAGATACCATTCACGAGTCCATTTTTCGCCTTCAATATTAAGTTCGCCAACTTTACTTTCAACAATCTTAATTGTTGCAACACCATCCACGATTCTTTGTGGAGGAACAGTTGCATAAGATGTTAAGTAACCTTTAGCTCTATATAGGTTTGTAACCTTTTGACAAACTTCCAACAATTCATCAAAGTAAACATCTTCACCAAGAACTTCTAAACCTAATTTTTCAAGTTCGTCTGATGAAATCTTTGTATTACCTTCAAAATTGATTTTTTGCAACAAGAAGTGGGGGTTATAAATCATACCTTCTCTTTGCAAGTTTTCTTCAATAGAAGCATCATAAATCTGTTCATCTTTAGTTACATCATCAAACGATTGGATGTAGCTCTTGTCTATTTCATAGTGATTTGTGTTTTGTAATTCAGTAGTATTGAATGCTCCAGGGTTATATCCGCCCATTTTTGCTTCAATACCTGCCGGCAAAGTTGTTCCTGCCATTGGGTCTGCGAAAGCTTGGTTCACTGCAAATAGGCATAAAACTGTTAGCAAAAAGCTTATTTGTTTCTTCATAATTTCAGAATTCCTAATTTCTTTCTATGTATATTTTTATTGGGTTATGATTTTGTTACACCCTTACATTATATTTTAAATAAAAACTCTAGACAAATTTAATTGCTAGTTTGTAACAAAATATTAACGTCGTATACTTTATTTTAACTCGTTTATGAACTTTTGTAAAGATGTTTCTATACGAACGTTATAAATCATCTAATTGGTGGAATTAAATAATATATAACACCTGTTACAAAATTTTACATTTGAGGAGTATAAAATGGTAATGGCAGTTGGAGCAATTGGTTCATACGGTTCAAATTTTCAAGACCCTGAATATATCAAGGTTTTGAAAGAACTTATGCAGATGGGAATAACTCCAAGCGGCAATAAAAATACAGATGTTTCAAAGCTTAAGCAGGCAAAAACTGAATTAATAGAAAAAATCCAAACAAAGCAAAATGAAGAACAAAAACAAGAATTACAAGTTCAGCCATTAGAAGCAACAAAAGAAACTCAACAAGCACAACAACTTGAGTATGCAAAAACCGGTGCTATGACTCTTGCAGAGCTTAATAAAATTTATTTTGGTTTAGTATAAATTTATAGTGTGTAAATTGCATCTGCAATCTTAGAACAATCTTGTTCACTAAGATTTTGGCTTAAAAGTTTTAAGTTTTTCTTTAGCTGTTCTTTGGGGTACAATTTTTGTCCATCTTTGTATTTTAAACAAACCGTTTCATTATTGTTTGCATTTTTTATTTTTATCAAGCAAGCATTATTGCGGCAAGTGATTTTAAAATTATCTTGTTTTTTATCGCTAAAATATTTTTTAGAATTCGTTATATCATTACAAATTATTTTAGAAAATTCAGAACTTGCGCTGCTTGATGAATGAATATGATTTATACTTAAGCCGGAAATAGAATAATTTTGCTTTTTGTTATCCAAATTTTTCTTTAGGATATAATTATCGCCATAAATTATTTTTAAATCGGATGGTATTCTGTAAAAATTTTCTTTCTTAGCAAAGATTGCACTTCCCCAATCGCCTGTGTTTAAATACTTATCAAGAGGAATAAATTCTAATTTGTGCTTATCTGTTAATATTGGTTTTTCTAATGTGTCGACATTACTGCCAAACAGCTTGATGATAGAAGGTGATAAACCAATCAGACCCGTTGTTTCTTTGCTAAAAACTTCTGAATTGACAATTTTGTTACAAAAATCTTTGGGAATCAGTAAGTCGTCGTTTAATATCGCAACATTATTTTCTTTTGCCATTTCTACACCCTGATTCCAACTTTCATTTACATATAAATTTTCGGTTGGTGTGTAGATTTTTATTTTTTCGCCTTTAATTTTCAATGGCGTACTAATTTTGTTGTTTATTAAAATAATTTCACTTATGGAATTGTCACGTTTCAGAATTTTGACTAACTCTTCCAGTACTTTTATCTTCTTTTGTATTGTTGGAATAATTACAGATAACAATTTTAGCCTTCTATTTCTTTAATACTACTTTCAATTCCACTCTTCTGCTTTTTCCGAAATCTTCTTTTCCGTTTACAATAATCGGTGTTGAAAAACTTGCGCCTTCTACGATTATCATTTTGCGCAAGCGATTTCCGTTTGTCTTGTTGTAAGGTGTATTTGTCATATAATTTGCTACCGCATAAGCACGTTTAAGGCTCAAATCCATATTTTTCATGTATTGTTCGTCGGCAGAATATTTGCCTTTAAAAGTCTGTGAATCCGTGTGACCTTGAATAATTATTTTTTCAATGTTTTGGTTTAAATAACCGTTTGAAAATATCGAATTTAAATAGGCAGGCGCAAATTTGTCTAAATATTTTTTACCCTTATCTGATAATTCATAACTATTAACGTCAAATAATTCTAAGTCAGAAATTTTAACAACACCTGTTACGTCATCAATATTTGCGTTAATATTTTGTTCTTTAAGAGTCTGTTCCAATGCTTCGGAAGCTTTTTTCTGTTCCATTTGCGATTGAATTTTTTCAAAATAACTCGTCATATAAGTGTAGAAAAACAAAACAATAAAAACCAGTACCAATGCGGTCATTAAATCGGTCATTGTTACCCAAAATATATTATCTTGATTGTTGTCTTCTTTTGGTCTTCTTAATTTCATTTATGCCTCTTGGAAACTTACCCCTCACCAGAATTTCTAAGTTTCGCACAGCTCAACTTGAAATTCTACCCTCTCCCGCAGGGGGCGAGGGGATAAATTATTTAAAATAACTTATCTACAACATCTCCGCCGCCTGACGATTTATCCATTGTTTCATTCAACTTATTCAAGCTGTATAAAATATTTTCCAAATATGGAGTTGTGCCTTCATTTAAAGTCTTAGCCAAAGATTTTGCGAACTCTTCAGGCAAAGCTTTCAGCAATTTTTCGTTTGTTTGATTTTGGAGTTTTGATTCTTTAACCAAATCTATCAAGAACTTTTCGCTTGTTACAACGTCAAACAAACGAATTAATTCTCTTTGAATTTCTAGAGAATACTTCTTACACATTCTGTTGTATAAGATTTTTTCAATTAACATAAATAATAGAGAAAAACCTACGGCAAAAACTGAACACAATGCTGCCATTTGGATATTTGTAATTAATCCATTAAAGGAACTTCCTATATTTGTATCATCCGCAAAATTTACTTGAGTAAACGCTATTGCCATTTTTAAGAACGTAAAAAACGGACCTAAACCAGTCAAAAGAGTTGGCATTGCTTGAATGAATTTGTTGTTGATTTTTGAATAAACCAAGGTTTCTTCATTGAAAAAGTATGAAGCATCAACCGTCAAATAAATTTCAGGTTTAAAGTCGGCAGTCGGAGTTTGAGAAGCTACAAACAATTTTTCAGGAAAAATTAATGCCTTTTTAAAATCTTCCCAAACCGTTGATGTAAAACTGTTTGAGTTCATAAAGTTATCCATTTCTTGAAAACGATAAGAAAGCTCTTTTTTGTTTAAAGAACTCAAATAATTTTTTACAGCTTTTAGATTATTCTCAACTCTTGTGTAATTGCGAAGAACTGTCATAATGAAAAACAGAAACGCAGCAGTGATTATAAGTATTGCAGGTTCTTTTAAAATATCAAGAAAAGTCATATCTCCTCCTATTGATGGATATTGTAGCATAAAGTTACTTTTTAGACTATAATCTTTATATGGAATGTCCGAAGTGTCATAAAAATATTGCAGAGAATACAACAGTGTGTCCGCACTGTCATAAAGTCTTAAGTTTGGAATGCCCAAACTGTCACAGTTTGAGCGAAACTCCGATTTGTGAAAAATGCGGTTACATAATTTTAACAAAATGTTCAAAATGCGGAAAAACTGTTTCAACTTCCAGCGACAAATGTAAATGCGGATTTCCCGTGAAAACCAGTGTTGCTTATCAAGAGTGCGAAACAGATGAATTTGCTTCAATTATAATCAAATTTTCTGCACTAAAAAATATCAGACGCGTTTTAGGTTCACAAGAACTTTTTACAAAATTCTATTTTCGTTTAAGAAACCTTTTGACTGCACAAATTAAATCTGTTGAAGGCAAAATAATTACTTATAATGACACATTTGTCGTGAATTTCAATAAAGAGCTTTCGTTTCCGACATCTGCAAACAAAGCAATAAGACTCGCTTTGAAGCTTGTAAATGCGTTTGCCGATTTGAATTTGAAAGTAATAAAAGAACTCGGAACACCTTTAAGATTAAATCTTACAATTGTCAAAAAGAGCTCTGATGAGTTATTGGAAGAAACTTCTATTGATAATAATGTCAAACTTTTGAACATAAAAGACCAAGCTCAGTATTTAAAAGGTATGCAAATCATCCTTGACCAGTATGTTTGGGATAACGTAAATAAGGATTATAAAACAGATTCGTTGTATACGGTTGAAAAAGACGGTACAACCGTTATGTTTTATGAAATTTTGCTTGAAAATTATGTTTTACCACCGTCTGGCGAAACTCAAGATGCGCCAATAAATACTGCACCTAAAGAAATTAAAAAACAAGAAACTACCGAAAATGAAGATATTTATGCGTTTAAAGTTTTTGATATTAACGCAAAATGTAACTTTAAAAAGATTTCATCTAATAAGCTTATTGAAAATTTGGATGATAGTAAAATAATTTCAATAAGAGCAGAAAAAGATTTAGAAGTTTCAACTTCTGATATTATAGATTTCTGCAAGAAAAAAGAGCTTAAGATTTTACATGCAGTTTGCACGGAAGAAACAAATTACAAACCTTGGGGTGTCTTTGAGCAGTTGTTCAAAGATTTTTACGGGCTTTCACTTTGCAAATCTTTGATACCGCAGGATTTTGATGTTAAAAGATTTAATGCACTTAAAAATTTGATATTTTCTTCTCCAAGAAAAGCTTCTACGCCTGAAGACGCAAGATTTGCTTATATGGAAGATTTTGGCGATTTTTTAGCTTCACTAAAAAATACGGTTGTTATAATTGAAGGTTTTGAATTTATGGATGATACCACAATTCAGACATTAGAGCTTTATTTTGACAACTTTAAAAAACTGAATACAAATTTCATTTTTACGACAAATTCAGAAGTTTCATTACATTCAAAATTTAAAAAACTTTTGAGAACACCTCAATACACAGAATTTGCACTTCAAAAGACTTCTATGGGTGAACTTTTAGGTGACATAAAAGAAGAGGCCAGTGATTTTATTCAATCGTTTTATTTTGAAAAAATCAAAGAGCAATTTGGCGGTTCGGCTTTGTATTTCAAAAATGCATTACAATATTTGATTGAAAAAAATATTCTAATCAGTTTTGAAAACAGACTTTTAATAAAAAGTAAAAATTCTGTAATTTTGCCAAATAGCCTTAACGCTTTAATAAAAGCTCGTCTGAAAGCTATGAGCAAAAATATGGATGCGTCAATGGTTTTGGCATATTCAGTTTTTCTTGGTGCTAGATTAGATTTTCAGACACTTGCAAAACTTGGAATTAAAGAAGTCGCAAAAGTTGCAAAATTTTTGGAAAGTAGCGGATTTATTCATGTTATTAACAATGTTATTTATATAAATAACTATAATCTTGTAAAACCTGTTGTTGAGGCTTCGCTCAAGAAACAAGTCGTAGAATTTTTATGCAAAAATATTTTGGCTAATCTTGGTAAGGATATTGATGATACGCTTACATTGCTCATTATGGGTAAGCTCGGCTTCTATAAAGAAGAATATTTATTACTTTGGAGAAACTCACAATTTGCAATGAATACAGGCGATTATGACGCTTATTTAAAGAATTGTTTGGGCTTTTTATCTTTAATCGAGCATATTGAAAATAATATTTCGGAAGAAGATATTGAAAACAACAAAAAGGAAGTATTCCAAAATATTTTGATGAGTCTTTATAATTATTCGCCTGCAAAGATTTATTCAATCGAGAATGTTCTTCTAATGGACGCTATAAAAGGTGATGATAACGAACAAATTGTTAAGCTTTCAAACCTTATGCTTCAAGGTGCGCTAATTTCTTCTAATTATACGGAAGCTTTGCCGCTGTTGCATAACATACTTTCTCGAATGCCAAATCCAACACTCATTGTAGAAGGTTCTGTTAATACAAAATTTCTGCTACTTTCACTTGTAAATATTGAAATTCTGTTTAATATCGGCGATTTTGCACAATGCGTAGAAGTAGCAAGAGATTTATTGGGAATTATTAAACCTGAAATCATAGAAAAAATTAAACCGGCAGGTTTTTCAATCAAACTCTTTATAGAACATCTGTTTGAAACTTTTAGAATGGTCGGTTTTGCAAAACTCTTTATGATGGACGATGACTTAGAAGAATTTTTAGACGCTATAAAAATTGCGTTTGGAGATGAACTTCCTGATAAAAATGTTATCTTATCCGTTAGAGATTATTTGAGCGGTAAAAACTTTGGCACAACTGATGTTGAAGAAGCAACACCATTTGCGAAAGTAATTTATCTGATTATGCAAGAATTTGCAGAACATTCGGACGATTATAAAACATTTGCGCAAAACATTTATCAGGCAAAGCTTTTAACCGCAGATATTCATCAACTTCAACTGGAATTGTTCTGTGATTTATTAATTGCAAATTCTTATGCAAATATTGGAATTGCAAAGAAAGCTGAAAGCATTTATAATGACGTACTTAAGCGCGCAGAGACTTCCGCAATGTTTAATATAATAATGCTAGCAAAATACTTTATAGCTCGACTTCTTCTCAAAAACTCAAGAGAAGAAGAAGCTCTGCTTATTATAAACGACACGCTTGCGTTGTTACAAAAAAGTAACAACCAAGCGAAAATCTTTTATGTTCTCTTTGAAAAACTCTTTATCGACACCGTGAAAGAATATGATATTTCATCAATTAATTTGGATTCAGAAGAACAAAAACTTGCGCTTGCAACTTCTGATGGCAAACTTTCAAGGCTTGTCAATTAGTGTTTCTTTTCACAAATAGTTGGAATACCGATTAGTGCTAAGTAGAATACACATCCGAATAAAACTAAATTTAAAATTTCCATAATTGAATCTCCTTTCTAAAGAGCATGCGATTAAAAACCCTTTTTTAACCTTATAAGTTTTCAATTCCACAAATTAGAAATTCAATAACGCTTTTTGAGAGAAACTTTACAAAAGTTTACATAGCAGCGCAAAATCCGGCTACCCTCTCACTCGGAGACACTACTGTTCGAGATAATTTTTTGAAAAATCTCTAAAATAGAATAAAATCAATATAGTTATGTTGCAAACATTGAGTCAAAACTTAAAATGAACGACAATCGCGCCGCGAGCGTTT
>CAKVGS010000010.1 GCA_934747335.1 uncultured Candidatus Melainabacteria bacterium
ATCAGCACCTGTTGCATACATTGATGTAATTCAATCTTTTATGCAAGAACATAATTTGACGCCTCAAGAGCATTGTAAAAAAGAGTTTGAAAAAACTCTTGAACAAAAACCAGAGTACGACAAATTAAAATCAGAGCTGGATGCGCTAAAAGAAAAAAGGGATTACAAAAGTATTTTAGAAAAAATGGGTATTATGGTTACTACACTACCTGACAATACTTTTGAACTTTCTCATTATTCTTCTTATATAAATAAAATCGCATTAAATGATTTGGGAATTAACGAAAATAAATTATTGGCGAATGTTTCAAAAATAAAGGGTGATGCAGATTTTAGCGATTCTAACGCAACAACTTTGCCAATGTTGAAAGAGGTTGGTGGAGAATTGAATTTTGGTTATGCGAATATTTCTAATGTAAAGAATTTGAAATCAATTGCTGGGAAAGAAATTGAGTGGGAGTAGAATAGGTTACTGATAAAATAATGAGGGTGTTATAAACTTTCTAAAATAAAAAGTTAACTTTTGTAACAACTTTTGAATATTTAGTCAATTTTAAATCTTCATAAGCTTTATATTTTTTGGAAAAATATACAAGGAGAATACAATGAAAATTACCCCACGTTATCAACAGCAATTACCTCAAAATAATTTAAGAAAACAACAAACAAATCCTAATTTTGAAGGCAGTAAAATTTTGCCGAAAGTGCCTGACAAAGTAAAACTTGGCGCTATTGCAGCCTTATTTTTACTTCCGACTCTAAAAGTTGTAAATAATTGTACAGGTACAGATAATGGTAATAACATTGAAATAGTTGATTCTCCGATTGATACGGCTGATGTTAAAAACTATTTAGATATAACACCAGTTCAAAATCACATAGTTGAAGGCGGAGAAAATCCGGGAAGTATTGCTAAAAAATACAACGTATCAACTATGCGTTTATTGGATGCAAATAACATGAAATCAACCGACGTTATTCATATTGGTGATACGCTAAAAATTCCTGAAGCATACACTGTTAAAAATGTTAAAAATGCTGATGATATAACAAAACTGACAGGTTTTAGCAAAGAGTTTTTAAATTCATTTATCCAAATGGAAGGTGTTAAATCAGAAGTTTATTTAGACAAAAACGGTAATCGCACAATTGGTATTGGTCACTATATTACGCCTGAAGAAGCGGGTAAATTTGCAAACAAAACTTTAAGTGATAAAGAAATTTATACTTTATTTGGTCAAGATATCATTAATAAAGACTTAAACTTGGAAACACTTATAGGTAAACAAGCTTATAAAGAAATGCCACTACACTTAAAAGAATCCATTATGGATTTGGTGTTTAATAAAGGCGAAGGCGCGCTATTAGAAAATAAACCTCTTGTTTCTGCTTTAAGTAAAAAGGATTACGCTTCTGCTGTTGCAAATCTTAATCAGAATTATTCTATAATCACAAAAGAAAATGGTGAAAAAATCAGAAAATATTCCAGTGGTTTGAGCAAACGCAGATTGTTTGATATGGCAAACGCATCTAAAATATTTAAAAATGGTATTCCTGATAACGTTTTACTTTCAGCAAAAAAAGTTTATTTAAACGGTTTAAACTTTATGAAGGAAGAAGTTGAAACAGGTTCTATTCCAAAAGAAGCTTATGAAAATGTTCAAGCAGAATATAAAGGTTTGGCATACAAATGGTTTAATGGAAAAATTGGTGAAGAACTAAAAGGTTTGGATGTTCAAAAAACTGCACCTGCTCATAATGTTACGCCAACTGCTGCCGATAATTCAAAGAAAGTTTACATAAATGGTCAGGCAACAGGTTTTACGGTAAATTCACTTTATGAATCTTGGAAATCAGGTGCAAAAGCACAATTGAGATATGTAGCCAGACCAAAACCTGAAATAGATGCAAACGGTAATTTAAAAGCATTGGTTAAGACTTTAAATCCAACAGGCAAAGGAAGTTTAAACGGTAAAACCATTATCATCAACCCCGGTCATGGTGGCGCAATGAACCACAAAGATAAAAAAACAGGAAAACTTAATGTAAATTTTGACCCTGGAACGAGCAACGCTGTTATGGACAAAAAAAATCCAAACAAAGAAACTAATAACTTTATTGCAAATGCTGGAAAATCACTTGAAGAATGGGTTGTAAACGAACGTATTGCAAATGTTTTAGTTGAAAAAATCAGAAAAGAAGGCGGCAAAGTGGTCTTTGTTCAAGGTTCTGTTTACAGTGCTCAAAAAGCAATAAAAAACATTCAACAAAGCCAAAAAGTTAATATGATAGTTAGTTTACACAGCAATTCTGCCGGAGATTCAAGAGGAATTTTTATTATCGGCAATAAACGTGGCGGCGCTGTTGACAAAGGAGATTTGCAATTAGCAGAAAAAATTAAAAATAAAATGAATCAAGACAGTTGGTTTAAGGGAATTACTCACTCAAAATCACAGTCATTAGGCGTATTGTCTTTGGACGGTACTCACACTTCACCAGTCCCTGGAGTTTTGATTGAAACCGGAAATTTGAAGAACGAAAAAGATGTAGCAAACTTGAATTCAAGCGACTTTAAAAATAGAATGGTCGAATCCATTTTTGCAAGTATTAAAGAAACTTTGCATTAAAATGTATTTTTTCTTCTTTATTGCAATAAAAGAAGAAAAAGTAAGCAAAAAGAAGAAATGGTGCATGTTTCCTACAACCTTGCGGTTGTAGTTCAAATGGATAAATTAGCAGGCTGAGCCTGCACTTTCACGCTCTCTATCGCAGCTAACCGCTGCACGTTCGCGGTCGCGACTGTCGTTAATTTTTAAAATAAAATCTGTCTATAAGATACACAAGAATACAATCTAACAATTAATCTCTAAGTTCGGATTTTTTCTAAACCAAGTTAATTGGCGTTTGGCATAATTTCTTGAATGTTGTTTTAGTTTGTCCAAAGCTTCCTCGAGTGTTGCCTGACCATCAAGATATGTCAAAATTTCTTTATAACCTATTGTGTCAACAATATTACCAATACGTCCATGTTTTGCAATGAGATTTTTTGTTTCTTCTATAATTCCCATTTCTACCATAATGTCAACACGTCTGTTAATCCTATCATACAGCCATTCTCTAGACGGTATTTCGGGCATAATCCATTCAACATCATATTCAGGTTCTTTTTCAAGTTGGATTTCAGAAAGCGGTTTCTTGAGAGTTTTAATAAGTTCTAGTGCTCTTATAATTCGTCTTAAATTAGCATCTTTTACTCTCTCATAAGTTATTTTGTCAACTTTTTCCAATTCTTCCAGTAAATCTTCTTTTGAGCGTTTTTCCAATTCTGCTCTTAAGTCAAAATCCGTTTCAACTTTTGGCAGGTCATAATGTTCTAAAAGTACTCTAAAATACAAACCTGTTCCACCTGCTATGATTGGAGTTTTTCTGCGCGATAAAATGTTTTCAATTGCGTGTTTAGCATCTTCTACATAATTGCCGGCTGAATAATTGAATTCAGGTTCAACAATATCTATCAGGTGATGTGGAATTCCTTCGCGTTCTTCCATTGTGGGTTTAGCAGAAGCAATATCAAAACCTTTGTAGACAAGTCTTGAGTCCGCAGAAACAACTTCGCCATTGAGTTTATGGGCGAGTTCTATTGCAAGTTTTGTTTTTCCGCTTGCCGTCGGGCCTACTACTGCTATAACTTTTGGTTTCATAATTATATTCTACCTTAAAATTTAAAACTATGTTATAATGTGGGCATGTTAAAACGAATTATTGCAACAATTTTATTATCAATGTCAATTTCTGTTTACGCAGCAGAAATCCCGATTGACGCAAAACTTGATTACAACCAAGGTATAGATTTTTATAAATTAGGAATGTACGAAAGAGCTATTGAATCTTTCCGTTCAGCAATCAGAACATATCCTGATTATATTGATGCTTATTATAATTTGGCTACAATTTTGGAATATTTAAAACAGTATGCTGAAGCTTTAAATATCTATAAACAGGTTTATTTAAGAAATCCTAATGATTACGAAGTTATTTACAAATTGGCTTTGATGAGTTCTAAGATTGAAGATTATACAAAAGCTGCGGATTATTTAAAATTAATACCTCAATCAAGCAGTTATTACGCCAGAGGTAAGGAGCTAGCTGAATCAATAAAGATTTCAACAACGCTTCCGCAACAGCAATCAAATGCGCCGTCAAAGATTGCAACTCAATCAGGAATTTATGAAAACATTTTGAGTCCGACAGGCGTTACAACCGATAATCAGGGCAATATCTATGTAGCAACTTTTTCGGATAATACAATCATAAAAATTACACCGGAAGGTAAAAGACAAGTTTTCTTGAAAAGCGCTTTGATTAGCGGGCCAATCAGTTTAGCTAGCGATAGCGTAGGGAATATTTATGTTTCCAACTACAATACAAACAATGTTGTAAAAATTTCCCCTCAAGGCGTGGCGTCGGTTCTTGTTTCTAAAATTGATAAACCTTACGGATTGCATGTTGAAGGTAACATGCTGTTTATAACTTGCCAAGGTTCTAATTCGATTTTAAGACAGAAGTTGTAGAGAAGTTTTGTTTTTATAGTTATTTCGTAAGTGCTAAGAAATAAGAATTTCTAAGATTTGTCGGTTGGGCATACTTGCCCAACAATAACATTTTAATGAGCGGGTGTGTAATTTTGTGTCCCGCCTGCTATTATGGCTCAGCACGGCTTCACTAATATTTGCAATTTTTTTATTAAGTGCGGTAAAGAACGCTCAACTTATTACCCCTCACCCCTACCCCTCTCCCGCAAGGGGCGAGGGGAACCTCCCAACTAGTAGTTTTGCTTTGAGGATGACTCAGTGTGTTACATTGATATTGTAGCTTTATCAATGTCATCCGACAGTGTACTCTTTTCTTTTTGGTTACTTTTTCTTCTAGTGGCATTATTTTGAGGATGACTTGGCGTAAAAAATTAGTCTTTTAAAGTTACTAATGTCATCCGACCAAATGTTAAAAGTCTTTTTGCCTACTTTTTCTTGTAATCTTATTTTGAGGATGACTAGGGTTGTTAAATTAAATCTAGTGGTTTTAATAAATGTCATCCGACAATGTACTCTTTTCTTTTTGGTTACTTTTTCTTTTTAGTAAAGAAAAAGTAACTTGTGGTATAATGGGTTTAAAAGAATTAATGGAGAAAAATAAATGAGCAAATATTTATTGGAAGTAGGTGTTGAAGAATTACCATACAAATTTATTCCGATGGCAATTTCTCAACTTAAAGTTGGTTTTGAAACATTTTTGAAAAATAATAACGTAGAGTTTGGCGATGTTAAAGTTATGGCAACACCACGCCGTTTGGCAGTGATTGTAAGTGGTTTGGCAGCTTCTCAACCTGATGTTGAAAAGGTTGTTAAGGGTCCTATTGCTAAGGTTGCTTTTGATGAAAACAAAAACTTGACTAAAGCCGGTGAAGGTTTTGCTAAGAAAAACGGTGTTAGTGCGGATGAACTTTATGTAGAGAATGATTACCTTTATGCGAAGATTTCTATAAAGGGTAAAAATACTAAAGACTTGTTGCAAGAAAACGTTCCTGTGATTTTTTCTAAGTTACAAGGCCCTCACTTTATGAGATGGGGAAATAACGATGTTAAGTTTTCTCGTCCTATCCGTTGGGTACTTTCAATTTTGGACGGCGAAGAAGTTAAGATTAGAATAATTGATAAAGATTCTTCTAATATGACTAACGGTCATAGATTTTCTACTCAGAATATCGTTATCAATAATCCTGATGAATATGTTCAAAAATTACGTGATGCTAAGGTTATTGTTGACCAAGACGAAAGAAGAGCTAAGATTGTTGAACTTACAAAGGCTGAGGCCGATAAGTTGAATGCGGTAACTAAGATTTCTGATGATTTACTGGAAGAAGTTACTTTTATTTGCGAATACCCTGTGGCTGTAACTTGTAACTTTGATGAAGCATTTCTTACTATTCCTCAAGAAGTTGCAGTTACTGTTATGGAAACTCATCAGAGATATTTTGCGCTTTATACTAAGGATGGCAAATTGATTAATAAATTTGTTACGATAACTAATTATATTGGTAATGAATTTGAAAATATCAAGGCAGGAAATTTGCGTGTAATTAAGGCTAGATTGGATGACGCAGTATTTTTCTTTAACGAAGATACTAAAAAACCGCTTGAAGCTTATGTTGAAAACTTGAAGGGCATGACTTTCCAAAAAGGTATGGGCTCTGTTTATGATAAGACTCAAAGAATTGTAAAACTTTCAGAAAAAGTTGCTAGTGAACTTGGAGTAAATAAACCTTCTATTAAGAGAACAGCAGAACTTTGTAAAGCTGATTTAGCTACAAACCTTGTGTTTGAGTTTACTGAACTTCAAGGCTTTATCGGTGCGGATTACGCTAGAGTAGCAGGCGAAGAAGTTGGTGTTCAAGAAGGTATTAAGGAACATTATTTCCCATTGAACGCTGATTCTGAAACGGCTAAGAGCATTGAAGGTCAAGTTGTTGGTATCGCAGATAAGATGGATACAATTTGCGCAGTGTTTGCTGCAGGTAAAAAACCAACAGGCTCTTCTGACCCTCTAGGCGTAAGACGTGCAGCTTTGGGTGTTATTAAGACCATTTTGGAACATGGCTTGAAATTGGATTTATCTAAACTTATTGATGAAACTTTGGCATTGTTGCCGGTTCAAGCGGATGTTAAGGCTGATGTTGAAGAATTTTTCGTTCAAAGATTAATTATTTTCTTGAATAACGATTATTCTAAGAATGTTTTAGAGGCATGCTCTTCTGTTAACCCTTGCAAAGACCTTTGCGATTATGTTGAAAGAGTAAAGGCTGTTTCTGGTGGAGTTGATGAAAAACTTCTTGAAAACGCAAATCGTGTTTTAAGAATTTTGAAAGAAGAAGTTGGAAGCGTTGATGAAACATTGTTTACGCTTGATGCTGAAAAAGACTTGTATAAGGCTGTTCAGGGTATTAAATTTAGCGGAGATTATAAAAAATATTTAGCTGATTTAACTCAAATTAATCCTGTTGTAACAAAATTCTTTGATGATGTTTTGGTAATGGATAAGGATGAAAAGGTGAAGAATAACAGACTTGCACTCTTGAACACTTTGAAAAATAAGTATATAATATTAACAGACTTTTCTAAATTGTAAAAAAATGTAACAAGTTAGAAAAAATGAGTCAATTTTTTCTTTCAGGATACTTTATACATATACAAAGTGAAGGTAGTAAAAATAATAAAAGAGGTCGTTATGTTCAACCTAAAATTTTTAAAGTCACTAAAACAAGTATTAGATTCAAGAACGAATTTATTAACATTTTCAAGCGCTCAAAAACAAGCGAATGAAGATTATATAGCATCGCTCTCTTCAACAGAGCTTAAAATAAAATCTGACGAACAAAGGCTGGAAGCAATGGTCAGACAACAATTAAAAGAAGAATTTCCAAATATTGAAAAGAGTTCTTCTTACGACTTATTGGTTGATGCAGTCATCCATAATTACAAGTCAAAACAGCTTCAGGCCACAGACAACGCCGAAATTAAAGAATAGTTGTCAATTATTTTACTACACATATAAAACCGCCATCAAGTAATTGATGGCGGTTTTGTTTTGTGCTTTATTTAGTAAGTTATAGGTGTAATTTACCCTCTCCAAGGGGGAGGGTAGAAAATCAAGTTGAGCATTGCGAAACTTAGATTTTCGGGTGGGGGTTCAAGCCGTAGGCGATAGATATATAAAAAACAAATACCCACCCGCATCTGTAAGGCTCGGCGCAACCTCGCCAACAGCTGCGCCCTCCCTAATAAGGGAGGGTGATTTGAAGGTACGTTCTTAGATGCGTTAATAACATTAAAAAAGGTGGGAAAAGCGTTAGCTTTTCCCACCCTATCAATTATTAATTTTTATCACTAATCCTTCAAGAAAGTTTCATAATTTCTTGCAAGCAAGTGAGTTCGAACTTGGTTAATCAAATCAAGTGCAACACCAACCATGATGATTAATGAAGTAGCACCGATACCTTGAAGAGTTGTAATCTTAGTTACATAACTTGCAAACGCAGGTACTAGAGCAATTATACCTAAGCCCATTGCACCAATGAAAGTAGTTTTTGTTAAGATTTTATCCAACGCTTCAGCTGTTGGTCTTCCCGGTTTAACACCCGGTATTGATGAACCGTATTTTTTTAGGTTATCAGCAATTTCTTTTGGTTGCATATTTGGCATGATTGATGCGTAGAAGAATGTTAACACAACAATCATTACAAAATAAATTGCATAATATGTTAAACCACTTGGATTAAAGATTTTGTTTAACATTAAAACTACATCTTGAACCCAACCCGCAGGCAAATTAGCTTGTCCAACCAAACTCAAAATAGTTGATGGGAACAATAAGATTGCTACTGCAAAGATAATTGGCATAACTCCACCGGGGTTAAGTTTGAATGGGATAAAGGTATTTACTCCGCCATAAACTTTGTTGCCAACCTGTCTTTTTGGATTAACAATAATAACCTTACGAATTGCTTCTTGCATTACAACAATGAAAATCATTGTAACAAAGAAGATTGCAAGTAATAGAATCAAGCCCCACATAAGAGCTGAATCATTCGAAACCATTTGCGCTGTTCTTGATGAGTAAAGCGGAATACCTGACAAGATACCAACAAAGATGATTAAAGAACCACCATTACCGATACCTTTTTCTGTGATTAATTCAGACATCCACATTACAAGAACAGAGCCTGCTGTTAATGATACAACCGCAGAGATGTAAAACATAATATGACTTACACCCGCTGTAATTGCGCCAGGAAGATGAGCCATGTAACCCATAAAGATTACGGCTTGGAAAACTGCCAATACAACAGTGAATAATCTTGTGTATTGAGAAAGTTTTCTTCTGCCTGCTTCGCCGTCTTCCTTCTGTAATTTTTCCAACGCAGGAATAATTACAGCCATTAACTGCATAATGATTGATGAAGTGATATATGGTCCGATACCTAGTGCAAATATTGAAACTTTACCCAACGCACCACCGGTAAACAAATCCAAGAAACCTAAGATATTATTACCTGACGCGATGTTTGCGAAAATTTCGTTATTAATACCATATACCGGCAAATGGATACCAAAACGGAACAGAACAAGCATTCCGAAAGTGAAGATAAGCTTCTCTTTCAAGCCTGAAGCATTCCACATAGACATCAAATCTGCCGTTGTAGGCATTCTCATTCCGCCTGTTGTTCCTCTTACCATTATACTAATTCAACCTTTCCGCCTGCTGCTTCAATTTTTTCTTTTGCTGATGGAGTTACGTAGTTAGCCTTAACAGTGATAGCTTTCTTGATTTCACCGTTACCTAAAATTCTTAAACCATCGCAAGAAGGATGAGCTTTTCTGATTTCTTTTAAAGATTCCAAAGAAATTTCAGTGATTTCTAAATCAGCTAATCTGCCAACGTTAATTTGAGCATAATTACGTTGGTTGATGATTTGGAAACCTTTCAACTTAGGTAATCTTCTGTAAGCCGGCATTTGACCACCTTCAAAACCTCTTTTAGCAGTTCTGCCTGAACGTTGTCCTTCACCGTTATGACCGCGGCAAGATGTTTTACCGTGTCCTGAAGAACGACCACGTCCTACTCTTTTTGATTTGCCAGTTGAACCTTCAGCTGGTCTTAAATCTTCTAATGTTATGTTTGTCATTTTTATGTCCTCTTTTAAATAACTTTTTTACTTATAATATCTGTTGAGGAGTTTATAAGTTGAGTAGTTGAGGAGAAGTTTTAAATTTCTTATAAACTTCTAAACCTCTAAACTTCTAAACTCTAGTCAACCACTTCTACAAGATGAGAAATCTTGTTAACCATACCCATGATTGTTGCACTGTCTTGGTGTTCAACAACTTGGTCAGTCTTTTTAAGACCCAAAGCTTGAGCAACTCTACGTTGAGCTTCAGAGCATCCGATTAAACTTCTTACAAGTTTGATTTTTATTTGTTTTGCCATTGTTATTTCCTTTTTAATCTTATTTTTTTATCGGTGGGAACGCTTATTTCAAATTCATTGTTTAAAATTTAATTTTGTTAGAACGCTTTTCCCACCCTACGTTCTACTATTATTATTTCATTTCAAATCTGAATGAAAATAGCCGACTAGTTTAATAATTCAGCCATTGTTAAGCCACGTTTTTTAGCAACTTCTGAGAATGGTCTTAAAGATTTAAGAGCTTCTAAAGTAGCGTTAGCAGCGTTAAGAGGTGATTTTGAACCTAAAGATTTTGAAAGAATGTTTTCAATACCTGCAAGTTCAAGAACTGAACGAACTGCGCCACCTGCGATAATACCTGTACCTTGAGAAGCAGGTCTTAACATTACAGCACCTGCGCCTGAACGACCTGTGATTGGGTGTGGAATAGTTGTTTTGAAAATAGGCACTGTGATAAGATTTTTTCTACCATCAGCAATAGCTTTTTGAATAGCGATGATAACTTCAGCTGCCTTAGCACAACCAACACCAACTTGTCCTTTTTTGTTACCAACGATAACGATAGCTCTGAAGCTCAATTTTTTACCGCCCTTAACAACTTTTGTTACACGTCTGATTTGAACAACTTGTTCTGTCCATTCAGATTCTGGCTTAGATTCTTGAGTTTCAACTCTTTTCTTTCTGTTACGTTGTCTTTTTGCAGGAAGCTGTTCTACGTTTTCTTCTGCTACTGCTTCAGTTGCAGTAGTTTCTTCTACAACAGTTTCCTCAACTTGAGATTCGATTTTTTCTTCTGTCATTTTAATAATACCTTTCTTAAATTGTTTTACATTTCGGTTTTATAATTTTTATAGACATTCAAATATCCAAACAACAAAACGCCTATTTAAAGGCATTTACGGTATATTCAAATGTGGGTTGTTTTCTGACATGATGATATTAATATAAAAACACTTTAAAAGCAAGTATAGAAGCCTTGAGTAGAAGAATGTGTTAACTTTTGTAAAGCAAATTTTAACAAATTAAGCAATTTTTAAGAAATACATGACTTTATATATATAAAGAGTATAAAAACGAGGAAAAGGCATTATGGCGGGATTTCATTTTTCATCTATAAATCATGCAATGACGAGCGAAAATCCAAGTGATTCTATAAATTTATTTTGGAATCAACAGATGGAGAAAAATAAAGCAAATGCAAGTTTGTTCTTAACACCAAACTTTGATCCGACAATCGGGTTTGAATATCCTGAATTTGGAACATTTGGTAATAGCTTGTTAAACCCAATGCTTGCTATTCAACAAACAATGCAATCATTCCAAAACGGTTCTTGGATGATGGGTTCAAATTATGCAGGCGGTTTTAATTTCCCCGGATTTGGTAATTTCGGCTTCGGTTCTCCTTGGGGTAACTTCCAATCACCATGGGGAACGCAAGATGGTCAAGGCGGAGCAGGTCAAGGCAAAACTGCAGAAGAAAAATTGCAATACGCTCAATATGACAAAATGAAGAAAATCTTGAACGAATATAAAAAGGTAGCAACACCTGATGAATTGGAAAATATTAATGCTGCAATGGAAAAAACAGGTAAGATTGATGAAAAACTCCAAGCATTAAAGGATGTTGCAAAAAAATCTTTAGACCCAAAAGTAATTAAAGAATCATTGTTATCAATGGATCCTTATAAAGCACAATTGATTAAATCAGGATATAACGTTGGTAGAAATGATGCTGATGCACAACTGCTAGATGGTATTGATTTAGCAGAATCTGAAATTAGAAAAAGTGGCAAAGTAGATACACTTTGTTCAAAGGTTTTATCAGGTGATGATGACGAAAAGATTATAAAAATCTTCAGCTATTGGAATGATAAGTTCAATTCTAAAGACCCAAAAGGAATTATTCGTTTAATAGCAAAACATTTACCAAGCAAATCAGGTACAACTGCCGACCCTTATGTAAACCAAAAAAAAGCAGTGGACCATATTGCAAATTCACTCATTGCTCAAGTAAATAAAGTGAAAGCAACCCTTGATAAGGATGCAAACCTTACATTATTAGATAATTCATCAAAAGAAGTTGCAGATGCTTTAGTTACTGCAAGCAACAATTTTAACAAAGAAAATTTAGACAAACTTGCTGCGAAAGTTGATGATTTATACGCAAGATTACGTTTAATTGAAGCTGAAAAAATCAGAAACAATATTCAAAAAGATTACAAATTTGTTAACGATATGACAGGCAAGGATATTGTTAATGATAAGTTAATCGTAAGTGAAACAGTAAAAGATTTGAAGTCTGAAGGTATTTCAATTCCTTCAAACAGAGATATTGTTCCATCAGGCGTGAGAGATGAAAGAGTTGTTTCAAAACTCGATGATAAACCTGTTGATGAACAAATCGAAGGTTTGAAGAGTGAAAAAATGCTAAAAGCTTCAAAAGTCCATAAAGATGTTTACACAAGCAATAGATCAGGATATGAACCTGTACATTATTACAAAAAAGAAGGAGAACAACTTGTTGAACTAAAAGATGTTAAAAGTATTGATACAAAAGGAGTATGTACATTAAGAAATGGAGAACGTAAAAAACTTTCAGAAGTAGATAAAGTTGAAGTTTCACCAACTGAAATTGAAACATACAAAAATTCATTAGATAAAATCCATCAATTGAAACAAGAAGGAAAAATGGATAAATGTTCAACAAACCTTCCTTCTTGGGATAAAGCCGGAAGAACATTGTACTGGTCAAAAGGTAGAAAAGCGGATGGTGCTCACCAATGCTTTGTTGTATTGGGTAACGAATTGATGCAAATCAACTGCAAATATGTTGATAAGAACGGTAAAATTGTAATGGAAGACGGAAGTACAAAAGAAATTACTCAATTAACCGAAGATGATTGTACTCCTGTAAACAGTTCAGAAGTTTTGGCAACTGATGAGCCAAAACCAACAAAACAAACTTCGTCACAAGCAGCCCAACAGACAGCAGGTTCAAAGGGTAATACTGATAATTCTTATAAATTAAGCAAAGATGAATTAGAGTTAAGGGATAAAATAAGAACAACCGCCCAAGAAGAAAATGGTGCTTATGATTTAGGATATCAAGTCGCAGACGATTTAATCGGATATACTAATGGTAAAGAATTTACAAAAGTTAAAGTAACATTGACTGAAATTAATAGTGAAAATGTAATTGATTTCTTAAAAGGATACTATGCTAATGATGGTGGCGGTAACGGATTTTTCTTGCAATTAGGTTTAGAACAACAACATTTCAAAAATAAATTTGTTGTTCCAGTAATCAAAGCATTTTTAGATGCTGTACCAACAGAATTACGAGCTTCTGACGAATTTAAAACCGCACAACGAATTTATAGAAAATGCGCAACCCGTGGAGATGAAGAAGACTTTAAGAACTTCTCTTGGGGCTGGGGTTGGGATAGAATTTGGGGAATTGATGAACTAGACCAACTCGATGATGCTATTGAAGAATTGCTATCTCAAATGAAAGATAATTCTTCCAACGAAACTAAAACAGAATAATCAGTGCGCTTCGCGCACCACGGAAATAAATTAGATGTAAGATTTGGTATGATGAAAAAATTGCCGAAGCCACAAGCTTCGGCTTTTCTTTTTGTTGTTTACCCGCAAGGGCAAATAAAAACCTTATAAAACTAGCCTTGAACGCCTTGAGCGCCTGAAACGATTTCTACAAGTTCTTGAGTAATTGCAGCTTGACGAGCCTTATTATAATCAATTGTAAGCGTTGTAATCATTTCTTCTGCGTTATTTGAAGCTGCTGACATAGCGGTCATACGAGAAGCCAATTCGCTCGCGTTTGCTTCCAATAAAGCTTGATAAATAGAATTTGTTATATACATTGGAACCAGTTGTTGCAAAACAGAATGTGGAGATGGTTCAAATTCCATTACAGCGTCTAATTCGTGCGTATCTGCTTGAGCAACTTTAACCGGTAAAACTTCCCAACTAACAACATTATAAGACATCATATTATTAAAATGAGTTGTTATAATTTCAATTCTATCAATACTTGTGTTAACAAAATCTTCTGCAATATCTTCAGCGATTAAGTTTGCGCCTGTTGCAGTCGGTTCGTTTGCAATACTGATATAACCTTTTTTGAGTTCATAATTGCCATTTCTATGCTTAAAAGCTGAAATAGCTTTTTGCCCAACGGGATAAATTACGGTTTTAATGCCATTTTGTTCGTTTTCAGCAACTCTTTTTAAAGCAGTTTTAATAATGTTAGCGTTATAAGCACCAGCCAAACCTTTGTTTGATGTGATAACAAGCAAACCTTCCGTTTTAACTTCTCTACGAGTTAAAAGCTCTGGATAATTATCCAATCCGCGTTCAACTTTCAAACCTGAAACAGAATACTCCCCACCAACTGTTGCAAGCATTTTTCTGAACAAATGCAACAATTCATCAGAAAACGGTCTTGCTGCTTTAACCGTACTTTCTGCTTTTTTAACTTTAGCTGCAGCAACCATTTTCATGGCTTTAGTAATTTTTTTTGTATTCTGAACGCTTGATATTCTGCTTTTTATATCTTTTAAATTTGGCATGATTTATCCTTTTTCTGCTTTACCCCCTCTCCGAGGGAGATGGAAGAATTTCAAGTTGAGCTTTGCGAAACTTAGAAATTCGGGTGAGGGTTTTTCCTCTGTTTTATTCACCTCTCCTTGGGAGAGGTCGCAATCGTTGGCAAGCTTTGCGCGTCTTACGAGTGCGGGTGAGGGGTCTACCCTCTTAAAGTTTTTGTTGGGCAAGTATGCCCAACTTACACTATCTTAATTTCAAATCCATACCCTTTTTTACAAGCAATATTGCCAACAAAATCAGCAACACTGTTTCTAACAATGGGTTTGGAATCATAAAGAACATGAATGATTTAACAATTACATATACAAATAAGAATGCACCAATTAGCATAAATGCAATTCTATTAAATCTCCATGCACCTTCTGAATTGTCTTTGAAGTAGTTTACATATTCAACATCAGCTACGTGATGGCATTTTGGAGAGTCTTTGCATATAAATTCATTTTTATATTCTTCTGCGCATTCCAAGCATAAAGCTTTTCCACAAGCCTTACAAACAGCAAATGCATCTCTATCGTGGTGATTGTAACATTTCATAAACAATTCTCCTTTTCTTTTTTCTATCCCCCCGCCCCTTGTGGGAGAGGGGAGAATTTCAAGTTGAGCTTCGCGAAACTTAGAAATTCGGGTGAGGGGTCAACCTCTGTTTCATTCACCTCTCCTAGGGAGAGGTCGCAATCGTTGGCAAGCAATGCGAGCCTTACGAGTGCGGGTGAGGGGTCAACCCTCTTAAAGTTTTTGTTGGGCAGGTATGCCCAACCGACAATCTATATGAGCGAAGCGAATAAAACCTCTTATTCCCTTATTGCCCTATTACCTTATTCCCTTACAAGGTTTTTGAATAAGCTTCCAACGCTTCTCTCAACGCCTTCATATCATCATCGCTCAACTTAGCACCTTCATTCAATGCTTTGTTAAGTTCAGGCATATTAGCTTCAAAGTATTCAAACCAACCTGTTTTGAACTCGTTAATTTTTTTGTTATCAACTTCATCCAAGAAACCTTCGTTTGCAGCGAACAAAATAGTAACTTGTTGTGCAACAGAAAGTGGTTTGTATTGAGGTTGCTTAAGAACTTCTGTAAGTTTTTGACCTCTCAAAAGTTGTTTCTTTGTTGCTGCGTCTAAATCAGATGCAAACTGTGCGAACGCTTCTAATTCTCTGAATTGAGCCAAGTCCAAACGCAACTTACCTGCAACTTGTTTAATACCCTTAGTTTGAGCCGCACCACCTACACGTGATACAGAAATACCGGCGTTAATAGCAGGTCTTACACCAGAGTTAAACAAAGCTGTTTCCAAGAAAATTTGACCATCTGTAATTGAAATTACGTTAGTCGGAATATACGCAGAAACGTCACCTGCTTGAGTTTCAATAATAGGAAGTGCTGTAATACTACCACCGCCTAAATCATCAGACAATTTAACTGCTCTTTCCAACAATCTTGAGTGAAGATAGAATACATCGCCAGGGTATGCTTCACGTCCCGGTGGTCTTTTAAGAAGTAATGACATTGCACGATAAGCCTGAGCGTGTTTAGTCAAATCATCATAAACGATAAGAACGTGCTTACCTTGTTCCATAAATTCTTCTGCAATCGCAACACCTGCAAATGGTGCGATGTATTGCAACGGTGCAGGTTCATTAGCTGTTGCTGATACAATGATTGAATAATCCATTGCACCATGTTTTTCTAAAGTCTTTGCCAATTGAGCAACAGTAGATGCTTTTTGACCGATTGCAACATAAATACAGATTACATCTCCGCCTTTTTGGTTCAAAATTGTATCAATAGCAATAGCAGTTTTACCTGTTTGTCTGTCGCCAATAATCAATTCTCTTTGACCTCTACCAATCGGAGTTAAAGCGTCAATAGCAGTCAAACCTGTTTGAAGCGGTTGGTGAACTGATTTTCTTGCAACAATCCCAGGAGCAACTCTTTCAATCGGACGAGTTTTATCTGTAATAATTTCACCCTTACCGTCAATTGGACGACCAGTTGGGTTAATAATTCTACCGATAAGCGCGTCACCAACAGGAACAGATGCGATTCTACCGGTTGTCTTAACTGTCATACCTTCTTTAATATGAATATAGTCACCTAAGATTACAACACCAACATTGTCTTCTTCAAGGTTTAAAGTAATACCCAAAGTGCCTTTTCCGTCTTCAAATTCTACAAGCTCGTTAGACATTACGTTTCTAAGTCCGTAAATTCTCGCAATACCGTCACCTACTTCCAGTACGCTTCCGATATTGGATACTTCAGCCTTAGCCTCATAATTTCTGATATTCTCTTTAAGAATTGAGCTAATTTCATCAGGATTTATAACTGCCATATCCTATCCTTTCATTATCTTCTTACTTAAATTATCTAATTTATGTCTGATACTGTTATCAATGATTGTTTCATTAATATTAAATACCAAACCTGCAATAATGTTATTATCAACAGTCCAATTAACAACAACATTTTTCTTCAACTTATCTGCAATCCTATTTCTGATGTCATTTTTTCTGTCATCGCTCAAATCAATTGCAGAAGTTACACCCACTCTTACAACATTATTTTCTTCTTCGAATTCTTTTTGAAATTCTTTAGCAATTTCACCTATAATATTAACTCTTTTTTTCAAATTCAAAGCTATTAAAAAGTTGTATACAATCGGCATCAAATTATTTTGGAATAATTTACACAAAATAATTTGTTTTTCTTCAACAGAAATTGAAGGATTATTAATTACGTTGGAAAGTTCAGCAGAAGAGCGAATATTTTCATCCACTTCTTTTAAATCGTCCAAAATATCTACTTTCGAGATACCTTGATTTTCGTTCGCCAACTCCATAAGAGCTTTCGCCCATCTTTTTGCAATTAATTCAGAATTTTGAGAAACCTTCATTTTCCTTTACCTTTCAAAAGTCTAGCTCTTATAACTATTTAGAGCTTCCAAACTTTCATCAATTAATTTTTGGTGTAAATCATAATTGTTGTTCAATTCGTTTACAATATGATTTCTGGCAACTTCAATAGAAGCCTCTGATGCTCTTCTTAAAATATCGTTTTTCAAAAGAGCTGACTTGTTTTCAACAAGTTTTTTAGAATTATCTTTAATGCTTTCAACCGTATGATTAGCATCCTCTATAATCTTTTCACCGACAAGTTTTGCATTTTGTTCAGATTTTTTGATAATTCCATCGATTTCTTCTTCTATATGAGAAACTTTTTCTTGAATTTCTTTTAAGTGTGTTTCTGATTCTGATTTAGAAGTTTTAGATGCTTCAATATTTTCAATAACGGCATTTTTCATGTTTTCCAACATGCCAACAACATCAATTTTCTTAAACAAAAAAATCAATATTGAAAGAAATATAATAAAGTTAAATAAATTAGTTTTGCTTATATAATCTAAAACTGAACCCAACATCACTAAACCTTCCACAATATTTCATTAATTTTATCGTTATCAAAGCCTTGAACTTCACTTCTATATCCCAAAACTTTTTCAACAATATCATTGGCTAAATCAGTCATTCTCCACTTCAAACCCTCTTTAGTTTCATTAGAAACATTATTCAAGTTTTCATAAGCTTGAGCCAATTCACCATTAGTTTCATCTTGTGCCTTCGCAACAAGTTGAGTTTTTTCATTCTTAAAGCCATTTACAGACTTAACATATTTTTCACGGGCATCATTTTTAGCACCGCTAAGCTTATCTTCTCTTTCCTGTGATAACTCATCCGCGCGTTTATGATTAGCTTCCGCGCTCTCTAAATTACCTTCAATAAAGCTTTGTCTTTCTTTTACGATTTTACCCATAGGTGCATAAAGCACTTTGTTCATCAAGAAAACAAAGACAATAAAAGAAACTATTGATGCTAAAAATGTTCCGTTAAATTCCATAATTGACCTTTTTATTTTTTCTGTATTCCTTCTCTTCGGGAGAGGGAGTAGCCGTTAGCAAGTATAAGCATGCTTTACGGACACGTGCGAGGATTCATCCTCTTTAGTTATTGTTGGGCAAGAATGCCCAACCTACATATCTTACGGGTGAGGGGTCAACCTCGTTCTGTCATTAACCCATCATACCTGACAACTTCAAAGCAATAACCAATGCATAAATTGCACAAGCTTCTGCCATAGCAGCACCAACTAAGAAGAAACCAACTGCTTTACCGGCAATTTCAGGTTGTCTTGCAATAGATTCCAATAAACCTTTTGTTGCAATACCAATACCTAAACCTGCACCTACTGCACCAAAACCGATTGCAATACCAGCACCTAATTGTGCCAAATCAGAAATTGTTTTAACGTCTTCCATTTTAATCTCCTTCGTATTAATGTACGTTTACTTTATTTTAAAAATTAACCTTCTTCTTCATTAACTGCAGAAGCTATATAAACCGTTGTAAGCATTGTAAAAACTAATGCCTGAACGCAAGCCACCAAGATTTCAAAAAACATCATCGGTAACGGCAATCCCCAAGCACAAATTCCAAGCAATGCAGCAATCAGAATTTCACCAGCCAAAACGTTACCAAACAAACGTAATGCCAACGTCAACGGTCTTGTGAACAATTCCAAAATTTCAATCAACGCCGAAATTATTGCAACAAGTGAAAAACCGTGCAAGAAAAACTTAAATTTCTTTTTCATCAATCCTGCAACAACATAATAAACCAAAACAATAATTGCCAAACCCGCAGTTAAATTAATATCATTTGTAGGAGAAGCAATTTCACCTTGTTTTAATTCAATCATTCTCAATGGCAATTGACCCATCAAGTTTGCTGTAACTATAAACAAAAACAATGATGCAATAAGCGGGAAATGCTTATCAGCGTCTTTATGAATCATATTATGAACCAAATCGTTAAAATATCCTAAAATGCTTTCAAAAACGACTTGAAGCTTTGTTGGAAATATACTGATATTTCTTGTTACAACAAACGAAACAACAATTAAAAACGCCATTGCTGCCCACATTGTAACCAATGTATCCATATTGAATGCCATTGCATGCCCTGCAATAACTTTATTAACTATCCAATGTCCTTCACTCATTGAATGACCTCTCTCTTTTTCATAAAAAATGTAGCACAAAAAAATTGCAAGCGCAACTTACTTTTTCTTTACTAAAAAGAAAAAGTAAGCAAAAAGAAAAGAACATTCTGTCGGTTGGCATTTATAAAACTACGGGTATATTTTTACTTACCTAGCCAACCTCTTTTATACAACTACTAGTTAAAAGAAGGCAAAAAGACTTTTCACACACGGCCGGATGACATTGTAGCCACTACCGGATTAAATTATTTTACTAAGTCATCCTTAAAGAAAAACTATCGGATGAAGGTATGTAAAAAGATTCATAACGTACGGTCGGTTGGGCATACCTGCCCAACAATTTATTTTGTATCATTTATTTTAACGATTTTGCGATTTATTAAACAAAGTTATATCCCAAAAGCGTAAAATGTTCATAAAATTCTAATCAGTTGGCGCATATAAATTAACTTAATATTACATAATAATATCTATTATATGGAAATTTTTTTAGTAAAATATTTTCAGAAGGGTAAAAGCTGATGAAAGAATTAGTTTGTTTAGCAGTCTTTATAATTTTGGCGGCGCTTTTTGCAATAGCAATGGTAGTTGCAGGTTTTATTTGTCAATATAGAAAAAAATCTGTTATCAAAAACGAAACTTATGAATGCGGTATTGCACCTTCTATGGATGCCCGTATTGAGTTTGATATAAAATATTTCAATTATGCGATTTTATTTTTAATTTTTGATATAGAAACAATTTTTCTTTATCCGTTTGCAGCATCAATAAACTCATTAGGTTTGTTTGCAATTATCGAAGCTTTTATATTTATTTTTCTTTTACTCGGCGGATTATTTTTTGCCATAAATAAAAAAATGTTAAGGTGGTTATAATGAATTTTGTAGTAACTTCAATTGATACAGTTCTTAACTGGAGTAGGGCAAATTCTTTATGGCCGCTTACTTTCGCAACCTCATGCTGTGGAATTGAAATGATGCAGACGGTTGCATCCGATAATGATATAGCAAGATTTGGCTCTGAAGTCTTTAGAGGTTCACCTCGACAAGCGGATTTACTGATTTGTGCGGGAACAATAACACATAAAATGGCACCCGTTCTTTTAAGATTATATGAGCAAATGCCCGAACCTAAGTATGTAATAGCCATGGGCGCTTGTACCTGTGGCGGTGGAATGTTTGCAGAAACTTCTTATTCGGTTGTTAACGGAATCGACAAAATTCTACCTGTGGATATTTATTTACCTATGTGCCCGCCAAGACCCGAAGCTTTGATTGACGCAGTTAGAAAACTGCAAGAAAAAATCAAACACGAATCAATTTTAGATAGAAAAAAGTTTGTAGAATCGCACGTTTCTAAATTAGAAGAAAAAAATGGAATTCTGGAACTCAAAGGAGGTGCGCAATGAATTATAAAGAATTTATGAGAATTTTTGAAGATTGCGAACTCGAAGGGAATAAAATTATTATAAAATCGAATTTGCATGAAGTAATTAAATTTGTAGTGGAGAATTATACTTACAATATTTTGAAAGAAATTATTGCAAATGACGCAGGAGAAGGCAAAACAGAACTTATTTATCATTTGTATTCAACTGATGATGAAGAGGATTTGTTTATTGCAATTGTTGTGAAAGACGAAGCAGAAACCGTTACGGATATATTTAAATCAGCAATTGCTGATGAAAACGAGATTTTCGACTTATTTGGAGTTAAATTTAAAGGTAACGAAAATCTGAAACGACTTTATATGCCGGATGACTGGAAAGGTTTTCCACTCCGCAAAGATTATGTTCAAGATGATACGAGGTTAGCGTGGAATGACAACAACGAAGCTTAAATTAAATCTCGGACCGCAACACCCGTCTACACATGGTGTTCTTCGCCTTATTTTAGAGCTGGAGGGCGAAAAGATTTTGTCGTGCGAACCTGATGTGGGTTATCTTCACCGCGGAATGGAAAAAATGGCAGAAAAACTTAATTATATACAATATTTGCCTTGCGTAGACAGAATTGATTATTTAGCAGGATTTTTCTATTCTCAACTACTTTGTGATATTGTTGAAAAAGCAATGAATATAGAGCTTACGGATAAAGTCCGAGCAATCCGTGTTATGCTTTTGGAACTTAACCGAATTTCATCACACTTACTTTGGATTGGCGCATTTTTAATGGATTTAGGCGCAGTTTCGCCGTTTTTCTACGCTTTTAGAGAACGTGAAATGATTTTAAGATATTTTGAACGCTTAACCGGTCAAAGAATGATGTACAACTATTTTCAATTTGGCGGAGTGCGTAAAGATATTGATTATTTAGAAGATGTAGAAGAAATTCTTTCTATTTTACCTGAAAAATTGAATGATTACGAAAAACTGATTACGGATAATCCGATTGTCTTAAAAAGAACTGTCGGAAAAGGTATTTTAGATAAAGAAAAAGCTTTTAACTACGGAATTACCGGCGTTAATATAAGAGCAAGTCATGTCGATTTGGATTTCAGAAATCAAGATTCTTTATATAAAGGATTTGATTTTAGAACAATTGTTATGAATGAACAGGATTCTTGGGCAAGATATAAGGCAAGAATATTAGAAATTAGAGAGAGCATGAATATTGTTCACCAAGCTTTAGAATACCTAAAAAAAGCAGAAAAATTAGAACAGAAACTAATTAATCCGCTTAATCTAAAATTACCGGAGGGGGAATATTATTCTCAAATAGAAGCACCAAGAGGATTGGCATGTTGTTATGTTAAATCCGACGGTTCTGATAAACCTTATCGTTTAAAATGGCGCACAGGCTCATATTATGCGGTAAATCTTTTAAGAGAATTACTTGTTGGAGAATACTTAAACGACGCTATTGCAATAGCAGGTTCTTTAGATATAATTTTGCCAGAGGTTGATAAGTAGAAGTGAATTATCTTTATTTTTTATATATAGAATTTCTTACAAAACACAATATTCCAAAGCTTTTTGGGGATATAACTTTCTACTTGATACCTTTTTGTATAGTAGCCGTTGCACTTCTTGTCGTTGTAATTTTTCTTGTGTTAGCAGAAAGAAAACTTTTGGGCTTTTTTACACAAAGAAAAGGACCAAACAGAGTCGGATATTGGGGACTTTTACAAACAATAGCCGACGCATTAAAGCTTTTATGCAAAGAAAATATTACGCCAAACAAAGCTGATAAAATTCTTTTTAACCTTGCGCCAATACTTGTTTTTATTCCGATGTTTGCTGCGGTTGGAATAATTCCATACAGTTCAGAATTTACATTTGTAAACACTCAAACTAATGTGATTTTATACTTAATTTTAGTTGCGTTTCCTGTTCTAAGTATTTTTCTTGCAGGTTGGGCAAGTAATAATAAATATTCGCTCATGGGCGCAATGCGAAGTATTGCACAAATTTTAAGCTACGAACTTCCTATAACGTTTACAGTTTTATCGGTCATAGCATTAGCTTCTTCAATGAATATGACATCAATTACTTTAGCTCAAAGTTCAAAATGGGGGCTTTTCGGTTGGTTTGCCTTCCCTTGTTTTTTAGGCTTAATAATAATGTTTATATGTATTTTAGCAGAGCTTAATCGTTGTCCGTTTGATTTACCTGAGGCTGAAAGTGAATTAATTTGCGGATATAATACTGAATACTCAGGCATGAGATTTGCTTTATTCTATCTGAGTGAATATGGCTTAATGTTCGCAAATTCAATGTTCATAGCTATTTTATTTATGGGCGGATATCTTTCACCGTTTGGGAAATACTTGTTTAGTAATTCGTTTTTAATCTACTTTGAACAAGCTTTTTGGCTATTTCTAAAAGCTTCTTTAATAATATTTATTATGATTTGGGTAAGGGCAACGCTTCCAAGACTTGCGTCTTTTGATTTACTCAAATTTTCGTGGGCATATTTGCTTCCGATTTCTATACTAAACCTTTTTGCTATGGTTTTAATTAAGTTTGGAGGTCAGTTGTGCTAAACGAAATTAAAGCTTTGTGGGACGGTTTGTGGACGGTTTTTAAACATTTGTTTAAAAAGCCCGTGACTTTAGAATACCCTGAAAAACGCCGAGAATTAAACGACGAATTTCGTGGTAAATTAGAAATAAAAGGTTGTATAGGTTGCAGAATTTGTCAAAAAGTTTGTCCGACAGGTGCTATTAATATTGATAAAACGCCAGAAAAAACGGTTTACAAAATAGATATGAAAAAATGTATATTCTGCGGAAACTGTGTTTATCATTGTCCAAAATCTGCGGTTCGAATGACAAAAGAATACGAACTTGCAACTGATAAAAAAGAAGATTTGATTTTAGTTTTTGAAGAGGTGAATAATGCTGAATAATCCTGTATTTTTCTATATAGCATCAGTCGGTATAATATTATTTGCCTTGCTTTCATTGTTTGCAAAGAATGTTATTTATTCACTTCTTTGGGCAATTTTAGTTTTCTTTTTTGGTGCAGTAATATTTTTTATATTAGGTTCAGAATATAACGCAATTATTCAAGCAGCAGTTTACGGGCTTGCAGTACCAATAATTATTGGAATTTCAATAATGTTCAGGGGCAAACCTAAAAAAGATGAATCTGACACTAAAAAATTTATATTGCCATACGTAACAATTATGTCCGCAGGAATTTTTGTATTGGCATTTGTTTATTTAATTATGATGTCGCTTGTTATGATGCCTGACACATTTAATTTAATGGATACAGCGCATATAACTGCATTTGATAATATTTCAGCGTTTGCAAAAGGAATTTTTGTAGATTACGTCTGGGCTTTTGAGCTGGTATCGCTCTTGTTGCTGATTGTAATTGCAGGAATTTCGATGTTGGAAAGGAGGGGAGGAAAAAGGGAATAAGGTAATAGGGTAATAAGGGAATAAGAGATTTTATTCGCTTCGCTCATTTATTTTTTTGTTTATAAATAAGATTTAACAGAGCATACAAAGGAAATGTTTAAAACCACTTATTCCCTTATTGCCCTATTACCTTATTCCCCTCCATCATGACTATCTACCACTACTTGTTTATAGGCTTACTACTCTTCTTAATCGGGCTTTTGGGTTCGGTTCTATTGAAGAGTGTAATAAAAATTTTAATCTCTATTGAATTTATGCTTTTAGGTATAAACATAAATTTTATAACCTTTGCGACTTATTGCGACAATATAAATTTTGAAGGTTATATAATCTCGTTATTTTATATCGGCTTAGGTGCAGTAGAACTCGCAGTTGCATTATATATCTTTTATCTGATGTTTCAGAAAAAAGAAAGTGATAATATAGATAAATATAGTGATTTGTAAGAAAGGGGGGAAAAGGGAATAAGGTAATAGGGTAATAAGGGAATAAGAGATTTTATTCGCTTCGCTCATTTTACTTTTTTATAAATAAAAATTTAACAGAGTATATAAAGGAATTTTTAAAACCACTTATTCCCTTATTACCCTATTACCTTATTCCCCTCCTAATATGCCAAACATAATACTCGACAACACCTACCTAATTCTACTTCTCCCACTATGGATATTTTTAATCATAATGGGCGGACGATTTTTCTCTGTTTATGTAAATAAAAGAATTATTTATACATTGACACTTTTGTCATCGTTTTTAGGTGCACTTTTATGCTCAACCAGTTTACTTAAATTCGAAGAAACAATCGAACAAAGTTTTTCGTTTATAAAAATAAATAATTTTATGATTACTTGCGGAATACATATAGACAAATTATCACTTATAATAGCTCTTTGTTTGTTTGTCATAAGCTTTTTGGTGCAAGCGTTTTCAATATCTTATATGAAAAACGAAGCGAAAAATTACAGATTTTTTGCATACTTGAATTTATTTAATTTCACAATGGCAGGACTTTTATTCAGCCCAAACCTTTTCCAAATGTATTTCTTTTGGGAACTTGTCGGTGTGATGTCTTATTTGCTTATTGGCTTTGATTACAAGAAAAAAGAAAAATCTAATGCTTCTAAACGAGTATTTCTGATGAATAGAATCGGTGATACAGCCTTAATAGCAGGCATAATTTCGGTTTCTTATTTTATGTATAATTACGCCGGAAACTCTTCTTTTGCAACTTTGTCATTTGAAGATATGAATTCTATTTCTACGCTTTTATGTGCATACACTTCTACGCCAATGTTTTACATAATTTGCGGTTTATTTATAATCGGTGCTGCCGTAAAATCCGCACAATTTCCGTTTTATACATGGTTACAGGATGCAATGGAAGCAAAGCTCCCCGTAAGTGCGCTTTTACACTCAGCGACAATGGTTGTAGCCGGTGTTTATTTGCTTATTAGAATGTTGCCGTTCTTTAGCTTAGATAATAATTTATTAATATTTATTATGGGCTTGGGACTTCTAACCGCGCTTATTTGTTCAGTTTTAGCTTCTATTGAAACGCATCCAAAGAAAGTTTTGGCATATTCAACTTCTGCGAATTTAGGTTTGATGTTTTTAGCCGTTGGAACTCAAAACGTGAAAGCTGCAGTAGTATTTTTGGTTGCACACGCATTAATAAAATCAATGTTATTTTTAGCGTTAGATACAAAAAACAGTTATGTCGGCTATGTAACATTCTTACTAGGCGCACTTAGTTTGTCAGGTTTAATTTTCTCAGGCATGATTGCTAAAGAAGTTATTTTTACTTCATTAAGCGGATTTGAGGCAATTCTATTTTGCATAATTTCATTTGTGACAGCTTTTTACATAATGAGAATTTCTGTTTTAATGATTCAAAATGAAAAACTTGAAAATAAAATTGATTGGGCAGAATACTTACCAATTGCAATATTATTTATTTTAAATATCGCATTTTATTTCTTTATAAGACGTCATAGCGAATACAAAATCGCAGAACCTTTCTATACTGCACTTGCAGGCTGGGTTGTTGTTTATATTTGTTATATGAAAAATTGGCTTACAAAAATAAATGAAACACCAAAAATTTTAGAAAAATTTTATAATAATATTTTGAGTTTTGTTTATGAAAAAATTGCTTTAGCTTGTAATTTTGTTGACGTGAAGATTCTAAGTAACTACAAGCCTTTTGCTGCGGTTTTAAAATTTGGCGTCAATGTTTCGGATTTTGTTGAAACATATATAATGAACGGCTTTGTTAATATTGTGGCGAACGGCTCTAAAAAGATTTCTGAAACAGATTCAATTTTGCAGAGCGGAAATGTACAGACGTATAATGCGTATGCGTTTATTTTAGTTACAATAGTAATAACATTTGTACTTGTAACATATAAATGGGTGCTTAGTCAAATGGGGGTTGGGTAAATGATTGAACAAATCTTGCGCCCTCTCCTCCGGAGAGGGGAAGGGGTTTTATTAACTTAAAGTAATGGATTGCCACGGGCTAATCGCCCTCACAATGACAGCCCACTTGTAAATATCACACACAGTTATTGCGAGGAACAACAACAAAAACAGTTGACGAAGCAATCCACAAAAATAAAACAAATAACGGAGAAAACGATGAACATATTTTTATCAATACCATTTTTAATATTCATGCCACTTGTTGTATCACTGTTTGTGATATCGCCTTTATTTACAAAAAACGAAATAGTCGTTCGCCGTTTCACAAAAGGCGTATGCTTATTCCACTTTTTGTATTCGATTTTGATGCTGGCATGTTTTGATGCAGCAAATCCTTATGTGAGCGAAATTCATTTTTTTGGACTTGATTGGGTGCAATCAATCGGAGTTAAATTTGCGTTTCAAATAGATTCTGTATCAATGATTTTAACGGTTTTAACTTCGTTTGTATTTTTACTTGCAGCCTTTGCAAGCAAATTAAATATAAGAAAAAGTCACAAGTTTTATTACTCAATGCTTTTACTTTTGATGGCATCTATTCTTGGTATTTTTACAGCGTCCGATATGTTCGTATTCTTCTTGTTCTGGGAATTAGAACTTATCCCTGCTTATTTTTTAATCGGCGGAAAATGGAGAGAAGAGGATGAAGCGCACGCTGAAAATGCTAAAAAATCAGCCGTAAAATATGTTCTGTTTACATTCTTAGGTAGTATGGTAATGCTTTTGGGCATCTTACTTTTGCATTATTATAACTTTATTTCAAACGGAATTTTGTCTGCAAATTTTGCGGATATTGTAGACTCTGCAATTCCTGATTACATTCAAAATTTAATCGCGATTTGCCTTCTCATAGGTTTTGGCGTAAAACTTCCGATTGTTCCTTTGCATACTTGGTTGCCTGACGCGCACACAAACGCGCCAACTCCTGTCAGCATGATTTTAGCAGGCATTTTGCTTAAAACAGGTGCGTATGGCATATATAGATTTAATTATGAAACCATGCCCGTATCTTTCCATTGGCTTGCACCTGCGTTGGCAATTTTTGCTCTTATAAATATAATCTATACAGCCTTTATTGCTTATGCTCAAACCGATATCAAACGTATCGTTGCTTATTCAAGTATTTCCAATATGGGCTTAATCCTATTAGGTCTTTGCGCGTTTGATAAAATCGGACTTTCAGCGTCAGTTTTCCACATGGTGGCTCACGCACTGGTAACTTGCGGTCTGTTTATGATTGCAGGAATCGTATATTTGAGATTTAAAAATAGAGATATTAACACGCTTGGCGGTATTGCAACCGTTATGCCGCGCTTGTTCGGATTTGCAACACTAATTGTGCTTGCGTCAATTGGAGTTCCTGCGTTCGCTCCATTTGTGAGTGAAATCTTAACAATAATCGGTGCAATGAATTCTGATTTAAGTGAAACTTTAAAATTCTCTGCTGTCTTTTCATTGCCATTGTTAATTTTAAGTTCTTGTTACATGCTAAAATTCTTACATAGAGGATTTTTTGCAGAGCTTAAACCTGAATACGAAAAAATCAACGATATATCAGTTCATGAGTTTCTGGTTCTTGCAGCAATTTTAGCAGGGCTAGTAATTTTCGGTTTGTATCCGAACGCAATCTTGGGAATGCTTAACTAACCCCTCGCCCCATTAGGGGGAGCGACCGGTGAACAGAGAGTGAAAGCGTAAGCTTACTCGTTTAACGTGAACCGGTCAAGAGAGAGAGAGTAGCCGTTGACGAAGCTTTGCTGAGTCTTACGGATATGGATGAGGGGTAAATCCTCAAAAGAAAGGTAAACAATGCTAAACGATATATTTAATGTACTTCTTCCACAAACTTGCTTAGGATTTTTCATAATCCTTCAACTGATTTTATCTATGTGTATTTCACCAAGACAATTCAGATTTGCGCGTTTAATTTCTATCATAGGAATTTCATTGAGTATTGTATTTCTTTCAACGGTGCAAACAGAGCCGCAATATTTTGCATTTCGGAATTCTTTAATGTCAGACAGTTACACCTTGTTATTTGATTTTGCGGTTTTATTATGCGGATTTTTTACGGCACTTTTAACAAAAAATCTTGTTAAAACAATGAAACGACACGCATATACTTTTCATGCAATACTTTTAACTGCAATTTTTGCGGCTATGAATATAATTTCAGCAAACGATTTTTTGACACTTTTTGTATCTGTTGAATTGATGAGTTTTTCAACTTATTTCTTAATTGCATCATCAAAAGGTTATTATTCAAAAGAAGCAAGTTTCAAATATTTATTAACCTCTGCTATTTCAAGCGGTATATTTTTGTTTGGAGTTTCGTATTTGTACGGAATTACAGGCTCATTGAATCTTACAAAAATTTATGAAGTTGTAGCTAATCAAGAACCTTCAATTATGTACTCAATTTCAGCCATAATGATAGTTTTAGGACTTATTTCCAAACTTGCGATATTTCCGTTTGCAAACTGGGTGATTGATGTTTACAAAGGCACAGAAACTTCAATTTTGGCGTTTTTATCAACAATTCCAAAACTCGCAATCTTTGGAATTTTATGCAGACTTTTGGTTTTCTCTTTGAGTAACAGCTTTGAACTAACTTTTGCTGTTGCAATAATAGCTTTAATTACGGCACTTTGGGCGAATACTTATGCAATTCGTGAACACAACGTTAAAGTTATTTTGGCGTGTTCAGCGTCTGCAAATTCATCTTACGCACTTTTAGCGGCAAGCCTTGTGTCTGTTTATAATTTATCAACAGTAATTTTTTATCTTTTATGTTACGTACTTATGAATATTTCAGCTTTTGCATTTTTAAATATCTATAACGACAAAAATTCAATGAACGTAGAAGATTTTAAGGGTATTTTCTATAAAAACCATGGCTTAACAGGTGCTTACGCGGTTTCAATTTTAGCTTTAGCGGGAATTCCGATTACATCAGGATTTATTGCAAAAATCTATTTATTCACAGCGATTGCAAATTCAGGACTAATCTTCGTTCCGTTTTTGCTTGCACTTTTGCTTTTAACTGTTATCGCGCTCTATTATTATTTAAAAATTCTGCTTCCATTATTTGCAGAATGTGACAAAAATACGTTTGTTCCGACTCTAAGCGCGAATTTTTCACAAAAATTTGTACTTGTCGTAACGGCGATTGTTACCATGCTTATTGGGATTTATCCTGAAAGAATTATTGAATTGTGTAGATTTATTGCGTACAATATTTAGGGCTAGCAAAAAATATTTTTACGGGTTTTAATTTGTTATAAGTATTATTTTAAAAAGGGATAACTATGAACAAAATTACATATAATTCAAATGTTCAATTTCAAGGTAGAAATGCTATTATAAAGCGTAATATACAAGAAAGAACCTCAAGAATTCTTGACCAAAAAATGAGTGATATCGTTCAGATAACAAAAAATGCATCACCTAAAAGAATGTCTTTTTTAAGCACTTTGACAGATTGTTTTAACCAAAGAAATTTTTATAGACCTGATGCCGAAAAAGAAAGTTCAAAACTTGTTAATTCCGTTTTTGAATTGGTTAAAAAGCCAAGAGAAGACCATTTTTATATAGCTCATAAATTTTCAAGATCTTTTGATAATATGAAAAATATTCTTTTGGCAACAGGTGATGATAAAAAGAAATTGGCTTTTGTAAGAAAAATTAACGAGAATGTTTATGGCGGTGCAAATCCAAAAGAAAGTAATATGATAATTGATCTTTTGAAATCACCGTTAATTAATAAATATTTGAAAAACAGTGATAGTATAATTCCTTTTTTATCAATATATAAAGATAAACCGAATGCTGTTGAGCAATTAGATATAAAATTTGGCTCAAATAATTATAATAAAGATTTGTATAGGTTAAAGCTTAATAAACATCATATAAAAGACAAATATTGGTTAAAAGAAACACCTATTTTAAACAAGAATACTTTTTATGAAAACTACAATTGTCATACTGATGATTTTATGAGAGTTTTAACAAGATATTACAATCTGACGGACGAAATTCTTGAAGGCGGTGCTGATAAAATAATTTTAAATATGCTTAAAACGTTGGACAAGAAAAATGTAGGAATAAGAAATGATTTGTTGTTGAACTTTTCGGGCGGTTTGCATAGAAAAAGCTTAGAACAAAAAATGCAAGGTTTAAATGCATTAAACGATATTTTTAATAAAATAGATAACGATAAGCATGCCGAAAAGTTTATGAAAAATTCTGTTAGTGCAATGTCTAATTGTATAACCGCAGAACAAATGGATAATATTTTAAACAATGTATCTACAAGAAAATTACATAGTTTTAGAAAAAATGCATGGAATATTATTTACAATACTCCTCCTGAAGATAATGTGAAAGTTTTAAACAAACATATTACTGATTTATTCTTCCAAACAAGAGAGTACATCAAGGTAAATGAAAATCGTGTAAAATTAGGCTACAAGTCAAAAATGCCTTTTTATAAAAAGATGCAAATAATAATTGCGAATTCCATAAACCATGCAAAATACTTGTTATCAACGGATAGCAAAAAGGTTGCAAACCAACCTGAATTCGTACCGTTTATAAAACCGCAAGTAAAACAGGAAACTACTAAAGCAGTTTATGAAAAGCCTTCTATAAGTATTCAAAAGAAAAAAGGTACAGAAAAGAGTGCAAAAGACATTATAAAAGAAAATGTATTGGCTTTTGTAACTCCAAAACTTGGAGAAAAAACTTTTGCAAGACAGAAGGATTTGTATGGCAAGAATGCTACAAAAATGCGTTTAGGCATGCTTCCTGAAATTTTTGCATCAGTTGCTGATACAAGAAAGGCTGATAGAGCTGTTGGTAAAAAACGAATCAATTCTTCAAACAAAGATATTTTGGATTTGTATTTAAGAATAAACGGCAGCAACAAAAAGTTTGTTAATTACATGTTGAAGAAAAGAAATGTTGATAACACGCGTATGTTTGAAGTTAAGGATATAATAATAGCTTTAGACAAGGCAGAAAGAAAAATTGCGGAAGCAAAGAAAAACAATCCTGAATATAAAGCCAAAGATGCAAGAAAATATTACAATCATTTATATGAAGCGAAAATAGAACAATACGGCAAGGTTAAAACTCAAAGAAAATTAAAAACAAACGCTTAAAAAAGGAACACTTATGCAAGTAGCTAATAATGTAACATTTAAATCAGCATATCCTGTCGCACATTGGGTTGCAGAAACAAATGGCAGTTTTGCTCCTGTTTCAAATATGCAACTTGTGAAGAAACTACAAGGTAAATTAATAAGAGTTTTAAATAAGCCGTTAGCAGAAAGCAAAAAGAATTTTAATTCCACAGAACAAACTATTCGTGCTTATATTGGTTCTTCTGATGCGGATTACAGAAACACATCTCATGTTCGTTCTTTTTATAACCGTATGACAAATTCTCCAAACAAATTCGTTCCGGTATCTTATATAATTTCAGGGAATGATGTTGCGGTATTTGAAGAAAAATTAGCCCAAAATATCGGTAAAGCGAAAGCACAAGCAAAGGAATTATTAAAAAAACCATATTCCGAAGAAACTATAAAAGCCCTCAAACTATATAATTCAAAAGGTTTGGAGTTTGTAAAAAATAGTGCAAAACAAATCAAAGATGAAAACGGCATTAGTTATATTTTGCATACAAAATTTGAAATCATAAGAAATAAACTTGGAAAAATTAAAGATTACAAACTTTTGGATGTTCGTTTTCTTCCTGCAAGCGGAAAGAAAAATCCCTTAGAAAGATTGGGCTGATTAACAGATAAAACTTCTCATTAATGTTGTATAATATTAACTATGAATGAAGCTTTATTGGAACAAATTAAACTCGTGCCGACTCAACCGGGGTGCTATCTTTACTATGATAAAGAAGGTACTATTATTTATGTCGGCAAAGCAAAAAACTTAAAACGACGAGTTTACAGCTATTTTCACAAACAACATGAAAGTCCTAAAACAAATATTTTGGTATCACAAATAGAGAAGTTGGAATACATTATTACGGATTCTGAGGTTGAAGCTTTAATATTAGAATCTCATTTAATTAAACAACACAAACCAAAATACAACATTCTTCTAAAAGATGATAAAAAATATCCGTATTTTTTAATCACTGATGAAGATTTTCCGCGTATTCAAGTTGTGCGCAAAAAGAATTTAAATCCTGATAAAGGTAGGTTTTACGGACCTTATACCGATGTCGGAGCAATGTATGCAACGCTTGATTTTTTGAAGAGATTGTTTCCTTTAAAGCAATGTAAAACGCCAAAATTTACAAATCGTCCTTGTCTTTATTATCACATCGGAAAATGTCTTGCACCATGTCAAGGTAAAGTTACTCCGGAAGAGTACCAAAAACTTATTCAGCAGGTTGAGTTATTTTTGAGTGGCAAACAGTCTGAACTTTTAAAACAAATTCAAGTTCAAATGCAGAAATACGCAGAGTCTGAACAGTTTGAAAAAGCAGCAAAAATGCGCGACAGTTATTTGGATTTGCAAAAAACTTTGGAAAGACAAAAAGTTGTTTATGAAAATACTAAACTCAACGAAGATATTATTGCAGTAATTTATGAAGACGGAATTCTCGCAATCGTAATTATGATGGTTAGAGAAGGCCGATTGATTGATAAAAAAGACTTTACGTATTTTGTGGATAATGTCGATAAAATCGAATATTTTGAAACCTTCTTTAGAGATTATTATACAAATTTAAAATTAGAGTTTCCTGATAGAATAATTTCAAAAGATTTGGAAGAAGTTGGAGAAAAGGAACTTTATCAGGATTGGTTGAAAATACTTTCAGGCAAAAAAGTTACTATAAGTTATGGAAAAGGCAAGTATAAAGAACTTTATGAACTTGCACTTAAAAATGCAACAAATCTTTTAGAAAATGCAAAACTTAAAAAGATGGCGCAAATAAGAGATGATTTTAACGAAGTCGGTTCATATTTGGCAGAAAAATTGCAGCTTACAAATTTCCCTAACCGTATTGAATGCTACGATATTTCACATATTCAAGGTACAAATACGGTTGCTTCTATGGTTGTTTTTCAAAACGGCTTACCGAAAAAAACTGCTTATAGAAAATTCAAAATTAAATCAACAGAAGGAAAGCCGGATGACTTTTTGTCTATGAAAGAAGTTCTTTCACGCAGACTTTCAAGATTAGGTGAACCCAAATGGGAAAAACCTGATTTAATTATTATTGATGGCGGAAAAGGTCAACTATCAAGTGTTATGCAAATTGTTGAAGAAATGGGAATAAAAATTGGCAAAGGCGGCATTGACTTTGTATCACTTGCAAAACGTGAAGAAGAAGTGTTTTTACCAAATCAATCCGACTCGATTTTACTCCCGAGAGATTCAAACGCGCTCTATTTAATCCAACGCATAAGAGATGAAGCGCACAGATTTGCTATTACATTCCATAGAGATTTAAGATCTAGAAAGTTAAAAGAAGGAAAATAAATTTTATTTATTCTCAATATGCACAAAAGCAAGTTGTTTAGGTGCAAACATATTATATAAAATTCTGAATAATTTATGCATAATAATCTAACCCCTTATTTTGTCTTTTAGCTTGTATTCTTTCTGCTTGAGCCTTAACTGCTTTTGCTTGGCCTGCAACTTTGTAATCCTGACTTGACGGGTCAGAAGGTGCCATTGCAGAATTTATTACAGTATTAGCTTCTTGGATTGTTTTCTTTGGATTTTTTGGTCTGAAAGAAGGTATTTTGATAGAAACATGTCCGCCGATTGGAATTCCGTCTTTCCAATCAATAACTATCGGTCCTGTTAATGCTCCGCCTTTTGCTTTGTGAGCTCTTTCATGCGTGTAAATTTCTGACAATCTTTTTCTGATTAGTCCTTGTTGTTGATTTCTGATATTTGTTATATTCATCCTACACTATCCATTGAATCGAAAATAAATTTTCGAAAAGTAAACCTTTTACAAGTGTTTATTATACTCTTTTTTTTGATTATTGCAATAGTGAATTTAATTTTTTTTAAACTCAATGTTTTTATTTTTTTGTTTTGGCATCAATTAAGCCAAATAAATACAGAGAAATTTGATTGTAAAGTTTTGTAACATAAATGCTTTTTGTTTCATTAAAAAGAGCAATTTTTTTATGAAACATGACTTTATATATATAAGGTTAGTTAGAAAATAGGTTAGGTAGGTTATGATTAATAATATTACATCTATGGACATGCGTCCACAGATGGCAGTCGCAAAACCGACTGCATCTGTATCAAGCTTTAGTATGCCACCAATACTGGGCTTTAAAACAATTCCGTTAAAGGAAAAGGCAACTATTCGTGTCAAAAAATTAAAACGAGGGGATAATATTGCTATCCCCGGAGTAATAGAGGACGATTATGTAGATGTAGTCGAAGAAACTCTCAATTTGGAACGAAAACCTGAAGAAGGGAATTTCTTTAATCAGCAATCATTTATTATTCCGGTTAAAAGAAAAATACAGTATTTGAAAAACTGTTATATAATTGACTATATTCAATCACCAAAACCAAGGTGCGGACTTGGAGCGGAGGCGGTTAAAGCTTTGGCTGAAAAAGCCATGTTTGACCCGAAAGCCGAAGGGCGTATTGTGACTTTTTCGGCGCCACTGGTCAAAGAATCATCGCCGGCTCTGTTCTTCTACAAGCTCGGGTTCAGGTTCACGTCACCTCAGGCGAATGAATATATGGAGGAATGCATACGAAAGAAAGTACCTGATATTCCTGTTCAGACGGGAATGATGTACTTACCGAAGAACAGGCTGCACAAATTGTTACATTATGGAGAACTATTCTAAATGAGCGAAATTAATAACAATTATTTAGAAGGACACTACTCGACAGAAGCCAAGGTTAAACGACCGAAGATTGTCGCGGCGGAAGCCCCTGCGACATTACCTAAGCAAGTGTTGTTTTCTAACAAAGATGCAGATAAAAGAATGCAGCAAATTAATACAGATATATATGAAGGTGCAAAAAAGGAGAAATCGAAAAATGATTTTAATAAAAAACTGTATTTTAAAATTTTTGGCGGTGTTGCTTTATTCTCCGCAGGTATCGCCGGTGTATATAAACTCAGAAACTTCTTTAGAAAATCTTAATTAACAGAATTTCTGTTTTATGTTAGAATAAAGTGCAGAGGAGTTGGAAAATTTGAAAAGCGGAAAAGTTCAATAAGTTCGTTTTGGCTCACAATATCTGCTTATCAAAAGTGAATAATTTGAACCGTTCAACTGTTCAACATTTCCACCTTTCAACTCTATTTACAAAATAGCGAGGATATAATAAATGTGCGGAATTGTTGGTTACGTTGGAAATAAAACAGCGGTTGATATTCTTTTAGAAGGTTTAACAAGTCTTGAATATAGAGGTTACGACTCATCAGGGATTGCGGTTAACGTAGAAGGCAAAGTTGAACTTTATAAAGCTGCAGGTAAATTACAAAATCTTAAAGATATAGTTGAAAAAAATTATGTAGAAATATCTAAATCAACAATCGGCATAGGTCATATTCGTTGGGCAACACACGGTGCGCCAACAGTTGAAAACGCACACCCACATTCTTGTAACTGTGGGAAAGTAGCGGTTGTTCACAACGGTATTATTGAAAATTACAAAGAATTAAGAGCAAAATTAGAAGCTAAAGGTTGCACATTCCGTTCTCAAACCGATACAGAAACAGTTGCGCACTTGGTAGCTACAAAATATGGTGAAACTCACGATTTAACAGAAGCAGTAAGACTTGCTACAAAAGAAATTGAAGGAGCTTACGCTCTTTGCGTTATTCATCAAGATGTACCAAATACAATTGTTGCGACAAGAAGAAATGCGCCACTTGTTGTTGGTTTAGGTGAAGGTGAAAATTTTGTAGCATCTGACGTTCCTGCATTAATCCAATATACAAAAAAAGCAATGTACTTAGATGACAATCAAATCGTGACATTAAAACCTGATTCTTACAAAGTTATTGATATTGACAAAAATCCATTGACTTTGAAAGTTGAAACTCTTCCTTGGGAACCGGTAGCATTAAGCAAAATGGGTTATAAGCACTTCATGCTTAAAGAAATTCATGAACAACCTGATGTTGTTAGAAACGTACTTTCAGGAAAACTTCATGCGATGGATGAGGATATCATTTTAAAAGAAGTTACTTTAGATAAAGATAAATTAAAAAACTTGAGCCGTATTCAGATTGTTGCTTGCGGGACATCTTTGCATGCTGCAATGGTTGGTAAATATTTAATCGAAGATTTTTGCGGAATTCCTGTTGATGTTGAACCTTCAAGCGAATACATATACAGAAAAACTATTACGGATAAGAATACGCTTGTAATTGGCGTTTCTCAATCAGGTGAAACTGCTGATACAATTACAGCCGTAAGACAGGCAAAGAATAAAGGTTCACATATTTTAATCGTAACTAATCGACCAGATTCAACAATGGCAAGAGAAGCAGACAGCTTAGTTCCCGTAAATGCAGGTATTGAGGTTTCTGTTGCAGCTACAAAATCATATATGGCACAGTTAATTTCGTTCTACTTGTTAGCGATTTATATGGCAGAAGTTAAAAACTCCATGCCAAAAGAAGAATTAGTTAACTTGAAACACGAATTAATTGTTCTTCCACAAAAGATTGAAAAGGTTTTGGCACACACAGAAGATGTTCAAAAATGCGCACGAGCATTCTCCAGTGCAAAAGACTTTATCTTTATTGCAAGAGGAATTAACTTCCCAACAGCTTTGGAAGGCGCTTTGAAACTTAAAGAAATCAGTTATATTAACGCAACAGGATATACAGCAGGCGAATTAAAACACGGTCCTATTGCAATGTTGGATGAATCTATGCCAGTGCTTTCAATCTTAATGTCAGGCAAAGTCTTTGATAAAATTATGTCAAATTCAGAAGAAGCAAAAGCTCGTAACGCAAGAATGATAGCGCTTACAGATTGTACAGACTCAAAAATGGATGAACTTTTTGATTGCATAATCAGAGTTCCTGAAATTTCAGAAATATTATCACCTGCACTTGCGATTGTTCCATTGCAGTTGTTAGCTTATTATATTGCAGAATTTTTAGGAAAAGACGTTGACCAGCCTAGAAACTTGGCAAAATCTGTGACAGTGGAATAAATAAAATGTAGAAACGTAGGGTGCAATTTTTTGCACCAATAACTTAATATATATTCTACGTTAAACAGGAATTGTAGGTTGGGCATACCTGCCCAACAAAATAATATAGGTAATTTTTATGCAAGTCATATCAGAAATAGTCGAAATACCGAACAATAATGCGCCAACAATTGAATACGTCGAATCTGAGTTAACAAAACGCAACATTAATCCTCTAAGATGGGCGATTGTACATGTTAGTGATAAAATGTATACAGTAAGTGTTGCGAATTTAAAGGAATAGGAAGAAGTTTATGAATTCTACTCAATTAAAATGTGATATAAAAGATATAAATTTGGCAGAACAAGGAAAAAACAATATTGAATGGGCTTTAAAAGACATGCCTGTTCTTAAAAAAATTAGAGACAGATTTGTTTTAGAAAAACCTTTTGTTGGATTAAAGCTTTCAGCATGCCTGCATATTACAAAAGAAACAGCCGCTTTGTGTACAGTTATGCAAGCAGGCGGAGCTGATGTTGTTTTAATCGCATCTAACCCTCTTTCAACACAAGATGATGTTGCAGCTGCTCTTGTAAAATATTGGAATATTCCTGTTTTAGGTTACGCAGGTGAAAGCAAAGACGTTTATCATTCGCATATTATGGATGCTATCGGACACAATCCTGATATCATTATTGATGACGGATGTGATCTTGTAGCAACACTTCACGCAAAATGTCCCGAACTTGCAAGCCATATTATCGGCGCAACAGAAGAAACAACAACAGGGATTGTAAGACTTGAAGCTCTTGAAAAACAAGGCGAATTGAAATTCCCGACAATCGGTGTTAATACAAGTTTAACAAAACACTTGTATGATAACCGTTATGGTACAGGTCAAACTGCAATGGACGGTATCATGAGAGCTACAAATGTACTTATTGCAGGTAAAACAGTTGTAATTTCAGGCTACGGTTGGTGCGGTCGAGGTTGTGCTTTAAGAGCAAAAGCTTTGGGCGGAAACGTTATTGTTTGTGAAGTTGACCCTCTAAAAGCTTTAGAAGCAGCAATGGAAGGATATAGAGTTATGCCTATTGCTGAAGCAGCTAAAGAAGGTGACATTTTCTTAACCGTTACAGGAGATAAACACGTAATTGATGTTGAACACATGATGAACATGAAAGACGGTGCATTTGTAAGTAATGCAGGTCACTTCGACAGAGAAGTAAACGTAGAAGGTTTGAAATCAAAAGCTGCTGAAATCAAAAGAATAAGACCATTCTTGGATGAATACAAATTGGTAAACGGCAAGTCAATTTACGTTTTAGCGGAAGGCGGACTTGTGAACCTTGCTGCTGCGGAAGGTCATCCTGCGTCAGTTATGGATATGAGTTTTGCAAACCAAGCGTTAGGCATTGAATTTTTGGTAAAAAACAAAGGTAAATTAGAAAACAAACTTTACACTCTTCCTAAACATGTCGATGAAGATATCGCGAGATTGAAACTTGAATCTATGGGTATTGAAATTGACAGTTTGACAGAAGAGCAAGAAGAATATCTGAATAGTTGGAAATAAGAATTTAATATAGCAAGAAAGTTGTAAAATTTTCTTGCTACATCTTTAAGAATTGTAAATAATACTAGCAAAAATTATTTTTACGCGTTTTCATGTTGATGTAAATAGCTGAAAACGATAGAAATAACATATATAAATACATGAAAGGCAAATTATGCAAATCTCAAAAATTACTCAACCAATGTCCATGAAATCTGCTACAATGTTTAAGTCAGAACCTATAAATCAACCTGTAACAACAAATACTAACGAAATAAAAACTCCTGATAATTATGGTCGTGCAATGGTAAATTTTAAAGCCGGAACCATGCCAAGAGTATTATCTAAACAAGATAAAGCTTTAATAGAGTCTTTATCAGATACATTGGATTTATCAAGAGATAAGGTTTTAAAACTCAGACAAGAATTTAAGGCGTTTCTATCAGAAAATAATTACAAATCATTAAACGATGTAAATTTTAATAACGATAAAGATTTCTTTAAAGAGTGTGAGTTTATAGGTAATCTTACAGATAGAATTTCTAAAAAAATGAAGTTAAATGAGTCGCAAGAAGATGCTTTAAATTTGGAATTGGTTAAGAGAATTGATGAAAAAGAGGAATATATTCCTGGTGGGAAAGCGTATTTAAAAGAAATGAACAATATAGAAGCATTTCTAACAGAAAACGCGAATAGACTTTTTGCAAATTAAAAAAAAGACTGACTTTTAAGTCAGTCTTTTTTTTTGTAACATTTTTCTTGCATATATATCTTGAAGTAGTACGATAATGATATAAGGCGTATATCGCTAGATTATGTGTGTATATTATGGAGAGGACAATGAGAATTACTGCTATCAACCAATCACCAACATTTGGACAAAAACCAAATGCAAAACAAATGAAAGTTTATACCAAATCCGTAAACCAAGGTTTGGAACTTTTAGGCAAACAAGTGGATTTGATTTTGCATAACGCTTCAGCTCCCGCTGTTAGCTCAGAAAATACTGGTATTGGTTCGCTTTTTTCAAAAACGGTTGTAACGAAACTTTTCCCATTTTTAAAAGAGCATGGATTTTCAGGTATACAGCAAGAACCTAACGGTTTAAGAAAAGCTATGGACAATTCTCCTTATGCTCCAGAATCAAGCGCGAAAAACATTTTCATGATTCCATTGGAAAAGTTGGCATCAGATGAATACAACAATATTCTATCTAAAGAAACATTCAATAAAATTGTTGCAAATAATCCTGATAAAAATAATGTAGATTATGATTATGTTCGCAAAGCATACAATATGGCTTTAAAAGAAGCTTTTAATAACGGTAAAGATTCAGCAGAATTTACTGAATTTAAACAACAAAATGAAGCAAAATATGAGCAAAGTGCAATTTTTCATTTGTTAAACAAGCTTTATGACGGTAAAAAATGGTCGGCTTTGGATACGCATTTGTATTCAACTTCGGATAAATCAGCTGCAGCAAAAAGAATTAATGAGTTAAAAACTCAATATAAGAATGATTATGACTTTTATATTTTTAACCAAATGATTTTGGAAAAAGAAAATGAAAAATCCAATGAATTAGCGAAAAAGACCGGTATTAAAATTATCGGGGATTCTCCTGTTGCACAGACTGCAGTTGATGAATGGGTTAATCAAAAACTTTTCTTGAAGGGTAGAGCTATTGGTTGTCCTCCTGATTATTTTTCAAAAGACGGTCAAAGATGGGGATTTAAGTATTATGACCCGGAAAAAATATTTAATAAAGACGGTTCGTTAGGTGAAGCTGGCGAAGTTTTAAAGAAAAAATACGAAGATTATTTTGCAAGCTTTCCCGGAGGAATTAGAATTGATCACGTAATCGGGCTTATTGATCCGTTTATTTATACAACATCTGCAAAAAAAATGACTCCTCAAAATTCAGGTAGAATTTATTCCGTGGAAGGCAAATATAAAAAGCATTCGTTGGATGAGTATGCAATGCTTTTAACAAAAATTATTATTCCTGCAGCTGAAAAATATGGTTTGGACAAATCTTCAATTATTTGTGAAGACCTTGGAGATGCAACAAAACCTGTTCAAGAAATTATGAAAAAACTTGAGTTATCAGGGATTTCCGTTACACAATTTGACCACAGAGGAGCAACTACTCCTGCAAAAAATACGATTATGATAGGTTCACATGATAACCAATCATTTTTAGAGTACGTCGACAGCAAATTTAAAAACGTAAAAGATAAAGGTTTTATGCGTAAAACTAAGCTTTTGGCTGAAGATACCGCTCCAATGGGTGCAACAATGATTGATAAAAAACAATATAGAGAAGAAATCAGAAAAGATAAGTCTAAATTTATTGCAGCAAGTTTTGCAGAATTGTTTACAAGTCCGGCAAGACGTGTTCAAATCTTCTTTACAGACCTTTTTGGAATTGCTAAGACATATAACCGACCAGGGACTAAAACAGGCAACTGGTCAATCAGATTAGGCGAAAACTTCGAAGATGAGTATTATAAAGCAGTTGCAGAAGGTAAAGCTCCTAATTTTGCAAAAGCAATTGCAACCGCTTTAAGACAAAGAGGTTTGGATAAAGGGCATGAAGAATTAATGCAAAATTTGGATAATTCGGCAAAAATTATCGAAAATTAATAATACATGAAAGATTTTTGTGCTAAGATTTCAGTATGAAAACAATAGCAAAAATATTATTAATAATATTCTTTTTTATTTTTTCATTTCTTAATAATAGCCCGATTTTTGACGGTTATGTTCAAGATGGTTTTTCTTGTGCAAAAAAACACGAACACCGTTGCTGTATAGAGCCTATTGAGAATGAAGGTTTTATTATTTTGCCTTCAAATTCTAATAGCAACAACACGATTTCAAGTGTTGGAAGTTCGTATGTAACACCAACTTTAAAAAATACATTTTTTGCAAAGAATCGCTATATTGCGAAAAATCAATATACAATAGCTCATTTATATAAAACAGAAATCTTTCCTAACGCGCCTTAATTAAATTTTTATCAAAAAGATTTAATAATATTTTAGAAAGGAAAGGAACATGGAATTTATTCAAAATTTTGTTTCGGCGCATAATGTGCTGATTTCGGCAGGAATATTAATTCTTGCATATATATTCATTGCAATGGAAAAAATACCAAAAGTTACAATTGCGCTTTTAGGTGCAGGTATTACTATTGTATTGGGTTTGGTTAGCCAAATTAAAACTGTTGGTGGAGTTTTAAATCCACATTATTTTGTAAACTTCATTGATTTTAACGTTATTTTCTTACTTGTTTCAATGATGATTATTGTTAATATTACGACTAGAAGCGGTGTCTTTACATATTTGGCAAACGAATTGATGAAGGCTACAAAAGGTCACCCTGTCTTGATTTTGGCAGCTCTTGGTGTGTTCACAGCCGTTGTTAGTGCGTTTTTGGATAACGTAACAACCGTTATTTTGATTTTGCCTATTACTTTTGCAATTGCAAGAAAATTGGATATCGATCCGATTCCATTCTTGCTAACAGAAGTTTTTGCATCTAATATCGGTGGTACTGCAACATTAATAGGTGACCCGCCAAACATTATTATCGGTAGCGCCGCAGGTTTTTCATTTATGGATTTCATAAATAATTTGACTGGCGTAATTGCTATAATTTTGTTTACTGTAATCGGATTTTTATCAATTATGTTTAAATCAAAACTTCATGCTGATGAAAATAAGATGAAAGAAATTGTAGAAATTGATAACTCAAAAACAATTACTGATAAAAACTTGATGATTCGTTCTATGCTTGTATTAGGCTTGGTAATTTTAGGTTTTGTAACACACGATATTACACATATTGAAACTTGTGTAGCAGCTATGCTTGGTGCGAGCGTATTGTTATTGTTTGAAAAGCCTACTGATATTTTAAAAGATGTCGAATGGAATACAATCTTTTTCTTTGTCGGTTTATTTATTATTATCGGTGGTGTAGAAGCATCAGGTGGTATTAAATTAATGGCAGAATGGATTTTGAAAGTTACACAAGGCTCTCAAGAAGCAACATCAATGCTTATTTTGTGGGGTTCAGGTCTAATCTCAGGTATTATTGATAATATTCCATACACAGCAACAATGTCACCAATGTTGGTAGAAATTCAAAAAACAATGGGTGAAGTTTATACGACTCCATTGTGGTGGAGCTTGTCACTAGGTGCTTGCTTAGGTGGTAACTTAACAATAATCGGTGCGGCTGCTAACGTAATTGTTTCTGAAAATGCGGCAAAAGAAGGACATCCGATTGCATTCTTAAGATTCATGAAATATGGTGTTGCAGTTGTGGTTCTATCATTGCTTATAAGCACAGTATATTTGAACTTGAGATTTATCTAGATTTAATTTTTAATACAAAAACAAAAAAAGGATGACTCAATAAAAAGGTCATCCTTTTTTTTCTAAAATTTAATCTTAGTCTGCAACTCTGATGATGCTGTTTACCGTACAGTCTTTAAGCTCATCTACAACTTCTCGTATCAATCTTTCTTGAGTGCTTTCTGTAATTACTGTGATGTCGGCTGTATTATCACTGGAAACGCCTTTTTGTAAAATACTTGAAAGACTTATATTTTTGCTTGCACAAATAGTACCTATTTTAGCGATTACACCAATTGCATTTGGAGCAGTAATCGAAATATAGTATTTGTTAAAAGTATCTTCTATTTTAACGGGCTTTGCTTGAGAGTGGTGATGGCACCTCATCATAGGAAGCATGTAATCTGTTTTTCCGAACTCTGCTTTTATTGATAAAATATCACCTACAACTGAACTTGCTGTTGGAAATTCGCCTGCTCCGGGACCTGAAAGTACAATATCACCGATTGGATGTCCGTTTATTGCGATTGCGTTTTTAACGTAATCAATGTGGGCAAGCATAGAATCTTTTGAAACAAGCATTGGGTGAACTCTGACATCTGCGTTGTCATTTTCATCTATTGTAGCAGTTGCAATGAGTTTGATTTTATATCCAAACTCGTTTGCTTTAGCCATATCTTCTCTGCGAACTTTTGTAATACCTTCTCTATATACGTTTTCAATTTTAATACGTTTCTTAAAAGCAATGGTTGCTAATGTTGTGATTTTATATGCGGCATCAAAACCTTCTACATCCCCTGTCGGGTCTGTTTCTGCATAACCCAATTGTTGTGCTTCTTTTAAAACGTCTTCATAAGATGCGCCGTCGGTATCCATTTTGGTTAAAATATAATTTGTAGTACCGTTCAAAATCGCATGGATTTTTCTAATTTTGTTACCTGCTAAAATCGTTTTAATTGGCATGATAATTGGAATTCCGCCTGCAATTGCAGCTTCATACAAAACAACTCTATTATGTTCTTCTGCCAAATTAAAAAGTTCTTCTCCTTTTTTAGCCAAAAGCTCTTTGTTAGCAGTTACAATATGCTTGCCATTTTTTATTGCGGTAGAAATAAAATCCCATGCCGGATTAACACCGCCGACAAGTTCTACTACAACATCAATTGACGGGTCATTAACAAGTTCATAAGGATTATCCGTAAGCATAGATGCAGGAACTTCCACAGAACGAGGTTTGTTGATATTTTTTACGGCAATTTTTACGATTTCGATATCACTCATTTCCTGCAAAGTCTTGTAAACGCCTGAACCAACAGTGCCAAGACCAATAATACCGATTTTTAGCTTACTCATAATACTCATTCTCCTTTGTTAACTATATATAGAGCAAGTTTAACATATTATAGCGGTATTGGCAATTGTTTGTATGTGCTTAAGTGTTTGGGTTTAGGAACAATAAAAAAGACGACCTTAAGTCGTCTTTCTTTATTAAAATTATTATTTTTTTTCTTATTAGTTAATTCTTTGGAACATATAACCGATACCGCGAGCCGTCAAAATAAGTTCAGGGTTTGTCGGGTCTGTTTCCAATTTAGAACGTAATCTTGAAATGTGAACATCTACTACACGAGTATCAATTCTGTGGTCAGCAGGATAAGACCATACATGTTGCAAGATTTCGTTTCTTGAATATGCTTGACCTGAATTGTTTACAAGCAATTCCAACAAGCTGAATTCCATACCTGTAAGTCTGATTCTTTCATTCTTTCTATAAACTTGTCTTCTTGCTGTATCAATCTTGATAGCACCTGTTGTAATGATATTTTTGCTGCCTTTAGAAGAACCTGAACCTGAAGCAGGAGCGCCTGAGGCAGAAGCAGGAATAATAACATCCTTGCTGATTGTTCTTCTTAATACGGCTTTTACACGAGCTTCTAATTCCTTAGGGCTGAAAGGTTTGATTACATAATCATCAGCACCTAATTCTAAGCCTGTAATTCTTTCTGAAACATCACCTAATGCTGTTAAGATAATGATTGGAACATCAGAAGTTCTTCTGATTTCTCTTGTTACACCGTAACCATCCATCTTTGGCATCATGACATCCAATACTACCAAATCCGGGTTAGTTTTGTTGAACACTTCAACAGCTTCTTCGCCGTCTTCTGCCGTTACAACATCGTAACCAACCATTTTAAGACGAGTTTCAAGGATTCTTCTGATACTTGCTTCATCATCAGCTACCAATATCTTTTGACGAGTTTCTCCTTCGCTCATCTCTTCTTGTAATTCTTCATTTTCTGCCATGCTACCACCTTTAAACTTGTATTTACAAAAATTTGAAATTCTTAATATTTATACATATATCTTAATAGAATTTAAACTTTTTTGCAAGGGGGTAAAAGAAGTAAATTAACAATTTATTTTACTTTATAAAATAAATGTTATATTTTTGCCTTAATTCTTTCTACCAACTTGCTGACACTGTCTTTTTCTTCTTGCGGAATATCAAAATTCATATAATCTTCAAAATATTCAATCGCGTCTTCATAATCGTTTCTAGCCAAGAATAACACGCCGACTTTTTTGTAAGCAAGCGTAAATTTGTCATTAACGGCGATTGCCTTCAAGTAATTTGAAATTGCTTTATCAATTTCATTATTAGCCTCATAAGCTTGTGCTAAAGCGTAATAAAGAAGTTCATTATTCTCTTGATAAGTTATAACAGTTTCAAAGTTAGAAATTGCGCTTTCGTAATCACCGAGTTCAAAATAAACATGACCTAAATCATAATAAGCATCATAGTTTTCAGGTTCACCATCCAAAACACGTTCCAATTCGTCAATTGCATCATCCCATCTTTGATCTTCTATATAAACTCTTGCAAGCAAATGTGCAATTGCTAAATTATCTTGCAATTCGTAACTACCGCGTTGCAAAGTTCCAAGCGCTGACGCTAAATCACCGGATTTATAGTATAAATCCGAAAGGTTAATATAAGCTTGCGCAAGTTCTGGGTCAAGCTCAAGCGCTTTAACATAATAATTTTCTGCTTGTTCAAAATTCGCCAAACAAGAATACGCAACACCTAAATTATTATAAATATCAGCATTATCAGGTTCTGTTTCCAAAACTGAATGAAAAGCATCAATTGCCTCTTTGTATTTACGTTCTTTAAACAGGCTCATTGCCTTATCAATTTTTTCTGACATTTATAAGTCCTCTTCATCTTTTGTATCAATGTTGTGAATAATTGTTCTAACGTTACCTTCGGCTACGAAATCTTTTGGATCCATTGTCATTTTGATTTTGTCGGCAATAATATCTTTATCTTGTTGAACAATCTTAGAACGTCCTACAAAATAAATTTCGTTTGGTTTATTAGTCTTAGAATCAGGGAATACTGAAACCTTCGGACCTTGTGCATAATAATCATCATACCAAACTTTTACGTGACCGCTTCCGACATAAGTGTTTTGTTGTTTGCTGTATTGCTGATAATCAGAGTGAATAGTCAATTTTTTACCATCATCAGAAATTGCAATTGTTTTTGTATTACCTGAAACGCTCATTTCTTCCGTTATCGGATTGTAAACAAAGTGGTGACCTTCTGATTCGTTTTGTTCTTGTTTAACTTTAGCGTTACCGATTAAGTCGATTTTTCTCAATCCGCCTTTTTGGTCTGCAATAATAACCGCTTTATCAGAATAAGTGTCAATATCTTTGTATTTGATTGTTACACCGCCTGTACAAACCATTACACTGCTCTTTGTATCGTATTCTTGAACATCGGCGTTAATAACAACGATAGGCGTATTACCTTCAGTAATTACTGATTGAGCTTCACCTTCTGCTCTAACAACTTTATTAATCAAAGAAACTTGCAAAATATTTGCTTTAACTTCTCTTTTCTTGTTTTCGTTTACTTCGTAAGCGTAAGGTTTGTCATAAAAAGTTGCCGTATCAAGCTTATTATTACGTCTTACTGAAACATCTGCTCTATCACTTTGTACCGTTAGATTATCCAGTTTAACTTTAACTCCGCCATCAAGTTTAATCTTGTGTTCCGAATCAGAAAATGTTTGAGTTTTTGATTCAATAATCAAGTCAGAAGAGAAAACCGCCATGCTTGATAATATAAGTAATGCGACTATTAAAATCCTTTTCATTATTTCTCCTTATCGCTGAAAATCTTTGTATTGGTTTTACCGATGATTCTAAATTTTTCATAACCTGCGTCAATAACACCCTTTTGTGCCGTTGCAATCATTTCACGATTTTTCTTGATAACAACATGACCATCTGCAACAGTTTCTTTATCGTTACCATACCAAGTTAATTTATCTGTGTTGAGCGAAGTTCCATCCTCAAGAACGATATAAGTATTATCGTAAAGAGTTATCACCCCGGTGTTTTCATCATACGTTCCTTTTGAGGATTGGAAACTCATTGCAACTTTGTTTTCTTTATAAAAATTACCGATTACATTATTAAGAGTAGCAATGCTGTGATCGTTACTATAATGCCCCGTTTCTCCATAGATTTCAAAATATTTATTACCATCTTTTGTTTCAGTAATAATAATACCGGAAGCATCAACTTTCTGTTCATCTTCAGAATTTTTAAGCTGTGAACGATTAAAGTTTGCAGTGATTACGCCGGCTGAAATAAACGCCCACGCCATAACAAAAACTACCGCAAATACTGCTATAAAATAATTGCGCTTCTTCTTATCTAATCCCTTAAATCTCTCGTATAATTTTTTCAGATATTCCATAACAAAATTCTAACACAGTGAGGGTGAAAAGTACACAAATTTTAATGCTTGTCTTTATTTTTGTTTGATTGGGTATTTTTCGTGTAAAGCTTTTCGCGCGCTTGTAATTGTTTCGTTTAATTTTTTACTTATAATGCTAATTTTCTCATCATAAGCAAATTTGCTCATGTCATATTTTTTGCCTAAAAATTTCATCTTCAAAGCCTTACTTACGGCATTATCAAGAATCGGTTCGGCTTCTTGCACATGCTTGTCAGCTATTAATCTATATCTAAGAGCTTGTAATGCATTGATTTTATCAACCACATTGAGGTTTGAAAGAAGATGCTCAAGCTTTTGTTCACTAAGTTGTTCCGTTCCTGATAGGTTTGATTTATAAAAAGCATTCATTGCGTGCATAAGACTATTATTATCCATTATTTTTATTGCTCTGGTGTGAATTTTTGGATTTGATATTTCAATAAAAAACTTTAATGCTTCTTTTAAAAATGATTGGGCTTTTGTTGCAAGAACAAACTTTTTATCAGTTAAAAAATCTTGAGGAAATCTCATTGAATATCCGGAACTACCTCTGCTATTAACAGAATGTCCGATTCTTACATCTTTTAAATCATAATCTCCCAATGTAGAAATTGTTGGTTTTGCCTCTGCGGCTTGCCATAGTGCGCTTTTAAAACCAGCGGTACCGATTTTTCCGTCTTTTGTTTCATATTTTAAATATTGATAAAATTTTAAAGTTCTGTCAATACTTTTGTCTAATCTTTGTTGTGTACTACCACAAGTTTTTGATAGTGGTAAAAATGTTGCTTTTTTATTTATTCTCATATTGTTATTAAAACCTGTAAAAATATTTTTTTGCTACCTATTTTATCACATTTTAAAATTGCGATTGAATCAGTTTTATACTAGAATGAAAGATATGAAAAAAGGGCTTTTAATTTTACTGTTAACAATGTGTTTCGTGTTGCAAACTCAAGCATACGAGCTAATTTTGCCTAGAGAAAAAAGCTCTATATCTAATTCGAACTATGCGTTTTTTGTAGGAAAAGCAAATAATGCCGAAAGTATTTCAATAAACGGTTGTCCAATATATGTTGCTCCAAACGGGGCTTTTGCACATTCCGTAAAACTTAAAACAGGTGAAAATAGAGTTGTTGTTCGCTCAAACTACAATACTCAAATTTATAAATTTTATAAAAATGAACGACAAAAGGCGATTGAAATTCCGATAGAAGAATTTGATGCAAAGCCTGTTGTTGTCAAACATGATAATGTTCCGCTTCGCAGTACACCGATTGACGGCGGACTGAACAGAATGGCACATCTTTTTAAGGATACTACTGTTTTAATCAATGGCTCAAAGGGAAGCTTTTACAGAGTCTTTTTATCAAAAGATAAAATTGCTTGGATAGCAAAGAAAGATGTCGATAGTCTTGATTGTAGTGAAACAGCAAGCTTTATAAATATGGACAGTCAAAAGTTTAAAAACGCGACAATCCAAACGATTTCTTTTACCAAAAATCTTCCTTATACAATAGAAGAAAAAGATAAAGAAATTTTGTTTAAAATTTATAATCCCGAATTGTCTGATAATTCTGTTTACACAATTAACATTCCTAAACCTGAAAAGTATTATTATAATATTAATCTAAAAAATGGTGTTTATACGTTTAAAGTCAGTGAAATGCCTGATACGCTTGAAGATGTCACAATTGTTATAGATGCTGGTCATGGCGGTTCAGAAAAAGGTGCAATCGGTTGTTTAGGCGATGAAGAAAAAATGATTAACTTGAAAATTGCACTTGAACTTCAAGACATTCTTAAGGAAAAAGGCGCAAATGTTATTATGACAAGAGAATGTGACGGATATGTTTCATTAGAAGATAGAGTCAATATCGCAAAAAACAATGATGCTAATATATTTGTGAGCGTACATTTGAATTCTATCGGCGATATTCCTATGAATGTTCATAAAAACAGAGGTACTAGCGTTTATTATTTTAACCCTAATTCTAAAAAGCTTGCAGAAAGTGTGGAAAAAAGTGTGACTAAAACGGCAGGTACTCGTAATGATGGAGTCAAAACAGCGAGTTTTGCGGTAATAAGACCTTATAATTACGCAGGCATTTTGGTTGAAAGTGCATATATGACAAACCCTTGTGATTCTGTTTTGTATAATTCAGAAAATTTTGCATACAACATTGCAAAAGGTATTGCAGATGGAATTGAACAATTTGTAAAAGATTAAGAAACTACCGAAAGATTATATTATGACAAATTTTGATTTTTTAGAAAAAATTGACGCTAATTTATATGAAATTATTACGGAAGCTGAAAAACTTTATACAGCAGAGTTTTTTGAACAATGCATGGGACAAACCAGAAGATTTGGAGAACAAATGTGTAAAGCTATTTTGGCGGAAAAACGCCAATTTGACGGTAGTTTTGATGATATGCTTGCTACTTTAAAAGACCAAGCAAAAACAATGGTAGAAAAAGAATTTATTGATGATTTGTATTTCTTGAAAAAACAAGGAAACCTTTCCGTGCATTCTTCAAGTGTTAAACGTGATGGAGTTACCGCATTAGAATGTTTGCAACGTGCGTTTGAAGCGAGTATAAATTTCGCGGTTTATTATAAAAAGGCTTCAAAAAGTGTGTTAAACAAACACTATGATATTGAATTGCTAATGACGGGAAAGCCCGATTTAACAACAAAATATCAAACTCAAAAGAAGAAAACAGTTAAAAAAGAAACAAAGAAAGTTAAGCAATCTTATAGCATGAAGCCTTCTACGCCGAAGAAAAACGGGATTTCAGGCTTTTGGATATTTGTATGTGTTTCGTTTTTTATATCTTTGATTCTGTTGCTGATTGAATGTCTTTAATTGCTGATTTAAAACCGGCATGATAGTATTTTTGAGGAAAAACTCAACCTCTGTTATAATTACTCCACATGTGTTATAATGAAATAGTTAAAAGTGTTTAATTCAAGGAGAGTTTATGTCTAAATCATCTGTTGCTTTGTTAATTATTGATGCGATTATCATCGTTTTGACTCTTATATCAAATGCTGAAATGATTTCGACTCTTGGAGTTCGAGTGTTATTAATTGCATTAGTACCGCTTGTAATCTTTATTGCAACATTTTATTTTAAAGGGCTTTATTCTGATGTGACTCTGTCTTTAAAAAACACTTACAAATTATTTGAATCAATTGTCGTTGGAACTGCTATTCTCTCAATCCCGATGCTGATGATATCATTTAGTGTAGTAATAACTTTGCTTTTATTCTGCTATGCAATCTATTTGTTAGTATTACTATTTGCAGTAAGAGTTGTGTTTAATTTGATAGCAAAATGTGTGAATAAGAAAACTAAAAATGTATTAATTGTCGGTGCCGGTCAGGATGGTAAAGTTATAGCAGAAGAAATTCAAGCAAGACCTGAGTTGGGGCTAAAAGTTGTTGGCTTTTTGGATGATAATATGAATACAATTGAAGATGAAGATTCTACAATCCCTATTTTGGGCTTGACTTGTGATTCTGAAGCCGTTATCAAAGATAACAATGTGAAAATTGTTATTATAGCCGTTAAATCTCGTATGGATTCTGCAATCTTAACCGATTTAGTTAAAGGTATTCCGCTTGGGGTTAAGGTTTGGAGAATGCCTAAGTTTTATGAGAAAATTACTAAAAAATATTTTATATCTAAAATGACGGTGAACTGGTTATTTTATGCTTGCGTAAAGAAAAAAGCATTGTTGTTTGCATACATCAAACGTTTTTGCGACATTATCGCATCAATTTTGATAATGATTTTAACTTCTCCTATAAGTTTGATAGCTGCTTTAGGAATCAAGTTCTCTGATTTCGGTCCTGTTTTCTATGCACAGACAAGAATTGGAAAATTTGGTAAACCGTTTAAAATGCTAAAATTTCGAACAATGTATCAAGATACCGTGAATGAAGATTTTGACGAAGATGTAAATGAAGTTCATGCGGATGACAAAAGAATAATGCCTTTTTGTAGAATTTTGAGAAAATTCCACATTGATGAACTCCCTCAAATGATTAATGTCTTAAAAGGCGAAATGAGCATCGTTGGACCTCGCCCAGTTAGAGAAGAAGTTTATTACGAAAACAAAGAACGTATTCCATTCTGGGAATGCAGAAACTGGGTTCGTCCCGGTTGGTGCGGATGGCAGCAGGCAAATGTTTGCAACCCGCAGGCAGAAGAACGTTTGGAATATGATTTGTATTACATTAAACACAGAAACATTGCTTGGGAATTCACTATACTTATAAAGTATATTACCAAGGTTTTAATGGGTGGATGTAAATAAATTTATTTAAACTACTACTTCAAATTTATCCGCTCTAGTACGCATCAAAGATACGGCTGCCTGAGAATTCAGAAAATTCAAAGCACCCATGAAGCTCTTTTTATTGCTTAATGCTTCTCGGGCTTCTGCCATGTTGTTGTTAATTGTAGCAGCGGTTAATTGTGAGTTTATATTTCTATTTTGTTGTAGTTTTAATTCTTTTACAGGAAAACCGATGTCATCCTTTTCTTGAGGTTCTACGGCTACTTCTTGTTTATTGTTTACCTGTTGTTCAGGATTTATATTGTTGGTATTTTCAATAATTTTAGAAAAAGGATTGTCTTTGCTTACAAAAGATTCTCTAGCCATATCCATGACATCAGATTGAGTGTCTTCATTAAAAGCCTTTGCTCTTTCTCTGGCACGTTTAAAAATCATGTCTTTTAGAGCATCTGCTTCATGTTTGTTAACTATGGAATCAAATTTATAGCTCATTCTTTAGTCCTCTTATATATATAAAAACACAATTGTTAAGAAAATTGACAAATTAGTATATAATCAGTATATATTTGTTACATAAGTTAACAATTTGACATGCTTTTGATTTTTAAGAGTATGACTAAGTTACAGCTCTATTATGAGGCTAAAAAGGTGTAGTGAAGTGTAAATTTATTATTGATATTATTTGTATTTTTATGAATTTTGATGTACAATGAAATTGCTATTTATATTTCGGCTAGTGTAAAATCTTAACAGGAAGGATATTTAACCGACCTGTTTTCTTTTGCCTTAAAGCTCTTGTTGTTTAACAAAACTTGTTTATAAAATAAAAACTGTAAAGGCTATTTTTTGTTTTTTAGCCATTTTTCATACAAATCAGGGCGTTTTACTTTGGTGCGTTCGATTTTTTGTTGTTGTCTGAACTCTTCTATCAATTTGTGGTTGCCGTTTAATAGGACTTCAGGCACTTTATATCCCATATATTCTCGAGGTTTTGTATACTGTGGATATTCAAGCAATCCATCCGAAAAACTATCGTCGTGAGCGGATTCAATTTTGCCCAACGTTCCATCAATCTTTCTGGAAACACTGTCTATTACGCAAAGGGCAGGCAATTCTCCGCCTGTTAGTACAAAATCGCCAATTGAAATTTCTCTTGGTTTAATAATTTCTCTTATTCTTTCGTCATAACCTTCATAATGACCGCAAAGAATAATAATTTGTTCATAATTTGCTAATTCGTTAGAAATTTTATCGGTAAACGGTTCGCCTTGAGGAGTCATCATCAAGGTGATAGAATTTTCTAATTTCTCTACACTATTGTAAGCATCTACATAAGGTTGTGGCATCAAAACCATGCCAGCACCGCCTCCATAAGGCGTATCGTCAACCTTTTTATGCTTATCTAATGTGAAATCACGAGGATTAATCGCATTAACGCTGATTACGCCATCATCCGTCGCACGTTTCATTATACTGAAATCAAGGTGTGATTGGATTAATTCGGGAAACAAAGTCAGAACGTCAAATTTCATTCTAACAATCCTTCAATATTATTTATCTGAATTTTACGAGCCTTGATATCAACCGATAATACAATAGCTTTTACAAATGGGATTAAAGAAATTTTCTTACTCAAAGTTTTTATTGAAAGCAAATCGCTTGCTCCATTATTAGAAACTCCGACAACCGCACCGACTTTCTTTTCTCCGTCGTAAACATCAAGCCCTACAAGTTCATCAATCAAGAATTCATCTTCATCCAAAAATTCTCTGACTGTGCCTTCGTCAACAAAAAGAAGTTGATTTTTGTATTCTAAAATGTCATTTAAAGAATCAATGCCTTTAAATTTAATGATTCCGCATTTTGGAGTAAACCTGATTCTCTCAATTTCAAGCAACTTATATTCGCCATTTTGTTGAATATAAACTTCTTTTAAATTCGCCAAAAAATCTTCCCTATTCTTGGTGTAACCTAATTTTGCTTCACCTTGAACACCGTGAAAATTAAGAACTTTACCCACTGAAACAAAATTATTCTTCATTTTCTTTCTTCTTAGGTTTTCTTCCGCGTTTTGGTTTTTCTGCTACTTCTTCGGTAGGAGCTTCATCTGTTTTTGGAGCTTCTTCTTCCGTTTTTTCTGCTTTAACCGCAACAGGAACATTTTCTTCCGGTTTAGAATGTTTTGCAACCATATAATCAGCAGGTTTATCAGCTCTATCTTCGTTCCATCTGTCTAAGCCAAGCTGTGCACGGATTAATTTAATACCTACGTGAACTCTCCATTCATCCATCTTCAATTGTGCTGCAATAATTTTGTGGCAGCCGATTGGAGGAAGCGGCAACAATGGTTCATAAAGAGCCTTAATAGCCATCATCTGGTCAGGCGTAATTGCTAATTTACGTTTTGGGAATGGAAGTTTTGGCAACATCATTTTTTGACGAACCAAATTGATTCCAAAAAATACTTTTTGAGGTTCAATACCCAAGTGTGCGCCAATTACTTCGTGACAATCAGGGTTTGGTAAAGGAAGCATTGTTTTATAAAGTGCTTCAATTTGTTCCAATTGCTCCTTGCTAATAAGTAATGGTCTAGCAGGTTTTTGAGGCTTGCGTTGCATTGGACGACGTTGTCCCGGTCTTGCACTTGCATAATTGTTTCTAAAACCGCCTTGTTGTGGTCTGCGTTGTTGATAACCGCCTCTATTGTATCCGCCTTCGCGATTATCTCTTTGGTAACCGCCCTCGCGTCTTTGATATCCACCTTCTCTGTTGTCCCGGTTATATCCGCCTTGTGAAGAATAGCCTCTATTATCTCTGTAACCGCCGTTATCTCTTTGGTAACCACCTTCGCGTCTTTGATATCCACCTTCTCTGTTATCTCGATTATAACCGCCTTCACGGTTGTAGTTATTGTTTCTATAACCACCTTGAGGTCTGTCATAGCTTCTTGGACGAGAATCAGCAGAGTATGAGCTGTAAGAGCTATAACTTTGCATAGGTTTTTCTTCTGTTGATTCATTTCCCTTATCTGCGTAAAGACAATTAGGACATATCACTCTTTTGGGGTTCTTAGTTTCGAATTCTGCACCACATTTAATGCACTTGTTTACATACATAATAAAAGCCTCTTAACCAATTAAAATAATAAAAATATCACTACTTAAAAATAATCCTATCAATAAAATAATATATGAGATTTCATCAAAAATAACGCGGAGCTTAGCTCCACACATGCATTATATTACACTTACCAAAATTAGTCAACCTTTTACCATCTTTTAAAACAGTGCTTTTGAAAATTCAAACCTCTTTAGTGCCATCTTAAAAAATTCATAAGCCTTGTGAAAAGTGTCGCGTTGTAATGATTTTTAATAATTTTTTGAAAATCTTCAGTTAACCTGTTTTTAGTTTTTGTGCCTTTGCCTGTAATTTCGTATTCAAAATGTTTTATATATTTAGAATAATAAACAAGTTTGTATAATGTTTTTATATTAACCGGTGAGTAATAAAATGAGTATTCTGTATTATTTTTATCTTTTAAAGTTATGTTAGCATTATATACACAAGAATATAGCCCAAACTTATTGTATGCCATACCTGTTTTTATTTTTATTTTAAAACTTTCAATATTGTAATATGCAATTTTTAAATCATAAATCTTTAAGACTTTTGATTTAAAACAAAGCCCTTCTTTATGTATATGAATATCTCTTATTATTGTGTTCAAATTGTGCTCTTTGACAGAACTAAAATCTCCGCTTTGCATTTTTGCATTATTCACTAACAATATGCCCAACGCAAAAGGTGCTATTATTAAATATAGGATTATTAGTTTATATTGGACGGTTGCATATGCAAAATCACTAACCGTTAAAGCAATCATATTTTGAAATGTAAAGCCTGTATTTATTAACATCACAATTATGCACAAATCAATAGCAACAGTAGCAATAAAAATAGCCAAAAGACCCAAAAAGAATTCCAAAGATTTCTCAGATACCCGTTTTTTAAAATTCAATTTTTTAAAATTCATGTATAAATAATCCAATTTGTTATATAGCATTTATTATACAGATTCCTAAATAATTCGTCAACAAGCGGCATATACAGTTTTCTTTATAAATCTTAAAATTTATCGGCATTAAAATATTAATAGAAATATAAACCATTCAAAAACAGAATTTTTTTTGGATTATATAGGATTTTCTTAATCTCTCTACTTTTTTTATAAACTTTTTAACTGAAAGATTTAAGTTACATTTATAATACCCCCATAATTAATTATGGGGGTAAAAGTTTTTAAAATAAAATTTCTAGGTACTTGATTTTTAAAATTTACGGAGCATAATATAGATGTTGAGTGTATTTCACTCACGTACAAATTAAATATCGCGGGATGGAGCAGTCT
>CAKVGS010000011.1 GCA_934747335.1 uncultured Candidatus Melainabacteria bacterium
CTTATAAGCTTCTATTGTTCTTGAAAAATATTCAGGAGGAAGCCCTGCTTTTTCTTTTAAAGAATTCAAGAAAATTTCTTTGTCCGGCAACTGTTCCCAAACAACAGGCAAATAAACAGCTCTCTTATCACGTTCTACCAATATTATTCCATGCGGATAAATTTTTGATAACAACTCTCTTTCATCTTTAAAATCAATCTTTTCTATTACAGAAAGAATAGAAACGGATACTTCTAAATTTTCAAGCTCTTCAATCGTTAACGGTTCAAATCGAGGGTCTTGAAATCCTGCATTTTTAGCATTATCTATTATGTCCAAAATTAAAGGTTTTGTCGGATAAATTGAGCCGATACAACCTCGAAGCTCACCATTTAACTTAAGCGTTACAAAAGATGCACCAAATTGAGTAAGAACAGCTGGAATTTTGTGTGGAATAAATTCTTCCTGATTAATAGATGCTATAATACTTGCTTTGGCAGCCTTTATAACATATTTTGAAAAATATCTTTCAATGAAATCATTTCTCGTATCAGTATACAAAAACCAAGCACCGTAACCTACAACTTTATCTTTATCAGAACTAATGTCACCTGAATTGTACATTTCTGTTCTAATCAATGCGCAATCATTGTTGTTGGCAAAATCCACCAATCCTTTTATCCCTGTCATACCACATGCCTGCTGAGGTTCAAGGAATTCAATTCGACCAGTTTCTATTACGGTTGCCGTGTAGGTATCAATTTGTCTGCACTGCTGTTGGGAATAATAGTGACTCAAATCAGATGAAATTATAAATGAAGACTCTTCCCAATAGGCAGAAATTAAATCTGAAATCAATCTGTAATCACAATTTCCGACAAGAACAGGAACAATTTTTATTTTTTTCCCTATTTTCTTTAAATTCTTTACAAAATCAACTGCACTTTGTTTGTGAGGCAAAAACATATTTTGAATAAAAGGCAGCTGGACTTCGATTGAATGCTCGTTCTCAAAAACTTCATCCGCAACAATGCTTGGAAATTTTTCGGCAATTTCTGAAATAAGCTTGTTGTTTACTTCTAAATTTCCTAACGGTGTTTCAAAAAAACTGTACTCAGGAAGCGCAATATTATTAAAACTTTCATGATGAGAAGGAGCAATTATAAAAATGTTTTCACTAACCTCTAAATGCTGATAAGCCGACATCATCGCATGACCTGAGTATGCATAGCCCGCATGAGGAACGATAATCGCTTTTGACTTATAATCAAAAGTCTGCTCTTCTTTAAAAGAATCCAATAAATTGTTTAATTCATCAGGGTTTTCAGGATAAAAACTTCCTGCAAAAGATGTTTTTTTGTTCATAGAATTATTATAAAATAGTTTTAACCTAATAGCAAAAAATTTTTTTAGAGGTTTTAGTAGAGATATGAAAATTACAAATAATTATAATATGCCCAACTTCAAAGGCTATAAAAATTTAATCAGTTTTGACCAAGAAGCACAAGGGAACAGACTTGCCCTTTTCGTTGCACAACTTGATAATAATAATACTCCCGATTTAGATAATTACAAAAAATTAGCAGATTATCCAAGATGCTTTAATAGAGGTAATATTGACGATACCATAATGTGTGTTTATTCCGAAACACCTAATCATCACGTTATGTATTTGAATAATGATCTTTTATTAAACGCAAATGAGTTGGACGAAGTTGCGAGAAAATTCTCTCAAAAAGATTTTTTACAGGTTGAAAAAGGATATCTTAAAGCCTATACACAAATCGCAAACTTAACAAAACAAATCATGAATAATAATACAGCAACCTATCGCGACATGGGGATTCATAAAATTATAACAGAAGCTCAAAGAATGTTAACGAACTTGTGTCGCGACGATAGTCAAGCCGCATTGAGAATTTTAGAAACCGCTTTTTATAACGTTAACCATCAAAAAACAGCATCCATAATTAATGCAGGTGTTAATAAAGCTTTAAAAAATTATTTTTAAACTATAACTTTGCGGTAACTTCTCTTAAATACTGCCTGATTGCAGGCGTAATAAGCAAATCAGGTTCTGAAGAGCATAAGTCATCCAAAGTTATTACCCCTTTTCTTGTTTGTCCTGCTTGAATTTGCAAAAGTCCCAACATAATTTTATCGTAAGGAGTTTTAGAACCAGCTAACTCTTTCATCTTTGTATTTGTAATTCCAAGCGTTCTGTAACATTCTGCCAAGTTTTGATAATACTTGAAATTCAATCCGTACAGTTTAATCGCGTCTTCAAAACACACTCTTGCCATTTCAGGATAGCCGATAAAAGTGTAAGTTTCGCCTAAATTATTCTTAAAAATTGCCGTCGCTTGTGTGTTTGGGCTTAGCTGAATTGCAATTTTGAACTCCTGTATAGCCGCATAATAAATTCTGTCTTTAAGATAATTTATTCCGACATTATTGTGATAAAATGCGTCTTTTCCTGCATCAATCGTATATTTGTAAGGTTTTCTGTAACCTGAACAAATAAACATAATTGACAATAAAAATATTGAAAAAAACTTTTTCATTATAATTCGATTTCTAATCCTTCGTAAGCCATAATTGCATCTTCTGATGCGTATTCTTCAGACAACAAATCTAATTTTTCATCATTATATCCTGGGTCGTAATGGAAATAAACGAGTTTTTTTGCACCAACTTGTTCTTTACAATCAAGCGCCATTTCAAAAGTTGAATGACCGTAACCTTGTTTTGGTACATAAATGCTCAAATAATCTTCTGTTGAATATTGCGCATCGTGGATAAGTAAATCACACCCTTTTGCAAACTTAACCAACTTTTTATCACCGCCCGGATAGCTTTCCTTGTCTGTCGCATACACAAGAGTTTTTCCTTTGTATGCAATTTTATAGATAAATACACCGTTTTGAGGGTGAGCATACGATTTATAACAAGTGATAACAACATCTTCGTCCGTGTAATCACCTTCTTTTAAGTCATTAACTCTTATAACCTTTGGCATTTCGCCCGATTTAAAAATAATATAATTAGTTTCATTCAAATCAAAGATTTTTAAATCTGCCGCAATGTCGCCTAAATCAAGCGGAAATGACTTTGTGAACAAAAGTTTAGCAAGTTCGCTTTCTAATGTTTCGTTGTAATTCACTCCACCCATCAAACACATTCTTGTAGACGCCAAGTGGCATGGTCTAAAGAATGGAAAACCTTGAATATGGTCTAAATGAATGTGACTCAATAAAATTGTGCATTTTACAGGAGTTCTGTCTGTGATCGTCGTCCCTGATTCAATATATTTTTGCATAAGTTCGTTACCCAAACTTATTAAACCTGTTCCTGCGTCCAAAATAATTAAATGTCCGCCTACTCTAACTTCCACGCAAGATGTGTTTCCGCCGTATTTCAAAAAATCTTTATGCGGTACGGGATAACTGCCTCTAACACCTCTGAATTTTATTTTAAATTCGTCCATTCTTAATCTCCATAATTTTTCAATTCAAAACTTGCGTTTCTGTCGCTCTCTTCTCCATACAATCTTTCAGTCCCCATAAGTCTAAGCTTTGAACGAGATTGTATGTCTTTTAAATTTGTTTCTTTCAAATAAACATCAACCATTGTGCGTTGTTTATTCGAATTTATATTAATAACTCTAAATGCATTCGGATAAGTAACCAATGACGGGCATGCTACAACCAACATATTATCGTCTTGTATGATTTTTGTCGTGTGATAATGTCCCTGTAAAACTATTACGGGATTTTTATGAGTCTTTAAAAGCTTTCTTACTTCATACTCATTTTGCATTTTGTGATTAGGACTGGAAAACGGTTCAATAATAGGAACATGCGAACAAACTATAACCGTGTCTTTTGCATGCTTTTCCAACTCTTGAGTTAGCCACATGAATTCTTCGTTTGAGATTTCGCCGTTTGAAGTTAATTTGTAATCAATAATCGAATCCAAACAAATTACTCTGAAACCTTTTTTCGGAGTGAATGCGTAATAAATATATTCCTGCTGCATATTATCATTATTTGCAGCTAATGTTTCTAAAAATTTTCTTTTTGTAAGCGGTCCGTCAATACTGATATCGTGATTGCCGTCAATTGCATACCAAGGATAAACAAGATTGTTGGCATGCGAAATAAATTTTTCCAATTCGCTTACTTTCGGCTTGTTTACTAAATCGCCCGTAAACATTACAAAATCATAAGGTCCTGATGTATTTATCTGAAAAATAACATCATCTAAAAGCTCCGGTGATTTTTTCAAAAATTTGTAAGACGTATTTTCTTCAAACGAAGAAAAATGTGCATCACTGACTTGTGCAACTCTTAGATTGTTGTTAGCAGCAGTGCAGACTTGCGAGCCGATTACGCAAGCAATGAGAAGTGTTAAAACACAATTTATTATCTTAGATAAAAAAGATTCTTTTTTACGTTTATATCGCTTCATAATTATTTATTATACCAAATAACCTGCTTTGTGTACACTCCCACAGTAAAAAGAAGGGGCGAATTTCTTTCAGAAATTCGCCCCTTCTAAAAAGTTTTACAAACGAACTATTTTACAAGTTCTTTGAAGCTCTTACCTGCTGAGAATGCAGGAACTGTTTTAGCAGCAATCTTCAATTCTTTACCAGTTTGAGGGTTTCTACCAACTCTAGCAGCTCTTTTTCTAGCTTCCCAAGTACCAAAACCTACTAAAGTAACTTTTTTACCTTTAGCAACTGTTTTTTGGATAATTTCTAATGTAGCTGAAAGTACATCTGAAGAAACTTTTTGAGAAAGTTTAGTCTTCTTAGAAATTTCTTTTACTAATTCTTCTTTGTTCATGATAAATCTCCTATACACTCTTACTCTCTTATGCGCTTAAACACTAGGCTTTGCACATTTCATACATCCTATTATACACGTTGTGTTAAATTTTGCAAGTAGTAAAGCTGTATTTTCTTCTAAATTTTACAATATTATTAAATTTCAGCCGTTTTTGTTACGAAAATTAATAAAACTTTACATTTAAAGTTAATAGGCTATAATTATCTTGTAGTGTTAAGAAAGGAGAATTATTATGTGGGAAAAAGATGTGAATATCCATGAAGTTCGTGAAATCAGAACAAGAACTTCTGTATTTTTCGGATGCGGTGCAATCAACAAAATTGAAGATATCGCAAAAGATTTTAAATCAAAAGGCTTAGACAAAGTTATTGTAATGAGCGGTAAAAACGCATACAAAGCAACAGGCGCATGGGCTGTTGTAGAAAAAGCATTACAAAACAACAGTATTGAATATATTAACTACGATGGAGTTACTCCAAACCCAACATCAACAGCAGTAAACGAAGCTGCTAAACTGGCAAAAGATTTTGGCGCAAAAGCTGTTATTGCAATTGGTGGCGGTTCACCAACCGATGCTGGCAAATCAGTTGCAATTTTGCTTAAATATCCTGATAAGACTGCTAATGATATTTACGAATTTACTTTCTCACCTGAAGTTGCAGCTCCTATCGTTGCAATCAATTTGACACATGGAACAGGTACCGAAACAAACAGATTTGCGGTTGTAACAATTCCTGAAAAAGACTACAAACCCGCAATTGCTTACGATTGTATTTATCCGACTTATGCAATTGATGATCCGGCTTTGATGGTTAAATTGTCACCAAAACAAACAAGATTTGTTTCAATTGATGCCGTTAACCACGTAATTGAAGCAGCTACTTCAACAGTTGCATCACCTTATGCGATTACTTTGGCAAGAGAAGTTGTAACGCTTGTTTCTAAGTATTTACCAAAAGCAATTGAAAACCCTGAAGACTTAGAAGCAAGATATTTCTTGGCCTACGCAGCTATGATGGGCGGTGTATGTTTTGATAACGGCTTGCTTCACTACACACATGCTCTAGAACACCCATTGAGCGCCGTAAAACATGATTTGTCACATGGTTTAGGTTTGGCAATGCTTCTACCGGCTGTTGTTAAAAATATTTTCTCTGCTAAAGCTGAAACATTAAAATACATCTTAGAACCTGTTGTTGGCAAAGTGGAAACTGCTGAAGAAGCTTCTAAAGGAGTTTATGAATGGTTAAAATCAGTTGGTGTTCCTAACAAATTGAAAGACGAAGGATTTACAGAAGCTGACGTTCCAAATCTTGTAAACTTGGCATTCACAACACCTTCATTAGATGGTTTATTAGCAATTGCACCAACAAAAGCTACAAAAGAAGCTGTTGAAGAAATTTACAGAAGTTCATTATAATATTAATTTCAATAAAATTTGAAAAGGCATGCTTTATAGCATGCCTTTTTTGTTCAAATAAAAACTAACCTTCTTCTCTTAGCAATAAAATTGCCGTATTCAATTCTTCCAACAAATACTGCAATTGTTGATTAATGTTTTCTGGGTTATAAATAGAACCGCTTTCAGAATAAGCCAAATAACGTTGGTATGTAACAGCTTCTTTTCTTAGAAGAGAAATTGATTTTACATACCTGTTAACTTCTTGCAATTTTCTAAAAGATTCATAATAACTTTCAGGCTTTCCGTCGTATTTTTCAGTCAAACTATCAATATTTAGCGTTAATAAATTTGCTTTTGTGATGAATAATTGCAAGCTTTCATTGTCTTCTATGCAATCAACAAGTTTTTCCAACATTGGGATAACTTCGTTTGCATCATTTACAAACTGAGAAGTTTTATCTTTTTTTTGAATAATATTGATAAAAGCAGGATTGTCTTTTGGAACAGGCTTAAGTTCGGACGGATTATCAAAACCTTCTTGAGCTTCAAAAACAGGTGTGGTAACTTTTGTTTTTGAACGTTCTACTTTTTCTCCTATTTCAGGTAAATTGCCTGCATAGCCTTTACCTTGAAGTTCTTGTTCCAATGCTTTATCTTTTTTATTCCAAAAGGCAGCATGCGAAGGCAAAGTAAATGTTAATAATAAAAAACAAATTAAAAACTTTTTCATATTTATATTATAGTCATATTTTATAAAAAGGCAAAACTATTAATAGCACGTATGTACAAAATCAAACTCTTGACATTAAAAGTCCACAAGGTATATCATGTAAGCTATAAATCAAGCGTGCCGATATGGCTCAGGTGGTAGAGCAACTGATTCGTAATCAGTAGGTCGGGAGTTCGAGTCTCCCTATCGGCAAGTTTTTAATGCTTTCGCACATAAACTCAAAAAATCAACATTTATATAGTTAGGGGATGAATATTTTTTTTATTAGATTAAACTAAAACCAAAAGGAGGTTTTATGTTAGATTTATACATTTTAGAAAATTGCCCTTACTGCAAAAAAGTTCTATCTTTTTTAGAAACCACTGATCTTAATTACAACAAAATTGATATCAAAAACAAACAAAACGAAGAAACATTAATTAAACTCGGAGGCACACGACAAGTTCCATTCTTGGTTGACAATGACAGAAATGTTCAAATGTATGAGTCGGATGATATTATTGAATATTTAAAAACGATTGTAAAATAAAATTCAATACCATTGCAAATAGCCTTTTTATTTTGTTCCGATATATAATATAACTATGTCAAATAAAATTAATGCGATAAAAGTCAGAGGGGCAAAAGTACATAATCTCAAAAACATTGATGTTGATGTTCCCTTAAACAAAATTGTCGGAATTGCAGGCGTTTCAGGCTCTGGAAAATCTTCTCTTGCACTTGGAGTCTTATATTCAGAAGGTTCAAGAAGATATTTAGAAGCTCTTTCTACTTATACAAGACGCCGAATGACGCAAGCAGAAAAAGCTCTTGTTGACGAAATTCTATACGTTCCGGCTTCTCTTGCCTTACATCAAAGACCTGCTGTCCCCGGAGTTAGAAGCACGTTTGGAACTGGTACTGAACTTTTAAATAGTCTTCGATTAATGTTTTCGCGTCTTGCAAGCCACCGTTGTCCTAATGGACATTATCACGAACCGACTTTAGCGGTTGCAAGCGAGCAAGAACTTGTTTGTCCGACTTGTCATGCGCATTTTTACGCACCTTCTGCGGAAGAACTGGCTTTCAACAGTCAAGGTGCTTGTGAAACTTGTGGCGGAACTGGTATTGTAAGAACGGTAGACAAGTCAACACTTGTACCCGACGAATCTTTAACAATTGATGAAGGCGCAGTTGCACCTTGGGGAACACTTATGTGGTCACTTATGACCGATGTTTGCAGAGAGATGGGCGTTAGAACAAATGTGCCTTTTAAAGACTTAACCGACAAAGAAAAAGACATTGTATATAACGGGCCTGCCGAAAAGAAACACATTTTCTACAAAGCAAAAAATACAAATCAAGCAGGCGAATTAGATTTTACTTATTATAACGCGGTTTATACTGTTGAAAACGCTTTATCTAAAGTTAAAGACGAAAAAAGCATGAAACGTGTCGAAAAATTCCTTAAACAGGATATTTGTCCGAATTGTAACGGTACGCGCTTGTCTGAAAAAGCAAGATATCCTAAAATCATGGAAATTTCTTTAGATGAAGCCTGTCAAATGACTCTTTCAGAGCTTGTTGAATGGGTGAAAAAAGTTCCAAATTCTTTACCGAAAGAAATGCAAATGATGGCAGACAGTATCTGCGACTCATTTTTAACAGTTGCAAAACGCCTTATGGATTTAGGTTTGGGATATTTAACTCTTGATAGAGCAGCGTCAACTCTTTCAACAGGTGAACGTCAGCGAATGCAACTTGCACGCGCTGTTCGAAACAGAACAACAGGCGTTTTATACGTTCTAGATGAACCTTCAATAGGTTTACATCCTTCTAATATTGTTGGTTTAAAAGGCGTTTTGCACGACCTTTTGGATGACGGAAATTCCATAATTTTGGTTGACCATGATACACAAATTCTAACCGAATCCGATTGGATAATCGAAATGGGACCAAAAGCAGGCGTAAACGGCGGCTACGTAATAGCGGAAGGTACAGTTGAAGATATAGAAAACAATGAAAATTCAATTATCGGCGGATTTTTATCAGGTAAAAAACAAGTTATCACAAGAAAACAAGCAAATCCTGAAGACATGTTTGAGTTTGGCAAAATTCACATGCAAACAGATGCTATTCATACGGTTAAACCACTTGTTGTTGATATTCCTAAAGGGCGTTTAACTGTTGTAACAGGCGTTTCAGGTTCAGGTAAAACAACAATGGTTTTAGAAAGTTTGACACCTGCGTTAGAAACAATCGCAACAAAATCAAAACTTCCCGAACACATAAAAGAAATTAAAGCTGACGGCATAAAACAAGTTAAACTGATTGACGCAACTCCGATTGGAATAAATATTCGCTCTACTGTTGCAACTTATGCAAATGTTCATGATGAGCTTAGAAAAACATTTGCTAAAGTCGCTAAAACAATGGATTTAAACCACAAAGCGGGAGATTTTTCTTATAACACTGGCAATTTACGCTGTCCTGTTTGCGACGGAACAGGTGTAATCAATCTTGACGTACAGTTTTTGCCTGATGTTGAAATTCCTTGTCCTGAATGCGGAGGTTCAAGATACGCGAAAGTAGCTGAATGTATCAAATACAAAGGTCATTCGCTTCCTCAATTAATGGCAATGGATGTTAACACTGCGCTTGAAGCTTGCAAAGATTTAAAACTCGTAAATCAAAGATTGCAAATTTTACAAGATTTGGGATTGGGTTATTTGACGCTCGGCGAAGCAACTCCGAGCCTTTCTGGCGGTGAAGCGCAAAGACTGAAACTCGCAAGTGAAATGCGTAAAACTCAATCAGACTCTGTGTTTATTTTTGATGAGCCGACAATTGGACTACATCCGCTTGACGTCCAAACGCTTTTGGCTGTTTTTCAAACTCTTATTGATAACGGCGCGACCGTTGTTGTAATTGAACATGATTTGGATGTTATAAGAAATGCGGACTATATTATTGATATGGGACCTGAAGGCGGTGAAGCAGGCGGAGAAATTATTTTTGCAGGAACTCCGACAGAGTTAAAACAATGTAAAAACTCTAAAACTGCAAAATTCTTGTAATTATTGCCTGATTTTTTTAAAGAAATCAGCTATAATTCTATCGCAGATTTCTTCTTGTATCCCGCCATAAATTTTCACTTTTGAATGCGCAAATTTAGGCAAATCGAGCACACTTCCCATTGCGCCATATTGCAAATTATATGAGCCAAAATAAACAGTTTTTATTCCGGCTTGTAAAATTGCCCAAGCACACATCGGACAAGGTTCTAATGTTACATACAATTCGCACTCATTTAAACGAGATGTATTTAAAATCTTTTGAGCCTCTTTTATTGCTAAAAGTTCAGCATGCGCGGTAACATCATTATCAACCTCACGCTGATTGTAGGCACAAGAAACAATTTTCCCGTCTTTTTTTATTACACATCCGACAGGAACATCCATCTTACATTTTAAAGCTTCATTAATAGCACTTTGCATATTTTCAACTTCTTCAATTTTATAACTATCAATTTGAACATTTTCACATAAAATTACATTAACTTTTGTAAATTTTTGTAAATTATTTATAATTTTTCCTAAAGTTTTTCAAAAATATACCGTTACATATATTGTAAAAGATATAAGGAGTTAAATATGTATTTTTCAGTAGAACAGGTAATACAAAGATTAGGAATATCCAAATCTGAAGCAAATGCATTGGACGCAATAGATGGTAAAAAAGATAATAAAATACAACAGGATATTTTTACACAAGCCAATGAAGCTTTACAAACTGCTGAAACTATTAAACAGAGTGGTGAAAGTGTAATGGATTTAAGCAAACTTTCTAATGTTGCTAAATGCATAGCTAAAACATTTGCAAGAAAAATGGGACTTGAAGCGTATTTTTATAGTAAAGAAGAAAACTTTAATAGTGAAAACATAACGGATAGCGAAAAAGATACACACCATACAATGTTAGAATTAACTGCAATGGTAACTGATTACGTACGCGAACATAAAACATTAGAAGGGTTTAAATTTAAAAACGCTCCTACAAACATCAGCAACCTCAAAGTCGAAATTGATGATTACTTCGAAGACTCTAATAACAATGAAATTGTTTTTGACAAAGATGGAAATGGCTATGTTAAAAAAGTTATAGATGGCATTGCTGTTGAATTAAAATATAAATTAAACAACAATGACTATTCTTTTGGTTTTATTGTTCCTAACGAAACAGATGATGATTAAAACACAAATTACCTAAAAGCTTGATAATCGAAATCGACAAAAATGCGAATTTTATATATTAGAAAGTATGTGATTTGAATATTCATCACATTGTTTTTCAACATTCTTATCTAAAACGCCGTTTTCTTTGAAAAACTTTTTGTACATGTAATTATCAAGAAAATTTTGACGATGTGCAAGATGTAGATAACTCTTCATTTCATCAAACTCTGATAATGACATACCATTATTTCGCGCTTTACTATTTTGATATTCATTAACTTCTTCGCGTAAAGCACTTTTACAACGATTATCTGATGCAAACTTATTAAATTCTGCAACTTTAGCTGAATCTTTAGCTAATTTAGTACCTCTAAAAATATCTGAATAAGCAATAGAATCCAACTTTGAAACCTTTTCTGCGTCACCCTGTACTTCCATGATATTGTGATAATCTTTAGCACTTTTGCCATGTTCTATACAATATTGATGTGCAACTTTTGGTATTTGAGATTCGCAAGATGCCAAAGTCATAGCACCTGCCAGTGTAATTGGTAAAAATGTTTTTAGCGATACATTCATTTTTATACTCCTTATCCTTGTATCTATACAAAGCTTGTATAATTAAACTTTACTGCCTTCACCCCAAATTTCATCATCATAATATCCGAGTTCCAAGTGTCCGAGAATTACAGTATCGCCATTTTTCAAACCATATTGGTGTAATTTTTCAAAAACACCCATACTCTTCATGATGTTTTGAAGTCTTACGACTTGTTCAGTATTTCTTGCATCTGTTACTTTTGCCAAACGATTAATTTTTCCACCTGAAATAATATAAACATCTTTAGCGACTTTATTAACTTCAAATGCGCTGTCATCGTTATCGTAAGCGCCTAAATCTTCTTCAACATCAATATCAAATTCGGGTTTCGGAATTTCGTCAACTTTATTTGAAATAAAGTAAAGCAATTCATCCAAGCCTTGTTTTGTAGCTGCAGAAATTGTGAAAATATCTTTAGCTAAAGGTTTAAACTCGTTTTTTAACCTTTCTAAATCTTCTTCCAAAACCGCATCAATCTTATTAAGAACAAGAATTTGATAAAGATTTGCCAAACCTTCCGAATGTTTTCTTAATTCATTATTAATAATCTTGTAGTTTTCAACAGGATTTTCTGCCGTCAAGTCAACTATATGAACCAAGAAACGGCATCTTTCCACGTGGCGTAAAAATTCATGACCAAGTCCGACCCCTTCTGATGCGCCTTCTATAAGTCCGGGAATATCCGCAATAACATAAGAACCGCCATCAGGCTTTTTCACAACACCCAAATTTGGCACAAGTGTTGTAAAAGGATAATCCGCAATTTTCGGTTTAGCAGAACTTACGGCACTAATAAATGTTGATTTGCCCGCATTCGGCATCCCTAAAAGTCCGATATCTGCAATCAGTTTTAATTCAAGTTCCAAAACTCTTTCAATACCCGGTTCACCCGGTTCACAAAATTGTGGTGCTCTTTTTTGTGCAGTTGCAAATCTTGCATTTCCACGACCACCGCGACCGCCTTTTGCGATAAGAACTGTTTGCTCGTGTTCTGTTAAATCAGCAATAATATTACCCGTTTTAGTATCTCTAACAATCGTTCCCATTGGAACTTTTAAATACAAATCTTTAGCGCAAGCACCATGCATACCCTTGATACCACCGTTTTCACCTGATGGTGCTTTAAATACCGATTTGATTTTGAAGTCCAAAAGTGTTGACATATTTTCATCTGCAACAAAATAAATATCTCCGCCGCGTCCGCCATCACCACCTGCAGGACCGCCTTTATCTACATATTTTTCACGACGCCATGCAACCATGCCGTTTCCGCCATGACCTGATATTACTCTGATTTTTGCTTTATCTAAAAACTTCATTTTTTTCACCATTTGGGCGGGTGACATTCCATCTTACTACAAGTTTATTTTCTTATTCCAAGTCACCCTTTGGAACAAACTACTAATATCGCTTTGTTATTCGATTTTCACCATTTGGGCGGGTGACATTCCATCTTATTACTAGTTTACTTTCTTATTCCAAGTCACCCTTTGGAACAAACTACTTAAACATTGTTTCCACGATACATTTGTACTATAATGCTACTATGAACAAGATTAAAAATACATTATTCAGTAACAAACCTGTTACAATTGATAAAAATTCAATAATTATGGCGATTGAATCAAGCTGTGATGAAACAGCATGCGCTATCGTAAAAGGTGGACGAGAAGTTTTAGCAAACGTAGTCGCTTCTCAAATCAAAATTCACGAAGCTTATGGCGGAGTTATTCCGGAAATTGCAGCTAGAGAACACTTAGAAGCGATTAATGTGGTTATTGATGAAGCGTTTAAGCAAGCAAACTTAAAAGGCGATGATATTACAGCTTTTGCAGGAACAGTAGGTCCGGGGCTTGTAGGTTGTCTATTAGTTGGCTTAAATGCTGCCAAATCATTGGCTTTAGCTTATGACAAACCTTTTATCGGCGTTAATCACTTAAACGCGCATTTGGCAGCTAATTTTATTGATACAGAACTGGAACCACCATTTATTGCACTATTAGTAAGCGGCGGTCATACACAAATAATTAAAGCAAGTTCTTATTCTGATTTGGAAATCATCGGTGAAACAATTGATGACGCAGTAGGAGAAGCTTATGACAAAGTCGCAAGACTAATCGGCTTGCCTTACCCGGGTGGACCAAAACTTGATAAACTTGCTCAAGAAGGTAATCCTCACGCATTTAAACTGCCTGAGGCAAAAGTCGGCGGATACGATTTTAGTTTCAGCGGACTTAAAACGGCAGTTTTAAGATTAGTAAAAAGTTTTGATGGCAAAGAAATGCCTGTAAATGATATTTGTGCAAGCTTCCAAGAATGCGTATCATCAACATTGTTCAAAAAAATTAAACGCGCACTTGAAGAAACAGGTTATAAGCAAGTTGTTTTAGCAGGTGGTGTTGCTGCAAACTCAGAAATTAGAAGAAAAATTTTCAACTTAAAAAATGAAGGGTATGCAGTTTATGCCCCAATTATGAGATATTGTACTGATAATGCCTCAATGGTAGCATCTTCTGCTTATTTCTTTAATAACACGTTTGATAATATTGATGTAGAAGTTTTCTCCAGAGCATAAAATTTGCGATATTTTCTTTTGGATTTACGCTAAAACATCTTTGTAGTATAATTTTGGCAAAAGAAGAAAGGAAACTTTTTATGACAAATTTATCACCATTACAAATCGAAAGATTAAAATACCAGCCTAAGCTTCCTGCTTCATTGGCAAATGGTATCAATCACTTAGTTTCTCAAGAAGGTTCTGCAACTGAATCTGTTGCTAACCAAGAAGAAATTAAAGCTTTATTCAAAAATACTTACGGAAAACCAACCGTAACTTTCCAAACTTCAACAGATGCTAATCATAGTGAAGTTAGAAATGTTGGTGTAATTTTATCAGGCGGTCAAGCACCAGGCGGACACAACGTTATTGCAGGACTTTATGACGCTTTAAAACAAGCTAATTCTGCTAATAACCTTTATGGTTTCTTAGGTGGTCCAAGCGGTATTATTGAAGGCAAATATGTAGAATTCAACGACGAATTCATCAACGATTACAGAAACACAGGTGGTTTCGATATCATCGGTTCAGGCAGAACTAAATTGGAAACAGAAGAACAATTCAAATCAGCTCTTGAAGTTTGCAGAAAATTAAACATCTCTGCTGTTGTAATCATCGGTGGTGACGATTCTAACACAAACGCCGCATTATTAGCAGAATGGTTTGTTGCAAACAATGCAGGCATTCAAGTTATCGGTTGTCCTAAAACAATCGACGGCGACTTGAAGAACGAACAAATCGAAATTTCATTCGGTTTTGATACAGCTACAAAAACTTACGGCGAACTTATCGGTAACATCGAAAGAGATGCTAACTCAGCTAAAAAATACTGGCACTTCGTAAAAATCATGGGTAGAAGCGCTTCTCACGTAGCATTGGAAGCTGCTCTTCAAACTCAACCAAACATTACTTTAATCTCAGAAGAAGTTGAACAAAAGAAAATGTCTTTATCATCAATAATTGATTACATGACGGACATCATTGTAAAACGTTCAGAAATGGGTAAAAACTTTGGTATTGCAGTTATTCCTGAAGGTTTAATTGAATTCGTTCCAGAATTAAAAACAATGATTGCTAACTTGAACGACATTATGCCAACTTTAGAAAAAGATTCTAAATACACTTCAGGTTCTGATGCTGAAAAAATCGCTATCATTGAAAACACTCTATCCAGCGAAAATGCTTCTGTATTCAAATCACTTCCTGCTCTAATCAAATCTCAATTATTGATGGATAGAGATCCACACGGTAACGTTCAAGTATCTAAGATTGAAACTGAAAAACTTTTAATCTCTATGATTGAAGAAAAATTAGCAGGCTTGAAAAAAGAAGGAAAATTCTCAGGTAAATTCTCTACTCAATCACACTTCTTCGGTTACGAAGGACGTTGTGCATTCCCTTCTAATTTCGATGCAGACTATTGCTACTCACTAGGTTTCAATGCATTTGCATTGATTAACTTCGGTCTAACAGGTTACTTGTCTTCAGTTAGAAACTTAACAGAACCTGCTAACGATTGGATTGCAGGCGGTGTTCCACTTACTATGATGATGAACATGGAAAGAAGACACGGCGAAATGAAACCTGTTATCAAGAAAGCGTTAGTTGAACTTGATGGCCCTGTATTCAAGAAACTTGAAGCTAACAGAGAAGATTGGGCGCTTAATGACAGATATTTGTTCCCAGGTGCAATCCAATACTTCGGTCCATCTTCAGTTTGTGATATTACAACAGTAACATTGCAACTTGAAAGCGAAACAAAATTAGCTAAAGTATAACAGTTATTAATTTATAACAGAAAATAATGCGTCGATACGGCGCATTATTTTTTTATAAAAATTTAGTAACAAATAAGCGAATATTCACAATTACAATCATTTTTTTTCGTAGGTTCTTCTGAATGTTCTATATTCTCAACTACGGCTAAAAGTTTCTTTTTGTACTCTTTTTCAAGCTCATCGGAATACTCAATTTTAACTTCATCTCTATTTTTTAAATCAATATAAACAAAAGCAACTTTATCTGTTTTAAAAAATTCTTTTACAGCTAAAATATAAATAATTGTCTGAAAATCATATTTAGCATTTTTAGGAGCCGAACCTGTTTTATAATCCAAAATATAATATCTATCATCATGTTTAACCAAAGCGTCTAAGCGTCCGCCAAAAAAATGATTATCAATTTTTACAGATAAATTATATTCTGTATTAACAACTTCATAACCAAAATATTTAACACATCTTAAATATTCCCAAACTAATTTTTGTTTGGGAGAAAGCGACTCTTCCATATTTTCTATATTTTCACCACGTAAATAATAAGAAGCCAAAGCATGAATATTTTTACCAAACTCAAACATATCGTCATTTACGGGCATATTAATCCCTTTAATATATTTTAAATAGAACTTTTTAGGACAAAGTTCATAGGTCTTTAACATGTTTGGTGAAAATTGTTGAAACACAATCACTCCTTATAAATTAAACAATTTCTTAGCATTATAAAACAAAAGATTATCAAGTAATTTTTCATCATTAAAATGCTCTAAAATCCCTGTTTTAAAAGCATCTAAATTAGCATCGTACAACTCTTTTTTCAAATTATGATCTCCAACAGGAGCATCGGAAGCCCACATTATACGATGGGTATAGTCACCCCTTGAAGTATTCTTTAATGCCTCTATAAGCATAATAACATCTTCTACACCAACCCAAGAAACATCAACATAAAGTGTTGCCGTACCTTTTTCAATTGATTCTATAATAATTTTAATAGCCTCTTCGTGTGAACTTTTAGGCCCTGTTGACAAATGTCCTAAAATTATTGGAACATCAGGAAATTGTTTTGCTTTCTCATAAATCAATTTTGGTGATGAGAAACGAGATTTTATATGTCCTGAATGATAAAGACAAGGCTTTTTAAATTGTCTTGCAACCTCTAAATACTTATCATACTTTTCAGAAGTCGCTACAAGCTTTGTAAATTCAGGATGAAATTTCAATCCGACGAATTGCGGATAATCCTTCAACATTTGTCTAATTACATTTGTGTCTAAACTTCTATCAACCTCACAGACAAAAAGAGGTTTTATTTGCGGATATTTTGCAGAAGCATCAAGCATTTCTTTATTTGCAGCATACTCGTCTTTTCCTGAAAAAGCATCTATTCCTGCTAAATTTGAACAAATACAAGTTTTATCTCCAATTATATTTAATAAAAACTCAGGAGAAAAATTTCCCCAAAAAGAATTTCCTATGTGAACATGTGCATCTATAATCATAATTTTCCTTATTATTAATTTAAGTGATTGTTGGGCTGAAAGCCCAACCTACTGTTATTATAAAAACAAAGCCAATTAAAAAAAAATTAAAACAATTTCCCACTTTCCATTTTCAGTTTTCCATTATACAAAATCTATGGAACAAGCAAACAATTTAATGTTTAATTCCTCTCGTAATCGCTTCCAAAATTCTCTTTACCTTAACAATTTGGATGCCTTTAAACTCATCCTGCACATCATTCGATTCAGGAATAATAATCCTCTTGAATCCTAATTTTTGTGCTTCATTAATCCTTTTTTCTATATGGTTAACAGCTCTAATTTCACCTGATAAACCAATTTCACCTATTATTGCAGTTTCAGGGTCAAATACAACATCGCGCACGCAAGTCACGATAGCTAATGCAATACCCAAATCCGCAGCAGGTTCATTAACATCAATACCACCGATAACATTCACGTAAACATCTTGTTTTGATAAGTTTAAACCGATTCTTTTTTCTAAAACCGCTAATATCTGCAACACGCGCCCCGTATCAACTCCATTTGCAATTCTTCGCGGCGCCGGATAAGGTGTAGTTCCTACCAATGCTTGAATTTCAACTAAAAGCGGACGAGTTCCTTCGCTTGTTACAATAATCGTGCTTCCCGGGGTTTGAGTTTGATTATATTCTTTTAAAAACAACTCACTTGGATTTACGACTTCTGTCAAACCCGTTGCACTCATTTCAAAGATACCGACTTCTGAAGTATTCCCAAAACGATTTTTAATAGAGCGTAAAATTCTATAAGTTTTTGTTTTATCACCTTCAAATTGTATAACCGTATCTACCATGTGTTCCAAAACTTTAGGCCCTGCTATATTGCCTTCTTTTGTAACATGCCCGATTACAATAATTGAAATATTTTGAGATTTAGCAATATGCATAAGCATATTACAGCATTCTCTAATTTGCGAAACACTGCCTGCCGAACTCTGAATCATTGATGTATAAATCGCTTGAATACTGTCTACAATAACTAAATCAGGCTTCATGCTCTCGATATGTTTTTTTATAAGTTCTAAATTTGTTTGAGGGTAAATAAAAAGAGTATTTGATTTTACTCCAAGTCTTTCTGCCCTCAATTTAATTTGACTTGCAGATTCTTCCGCAGAAATATATAAAACTTTTTTGCCGGTTTTGCATAATTCGCCTGATGTTTGCAAGAGAATTGTTGATTTACCAATTCCAGGGTCACCTGCAATCAGTACCAAAGAACCTTGAACAATACCTCCACCAAGCACTCTATCGAATTCAGAAATATTCGTGCTCATTCTAATTTCTGAATTCATTTCAATCTCATCCAAAGTCATAGGCGGAGTTGTATCAAAAACTTCTATCTCCGTTTTCTTTTCAACAGGAGCAGAAAGTTCTTCTACAAACGAACCCCAACTACCGCATTCAGGACACTTTCCCAAATAGCCTGCGGTTTCGTATCCGCAATTTTGGCATACATATTTTGATTTAACTTTTGCCATAAACTATTGATTCATTGGAATAACAAGCTTTTGACCGATTGATAAAGCGTTAGGGTTAGCCATTTTGTTAGCTTCTTGAATTCTAGCAACTTTATCCATGTCAAATGAGCCGTAAAATCTAATAACAATACTTTCTAATGTGTCGCCTTCTTTAACAGTGTATTCTTCATTTAAAGAAACTGCCGGAGTAACTTTTTTAGCAGAAGAATCTGAAGGAATAAATGAAAATCTTCCGTTAGACTCTCTTTCTACTTTCTTAGAAGCAGGTGCAACAGGAACTACCACATCATCCTTTGGAGTTGATACATTGATTAAAAGACTTATGAATGTTGTAATCAATAATGTTACAATTACACCAACAATAAGACCTGTTACAAAATAAACTTGTGGTGCTTTTTCGTTCTTTTGAGTCTTTACGCCAAAAGATTGCCAAAGAGCATCCAATTCTCTGTTTTTGCTTTGCTTTCTGTAAAAATCTTCATCCTGATGTTCACGATTGTATTTGCTAAGAGCTTCAAGCATAGCAACTTTTTCTCTGGTAATGTTTGATCTTCTAAGTGTTGTGCTTTTCATAAATCCTCACCAATTTAGGGATACATTCCCCTCCTATTGTTGAATTTAACATAAAATTAAGCATGGTGCAAATTTGTAAAGTTTTTTATGAAGTTTTGTAAACTTATCCCTAATTTATATTTATTTCTTTGAAAAATACGCTAATATATTCTCCAGTCCAATATTTTCCATTTCAACGTAAATTTCCGCAGTAGTCTTCAAATCAGGATTCACAGACTCATGCACTTTTTTTATCAGGTTTTCAATTTGAGCCGTTTTTATATTGTCAACTGCACCAATTTTCATGCTTAAACTCCTACGCAATATCAATTGTCATAAATTTATTCTTATAATCGTTAATTGTATTCATAAGCTCAACAAACTCTGCATATTTCATTGTGTGTAAAGCTTTAGAAAGCTCAACAGATTGTAAAAATTCAATCTTAAAAGCATCTTCATTACGTTCTTTAATTTTAATCATGCCGGTGTCTTCAAACATTTCAAGCATTGTTTCAATTACAGGGTTGTTTACGCCGAGCGCAGTCGAAGCTCTTTCTAAATCGAAATTCCCATCAAGCGTATTACAAGTATATCTAATCATACCGGAAAACATTTTTAATATTTGTTCTTCATTGTATTTGTTATTTTGATATCTCATATAATGAATTGCATCAGGTGCAACTGTTGTCATAAGATTTTGCATAACATCTTCGTCCGCAGGATAATCAAAGAACACCAAAACATCACTCTTGTTTGCATTGTTTCTGTTTACAATATGTTCACAAATATCCTTAAACGGTTTGAGACCTTCCATAATTGTCCTGTCTTCTACAAAAGCGCATATAGATAGCTTTGAATTTTTGATGTAGTCATTAACCTGTGCTAAAATATTTGTTTTCTTTCTATGGTCATAAATTTTTGTTTTAACTTCTTCCTCTTGAACTAAGGCGTCTGAGTGAACATCTTTTAAGATTAACTGAACAGAAGTTACACCGTTAAACGTATTCAGTTGCGGTGCAAATGCAATATCCAATTTATCTCCTTGAATAAGAGGAATATCGCCTCTCGACCACCAAACACAATCCATTGTGCCGTTTGGAGTGTCCACAATAAGTTTTAAATGGTCTTTTGTTGAGCCCATCAATTTCTTTTCTTTTAAACTCAAATTATTTACAACGAACGTTGGAGAAGGGTTCGATGCGCCAAACGGTTCAAGTTTAGATATTTCTTCTACTAAACTTACATCAACCTCATCTATTGAAAGCTCTAAATCAACCTCAAGAGACGGGTTTAATTTTTGTCCGTTCAGCATTTCATCAATAGTTTTATTTAACGCTTTTTTAACAGTTTCAAAACTTGCTTTTTCTTCACTAAACGCAAATCCTGCCGCCAATTGGTGTCCGCCAAATCCTTCTAAATATTCTGAAATGTTCGATATGATGTCATATAAGTTTAATTCTTTTACGCCACGCGCTGAACAGCGAAACATTTTTGTTTCTTCCGAATAGTTCATTATAAAAGTCGGCTTATAATATTTTTCTACAAATTTAGACGCTACAATTCCGACAATCCCGACATGCCAGTCTTTAGAGAATAAAACAATCGCATTATCTCGACTTTTTGACGCACGCCACATTTCATCAGCTTCTGCAAAAGTATTAGAACACATTTCCTGACGCAATTTATTAAAATTTTCAAGCGAAATAATAGCCATTTCAATTTCTTGCTTGTTTTCAGAAATCATAACTTTGATGGCGTTATCGACTGTGTCAATTCTACCTGACGCATTAATTCTAGGTGCAATTGTGAACGCGATTTGTTCGGCTGTTAAACCATTATCAGTTCCAACTCCTGCGACATCAAGCATTCTTTTTAAACCATAATGTTTGCCTGATGCAATAAGTTCCAAACCTTTTGTAACATAATATCTGTTTTCTCCGATAAGCGGAACAATATCCGCAATCGTACCAACAGTTACAAACGGTAAAATTTCCATACTGAAAGCCAGTTTGTCATATCTTTCTAAAACAGCTTGCGCAAGCTTGAACGCAACACCAACTCCGGCTAATGAAGTCAACGACTCAATTTGTTGAGGAGTAAGTTTTTCATCCAGCGCATTCATTGCTTTTGGGTTAATTATAGCGTACGCTTCAGGTAAAACTTCAGGTGCTTCGTGGTGATCGGTAATAATTACATCTCGTCCAAAACTATTTATAAACTTAACTTCTTCAACGCTACTTATACCATTATCAACTGTAATTATTAGTTTAGGCTTCTTTTGAGAAAGTAATTGCACCAAAGCTTTTGTATGCAAACCATGACCTTCGTTTTCACGCTCTGGGATGTAATAATCAACATTTGCACCTAAGTAGCTAAATGTTTTCATTAAAACAGATGTTGAAGTTACACCGTCTGCGTCAAAATCGCCATAAATTAAAATATTTTCTTTTTCATCTATGGCTTTAACTATTCTATCGACAGCCTTTTGCATATCGCAAAAAGCGTTAGGGTGCATCAACGTTATCTCAAGAGGGTTTAAGAAATCTTTTTTCGCCTCTGCAGTTGTAATGCCCCTAACTTCTAATAATCTATCTATTAAATTTGCTCGTTCGGTTTTACCTTTTCCCCCGCGAACTACCCATTCTTTTGTACAAGACATGTCATTTTTTCCAATATTTCAATAGCTTTCTTTAACTGAACGTCGTCTTTTGCGTCAACGTTTTCCTTAGTCAATTCTACCACAACATCAGGAGTTATGCCTTTTTTATGAATATCACTTCCGGATGGAGTCAAATATCTTTGAATTGTAATATTCATGCCGGCTTCATCAGGTAAACGGTTAATTTCTTGCACTAAACCTTTTCCGAAAGATTGTTCTCCTACAATCGTGGCTCTATGATTATCTTTTAACGCTCCACTTAAAATTTCACTTGCAGAAGCTGAACCTTTGTTAATTAAAACTACAATCGGCTTATCGGTAACTTGTTGGTATCTGGCACGAGTTGTACTTTTATAAGAATCTCTGTCAACTGTGCTAACAATTACGCCACCGCGCAATAGCATATCAGAAATATAAATCGCGTTAGTTAAAAGCCCACCAGGGTTTGAACGAAGGTCTAAAATGTAACCTTTTACGCTACTTGAATTATTCAAAATACTTTCAATTTCCGTTGCAGCGTTTTTGCTGATAAATGAACTTAATCTGATATATTGAATATCATTTGGAATGTTTGTTGTTTCAAACGGTGGTTTGCATGAAACAGACTTAACTTCAATTTCATCTCTTACTACACTATAAGTTTTATTTGGCACACCTTTTCTTTGAATTAATAAAGTAACTGTTGTACCTTTTTCGCCTCTGATTTTATCGGCAGCTGCATCAATGTTAATACCTTTTGTACTTTCGCCATTAATTTCAAGGATTTTATCGTCTGCCATCAAACCTGCTCTTTCAGCAGGAGAATCTTCAAGAGGTGCAATAATAACCAATTCGCCATCTCTTAAACCGATTTGTGTACCGATACCTTTAAGCGAACCTTTGATTGATTGCGTTTCTTCAGAAAATTCTTTTGGATCTAAGAATCGTGTGTATGGGTCATTTAAGCTTGCAAGCATTGTTTCTATTGCTACATAAGCATCTTCTTTTGTTTTAAGTTTGTTTTCGTAGCGATAACGCCATTTTGTCCAATCTTGGGCATTATTAGACGGGTCATAATATTTTTTATTAACAATTCTCCAAACATCATCATACATTTCACTCGGAGTCGCAGAATATGCTTGCCCGATAGCCATCACAACCGCCGATAATAATATAACTGATTTTATAAATCTTTTCATAAGCTTACACTCCTCACAAAGTCAAAAAGCGCTCTTTATATTATATTACACAATTACTTAAATAATATCAAATTTTTGTTATCCCCTAACAAATTACTTCATGTATTTAAGCATAACCTGAGTATTAACACTTTCTCCCGAAAAGCTTGCAGGAAGTGGCAAATAAGGTGCGCCTGATTTAACAGCGTTCAACACAGCCGTATTTGCATTTTTATTAGTTGAATTTACTATAAAAGGCTCTGTAATTTCGCCATTCTTTTTCACCCTGAATTGAACAGTTACTTCATAATCCTGATTTGCTTTATAAGGCGTCCAATTGTTATGAACAGCATTCGGCAAATATTCAAAGTATTGATTTAATGTTGCAACTTGTTTTGCGGGAGTCGTTGGCAATTGTGCGTTGTCCGCCGCAAAAGTCGGTAGTGTTAACATTGATAGTAGAATTAGTAATTTTTTCATATAAGCCCCCAGCCTAACCCTCCCCCAAGGAGAGGGAACTAAGTTTATCTTACATAAACTCTCGGCAATCTTACCTTAAGTCTGCAAGTCAATTCATAATTAATAGTATGTAATATTTCTGCCCAATTATCAAGACTCAAATCTTCATCGTCTAATAATGTTATAACATCACCGACTTTTGCTTCAACATCGCCCAAATCAAACATCATTTGATCCATTGTGATATTTCCGATTTGTCTGATTTTTTGTCCGTTAATTTTTCCACAAATTTTATTTGACAAACCTCTTGATACTCCATCGGCGTAACCTATTGGAATAGTTGCAACTCTTGTTGGTTCGTAAGCCACAAATTTATGTGAATAACTTACACCTTCACCTGCTTTAACTTCATGAATATTAGTTATTCTACCCTTTAGTCCCATAATTTGTTTTACAATCGGTTTATAATTAACTTTTTGTGGCAAATCAGGATACAAGCCATATAGAGAAATTCCAACTCTTACCATATTTGATTTTATATCATAAGCAAAAGTTGCTGCGGTGTTCTGAATGTGCAGTAAAAGACCTTTTGTATCAATATTATCAACTACACTGTGCCAACGCTCAATTTGTTTTCGAGTTTCGGTTTCTTCCTCAGCGGAAGCCAAATGCGTAAACACGCCTTCAAAGCTCAAATAATCAGCTTCTTGAACTTGTTCTATAAATTCAACTGCGTCTTCTGATCTGACACCAATTCGATTCATGCCTGTATCAATCTTAACGTGAACTTTTGGTCTTAAGCCTGTTCTTTCATAAACTTCTTTACAAGCTTTCAAATGATCATTATTAAAAATTGAAAACGCAATATTATTTTGTGCCGCAGATTCTATCGCCCACAAAGGAATTGCACCGACTACCAAAATAGGACATTTTATTTTAACCGCACGTAAATCCAAGCCTTCATCAACAGAAGATACACCAAGCGCATCAACTCCTGAGGCTAACATTGTTTGCGCTATCATTGAAGCACCGTGCCCGTAAGCATCGGCTTTAACAATTGCCAAAAACTTTTTATTCTTTGGTATTCCTTTTTTTATTTCAATAATATTTTGTGCTAAAGATTCTAAGTTGATTTCAACCCAAGCATCTTTATGAATATTTACATTTGATTGTCTAACATTTTTCATTTCGTCTTCTTTTAGCTTTCTATACAGTATGTAGGTTGGGCATTCCTGCCCAACATTTATTTTTAAATCATTTCGCCGTTTAAGTACCAAGTTCTGGCTCTTGTAATTTTTACATTTACGAATTCACCTGTAATATCCTTATCATAAGGTATGTGAACAATCTTATTATTACGGGTTCTACCTGTAATAACATTTTTGCCGTTTCTTGTTTCAAATTTTTCAATCAAAACTTCCATTTCACGTCCGACATATTTTTGATTAGATTTCAAACAACATTCTCTATTATGTTCATTCAATCTTGCTAAGCGTTCTGTTTTAATATCTTCCGGCACATACAAATCAACCCATTTTGCAGCAACAGTTCTTTCTCGAGGTGAATATGCCGCTGTATTAGAATAATCCAATTCCAATTCAGTCATAGCTTTCAATGTATTTTGGAATTGTTCCTCAGTTTCTCCCGGAAAACCTGCAATAAAATCACTAGTTATTGTTACATCTGGAATACGACTTCTTAAATTATCGCAAATCTTTTTATAAGTAGCATAATCGTATCTTCTGTTCATTTTCTTCAAGATATAATCATCCCCTGACTGCATTGGAATATGAAAATACTCACAAACTTTATCCAACTCAATAACGGTATCAATAAGTTCTTCCGTAATATCTGTCGGATAAGAAGTTACAAATCTTATTCTAAAATTACCATCAAGCGCATTTACTTGTCTTAAAAGCCAAGAAAGATTTTGATGTGGCTCAAGGTCTTTTCCGTAAGAATCTACATTTTGCCCAAGAAGTGTAATCTCTTTAAAACCTTCACTCAAAGCCTTTTTTATTTCACTCAATATCAATTCAGGTTTTCTTGAACGCTCACGGCCTCTTGTATAAGGCACTATGCAATATGTGCAAAAATTATTACATCCTTCCATAATTGGAATCCAAGCGTTAATACTTTTTACACGGTTAATTTGAATATCACTCTCTTCAAAAGGTTTTTCTTCTGTTGAAACAATTCTTTCACCTGCTTCTATACGTTTAACAAGGTTTGGCAATTCGTAAAGTCTTTGAGTTCCCAAAACCAAATCAACATAAGGTGCGCGTCTAAACAAATCTTTGCCTGCTTGTTGAGCAACACAACCCGCAAACACTATTTTTAAATCAGGATTTTTCTTTTTCCATTTCCCCCAAACCCCAATTGCGCTGTATGCTTTATCTTCTGATAGTTGTCTTATTGAACAAGTGTTAATGATAAGCATATCAGCTTCTTTCGGCTCAAGAGTTTGTGTGTAACCACAATGCTCAAGCATACCAAACATACGTTCTGCATCAGATTTATTCATCTGGCAACCTAAAGTTTCTATATATACCTTTTTCATTTATTACTCCTTTTATTCTATTTTACAACAAACGAAAAAAGGATGCTTCAAAAGAAACATCCTTTTTTACAAGTTTAATTGTTTCAGAACTAAACGTTAGCTACTGCTTTAGGACCAGCGTTAACGATTTCAGCCGGCATGTTTGGATACTTAGCTGAGAAGTTATCAGCAAACATTTGAGCTAATTTGTTAGCAGCTTCGTCATAAGCTTTCTTATCTGACCACATTCCACGAGCATCAAGCATTTCGTCTGGAACGTTTGGACAAGATGTAGGGTAATCTACGTTAAATACATCGTGGTGTTTGAATTCGATTGAATCAAATGAACCGTTCAATGCAGCAGTTACCATAGCTCTTGTGTAAGATAATTTCATTCTCTTAGCACCTGAAGCAGCTGAACCGCCTGCCCAACCAGTGTTAACTAAGTAAACCTTAGTACCATATTGATCAAGTTTATCACCTAACATTTTAGCGTAAACTGAAGCATCCATTGGCATGAATGGTTCGCCGAACAATGTTGAGAATGTAGGTTGTGGTTCTGTAACGCCTCTTTCAGTACCGGCTAATTTAGAAGTAAAGCCTGTTACAAAGTGATACATTGCAGCGTTCTTGTCTAATCTTGAGATTGGAGGCAATACGCCGAATGCATCAGCTGTTAAGAAGATAACAACCTTAGGAATGCCGCCCTTAGAAGGGATTTGAGCATTGTTGATGTAGTTGATTGGATAACCAACACGAGTGTTTTCTGTTAAAGAACCGTCTTCAAAATCGAATTCTCTTGTTTCAGGGTCCATAACAACGTTTTCAACCAATGAACCGAATTTGATAGCGTTGTAGATATCAGGTTCGTTTTCAGCTGAAAGGTGAATACATTTTGCGTAGCAACCGCCTTCAAAGTTGAATACGCCGTCCGGTGACCAACCGTGTTCGTCATCACCGATTAATTTACGGTTTGGATCTGCTGATAAAGTTGTTTTACCTGTTCCTGAAAGACCGAAGAATACAGCTGTTTCACCTGTTGCAGGGTCCATGTTAGCTGAACAGTGCATTGGAAGAACGTTTTTCTTAGTCATAACATAGTTCATAGTTGCGAATACAGATTTTTTGATTTCACCTGAGTATTGAGAACCGCAAATGATGATTTCGTGAGCTTCATAGTCAATAGCGATACAAGCTTCTGAATTTACACCATCAACTTCTGGATCACATTTGAAACCAGGAGCACAAAGGATTGTGTAATCAGGTTCACCATAGTTAGCCAATTCTTCAGCAGTTGGTCTGATTAATAGTTCATGGATGAACATGTTTTGGCTTGCTAATTCGTTGATAACTCTGAATTTTTGAGTGTAAGTTTTGTCAGCACCAGCAAAACCATCGAAAATAAATACTTCTCTGTTTTGCAAGTAAGATGCGATTTTACCCTTGATAGCATTGAATCTTTCTCTGCTGATAGGTCTGTTTACTTTACCCCAAGCGATATCGTTGTGGATAGATTCTGTATCAACAATAAATTTATCTTTAGGTGAACGACCAGTGTATTTACCAGTTGTAACAACCAAAGCACCAGTGTTGCTCAATGAGCCTTCACCTAATCTTAAAGCAGCTTCTGTTAACTGAGCAGGTGTCCAGTTTCTGTGAACTGCTTTTGGTCCAATAATACCAAATTTTTCAATTCCGTATGTTTCCATAATATAGCTTCCTCCTTTTTTAAAGCTTTTTTATATACACAATAAATGTATTACAAACACTTAAAAAAATCAATTATTACCAAAGAATTTTCTTCCACAGAATTCTCGTAAACACAGATTTTAAATCTTTGATTCTGTACAATTTTCACAGGATTAGAAGATATTTGATCAATCTTGAATACAGACATGGACAATAGTGCCTCTAGGGCGAAGCTACCCGAAGGGCTGATGAGGGTGACAAAATAAAACTCACCACTTCCAAATTTATTAAGTTTTGTAAAAAAGTAAAAAATTTTTTAATCAAACTAGCAAAAAAATTTTTTAGAGTTTTTTGAGTCGGTACTAGAGTTATGTAAAAAAGTTACGAAAAAAGGAGCATAAACGTATGAAAATTAACGCAAACGAACTTTTGTTATTAAACAAAAAAGTTAGATTTGGAGAAGACACAGAAAAACCAACTCAACCACAAATTATTGAACAACCAACAACACAAGAAGCTGCACCTCAAGCGGGCATGAATGCTTTGATGTTTCAAGGCATGAACAATGTTGTTAGCAATCCTCAATTTGCAACAAACTTGAACGCTATGAAAGAAGAAGTTTCTAACGAACAACCTGCAGCTAACAATCAAGATGAAACGGCTCCATTAAAAACAAATGTAGCATTCCAAGGTAAAGCATCAAAATTCAAAGGAATGGCAATGAGCGCACTAATGGGTTTAATGACATTAGGTGCTATGTCATCTATGCAATCTTGTACGGGTGAAGGCGATGTAACAATTAATGATAACAGTAATACAAATGTAACAACAAATGTAACAGTTAACTACTATACAGATGAATCAAAATGGGCTACCTTCATGGATATGTTCCAACAATACATTGATAACCAAGAAAAAAATAATGCTCAAACACAAGAACAACTTAATGCATTAAAAACTCTTGTTACACAACTTCTTACTCAGATGAAAAATGATTCTGAAAATTCTAAAGCTTATTATGAACAAATGTTCTTATTGTTAACTCAAAATAATGCTAATCAACAAATTATAATTACCTTACTTACACAAACAGGTATGTCTGTTGACCAAGCGAATGCGTTAATTCAACAATTATTACAAGAAGTTAAAGAAGGTAAATTAAGTGCAGCAGAAGCTATGAAAAAGTTACTAGACCTAATTAATGATATTAAAGTTTCTTTAGATGATATCAAAGCTTCTCTTGATAGAGCTGAAAAAGATAGAGCAGAATTCAAAGAATTGTTACAAAATAACAACACTAAATTAGATAAACTTATCGAACAAGGTAACACAATTATCGAAAGTGACAGCATCAGAAACGCTAAGTTAGATGATTTGGCTAAGAAAATTGAAAATTTAGACATTGATATGAATTCTAATTTTGCAGCTTTAGCTAAAAAATTAGACATGAACCAACAAGAATTGATTAATGTTCTTATGAAACTAGGTTACACTCAAGCTCAAATTACTAAAATGACAGCGGCTCAAATTTTGGCTGCTATCAAAGAAAACACAGCAGTTTCTAAAGAAAACAACGAACTTATGAAAGACGGCTTCAACATGTTGGCTGAAATCTTGAAACAACAAGGCAATAAGGCAGAAGCGTTTGGTAAACAAGTTCTTAATTACATCGCAGCTGTTGGTTTTGAAATGAACAGAAACTTCACAAAATTGATTGAAGAAGTTCAAACAGGTAACGCTAAACTTGATGATATTACATTACTATTGAATGCAATTAACCAACAAGTAAAACAAAACGGCGAAGACGGCAAGAAACTTGGTAATGATATTCTTAACTACTTAGCTGCAATCGGTTATGAAATGAACAGAAACTTCACTGCTGTATTAGATGCAATCAATAGTGGCAACAAGGGTGCAGAACAAATCAAATCATTGTTAGAAAAAGTTCTTGAAAAACAAGATCAAAATATGAATAGAATTGATACAAATTGCAAGGCTATTATTGAAGCAATGGGCAACATTAAAGTAGACGGAGGAAAGATTGACTTATCAAGTATTGAAGCAATGTTAAGAGAATTACTTGCTCAATCTAAGAAGAACGGCAATACATTGTCAAGCATCGACGGCAAACTTGATGTAATTCAAATTACTGAACAAGCTATCTTAGATAAGATTAATGCAGAAGCTCATAAGGGTGACGAAAGATACGCCGCTACAAATGCCCTTCTAAAAGAAATCTTAAATAAGGTTGGTAAACAAAACGGCAGCTACGATGATGGCGAATTGTTAAAAGTTCTTAACAACTTAAGCAACTTGCTCGACAAAAAACTTGATGATATCTTGAAGGCAATCAAAGATCACGACGTTAAAGTAACTGTTGATGTAACCGGCAAAGTAAAATGCGAATGCAACTGCGGTAGCAAAGATGAAGGCATTATCGGCGATTTGTTGAATGCTGTTAATGGTGAATCTGCAAGCAATGCAAAAGCACACAATGCTAAAACATACGTTCATAAAGGATGGAAATACTAATAAGATTTCTGAAAAGGGAAATTAAAATCGGCGAGTTCAATTGAACTCGCCGATTTTTAACAACCATAGAAATTATTTTTTTTATTATTTAATCCAACCGTTTTCTCTAGCTTCTTTTTCAGCACCCGCTCTGTCTTTATGACGTCTTGACCAATCAGTTGTTGTATAAGAACCATCTCTGTTCTTACATACATTTCTTGCTTGAACACCTGTGTCACCAAGTTGACCGTTGAATTTTTTAACTCTTGTTGTTCGTTTAACTTTTACACGTTTAACGTTTTGTCTTTCAGTTCTTTCACATTCGCCATCACCGAACAAGTCATATGGAAGAGCTATACCTGCTGGAATATAGTTTACATTACTTGGAATGTTATTGTATTGTTTAAGTTTTGTCCAAATTTCTTTTGCTGTATGTTTTCCTAAGCAATCTTTGTAGTACATATTTACGATTTGACCCCAAGTGTATTTATTAGAATCTGTCATTTTGATGTCTTCTTTGTATTCTACATGACAATCTTCTTTTGCTTCAGGAACAACTGGATTTTCAACAACAGTTTTTTCTTCTGGTTTATCTTCCGGTTTTTCAGGTTTCTTGTTTTTCAATTCAGTTTCGTATGTTTTCAAAGCTCCTAACAATTCTTTTTTGTTCAAGATATCGTTACCTGCTGCTTGTTTCAAGAATTCTTGATATCCATTACAATCCCAATTACCTTTTCCATCAGTAAATGTAGCGGCAATTGTTGTTAAGATATCTCTCCATTCAGGTTTAATGCCTTGAAGTGATTCTACATATTCTTTCAATGTTGAACATTTGATGTTGATAGATGCTACCGGAATTTCATCCTTACCATCTGCTAGAAGTCCGCTTAACGCACCAATTGCACCGCCAATCATTGCACCTTTTAAAGCATTTGAAAGAACGAACTTGCCACCTTTAAAGATAAAGTCTTTTAAAATATCAACATTCACTGCGACATCAACTATTGTTTGAGCGTAATCAGAAGCTCCTTCAGGAACTTTAATATTGATACCTGATTTATCAAGAGGATATTCTTTGCCATCTATAATTGTTTTACCTGTGATATTATCTAAATCTTTTGTATCAATATGTATACTTGATTCAATATTTTGTGCTTTATTATAATGAGCATCAGCTCTTTTTCTTGCAGCTTCTGCGCCACCTGCGCTTAGACCACCAAGAACAGCTCCAACAGTACCTCTATAAAGTGCTTTTACTAATTTACCATTGCCTTGGATTTCAAATCCGCATAATTCAACTAACTTTTTAGCATCACTGTTTGATAATTGTTCTTCAGTCAATCCCAATTTTGCTCTCAATCTATTGTATGTTAGTTGTTTTTCTGCAATAGCATCTTTTTCTTTGCTCATTCTGTCCATATAAAGGTCGCTACCAACTTCTCTTTTAATGGTATCTGAAAGAGCGGTTAAATCATATTTACCGTCTTTAGCTTCAATCATACCACTGTTTTTCAAGTGTTCGAATAATTCGTCACCAACTGCCTTACGGATTTCAGCTTCAGTTTGAGTTTTAGCTTTTTCAACTCTGTTACCTCTAGCTTGGTTTTGTCTAACAATTTTCATATTAGAATCTTGACCTGAAGCCCAAGTTCCTAAATTGTTTTCACCATTCAAAGCTCTTCTTGTATACTTATCGTAATTTTTATCAGCTTTCAATTCATTTTTAGCATCTTTTTTAACTTTTCTTGAAGTTGTTTCATCTGATTCGTATATAGCTGCTCTAGCGTCTTCTCTAGCTTCTTTCATAATATAACGAGCTTCAAATTCGCTCTTATTTTGATTAAACATACCACGTTTTCTCAAAATTTCTTTATGTTCAGGGCTTTTGTTTTTATATTCTTTTTTAACAGCTTCATAAGCTTCTTTTCTGCCCATACCAGCCGCTCTTTTTTCTTCATAAGCTTTAGAAATTTCATCATAAGCTTTTGAACTTTGAGCATTTTCAGCATTTTTTACTAATACTTTTAATACATCTTTACCAAAATCATCAAGCATACCTTTTGGGAAAGATTTTTTAACATTTTTTTCTAAATGTTTAACACCGCTTTGAGCTCTAACTTCATTAACTTTATTCAATATAGTTTCAACTTGGCTTAATAAAACTTGATATTCTTTTTCATTAACACCGTTACCAAGATCTTCTTTCAAAGCTTGCATAACTTTTTCAGGCTTTTCACCAACCATTGTTTCCAAATGGTCAAGAATTACATTTCCTTTTGTATCATAAGCTTTTTCTTGAGCTTTGCTATCTTTTTTAGAAAATGCTTCAGGAGTTGTAGTTGTTTCTACTGCTTTCTTTTCAAAACCAAGAACAGAATTGATATCATCTTGTGTGTAATCATATCCTTCTTTTCCTAAGTGAAGTTTAGCGTTTGTTTCAAAAATTGAAACTTCTTCACCTTCTAATTTTCCATTGTGTCTAGCATCACCTTTACCTTGATTGTCAGCCATTTCTGCAATTTCGTAAAGCTTGCCGGTTAATTTTGAATAATCAAATCCTTGTGCCATGATTATGCTCCTTGTGTTTCTTTTTTATACTCTTGTATTAATAAAGTATTTTTCTTTTCAAGAATTGCGCATTACAGACACATGTCGTTACATTTCTTTACAAAAATCTTATTTTCAATATCATATCAAATGGGGTAAACGCTCTATTTTCCTAATTTTCAGCCTAACAATGTAAATATTAAACCAAATACATAGCCGATAAAAATTGCTAAAACCTTATTAAACATAGACTTCTCTTTTTTTGTAGAAGCCATCCGCTCAAAAGCGATTATAGGTAAGCCTCATTAGCTTTTTTGGATTAATAAAACTTTGAAAAAGCTTCATATCTTTTAATAAGTTGGATTGCTTCGTCACTATAAAAATAGCTGTTCCTCGCAATGACCGGGCGTTAGACTTCCAATCGTGCCGTCATTGCGAAGGCGATTAGCCTGAAGCAATCCAGCTTTTCATTAACTATTATTTTTTAGCCTGTACACCAAAAGTTATTAACTTCCTCTATTTAATTACTTCAAAAACGCTTCTGCAATAGACTTATTATAATCAGGTCTCAAAATACCTTTTTCCGTAATAATACCGGCAATCAATTCATGCGGAGTTACGTCAAATCCCGGATTAATAACATTAATACCTTCTGCGCAAATTCGTTTGCCATTGATATGAGTAACTTCTTCGTGCGAACGTTCTTCGATTGGAATTTCCGCACCTGTTTTAATAGATGTATCAATGGTTGAAAGAGGAGCTGCTATATAGAATGGAACATTGTGATATTTTGCAGCAATCGCTACTGTGTAAGTTCCAATTTTGTTTGCAGTGTCACCGTTTGCGGCAATTCTATCTGCACCTACTACAACCATATCAATCATGCCTTTACTCATAAAATATGAACACATTCCGTCTGTAATCAATGTTACTGGAATTCCGTCCATCGCAAGTTCAAAAGTTGTAATTCTTGCACCTTGTTGACGCGGACGGGTTTCATCTGCAAAAACTTGAATTGTATTATCTTTAGCGAAAGCCGAACGAACAACGCCAAGAGCCGTACCATATCCTACTGTTGCCAAAGCACCCGCGTTACAGTGAGTAAGGATTGTTGCACCTTTTGGAACAACTTCAGCACCGTAATCGCCAATTTTTTTATTAATTTCGATATCTTCGTTTTCTAATTTAATTGCATTTGTTTTTAATTCAGCAATAATTCCATTGATATCAGATTTAGAATTTCTGATAACTTCTTCTTGTTTTTCAACCGCCCACATCAAATTAACGGCAGTAGGACGTGAAGTTTTCATGTATTCCGCTTTTTCAAGCAACCAATTTACAAATTCTTCTCTTGATGTAATTTCTTTTGCGCCTTCTTGAGCAAACAAAATTACACCGTGAGCGCCTGCAATTCCGATAGCAGGTGCGCCACGAACTATCATGTTGCGAATTGCATTAAACATATCTTCGCCTGTCGTAATATTTACAAACTTGTATTCATAAGGCACAACTGTTTGATCTACCATTTTTGAATACGTATCAACCCATTCGATTGTTTTTATTTTTGATTTAAATTCCATTATTTTCTCCTGTTATTTATTTGCCCCTGTTATTTATTTGCCCCTTTCATTTCACTCTCCCGCAAGGAGCGAGGGCTATCCATAATGTAGGGTGCAATTCATTGCACCAATAACTTTACTTAATCTCAAAATCCACACTGGTATTTTGATTATTTTCTTTTTTTATACCTGTAATAAGCTCATAAACATAAGCTGTTACCAAACCTGCAAATCCATTAAACAAAGCACTTATGCCTGCCATAAGAATCATAAGAAGCAACATTACGATAAATGAACCAAAACTTCCCATAAAAAATCTTAAGAAACCTTGTGTATACGATGGAATCAACCATCCTAAAAGCATACTTATCGGCGCATAAACTACTGAAAACGCTATAAATGATACAAACCCGATAACCGCCCCAAAAATACAGCCTTCTCTTACGCTAATAATTCCGATTAATTCATTCTGTTTAAGATATGCAAGCACGAATGCTGATAAGCATAGTATCAAAATCATAAAGCTCAAAAAGCTTACGTAAGGTACGATTGTTATAAGTCCCAAGATAACGCCTGCAAATGCGCTTAGGATTGATAATTGTTTTAAAAGTAGTAAGTTCATAGTTTTAACCCCACCCCTTAGATTTGTAGGTCGGGTTCAACTATTGTCATTGAACCCGACAATAACTTTATTCTGCTGAAATATAACCTCTTAATGCAGTATATGCTGCTACATAAGGAGATGCCAAATAGATAAATCCTTTTGTATTACCCATTCTGCCTTGGAAATTTCTGTTTTGAGTTGCCAAACAAACTTCTCCGTCGCCTAAAATTCCGGCATGAACACCAACACAAGGTCCGCATCCCGGAGCAAGAATCGCAGCGTTTGCTTCTACAAAAATATCAATCAAACCTTCTTTTAAAGCTTGTTTAAACACATCTTTAGAAGCAGGTGAAATCAACATTCTAACATCAGGATGAACGGTTTTGCCTTTCAAAATATTGGCAACAACTCTCAAATCCTCAATTCTACCGTTAGTACAAGTTCCGACATAAACTTGATTAACTTTGACATCTTTTAATTCTTCAACGCGTTTTGTGTTGTCAACAGTGTGAGGGCAAGAAACCGTATGCGGTACATCTTCTGCGTTAATGTTAATAACTCTTTCATAAACTGCATCCGCGTCAGGCAAAATTTGTCTGAATTTATCTTCACGTCCACGTTCCTTCAAAAATGCTTTTGTCTTATCGTCTGCAATGAACAAACCGCATTTTGCACCCGCTTCTACTGCCATATTCGCTAGCGTAAATCTTTCTGACATTGTCATATTGTCAATCGTGTCACCTGTAAATTCCAATGCTTTATAAGTTGCTCCGTCTGCGCCAATCATTCCGATAAGATGAAGCATCAAATCTTTTGAGCAAATTCCTTCTCTAAATTTTCCTGTTACAACAATTTTAAATGTTGCTGGAACTTTCAACCAAGTTTTGCCAAGAGCCATCGCAACCGCAATATCGGTAGAACCCATGCCTGTCGCAAACGCACCCAATGCACCTGACGTACAAGTGTGAGAATCCGCACCAACTAGGACTTCACCCGGATTTACAAATGTTTCGATTAATCTTTGGTGACAAACCCCTGCCCCAACGTCTGAAAGTACAGCACCATATTCCTTATGGAACTCTCTAAGCACCATGTGTGTGTTAGAAAGCTCTTTTCTAGGGCTTGGCGAAGCGTGGTCTATGAATAATATAGTTCTCTCGGGATTATTTAGTTTAGATTTACCAAGTTTTTTGAATTCTTGAACCGTTAAAGGTCCAGTTCCGTCTTGAACAGCAGAAACATCAACTTTAGAAATAACAAGCTCACCTGCATGCACTTGCTTACCTGCGTGTTCTGAAATAATCTTTTCTACTAATGTTAATCCCATACTCTAATCTCCTAAACTCGTTAATTATTTTAGCATAAAAAGAGGTAATTAAAAATATGTAGGTGTATTTATGTTAAAATAATTGAAGTATAAATGGGTAAAAATAACCTGCTTAAAATGGATTGCCACGGGCTAAACGCCCTCGCAATGACAGTACACTTGAAGGTCTGACGCCAAGTCATTGCGAGGAGCAACATCTAAAATTAGCAACGAAGCAATCCACAAAATCAGCTTTAATCGAGTATCGCAAGCGTATTCCATCTCCAAGTGGGAGGTATAGATAGAATTAAAACTTAATTCTCGCCCACAACATCCATTTAGTGGGAGAGATGTCACGATAGTGACAGAGAGGGAATGGGAAGGGTAAAATGAAACAAAAAAAACAAATATTATTATTCACAACAATTTTTCTAATCTGCTTAATCCTTTCCTGCCTCACCACCAACTACGATTATGACTTTTTCGCTCGTATAATCGTTGGCGAACGTTTTATCGAACAAGGCATTTTGCCGTTCAAAGATTTTTTATCATACACACCGACTCATCCTTGGTATGACCATGAATGGGGTTCTGGCGTCGTATTTTATTTATTCCTAAAATATTTTGGCGCATTCGGAACAATTCTTCTTCAAACAATTTTAATGTTCGGAACAGCGTTTTTTGTAATAAAGACTCAAAAACTTCAAAAACACGCTTATCCGACTTCATTACTTTTCATTTCAGCTTTTCTTTTGATGTATTATCATCTAAATTCATCAGGCGTTCGTTGTCAGCTTTTCAGTTTCTTCTTTTTCAGCTTGTTTTTATATCTAATGGAAAAACTAAGAAAAAATTATTCAACAAAACTTATTTGGTTCATTCCCCCTATCGTAATCTTATGGAACAACCTTCATGGCGGAGTTGTTTCGGGTTTAGGTCTAATTTTTATGTATCTTGCAGGAGAACTTTTAAGCAAAAGACCTTGGAAAAAATATTTTGCCTTGCTTGCAATTTCGACTCCACTATTAATTATTAACCCTTATGGTATAAAATATTTAAACTTTTTATTCAGTGCTACAACAATGAATCGCAAATACGTTGTTGAATGGTGGAGTATTTTAGCAAAAAGACATTTTTTGCATTATTTGCCGATTAGTTTATTTTGTATATTTGGTGTAATCACAAACTTTATATCTAAAAAGAAATTAGACCTAACAAAAATAATTGTACTTGTAGTAACCTTATATTCAGGTTTAGCGCATGTAAAATTGCTTTCTCTATCTTTAATTGCTGTTTGCGCATTATGTTATAACGACATCTTAAGATTATTTAATCGTTTTCATAAAACTTTTAAAACGGTTGAAAAAACTCTTTATCCTGCTGTTATCGTACTTGCTTTGTTTGTTATTCCGCTATCTTCACCTGCTTATCCGAGATGTGACGCAAAAAAATACCCTTTAATGGAAACAGAATTCTTAAAAATAAATGATATTAAAGGTAATGTTGTTGTACCATTTGGCTTGGGCAGTTATTTTTCATACAAACTTTATCCAAACAATCTGATTTATATGGATGGCCGTTATGAAGAAGTTTATAACGACAAAGAATTTTTAACTCTTCGAGATTATGAACTCGCAGAAAATAATTGGCGCGATATTATTAATAATTATCGGACAGAGATTTTAATGCCACTTAAGTCTATTGAAGTTTACAATGTTTTACAACAAGATTCTGATTGGGTACAAATTTATGAAGGGAATGTTTGTGGTATCTTTGTAAAGAAAGGTGATGAAAAAACTTCATATATTGAACCAAATCACGATATTGATTATTATAAAAGAACAATGTTTGATAGTGTAACTTTTGGTAAGAAACTAAAATTTATGGTGAAAAATAATGACTAATCCATTGAAATATACTTGCTTATTTGGTGGCGGTGCTATTCGAGGAATGGCTTATATTGGAACAATTCGAGCTTTAGAAGAGTTAGGTATTGAATACGATATAATCGGTGGTTCTTCAGTTGGCTCTGTTATAGCATCTCTCGTTGCTTGCGGATACAAATCTTATGAATTAGAAAATATTTTTATGAAGGTTAATTTCGACTTGTTTAAAGATATCCACTTGGGTTTTGGTAAAGCTTTTGCGCTATCAAAAGGTGAAATTTTCCAAGATTGGTTAAATGAACTTTTGGCAAAAAAAGTTGAAAATGTTAAAGGACGTAATATTGATTTTGAAGACTTAGAAAAAAATCTTGTAATTATAACAACAAATTTAACGAAGTTTTCTTCTCAAGAATTTTCAAAAAATGTTACACCAAAATTTGAAATCGCGCAGGCAATTAAAATTTCTTCAAGCATGCCGGGACTTATGGCACCATATAAATATGACGATTCTTTTTTAGTTGATGGGGATTTACAAAAGGCGTCACCGATGTGGAAATTATCAGAAAATTTAGACAGTTCTGAAAGCCGAATTTTGGAATTCCGTTTAGAAGGTGATTACAGTAAGGATGAATCTAATCCTATTTCGTTTATTAATACCATTTATAGTTGTGTAACGGATGTAGCGACTGATTTTGTAACGGAAATATTCGGTTCAAATGACCGTTATGATTGCGTAAGAATTGATACGGGTGATGTATTTTTTGCAGATTTTAATTTAAATAAAGACGCTAGACGCAATTTAATAAATGTTGGTTACGAGCAAACAATGAATTATTTTAAAAATGTTTTGCCAAAGAAAAAAGAAAAGCTTTTAGAGGTTTATACTCCGATTTCAACATATCTCAAAAAAGCTTTGAAAGGTTTAAAAGCCAATAATGTTGAAGAAGTTCAATGGTGGTTTGGGGATATTTTTACTGTTTTATGCGAAAATAAAGAAATTGTTGACCCACAAATTTACAATAAAATTAAGGTATTAAAAAACGATTTAGTCAAAGCAACTTCAACAATTTTGTTTTTCCATACTTGCTTTAAAGGTGCAAAACGACTTGAAGCTCAAATGAAAGATGTCATAATGACAGTTGATACAAGAATTGCAGACTTAAAATTATATTTGCAAAAAATTGAGTAATTATTAACTTTTGTTACAAAAAAGCAAGTTTCATGATTTTATAGACTTAATATTATTAGGGATATTAGGTCATGACATTTATCGATAATTTTTCAAATCTAAATATGGGTAATTTTATGTCCGGATGGAACAATTGGTTCACTCCGACATTTTCGTGTGATTTTATGCCTTCTTTCTTTGATTTGAACATCTTTTCTTCCGGTTTCAACAACTGGAGTTTCCCTAGTTTTAATAGCTTTAGTATGCCGTCATTATTTGATTTTGGGCAAACATTTGATTTTAATAATACTTTTTCTAACAACATTTGGGATAACACTAATTGGAATAATACAATATTTTCAGCGCCGACATTCAGTTCTAAAAATTCTAATATTGGCGACAGCTTTAGTTTTACTAATAAAAATAAAGCGAAATTTTCGATGAGAGAATACAATGCTCAAGCCGGAGAAAGACTTACAAAAATAGCATTAAAAAGAGCTATTGGATGGAATAAACAGTGTGCAAGATATGTTAAAACAGCAATACAACAAGCAGGATTAGGTAGCTATAAGCCTGGACACGGATATCAAATGATAGATGTTATGCGCCAAAATAGTAATTTCAAAGAAATTGCGACAAACAGCGTTGATGTACATGATTTGCCGGCAGGTTGTGTAATTGTATTCAAAAGAGGCTCACAAGGTTATAATCCGAAGTACGGACATGTAGAAATAACAACAGGTGATGGACGCGGAGTATCTGATGGTATAACCAAAAAATTACAACAACCTGATGCAATATTTGTACCTGTATAAAACAACTATTCTATATATTTTCCGTCAAAAAGTTCCATTACCATTTTTTCTTGGTCGGATTCCAAACGTTTTTTGTCACTCTCTGTTTTAGGAATATCTTCCGCTTTTGTCTTTTCTACTGTTTGCATTGGCGCTGATTCAGTAACTTGCTCAATTTCAGTCGCTTTTTGAGCTTGAGCAGGTTTTTCAATTTGCGATTGAGGTTTTGGTTGTATATTTTGTTGCGGTTTTGACTCAGGCGCAACAGTCGGTGTTGCTATTTTAAAGTTTTTTTTTACTGACTCTGCCGTAATTTCGCTATCTCCGCCTTGAGGAAGTCGAACCATTACAGAAACATCTGCGTTAAACATTAAGCTTGCAGCATCAACAAGCATTTGCTTTTTGTTGGTATCGTTAATTTGCGCAACTAATTTTTCATTTTTAAATGTAATAATAACTCCATCAGGCGCAATTTTCACAGGAGTTGCTAAATTCAACAAAGCCTTTGTTGAAGGACTTTTTACATTTAACAATAAAGCTTTCCACAAACTCTGAATATCATTACCATCAGCCTTTTGCGACATTGGTGGCGGTGTAAAATCTTCTTCTTGCGGTAGTGGTTCAACAGTTCTTGGAGTTTCCTGCTTAATTGTTTGAGTAGGAGCAGGCTGACCTGCTTGAGGTTGACTAACTTGCGATTTAACTTCCTGAACAGGAATTGGCGCTGGGCGAGTCACATGCGCTACTGGCTGTGGACGAGAGGCAGGCGTAAAGTTTCCGCCTTCAAGAGCTTTAACTCTGTTTTGTAAATCCAAAAGCGTAGAATTTTCACTCATATTTGCTAAATCAATCATTCCGACTTCAAGCCACAAATGCTGATTAGAAGCAAGTTTCACTTCCTTAATATAATATGTGATTCTCTCAAGCAAAAAGACTATTTGTTGAGTTTCCAAAGACTCTTTTTGTTTAATAAGTTCTGCTATTTGTGCTTCATTCAGTCCTGTTAGTTCGCTCAACAAATCAGGTTTACAATTTTTCACTATAAGCAAATTTTTAAAATATTCAGATAAGTTAGTCAAAATCTGCAACGGTTCATTACCTGAATTATAAATATCATTTAAAATTTCAATAGCTTCATTTGGTGATGAAGAAATTATTTTAGCACTCAATTTATTCAAAACATCAAAGGAAATTCTGCCAAGCACTGCATTAACATCTTCAGAGGTAATTTCTTTTGAAACACCAAGCAAGCTTAATTGGTCTAAAAGTGAAATACTGTCACGCATACCACCGGCGGAATTTTTCGCAATCGTAAATAGCGCATCGTCCGAAATATTTATTTTTTCCTCGTCAGAAATATATCTCAAATGTTTAACTATATCATCGGTTGTAATTCTTCTGAAATCAAATCTTTGACAACGACTTTTGATTGTATCAAGAACTTTATGCACTTCTGTTGTAGCAAGAATAAAAATAACATTTTCAGGCGGTTCTTCTAAAGTTTTTAACAATGCATTAAACGCATGATTAGTCAACATGTGAACTTCGTCGATAATATAGATTTTATATTTGCCATGCACAGGAACATATTGAATTTTTTCCAAAATGCTTTGCGTATCTTCAACTTTTCTGTTACTTGCAGCGTCAATCTCAATAACGTCCATTGGAACAGAATTCATAATATCCAAACAGCTTTCACATTCTCCGCAAGGGTGAATCGTAGGGCCGTTTTTGCAGTTCAAAGATTTTGCTAAGATTCTTGCAGTGGAAGTTTTACCCGTACCACGAGGGCCTGTAAATAAAAATGCGTGTGCAATTTTTCCAAGCTCAATTGCACTTGTAAGAGTCTTTTTAATATGCTCTTGACCTACAAGTTTATCCAAAGTTTGTGGACGATATTTTCTATATAACGGTACATAATTTCCACTCATATCTCTAGTGTAACATGGAAAATAAAAGCAGTAAATTTATATTTTCAGAAGACTTAAAATCTTCATTAATACACGGATTCTTTTTTTCGTCCGAGTTTAATTTGTATATTTCGCCGGAAAGTATGTAATTTTTTATTACAGGATTTTGTTTTTGCATGTTTCTATATTAAAATATTAGTATTGAAAAAGACTTTGGTCTTTTTGGGAAGAAAAAGTTTAATTATTAGTTGGGATAAATTTGAATGAGAAGAAGAAAAAAATATGATTTTTATATAGTTGTTTTTTTAACTTTATTTACAATAGGTTATTTTGTATATAATCACACCTCATCAGAATCCAGAGGAGTAGATAGCTATTCAGCAGCTTTAGAAGATTATAAGGCGAGTGATTACGAAAAAGCCTATCAAGAATTCGGAAAAGTTCCATCGGGCTCAACTCTTAAATCATCAGCTTTATTCCGTCAAGCAAGATGTGCTACGAATATGGGGAAAAACGAATTAGCCATAAAAAAATACAACAGAATCGTAAAAAACGGTTCAAAATCTTCAATTGCACCAATAAGCGAATACAATATGGCAAACTTGATGTTTGATTCTAACGACAAAGACGCAAAAAAACATTTCAAAAAAATCATAAAAAAATATCCGACAAGTGATTATGCAATCGCATCAGAATATTACCTCGGAATGATTGAAGTTTCTAATCCGCCAAAAAGCCCAAAACGTTTGGCTAAATCTCAAGAAAAAGCAATTAATTATTTCAAAAACTATATAGAAAAAGCACCCGATGGACGCTTTGCACTAAAATCCATTGAAGAAATCATTAAACTGGATAAATCTTTGTCTAATTACGATAACTTACTTATTGCCAAAGGCTATTACGCAAACGGAGAATTCGAAAAATCTAAGAATTTTTTAAACAAAACAACTCTTGCGGAAAGTTGGTCTGATTTTGCGAAAAACGAATATAAATTAGGTAATAAGGAAAAAGGAAATTATTATACAGAACTCGGTTTAAAGCAACATGCCGGAAATACTGCACAAGAGGATGTATACGAGGTTATTGACAATTATGTAGCAGCTGCTGCTACAAGAACTGAAGGCATTACAAAACTTGTAAACTTAGGTGTAAGCTCAACTGGTGCCGATTATATTGCATATCTTAATTGCAATGAGGTAGTGGATTCAAGTGTAAAAGAAGCCTGCTTCAGAAGCCTTTATGAAAAATATCCGAACGGGCAATTTTCGGCAGATTCTTTATACAATTTATTTATAACAAAATATATGCAGAAAAAATATCTTGATGCGCAAAGATTAGGATTTTTGCATCTTAAGAAATTTCCTAATACAAAATCAAGCCCTGCTGTAACTTATTTTATGGGTAAAATCGCATACAAGCTTAAACATTATGAAAGCGCAAATAACTATTATAAACAGGTCTTGGCATCATATCCCGACTCATATTATGCATTCAGGGCGAATTACAACCTAAATAAAGATGACGGAATGTTTCCATTTTTAGAACTAAATGAAAAACCTGTTGTATTCCCTTATAAAAAATCTTTGGATAACAATTTGGTTGTAAAACTTGCATATCTAAAAGATTATGACTTAGTAGAAGAACTATGCAAACACGATAAATTTATACAAAGCTGGATTGCATATCAAAAAGGGAATTACACATTATCCGCTTATTTGGCTAGAAACGGGATGGAAGAATTAAATGTAAAACCTTCGTTTGAAGATTTAAGATGGCGCTTAGTTTATCCAATGCACTATTATGATATAGTTGACAAGGTTAAAGGCGACAATAATCCGATTGTTTTACAATCAATTATAAAAGAAGAAAGCCATTTTAATCCATTTGTTAAAAGCGCTGTCGGAGCTGTCGGTTTAATGCAATTGATGCCTGCAACTTATAATGAAGTAGTTACAAAGCACAATTTGCCGACGAATTTGAATGTCGAAACCGCTAATATTACGGCAGGAAGTCTTTACTATTCAAGCCTTAAAAAAGTTTTGGGTAACAAAGATTTATACGCAATAACTGCATATAACGGCGGAATCGGTTCTGTAACAAATTGGTTCTCTAAATTGATTTACAGTGATACGGACGAATTTGTTGAACAAATTCCTTATCCTGAAACAAAAAATTATGTTAAGAAGGTGCTAAGAACGTACTGGGTTTATGGCAATATTTATTAATCGTGTTTTTTACCGATACCGCTTGCGAACGCAAGCAATGAGCAAACTCCCCACAAAGCACTGCAAACACCGCATACAATACCTAAAGATTGATTCCCAATGTTAAATGCTAAAGCACTGATTGGAGCTGTTACAAGAGCTTTAAACACATCCGCAACTCCATTTTGAACTTCTTTAGCATCTTTTACATAAAATTTCTTCTTTTGAGCAGAAATAAAAGAATCTTTATTTAAAAAGTTAAAAGATTTGTTAGCAGGCTTTTTCAAAGAACCTTTAAACGTTGTCGGCGTGACATAACTTGTATAATTTACTTGCATTACAGCTCCTTTTTTAAACTAAAAACCCCTAAAAAAATAATTTGCTATTATTTGATATTTTTTAAGAAACTAACAATTTTCCCGCCATAATTTTTTTGTTTTAAAACTTCATAACCGTCAAATTCTATTGCTTCCGAATGTTCAGCAATAATCACATCACCTTTAACTTTAGACAAAATATCTTCATAAATTCCACTCATATAAGGCGGATCAATATATACAACGTCATACGTTTCATCTAGTTTTGCAACAAGCTTTGTGCTATCACCTATTGTTAAATCAGGTTTTATACCAACTGTTTGATAATTTTTTTTAAGAATTTGCGCGACTTTAGGATTTTTTTCAAAAACTTTAACCCTATCAAATCCTCTTGATAAAGCTTCTAAACCCATAATCCCGGAACCGCCGAAAACATCCAAAAAAGTTTTACCCTCAAAATCACCAATTATTGAGTACAAGGTATTAAACACGCCCATTCTGACTTTTGAAAGAGTCGGTCGTGTAATTTTTTCATCGGGAGAGTCAATTTTTCGTCCTTTATAAATTCCGGCAGTAATAATCATTAGTTGCAATCCAATTTTTCGATTTTTACATTAAAAATACTTTCAATATCAACACCGTTCAAAATACTTGTAATCAAATCTTCCGGCGCAAGTTTACCTTCTACGTGTGAAATAAGCCCCAATATTTTAACACTTGTATATTCTTCAATAACTCGCGGAATAGCCGTTAAAAGAGTTTTTGAACAATCATTTTTGATGTTATTTAAAATAACACCTCTTATTTCAACCCCCTTTTCTTGCGCGGTATAGATTGACAGCAAAGTATCATTAATTGAATCTTCTCTTGGAGTCACCACAAAAAGAACAGGCAATTGGAGTCTTTTAACCATATCAACGGTTTGCACGGAAGGTGCGAGCGGACTTAGTAAACCACAATCACCATCAAGAATTGTGCAATCAGAAACTGCTGAAATTCTTTGGAATTCGCTATTAATAAGTTCAACGTCAATTGGCTCATTTTCTTGTTCTGATGCTATTAATGGCTCATATTCAGATTTAAATAAATATGAAAAATGAGTATCAATATACGGATCAACAGTTTTTACATAAGTTAAGTCTGGTGATTGCATAAAACCGTTAATTTCAATCCCTGCAGTTTGTATCGGTTTATAAACGCAAGTCGAATAACCAAGACTCTGCATTGTAGCAGCAAGTCCTGCCGTTAAAAAAGTCTTACCTTCTTTTCTATTTGCCGATGTAACGTAAAGATTTAGCATAAAATCTGTACCGTAATATTCCTTGAACGTTGTTTGTTATCGAAATCCAAAAGCACAACTTGTTGCCAAGTGCCTAAATTCAAAAGTCCGTCTTTTAACGCTATATTTACGGAGCTTCCTACAAGTGCTGCTCTTACGTGCGCATAACCGTTTCCATCATGCCAAATTTCATCGTGATGATATTCCATGCCGGTTGGTGCAATTCTCTCTAAAGCTTCTTTTAAATCTTGAACAAGCCCTTTTTCGTATTCAATTGTTGTAATTGCAGATGTACTGCCTTGAACAGACACACAAACCAATGCGTCTTTTAATTCATGTTGATAAACACAATTTTGAACATGTTTTGTGATATCTATAATATCATTATTTCCGTTTGTGTTTATAACAAAATGTTCGTTAATAATTGTCATTTTAGACCTCTTATTCTATTACTTTATACAAAGTTGATGATTCTTGAATACTAACATTGCCGTTTGGAATTACAAGAACTTCAACTTTTTCTGTTTTGGATGCATATTCAATTTCTATAATATCGCCGACTTTAAGTTGCTTGGCAGGTTTTGCACTATTACCGTTAACCAACACTCGCCCCATTTCAGAAACAGTGTTTGCTACCGTGCGCCTTTTTATTAATCTTGAAACTTTTAAAAATTTATCTAATCTCATATTTCTCTAATAATTTCTTTAACTAAAGTTTTGAATTTATCTTTTGCTATACCTGCAGCTTGAATTACATCTGCATGAGATAGCCCAACCGTGCTAACTCCCGCAGCTGAATTACAAATACAACTTAAACCGATAACCTTCATTCCTGCCCAAGAAGCTACAATTGCTTCAGGGACGGTTGACATACCGACAGCGTCAGCACCAATAGTTCTTGCCATTCTAACTTCAGCAGGTGTTTCGTAAGAAGGACCAGTAAGTGCCATATAAACGCCTTCTTCAAGTCTTATGCCAAGTTTTTTTGCAATTTCTTTTGCTAACTTGATATATTCAGGAGTATAAACCGCACTCATATCAGGAAAGCGTTCGCCCATTGCATTGTCATTTGGTCCAATAAGCGGATTTACTCCCATAAAATTGATATGATCAGTAATAATCATCAAATCAGAAGGTTTGAATTCAGGATTAACACCACCTGCTGCGTTTGTTACAACAAGAGTTTCAACCCCAAGTTTTTTCATAACTTTTACAGGAAAAACTACTTTTTGAATAGGATGACCTTCATAAAAATGAAATCTGCCTTGCATCATAACAACTTTTTTACCGTTAATTTCTGCAAAAACCAATTGGCTTTTATGCCCTGAAACCGTAGATGATTCAAAACCAGGAATTTCAGAATAAGGAATCGCTTTTAAGCAAAACTCGTCTGCCAAATCACCAAGACCTGATCCTAAAATAATACCGATTTGTGGCTTAAAATCGCCAATTTTTTCTTTAATAAACTCAACTGCACTATTTAACATCACACTAAATCTCCCGTTTGTTATCTTATAACAAACATAGAACGGCTTGGAGAGGTTAAGAGATAATGTTTACAAAACTTATAATTGCAAAATTAATATAAAAAAATCCGCTCTTCTGAGCGGATTTTTTATTAACCTCTGATTCCTAATTCTTTGATTAGGCTTCTGTAACCTTCAAGGTTTCTGTCTTTCAAGAATGAAAGAAGTCTTTTTCTTTTACCAACCATCATCAAAAGACCGCGTTTTGTAGCGAAATCTTTTTTGTTTGATTTCATGTGTTCAGTAAGTTCAGAAATCTTTTTAGTTAACATAGCGATTTGTACTTCTGCAGAACCTGTATCTTTTGCATTAGCACCGAATTTTTCAATAATTTCTTGTTTGTTTTTTAAGTTCATTATTGTTTTCCTTTTAAGTTGTGGCCTTTGGAAATTTGTCATCGACTACAAATCCCGCCGAACCGTGTGAGTGACATATTGGCGTAAGCACTCTACAAAGCTAAATATATTATAGAAACGCAAAAAAATCAAGTTTCGTGCTTCACAAAAGTTTATCTATCGGAAGAAAAATCTCTCTGCAACACATTATTAATTCTTCTTGTTGCTTTATCTATATCACCTGTTTTGTAATACAATCTTGCCAATAGCATCTCTCTTGATGAAGACGGTGACATATTGTAAGCTTTTTGAGCAAAAGAAAGTGCTGTACCGTAGCGTTTTACAATCGCATAAATAGTTGCAATTTCTTCATAACTACGCGCAACAGTTGCGGTATCATTTGTTATTGTAGGAATTTTTTGGTATTCTTCTAAAGCTTTTACAAATTGTCTGTCTTTTCTATATTTTTGAGCCGTAATAAATACTTTTTCAGCTTTTTCTTCAGGTGTTAATTCAACTGGTTTTGCTTCAGAATTAGCTTCTACTGCATCCTTAGGCAAATCCGTTATATTTTCTAACGGCTCTACAACTTTTTCTTCTTTCAAAGGCTCTGTTTTTGGTTTTTCTACAAAATCAGGAGTCAAATTTATATCAAGCGTTTTCTTTTCAACATTTTCTGCATTTTCGTTTTCTGATGCAGTTTCCTCAGAATCAGGAGCCGGCTTGTTGATATTCTCTATATTGTTACGACTGATTACTGCATCTTTATCAGTTACGGGAATATATTCAAACGCTTTAATAATAACAACCAAAAACACTACGCATATTAAAAGTAGCATTACTAAAAACTTTTTAGAATTTGATTCAATATATTTATTCATCAGCTACACTCCTAATTTTGTACTATTTAATTCTACACCAAAAGCAAACATTGCAAAATCATATTTTACGGGATCATCAGGAGAAAAATCTTTTAACTTATTTGTTAGCTCTATTACCGCTTTAAAGTCATTACTTTTTCTGTTTAATAACCCCATACTTCTTGAAACTCTTGCAACATGAACATCGAGAGGGATTAGCAAATCCTTTGGTTGCATAAAACTCCATATTCCTAAATCTACCGCAGATTTTCTAATCATCCATCTTAAAAACATATTAATACGTTTCATTGCCCCACCATTAGTCGGATTTGGCAACATGTGATAAAACCCTCGTCCTACATTTTTTGGTGCGCGAGAATAAAAATAATCTACAACGACTTGAAAGAAATTTAAATAATCAACAGCATTTTCCCATCCATACTTAAACAATTCTTCTAATCCGCAGCTTTCGTCATACAATCCATGCAATATATCAAAAATAGGAATTATATCATAATCTTTTGAGAATCTGTATTCTAAACCCTTCAAGTTTTCAAAATCACCATTTTTAATATAATTAGCAATATCATTATCAGCTCGATTAAATAAATCATTTAATTTTGCAATGAACATTTTTCTGTTACCATAAGCAAACAGCGATGCAATAAAACCCGCCAATTCAACATCTTGTTTATCCCTAAACCTATGCGGAAATTGGATAGGATCATTTTTTATAAAATCCTTCGTTTCGTATTTTTCAACCAAACAATCTAATTCATCTTTTCTTATCATATTACCAAACAGATAAATACCTTTCTCCGCTATCAGGAGTGATTGCAACAACCAATCTATCAGGATATTTTTCAGCTAAAACTTTAGCTGCACAAACATTTGCGCCGGCTGAAATTCCACAGAATACACCATGTTTATGTGCAAGTTCAATTGCTTGCGCTTTTGCATCTTCACCTTTTACCGTTAAAACCCCGTCCAAATTATTATCTTTGCAAATTTCAGGAATAAAGTTTGCGCCTATTCCTTGAATTGTATGAGGGCCTGCATGACCTTCCGTAAACAAAGGACTTTCAGCGGGTTCTACACCGTAAACGATAGCTTCCGGGAAATATTTTTTTATGCCTGTCGCCGTTCCGCCCGTTCCAATACCTGCAACCACAACAACTTCACGACCTTCAACGGCATCTTTAATCTCTTGTGCTGTCTTTTCGTGCGCCTTTGGATTATCAGGGTTTGCAAACTGCATAGGAATAAAACTGTTAGGATAAGTTTCTTTCAATTCTTGAGCTTTATCAACAGCACCCTGCATGCCTTTTTCTTTAGGTGTCAAAACGAGTTCGGCACCGTAAGCCGCAATATTTTTTCTGCGTTCTACGGACATGCTTTCAGGCATGCAAATTATAAGCCTCAAACCTAAAACCGCGCAACACATAGCAAGCCCTATTCCTGTATTTCCGCTTGTAGGCTCAATTATAACGGTATCTTTATTAATTTCGCCTCTGTCCATCGCACCTTTTAGCATAGAATAAGAGGCTCTATCTTTAACAGAACTTGAAGGGTTAAAGTATTCGAGTTTTAAACAAATGTTGTCATTATATTTTACAAGCGGTGTATTGCCGATTAATTCTAAAACGTTATTGTATATCATTTCAACCCCTTCTTTCTTGTCAGTTGTTGTTGGGCTGAAAGCCCAACCTACTTTCTTATTGTCGGTGGGAACCGCTTACGCTTTTCCCACCCTACGTTTGCAAATCTCGCGCAAATTAAACCAATTTAACAAACTTTCTCTTACCTGCTTGCAAAACGACATCCATTTGAGGTTTAACAACAAATCCCATATCAGAGATTTTTTCACCGTCAATTTTAACACCGCCACCTTGGATTAAACGTTTAGCTTCACCTTTTGATTGAACAAAAGATAATTCAACCAACAAATCCAAAATGCTTTTTTCAGCGTCTATTTTAACACTTTCGATATCATCAGGAACACCTTTATTTGATACAACATTGATAAAATCTTCCTGAGCTTTATCTGCACCTTCTTTTCCGTGATATTCTTCTGTAATCATGTGCGCTAAAGCCATTTTGATATCACGAGGATTGATTGAATTAGATGCAATTTGTTCATCCATTTTTTCTAATTCTGATTGCGGAACATCAGTTAACAATGAATAATAACGAGTAATTAACGTATCAGGAATGCTCATCAATTTGCCAAACATATCTTTTGCACTATCTGTAAGTGAAATGCAGTGTTCAGGATATGTTTTAGACATCTTAACTACACCGTCAGTACCTTCTAAAAGTGGTAACATCATTACTAATTGAGGATATTTTTTGCCATAAGCAGCTTGAATATCACGTCCTAAAAGCGTATTAAATCTTTGATCAGTACCACCCAATTCGATATCCGCATCAATTGCAACAGAATCGTAAGCTTGCATTAGAGGGTAGAAAAATTCGTGAATAGCAATTGGTTTACCTTCTGCGTATCTTTTAGCAAAATCATCTCTTGTCATCATCTGAGCAACAGTAACTTTTCCTGCAAGTTGCAACATTTCCGTAAACGTTAATTTGTGTAGCCAATCTGCGTTATTTACAACCTCTGCTTGAGAAATATCAATAACTTTTGACATTTGCGCAAAATAGGTTTTAGCGTTTTCTTCAACCTGTTCTTTTGTTAAAGCCGGTCTTGTTTCAGATTTGCCTGATGGGTCGCCTATCATAGCAGTAGCACCACCAACAAGAAGAACAATTTTATGTCCAAGTTTTTGGAATTCTTTTAATTTTCTCATAACAACCGTATGACCAAGGTGCAAATCAGGTCTTGTCGGATCCATACCTAATTTAATTCTTAATGGCGTATTTGTATCTGCTGCGTGTTGAAGTTTTACAGCCAATTCTTCAATACCACCCGGAAGCACTTCTGCGTTTCTTGTTAATTGTTTTGCTTGTTCAATAAATTCTTGTCTAATGTCTACCATTTCTTAAATCCTCTTATTAATAACTTTATATATAGGATATCAAAAATAAGCAAATGCGTAAACTATAAATGTAAAAAACAAATAATTGCGGTTGCTCCTCTCCAAGGACACTACTATTCTATTTTAGAAAATTTTCTAAAATAGAATAGTATCAAAACTAAAATTGAACGACTTTAGCTCCCTACTCTTTATCCATTGTGCTTTGCACTACTGTCCGAGATAATTTTGAAAAAGCATATATACATTTTAAAAAGTTGGATTGCTTCGTCACTATAAAAATAGCTGTTCCTCGCAATGACCTGGCGTTAGACTTTAAAGCGCGCCGTCATTGCGAAGGCGATTAGCCTGAAGCAATCCAGCTTATTATTAACGATTATTTTAAGTCCATACAATACAAATTTTATTAAAAAGCCTTGAAATAACTAGATTTTGCAAATTATAGATAAAATTTATCTCGGACAGTAGTGGAAGGACGGGAGAGGGTGTTCTCAACATTCCTAGCCGTAACCCACCCGCATCTGTAAAGCTCAGCGCAGCTTCGCCAACAGCTCCGACCTCCCTATCCTTGGAGGTTGCTTCGCCAATCAACAAGCCTTGGTTATTCCCTCGCCTTGGAAGAGGGCTAGGGTGAGGGTTTTACAAAACGTAAAGTTAACAAATTTTATAATCTATACAACCTCCGGCTCGAACCCTCACCCGAAAATCTAAGTTTCGAGCCCTAAATCGGCTCTTAACTTGATTTTCTACCTTCTCCCAAAGAGAGGGGCAAATTCAATTGTAAATTTTTGTAAAATATTTCATTAAATTCCTAAAGTTTAAAAAAATTATGCCGTTAATACTCTTGTAAGAATTCATTATGTAAGGCAGAAAATATGAGTTTCAATTTTAACGGAGTAAAAGCTAATTTAGAAGGAATTAATCAATATCTTGAAGCAAACGGCATAAAATTATCAGATGCCGAAAAGCAAAAATTAGGAAGCATTTTCACGGAAGCAGATCGCCCTAAAGGTACAAACAAAAAGGCACTTGGCAATGGCGAACTTAACATCATAGAACAGATGGATTTCCAAAATGCCATAGAAAATGAAAAAGAAGGTACATTAGCTAAAATTATGTCATTTATTAAAGACTTCTTTAATGGCGTAAATAAAAAGAAATATGATTCTCCTCAAGTCGAAAAATCTGTATCTACAAATGTTAAAAAGCCTGAAATCATTAACTCTACTAAACCTAAATCTCTAGCTAAATTTTCTAGCGCATCCAGAGAAGAAGTTTTTAATATTGCTTTAGATCAATATATAAAAAGAATGCCGGCACTAAAGAAGATTAAATCTGCCAAAGAACGTATTAAAATTGCAAGACAAAAATACCCGCAAATAATGGAAAAAGCCTCACGGCAAGCTAGCTATGTCACAGAGATTGTAATCTCTAATTGTAGCAAATACGATGTCGAAAATTTATCACCGTTAATTATTGATATGTTAGGTAACGAAACCGGAGGTTATGTTTTCACTGACAAAGTTTTAAAAAATCCAAAAAGCCAATTTAAAGGAGTTATGCAAACAGGACCTGCTGCTTTAAAAGAATTATATGCCGACAAAACATCTTCTGATGCGAAGTATATTAAAGAACTGAAGAAAAAATACCCGACTACCGATAAATTATACAAAGCAATTCAGACTGATGTTGAATTAGGTTTGCAAGTTGGAATACTGGTATTTAAAATGATTTTACGCTCCAAACAGGGCAATGTAAAAAACAGCCTTAAACAGTATTGCGGAAACCAATACAGCTATAATTACGATGCAAAAATCCCTACAACATTAAAAACATAATTCTAAACAGGGTTCTAAAAGTATGATTTTCTCCTATAATAAATATAGGAGAAATCATGCAAATATATAAAATGCCACCACGTGAACAGAATTCTAATAAAGGAACTTTTGGCAAAGTTCTAAATTTTGCAGGTTGTGATAATTATATCGGCGCGTCTTATCTTTCAACTGTATCAGTCCTCAAATCAGGTGCAGGGTTTGTTGCATTAGCATCCGCCAAGGAAGTTATTCGCTCTGTTTCAACACTTTTGCCCGAAGCTGTTTATTTTTCCAGAAATGAAGGCTTAAAAAATATTGAACAGTTTTCTACAATCTTGATTGGTTGCGGTTTAGGTTTAAAATCTTCATCAAAAACTCTTTTTAGAAATGTCATAAAACGCGTACAAAACACTACAACACCTGTCGTAATTGATGCCGACGGATTAAATATTTTGGCGCAAAAGCCACTAAAACTTCCACAAAATTGCATAATCACTCCGCATCCTCTTGAAGCCTCAAGATTGCTATGTATACCTCTTGCAGAAGTATTAGATAATTTAGAAAAATCAGCTAAAATGCTTTCAAAAAAATACAATTGCGTAGCAGTTTTAAAAACACATAGAACAATTATTTGTAAAAACGATGAAATTTTTATAAACCAACACGGAAATTCCGCATTAGCAAAAGCAGGTTCAGGAGATGTTTTAGCAGGAATTATTGCCGGACTTCTTGCACAAAAAATGTCGGCATTTGAAGCTGCAAAACTTGGAGTTTATTTGCATTCCAAAGCCGGAGAAATCGCATCCGAAGAACTGAGTGAATACTCTGTTTTAGCTTCCGATTTACCAAAATTCTTGCATAAAGCTATAAAAGAGATTATTTAATATCAACCACGCTTACACCATCGCCGCCTTCGGTGTCTTCGCCGACTCTGAATTTAGCAACATAAGGTGAAGTTGAAAGAAAATCTCTTACTGCACTTTTTAGTGCGCCTGTTCCATGTCCGTGAATAATATAAACAGGAGAAAGATTTGCCAAACTTGCTTTATCCAAGTAAACTTCCAAATTATCCAAAGCTTCCTCAACTCTTTCACCACGCAAATCCAATTCATTAGATACATCCAAACGTCTTACGGAGAATGTAGTATCTTTCTTTAGTGCGCCCAACGGTAAATGAACTTTCTTTGCCAATTGAGGATTATAAACTGCAAGCTTATTTTTCTTAACTTTGGTTTTAATCATTCCCATTTGAATATACAAAGCGTCGTTTTTATCAGGCAAAGAAAGCACTGTAACTTGTTGATTCAAGTCCTTAATCATCACCTTGTCATTAACTTGAACCTTTGTCCAATCAAGTTCCAAATATTGTTCTTTTTCTTCTAATTCGTGCATGCCGGAACGGAAACTTTGTTCAATAAGAGCCAAGCGTTCATAAGAACGACGCGCAATTTTTTCGGATTTTTCACGTCTTAATTCTGTTAAAATTTCTTTGATTTCCGCCTTAGCTTCATCAAGTTGACCCTCAAATTTATCTTTAATAATTTTCAAAGACTTTTTCTTTTCTTTTTTATGCACTGAAAGTTCTTTTTCATAATGTTTTTTTAATTCGTCAGCTTCTGCATTTTTTGATTCAGCTTCCTTAAGATTTGTATCTAACCTTTGTTGAGTATCTTGAAGTCTTTCTACAACAAGGCTAGATGTATCACGCTGCGTAATCAAAAGTTCTTTTGCTTCCCAAACCAAATTTTCAGGCAAACCCAAATTCGAAGCAATCGAAATCGCATTGCTCAACCCAGGAATACCGATTATCAATTTATAAGTTGGCGACAAAGATTCAGTATCGAATTCAACACTCGCATTTTTAAAATACGGGTCTGTATATTCTAAAGTTTTTAATTCTCCGTAGTGAGTTGTTATAATTGATTGAGCGTGACGCTTTGCAAACTCTTTCATTATAATTTCTGCCAAAGTTGCGCCTTCTTGAGGGTCTGTACCTGCACAAAGTTCATCAATCAAAATAAATGTTTCAGAATCTGCATTTTCTAAAATATCAATTACGTTTTTCATGTGAGATGAAAAAGTTGATAAGTTCTGTAAAATACTTTGTTCATCCCCTATATCAGCCAAAACTTTTTCAAACGGATAAATATGAGCTTCTGCGCAAGGCAAAAATAAACCCGACTTCATCATTAAAATAAATAATCCGACTGTTTTTAATGCGACAGTTTTACCGCCCGTATTAGAACCTGTGATAACAACAGATTTATAAGTTTCACCAATCTCGAAATCATTTTCAACAATTTTTTCAACGTGACCAATTAAAAGCGGATGGCGCATTAAATCAATTTTAATTTTTCTATCAACATTAACTTCCGGTTCAATTGCCTGAATTTTAACCGCATACCTTGCTTTTGCAAAATGAAAATCTATTTGAGCAAGTAAATTTTCAGTATTAATTAAGCTATCCATTTCTTTGCGAACTTCATTACTTAATGCTGTTAATATTCTGATAATTTCTGCATAAATTTTTGATTTAATTTCTCTTATTTTGTTGTTAATCGGAACAATCTGCGCTGGTTCAATATAAAATGTTTTATTAGTCGCCGAAACATCATGAACAATTCCGCCCACTTTACTTTTAGACGAAGCTTTTACCTGAAAAACAATTCTATCATCTCTTAGAGTATAAATGTTTTCTTGCAAATGTTTTTGAAATTCAGGAGAATTCATTAACTCTTGAACGCGTTGTTTTAAGTTACTTTCCGTATCTCTTAATGAAGCGTAAAGTCCCTTTAAATCAGGATTAGCGTTCTGTTTAACTGTAAAATTATCATCGAAAGTATCAAGAATTTTGTCTTCAAGCTCTTTATTTGAATACAAATCATTCGTAAGTTCGTGCAT
>CAKVGS010000012.1 GCA_934747335.1 uncultured Candidatus Melainabacteria bacterium
GTTAAGGATATTCAAAAATAGTTTTTTGAATTATTGATTTTTATAAAGGCGCAGCCTGTGGCTGCGCCTTTATTTTATCTTAAATATCACTATTTAACAGTATTTATGTTATAATATACTCTGACAGATAGGAGAGAATTATGTTAAAAAGAGAACCAAGCTGTGAACTTGAAAAAGAGTTATTCAAAAATGTTTTTGAAAAAACTCCTGATTATATAAAAAATTCTGATTTATTAAATTTTGATAACGAAGGTGAATTTACTTTTACGCTTAAAAAAGCACACCTTTATCCGCATTCGGAAGAAAACCCTGAAGGTTTAAATCTTCTTGAATGGTTTGCTAATTATTCTAAAGAAGCAAAAGTTTCAACTGCAGGTATTCGCGGCCCTCAAAATATTTTGTTCCCACAAGATACAAGATTTCCGATTAACCTTGTAGGAATAGTGCTTGCAACTTTAGCAAAAGCTCTTGTTGCGCGTGAAAAATACGAAGGTAAACAGGTTTTGAAACTTGTTGGCAGTGAAGTTAGATACAATTCAGCATTATATCTTGATGCAATTGCTCGTATTCAAGCTGCACAAGGTATTAAAACACTTACACCAAAAGAAAGAAGAACTATTCCAATATGGTTGGCTTCATTCTTGGCGTTCAAATTAGACCTTGTTGGCGGTGAATATATAACTTCAAGCCACGGTATTTCTGTTAAAACTGCAACAAAAGACTTGAACTCACAAGGAAGTCAGTACTTACCTGAAGAATCTTTGGAATTTGTAAACAAAATTCAAGAAATTTTTGATACCGTTGAAAAAGAAGGTTCTTATGAAATAAAAATTGCTGCAAAGAATGATACGTTAATTGATGAAGAAATCATGTCAAAACTTAATGACGGCGTTGATTTATATGTTGAATATTTAAAATCAGGCGTTGCACAAAATTTAGACAGCGTTAAAAAAATGAAATCAAAATTGTTTGTTGAATGCGTTGGTGGTTGTGCATACAGAACATTAAGCAGAGTTTTAGAAAAATTAGGCATTCAAGACAAGTACGTTTGGAATAATACGGAAGAAGATCCGTTTTTCCATTCAATCGGCAAGTACGATACTGACCCTAAAGGTAACAAATGCTTCTATGATTATTCAGTAGATGCAACTGTTTTGGCAAAAAGACCAAACGGAGAAAAATTCTTCCCTGTAATTGAATCTTTGCATTATGAAAAAGTTCTTGCTGATTGTCCTTTGGGAACAATTGTTTTGATTACAGACCCTGACCACGATAGATTGACAGTTTGCCAAATTGAAGCTATCGGAAACGAACCTATGCTTGATGATTACGGTATTTCTTATATCAAACTTAATGAAAGCAGAATTTTGACCGTATACAGCGCAAACCAAGCGTTCTTAATGCTTATGAACTATCGTGTTAAACAACTTAAATCACACGGCAAATTCAAAAACCACCCAAGATTTATGATTAAGACAACTGCTTCTGCTTTAAGCTGGGATGAATGGGCAAAAGCACACGGCATCAAGGTTGTGAATGTTCCTGTCGGTTTTAAAGAAATTGCAAACATTATGAAGAAGGTTGAATTGCAACTTAAAAATAACCCTGATAAAGAAGTTGTGGTTGATGATGTATTCGGTAATTCAATCAATTTAGGCGTTCAACCAAGATTAATCTTCGGCGGCGAAGAATCAGGCGGTATGATTATGGGTTCAGAAGACTTAATTGAATCTTTAGCAGGAAGAAAAGCAATTGCAATGCGTGAAAAGAGCGCGACAGAAGCTATCATTGTAGCATCTGCGCTTGCTGCTAAGTTGGAAGAAGATAACAAAACTCTTTCTGAATATTTGGTAGAAATTTTTGATGAAAACAACATTATTGCAAAATACGACGTTAGAGAAGATATCGCTTATTATAACGAGTCAGAACCTGATATTGAAAAACTTAAACTTGCAAAAGTTGAAGGTGAAAAACAAAGAACTAAAAATGATTTGTTCTTCTTATCACTTGCAATTGCAGTAAGAGAAGGCATTGCAGATATTAATGCCGTGAAAAAAGTTCTTAATGGTGCGTTTGCAGAATTAAGTTTTGATAATTTAAAATCTGTTAAATTTGTTGGTGACGGAACATATTTAGAATTCAGTGATAAATATGTTGAAATCAGACCATCAGGAACAGATGCTAAAACAAAAGCTTATGCAGGCGGAGAAAACCTTGAAATGATTGAAAAATTCTCAAGAGTTTTGGGCAATTATTCAGGGGAAAGAACTGAATTGCATAAAGAACTTATTTCTGATGAGTTTTATGAAAATTCTAAGGAAAAAGCTTTAGATTATTATTTGCAATTTGTAGAAAAAGACGCAAATAACGAAGTGTTTGTAATTCCTGAATACTCATTCTAATCATATTTAAATTACAAAAAATTGCACCCAACTTTTCTAAATTGAAAAATTGGGTGCAATTTTTTGCACCATTTCAAAACCCCTTAACATTTTGTCACAAAGTAAAATTCAATAGAATCACAAGTTACAGCCCCATTATGTAACGTTTTGTAACGAATAAAACAAAAAGCCTAAAGTTTTTCAAAAAAATGCCGATAACATATCTGTAAGCAAAAAGGAAATCAAAAAAGCAAAAACAAAAATTGTGTATAGCTGTTGATTAAGAGGTATGGTATGGACGAACATGAAGCACTAATTGAATACTCAGAGATGACATCATTTAATTTCAACTCAGAAGAGTTTCAAAAAGTAAAAAAGGATTATTTAGAATGTAAGAAGGTAGCAACAAACTTTGCTTGGCTTGTATCAAATTTCATCAGCAAATTTAGGCCTGAAAAAGATTGTTAAGGAGTACTGATGAACAAAAAAGATTTTCAAAACAAATGTTTTTCACCAAATTGGATAGAAGTCGATTTGGATGAAGTAAATCGTGAAATTAATAAGGAGGTAAATAATTTAGATCAAACTTGTCCGCACATAATTAAGGAGGAACGCCTAGAGAACAAGCGACGTAAAGATTTAAATACATTATTGAGAGAGCTTGACGAAATCAAGCAAAATATTGAAAAGGTTGCAGAAAAGCAACATAGATTGGCAAATCTTATGAGTTTTTATACAGGCGAATTCGCTCAGTAAGCTCTAAAATCAGACCAATAAAAATTTGAAAAAGAAGGCGGTAATTATGAGATACCGCCTTCTTCGTATTAATATCTGTTTTTAATTTAGAAAAGAAGGGTGCAATTTTTTGCACCAATAACTTTTTTAACCGCGTCGGATAACAGTAGCTAAAAGTTCGCCATAACTATTAAAGCAACCGCTTGTTTCTTTGATTTCATAAGTTACTTCGCTATCTTCAGCTTTTTCTTTTTTTGCAAAAGCTTCTGCACTTTCTAAATCCTTAAATTCGCCTGCCATGTCAGGTTCAAAATATGATGGTTTGTCAATATAAACTTGATACATAATTTGCCTCCTAAAGTTTATATAGCACAAAGTTTTTTATGTCGCAATCAGCTTTTAGTATCCTCTAAGTTCGTTTGGTTGAAAACGTGCAAAATTATTTAAATAACCGCCGATTGGAAGCATTGTATTTGTTCTGTCATACATTTCTTGCGGCACCATTCTTGCACGTTCTTTTGCTTCTAATCTTGCATTATAATCGCTATTCTTTTGATATTGTTTTACTTTCACTTCTTGATAGCAGCTAACTTGCGCACTAACATCCGTCATTTCACGGCATTCTTTAATTGAGCTGTCAAAATCAGCTTTTCTCTTATACCAGTATGACGCAGTTTCATTTAATTTACCGATACCTTTAGGTTCTTCTATATTAATATAAGCATGAGGCGCAAAGTCTTTCCATTCCGGCTCATCTACACCATTAATTGTAACCACGTCATCTGCAATTACAGCAAATGGAACTAAAAATGCTAATAATATTAATATCTTTTTCATCAAAACAAATCCTTTTTAGCGTTATATATAATTATAGTAACATTTTGAAGTAATAATTTCAAGAAAGCTGTTAATTTTCTCCCCTCGCACCTTGTGGGAGAGGAGTTAGGGGTGAAGGGAGAATAGCTGTCAGCTAATGTCGGTTGGGCATACCTGCCCAACAACTTACTTCCACGTAAATCCGTCTGCTTTCATTCTACGAATAGCTTCTTTTAATTCTTCCTCTGAACAAACAATAGAAACTCTAAAAAAGCCTTTTCCGTATTCGCCGAAAGCATCTCCCGGTACTGCAATTACGCCTGATTTGTGCATAAGTTCGTCTGTAAATTCAACAGAAGATTTATAACGAGGAGGAATTGGCAACCATAAATAAAATGTTGCGTCAGGAATATTAAACTCACCCCAGCCCAATTCTTCCTTCAAACCTTTAACAAAAACATCTTGGCTATGTTTAAATCTTTTATTAGCTTCTTCAATATATTTTTCGCCTTCTTCCGAATTAAGAATTTCAGCGCAAGCTTTTTGAAGAGCCTTAAACAAGCCTGAATCAAGTGTTGACTTTAGTTTGCCAAAAATCTTAACAGCCTCTGCATTACCGCAAACCCAACCTAATCTCCAACCGGTTATCGCATAAGGTTTTGAAAAACTAAAGAATTCTACTGCAACATCTTTTGCACCTTCAATTTCCAAAATACTCATTGGTTTTAATTCCGGCTTAAAATACATATCAGTATACGCCGCGTCAGAAATCAACAATATGTGATGTTTTTTACAAAAATCCACGATGCTTTTCAAATATTCTTTTGTCGCAGTTGCACCAAGAGGGTTGTTAGGATAATTAATAAGCATTGCTTTAACTTTTTTAGGATTGTAACCTTTTTTCAAAAACTCTGCCCAAACTTGTTCCATATCAGGCATAAAATTGTTTTCAGGAGTCAAGGGAATAGGATATGACATCCCACCTGAAACCTTCACCATTTCTTTATAAGAAGCATAACCCGGGTCTGGAACAAGAACAATTTCTTTTTCTTCCACATTTGTTGTAGGGTTAAGAATAACTCTGATAAAGTTTGCCAAGCCTTCTTTTGAACCAATCAGAGAAAAGATTTCCGTTGCAGGGTCAAGTTCTACATTGAAACGGTTTTTCATTCTTTTTGCAATAGCTTCTCTAAAATATGGTTCGCCTTTTGGTGTTGAATAAAGATGAACACCTTTTTCATCAAGAGCATTTTTCAATGCGTCAATCAAAGCTTGTGGAGGCGTTGCCGTTGGCGCGCCCATTGATAAAGAAATCGGCGCTCTGTCTTTTGCAATAAGTTCAGGCGTAATTTTTGCCACAGTTTCTTTAATACGAAACATAATATAAGTTTCGAGTGATTGAACGTAATCATTAAAAAATTCTTGCATGATAAAATTCCTTATTAGACTAGATAAGGATTATTATATAACAACTTTACTAAATTGAATAGTTTTTTATTGCAGGAATTTTTGCGCAGTTATCAAGATATTCTATTGTACTTAATTTTTCATTGTATAAATATTTAATAAAATTAAGATAAGATAAATCGTATGAACTTAGCAAAATATTTATCTCAAATCCTTCTGAACAAAATGGTTCATAATCATAAACAACATAACTGTTATATTTGCTTTTCCATTCTTTGCGTTCGATTTTGCAATTGTTTTCTTCTGCAACATCTTCAACCCAATTTACAATGTCTTTGTCTATGTTTTTAAGTTCTAAATATTTATTTTGAAATTTTTCCATAACAACATATCTCCATAAACAAATTGTAATGGGTTATGATTGAACATAAATTACCTGTTAGTTTAGTTTTTGGGAGTAGAGTGTTAAAACAATGGATATTAGAGAAAAGTTTACTTTTGATTTTTTATCATCACCCTCATCAGAGCTCCGCTCCGCTTCTATCCAAGATAATTTTGAAAAAGCATAAAAATCGCTATTCCTCGCAATGACTTGGTGTTAAACTTCCAAGCGTGCTGTTATTGCGAAGGCGATTAGCCTGAAGCAATCCAGCTTTTTATTAACTATTATTTTGAGTCAGTACAACACAAATTTTCAAATCCCCACTTTTATCCAAACTTCATTCGTGTTAGAATCAGATTTGTACTGCAACTATCAGGAGAATATCGTGGGAATTATTTCAGAGTTAGAAAAAATTAGCAATAATGTTCTAAAGTTAAAAGAAAAATCCGAAACAATAGAAACTATTGCAAAGCTTTGGATTGACGCAATTTCTCAAGGTAACAAAGTTATATTTTGCGGAAATGGCGGTTCTGCTGCGGATTCACAACATTTAGCCGCAGAGCTTATGGGCAAATATAAACTGGATAGAAAACCACTTCCTGCTTACAGTTTGACTTGCAACACATCATCTCTTACCGCGATTGGCAATGACTACGGAGCTGAATTCATTTTCTCAAGACAACTGGAAGCTATCGGACAAAAAGGCGATGTGTTGATAGGAATTTCTACATCAGGTAATTCCAAAAATGTAATTGAAGCATTTAAAATTGCAAAAGAAAAGGGAATTAAAACAGTTGCATTTGTGGGTAAAAATGGTGGAGAATTAAGAAATATTTCGGATATTATACTTGATGTTCCATCCGATATTACAAACAATATTCAAGAATTACACATAATTGCAGGACATATTATCTGCGAAAGAGTCGAAGAGTATTTTTATAAAAATTCATGATACAATAATTTCAAAAAAAGGAGGCTTTATGAAAAAGATTATAGTATCTATGTTCACATTAGCATTAATGGTATCGCCGGCATTTGCTGCAACTTGGAACGCAGCAGACAGAGTTGCGACTGTTGGCAAAACAATCGTTACAAAAAACAGCTTGCCTGCAAAAACTACTTTCAAGGTTGTTAATGGCACAGCAAACAATGCTAACACAAATTTAACTAACGTTATTCAAATTTCAAGCACTGATTTAACTTATGCAGGTAACGACAGCGAAGTAGCCGCAGTTATTGCAAATGAAATGGGACATATTATCAATGGAACATATTCAAAAAATCAAATGAGAAACGCAGCAAAGAACGCTATTACAAGCAAATTAAGTTCTGAAAACATTATTTCAACAGCTGCAAACAGCGAATTTTTGGCAAACAAAACAAACTTGAGCGATGAAAAAGCAGCAGATATTACAGGCGTTGACTTATTAGCAAAAACAGGCTACAACCCGCTTGCAATGATAGTAGTTATTACAAAACAACCGGGTTCTACATTGGAAGCTTTACAAGGAAGACCTGCCAACACAGAAAGAGCTATGAATGTTTATGACTACATGACTTACAACTACCCATCAAGAGTCAAAACTGGTTATGGCTGTCAAGAATATAGAGCATTCTTAACTTTCGCTGATCCAATCGTAAAAGAAAGAAACGCAAACAAGAAAAAATTAGCAAAATTCAACAAAGAACAAGCTAAAAATAAAGCTTTAAGAGCAAAAGAAATCGCTCAATACAAAACAACAGGCGGAGTAAGCGGTTGGGACGCTTCTTATACAATTCTAAAAACACTTTCTGAATCAACAGAAAAATAAATTGGTTTTGGTTAACAAAAAAGTGGAACGGCGAATGAATTGAAACCGTTCCACTTTTTTATTAACCTTTTACCGCTCCGTCATTTTCTCCCGAAATAAAATATCTCTGCATCGCAAGGAAAAATATAATAATCGGGATTGTTGAAATTATAGAACCTGCCGCTATAAAACGCCAATTGGAAGAAAACATACCCTGCAAATTATTGATACCAACGGGCAAAGTATACATAGAATCCTTTGTCAGCATAATACTCGGCCAAAGAAATTCGCCCCAAGAACCGATAAACGTAAATACTGCAAGCACTGCAAGCGTTGGTTTTACCATCGGAAGCACAACTTTGACAAACATCTGAAAAACATTACACCCATCAACAATGGCGGCTTCTTCAACTTCTTTAGGAACTTTCAGAAATGCTTGGCGCATTAAAAATATTCCGAAAGCGCTTACTGCAAATGGCATTACAAGACCGATATAACCCATTACGTTATTAACACTGTCTATTAAATGAAGTTTCAAAGTAATTATATAAACAGGTAGCATTATTGCTTGGAAAGGTATCATAATTGTTGCAAGAATTGAAAAGAAAACGACTTTTTTGCCTTTAAAATTCATCCTTGCAAGCGGATAAGCAGCTAAAGACGATAAAATCAAATTCAACAAAACCGTTAATGCTGCAACAATTACGCTATTCCAAAAATAAGCCATAAAATCCACTTTGCCCCATACATCAACGTAGTTGGCAAAAGTAAAATCCATTGGCATGAGCTTTGGCGGATACGCAAAAATATCTTCGCTTAATCCTTTTAACGAGGTTGAAGTTAACCAAATAAAAGGAAATATTGAGAGAAGTGAAGTCAATATTAAAACCGTGTGAATTGTAAATTTTTGCGTTATTTTTTTAAACATCCGACAAACCTATTTGCTCATTGCTCTTGAAACAAGGATATACAAATTAACAAGCATGAATCCCAAAAATAATCCTGCAGTTACATCTGTCAAGAAATGAACTCCAAGCCACAATCTTGATAAACATACTAGGAAGATAAAAATTCCGAACAATGAAGTTAAAAAATATCTCCAAAAATCTGATTTTGCATAATGTAAAACCAAATAGATTAAAATTCCGTAAAAACACATTGTGGTAGACGCGTGACCTGAAGGAAAGCTAAAACCTGAATAGCATAATATTCCGGGGCGTTCTCTGCAAACAAAATCTTTAAGCAAATCTGTTACAACAAAAGATGCTTGTGTGAAAAATATTAAAAGAAAACATTTCATATATCTTTTTTCGGATATTAAAACACTACCTGCCGCAATTTGAGGCCAAAGCATGTGATTTGCACGCCCGAATTCTGATATAACTTGCGCATAAGAAATCGGATAAGGCGACAGTGCCAAACGAATTGAATGAAGTATATTCATATCAATTTCGCGCAAATTTGGCATATATAAAACTAATAATGTTAAAACAACAAGCACAACGAGCGAAACTATTACATAGTTCCAATTTAGTGCATTTCCGTATTCTTTGTTTTTGCTCATAATAAACTTCCTCTCAAGGGAATAAGGTAATAGGGTAATAAGGGAATAAGAGGTTTTAAATTTATTTTTGTATATTACGATTTATAAACGAATTATTAATTAAGAATTATCTTAAATCTCTTATTCCCTCATTACCTTATTACCCTATTACCTCACGATATTAAATTCCGCAACTCTTAATCTTAACCACAGCATCAATTGCTTTTACAAACAACTTAATCACGATTGGTGAGATTTCGCTTACACACACTGCAAAGAAGAACAAAGCTGCAACTGCTGCGATTAATTTTTGAATATCAGAGAACATAAACACTTTATTGTTTCTGAATTCTTCAATTCCTTTATATTCATCAGTAAAAGGTTTTATAGGGAATTTTTCTTCAATTTTTTCAATAACGTTAGCATATTTGATTTTAATCAAAGTGTTGTATGAATCAACGTTCATCCACCATAAAGCGCTTACCGAAATTCCAAACAATGCAAACACCAAAGTTGCACTAATTTTATTCAAGAAAACAACATTACCTGTATAAATCATTGCAAAAATTAAAACTACAACAGCTGTCATATAGAATTTATTTGTTCTAAAATTTCTATCAATAAAGTTTTCTTTTTGTTCGCAATATGTTTTATATTCGTTAAATATTAGCTCATCTCTGTCCATTTCTTAATCCTTTCGTTTATTTAAAGGGAATAGGGGAATAAGGTAATGAGGGAATAAGAGATTTTAGATTATTTTGCATTAATAATTTGTTTATATAGCGCAATATACAAAAATAAATTTAAAACCTCTTATTCCCTTATTGCCCTATTACCTTATTCCCTTACTGTTTAAAATTCACTTTCCCTCTTCGCCTTAACCTCATTCATCAACGCTTCAAATTCTTTTTCGTCTAAAGTTTCTTTTTCAAGCAAATTATGAGCGATGTATTCCAACATATCTCTGTTTTCGCTTAAAAGATTTTTTGCATGTTCGTATTGAGCGTCAACAATTTTCTTAACTTCCTTGTCAATATCAGCAGCAATTTCTTCTGAAAAATCTCTTGTATTGCCAAAGTTTCTGCCCATAAAAATATGTTCTTGGTCTTTACCATAAGCTAAATTACCCATTTTTTCGCTCATACCGTAAGTTGTAACCATACTTCTTGCAAGACTTGAAACTTTTTCTAAATCGTTTGACGCGCCTGTTGTAATATTATCTTTGCCATAAATCAATTCTTCTGCAACACGCCCACCAAGAATCATAGCAATTCTATCCAACAATTGGTTTTTACGCATAGTCAAATGGTCTTTTTCAGGTAAAGTAAGCGTAATACCTAATGCCATACCGCGAGGAATAATCGAAACTTTATGCAACGGGTCACAATCTTTAAGCAATTTTGCAAGAAGCGCGTGACCAACTTCGTGATATGCAGTATTTTCTTTTTCTTCATCAGAAATAATCCTGCTTTTCTTTTCAGGCCCGGCCATAACTTTATCAATCGCTTCTTCTAAATCAGGCATTTCAATTTCTGACTTATCATGACGTGCGGCAAGAAGTGCTGCTTCGTTCAACAAGTTTGAAAGATCTGCACCTGTGAACCCTGGAGTGCGCTTTGCAAGCGTTTTCAAGTCGACTTCTTTTGCCAAAGGTTTGTTTTTCGCATGAACATTCAAAATTTGTTCTCTACCTAAAACGTCCGGTTTGTTAATAACAATTTGTCTATCAAATCTACCGGGTCTAAGAAGTGCATTATCCAAAATATCAGGTCTGTTTGTCGCTGCCAAGATAATTATATTAGTATTTTCGTCAAACCCATCCATTTCAACAAGCAATTGGTTAAGAGTTTGTTCTCTTTCATCGTGTCCGCCACCCATGCCGGCACCTCTTTGACGACCAACGGCATCAATTTCATCAATAAACACGATACAAGGTTGATGTTTTTTTGCTTGTTCAAACAAATCTCTAACACGAGAAGCACCAACACCCACGAACATTTCAACGAAATCTGAACCGCTTATAGAGAAGAATGGAACGCCGGCTTCGCCTGCTACGGCTTTTGCCATAAGTGTTTTACCTGTTCCCGGAGAGCCTACAAGAAGAACACCTTTAGGGATTTTCGCGCCCAATTTAACGTATTTATCCGAATGTTTCAAGAAATCAACGATTTCTTCAAGCTCTTTTCTTTCTTCATCAATACCTGCAACATCCTTGAATGTTGTCTTAACTTTGCTATCCATAAGCATTTTGGCTCTGCTTTTACCGAAAGACATTGCTTGCGCGCCACCTGCTTGAATAGATTTTATGATAAGCATAATAAAACCTAAAACAAGCAAAATAGTTATTAAAGAAGAACCTAAGCCGAATGCAGAACCTGAATCAGCCTTCTTTGCGCTAATTTCAACATTATTATCTTCTAATTTATTTAATACATCCGAATTTTCAGGAAGAACAACTTTGTATTGTAACTTTGGAGGTCTTACATCTCCATAAATCGGATTTGACGCACTTTTCTTTGCTTCAGGTTGTTTTACAGGTAAAGCAATCAACATGTCTTTTCCCATATCAACGCTTTTAATTTCTTTATTTTCAACTTTTTGCACAAAGTTTGTATATGAAAGTTCTTCCGTACTGGAAGTTGGCCCTGAAAACAGCATTGAAACAAATGCCAAAATCATAATCCCAAGAATAACGTACATACCAACTGATTGATTTTTATTCATATTTCTCCCTCGTTGTTTCAGTTTTTGGTGGGAACACTAAAGTATTTCCCACACTACGGATTTAATATTGTTATTATAGCGTAATTGGTTTGTATAAGCAAACTATTTGAAGGGAATAAGGGAATGGGGTAATAAGGGAATAAGTGATTTAAGAAATGTTTTTGAATAAATGCGTTAATTATACGCAATATATAAATTAAAAATTTGATACCTCTTATTCTCTTATTCCCTTATTCCCTCCAAATGTAACTTTTTCTTTACAAAAAGGCAATTATTTAACAAACTAAGACTTTATAAATATAGGAAACCTAGGGATATTATGAGCGCTACTAATTTTTGGAACAATTTTAAAAATGGATTTTTAGACGGAATGTTTTTTAACAGTCCGCTATTCAGTTGTTTCAGTGGTTTTAACGGGTTTAACAATTTAAGTGTGTTTGGTGGTTGGAATTGTGGATTTATGGGCTTTGGCGGAAGTTCTCCATCATTATTTTTAGCACCTGATTTTAATATGGGTACTCCGTTCCAGCTTATGCCTGATTCTTCAATGCCATTGCCTAATTTTAATATTGATCCTTCTAAAATGTTCAATAACAACATATGGAATAATTCACAAGCTGTAAATATGCCTTCTAACTTCAATTTTGGAAGCAATTGGAGCAACTTCCCTACAACTAATTTTAACTGGGGAAGCTTTGGAGATACAACACATCTTAAAAGCAGTGTACCTGATGAAAAAATCACTTATGATGCAGCTGAATTGAAAAAAACATGGTCAAAGAAAAGAAAAGGATTATCCGATGCCTTCTACAACAAAGTTATTCAAGTTGCAAAGAACTTGAAATGTTCACCAAATGATTTAATGGCAGTTATGTATTCAGAAAGTGGTATTGATTCTAAAAAAGTTGGTAGAAACGGAGCAACGGGATTGATTCAATTCCTGCCTAAATATATGTCCGGACTTGGAACAAATGCAGAAGCATTGAAAAAAATGTCAGATGTTGAACAAATGAACTATGTAGAAAAATGTATTAAAGCTAATAAACGAACAGCTAAAATAAGTGACAGTCAAACTATTGATACAGGAACTTTATACGCATTAGTATACTTACCTGCATACGCAGGACGAGAAGTTTTGGCAACAAAAGCCAATGACCCGAACGGCTATTACGCAAGCAATAAAGGTTTAGACACAGATAAAGACGGAAAGATTACAAAATCCGACTTGACTACTCGTTTGAGAAAATATTATGCATAAAAAAAAGCCGTTTCTTCAAGAGAACGGCTACCAGACTTGGGGAGGAGGTATGAAAAACCGTTTGGTTTTCCATACCAAATTAATCGTCCAAAAATTTAAAAACTTTAGAATAAAGTTTTTAATATCATCTATTTGTATGACAACAATATTCGTAATAATTTGACTTACATTATTACGAGACTTTCATTCTCTTGTTAATTTAATGAAATAAAATTTAAACTACTCTTTAATCTGAAAAATACATTTTACACAATGCGCTTTTGGCTGCAATACCAAGTTGTCTTCCAAATCATACATTTTAGCAATTCTTGTAACCAAAGGTTCTCCGCAAAGCGGACATCTGAGATTTGTTTCTCTGTTCAAAATTTTTGTTTTTAAATCATCAATCGTTTCGTTACTTACGATTTCAAATTTATAATCTTTTTCACGGCTTTTAAGTTCTTTTGGAGAACATTTCAAAACCCTTGCAATTTGTTGGCGTTGAGTTACAGATAAAAACAATTCTTTACCTGATTCAATGTCTTCAAGTATTTCTTGTTTAATATTTGTTTTCTTAGCTAAACCGCTCACTGACAGACCGGCATTTTCTCTTCTCTGTTGTATAAATTCTGCTAAACTTTCCATAATGCTATTTTAGCATCTATATATTTATGCGCAATTAATTTTTGCAAACTAGCAAAAAATATTTTCACAGGGTTATGAATAAATGGAGAACATATGAACATCACTACAAACATGCAAACTCAAAACAATTTAACCTACAAAGGCGAAATAAAATCTTTAAACGCAATTAACCCCATATCATATTATACGAATAGATATTTCAAAAAATCTGCTCGCATTTCTAACAAAAATTTTACCCCAATCTCTGATGCGCTTAACGGAAAAATCAATAAAATCAAACTTGATAATATTTCTGCTTGGGATATAAACCCTGAAAAAACAGACAACTATGTTCTGTTTCTTCATGGAATGTCGCAAAACGTAAGCAACTATCAACCACTCTATGAAACAGTGTTAAAACATAAAAAAGCTGTCTTTGCCGTTGAATATAGAAATTACGGAGAAAATGCGCCTGCTAGAATGTCAGAAGATAAACTTAGAAAGGATATAGTAAAAGCCTACAAGTATTTGACCGAAACTAAGAATATCAAACCCGAAAATATTATTGTTATGGGACATAGCATGGGCGGAGCTTTAGCAACTGATTTTGCAAGCAAGCATAAAGATATAAAATCTTTGATATTATTTTCTCCAATAAAAGACATGGCAAGCATCGGGAAAAAATTCTTTGCCAACAAATCTATTGGAGTTGGAATACCGCCAAAAGTAAGCAAATTTTCCGAAAAAATTAAACCATTAATATGGCTTTTAAGACAACGTTTCAATTCTGTCAAAAAAATGTCGAAAGTTGAAGCACCAACTTATATTTTGCAGTCAAAAAATGATTCAGTTACTCTATTGGACGGCACAAGGAAATTAGCAAAAATTGCAAGAGAAAAAGGAATTTTGAAGGATTTTATTTTATTCCCTCTTGGCGGACATAAAGTTGACAGTAAGAAAGTTGAAGCTGTTAATAAGATATTGGAAGAAATCGGGTAAGAGTAGAGAAAGAGTTTCAAACTTATTAATTTAAAAGTAATAAACACCCTCATCAGAGCTCCGCTCGAGGGAGAAACGGTAAAACACGCCAATTTAGCACAAGTAACCGCTTCTCCCTCGAGGGGAGAAGCTGAGCGGAGCTCTGATGAGGGTGGCAAAGATATAAAAATTAATAACACCCTCTCCCGCCTTCGGCCCCCTCCCCCGAGGGAGGGAGGCGCTTGTGTTTGTTTAGCGTATAATAAATTGCAAAAATTGAACGCCTTTAGTTCCCTCCCTCGGGGGAGGGTGCCGAAGGCGGGAGAGGGTATTATTAACTTCTTAATCAACCATCACCTCCTCATCCATGCATAAACAAATTTTCCGTTGTCTCTCACGGGCATGCGGGCGGAAGCGAAGCTTCCGCCCATTCTCTAAGCAAAAGGTGCGCTTCTATGAAGCGCACCTTTCAAATAAAATATTTTAAAATAACTTTCAACTTTCCACTGTCAACTTTCAACTTAATCAGTATCTTCCAACCTGATTCCTACCGTGTTCTTTTGCATAATACAAACCTTTATCCGCCCATTCAATTAAATCTTGTGGTGTTTGAGCATTTTCAGGGAAAGTCGCAACGCCAAGGCTTATTGTTACCGGTGCAGTATCTACCGGTGTTAAATGAAACGGTTTTTCAGCAATTGCTTTACAAATTCTGTTTGCGTGATTCATTGCTTCTTCTGCAGAAGTGTTAGGAAGTATAATACTCATTTCTTCACCACCATATCTGCAAACATAATCAGTTGTTCTTGAGTTCTTTTTAAGAATTTGTGCAACTTGTCTTAAAACCGCATCGCCTGCTTGGTGTCCGTATGTATCATTAAATTTCTTAAAGAAATCAATATCCGCAATAATTAATGAGAAAGGTTGATTGTATCTTCTTGCAATATCCATTTGTTTTCTTAAAGTATCTTGAAAATATCTGTGATTATAAAGCTCTGTTAAACCGTCTATTGTAGCTAATTTGTATTGATATTCAAAATCTCTGGCTTTCATTAAATATTTAGCCAAAAATGATAGTGCAAAAGCTGCCATTATCGACAATGTCGGTAAAACAACAGGTATCCACAAATTGTATAATTCCATTGCATAGAATGAAATAAACAAATATGCGATTGCAAATAATGAAGTTGACAGGAATGCAAACAATGTAGAAGTTGAAAGCATTACAATTGCACCAACCAAAGCTATAACACCTGCAATAATCAATACATTTGTTATTGTTGAAGTTTTATGAATAAAATTATCATCCAACATATTATTAAAGAATGTTACGTGAACTTCTACTCCCGGATAAACCTCGCTTTGAATTGGTACACTTTTTGTATCTTGCAATGCCATTGCAGTTGTCCCAACTATTATAATTTTATCTTTGAATTCATAACCGCTTTTTTGTCCGCCTTGCATTTCATTTATCAATTTATACATTGGAACCATTGTATGCGTTTCACTCGGACCATACCAATTCAAGATTGCTTCACCCTTTTTTGTTAGAGGAATTTTTGTATCACTTACTAACAAATTAGAATGTTTATCTATTGTAAATTCATTATTATGATTTTCGTTTAAGTAATCAGCAGCAGCTTTGAATGACATAAACGGATAATATTTCCCTTTATAAGAAATAAGAGGAGATACCGTTCGTATAATTCCATCATCGTTTCTTGTAACGTTTGTCAAACCTACGTTAACTTTGCCGTTAAGAAGCTCAGCTAAAACAGGTCTGCAATTTGTATATTCTTGAGGAATTTTTACATTAGAATTGTTTTCCAGTTTGATTTCCAATCTTTCAGGTAAATCAATCGGTTTTCTTACCTCTGCTACTTGCTTATCAAAATTCATACCCGTATAAACATTAGGATATTTATTCATCGCAGAGATTAAAGCATTATCAGATTCTTTAGATGCTCGCATTGATTTAATAAACAACAAATCAAAAATTATAGCTTGCGGTTTTTGAGCCTCCAAATAATTAATCATATCGCCGTAGACATTTCTAGGAATAGGCCATTCGCCATATTTGTCCCATAAATATTCAAGGCTCGCATCATCAACAGATAAAATTACAATATCAGAATTTGGATTTGGGTGTCTTTTTATATGAAGCACTTGCCTATAATCAAAGCTTCTGTTTTCTGCTACATCAAAAAATGACACAAGCCCGTGTCTTAAAGTACTGTTATTTTGTAATAAAACGAAACCTATTAAAAGTGCCGCCAAAACAAGTAGCAAATAAGTTCCAAAAATAAACCACTTCGTTTTTACCAAGTTTTTCAAGATTACCTCTCCTAAGCTCAGCCAAAATACTTAAGCCCGAGTATAATTAATCTTGGTATTCTTTGTAAGAAGCTTATCAACGCAAACAGTTTTCTCAATCAGCGTGTTGTTGAGTTTCAAAACCTCCGTTGATTTTAGCAAATCCAAAGGGTTTAATAAGTATTTTAGTAAGCATTCTTCATGTAAGTTCATATCTATTAAAACGACAAATGTTGACTTTTCTTGAGAGATTATTAAAAAAATAGTACAAACGGATGAATATAGACTCCTCACCCTAGCCCTCTCCTGTAAGGAGAGGGAATGACCACAATTTGTATATTTGTTGTCATTCAAAATAAAACAAGTCTTGGTTATCCCCTCTCCTTACAGGAGAGCGGATTTTCGGTAGGGCGTAAGCCCGTAAGGTGGAGGTCGGACGTTACTCCGCCGACACCCCGAATAATCCAAGACAGGGCTAGGGTGAGGTGTATACATCCCTCCCCCAAACGAACGATTTCTTATAAAAAATCTCAACTAAACCAAAATCCAACCGATAACAATAAAAAAGAGGTGAATAATATGTTTAACGGTTTTTATCCAAGATACGATTTAGAAGCTAGAATTCAGCACACAAAGCTTGATAGCTGGGGCGATATGCCATCAGCAAGAATGAGTCGTGTTGAAGAACCGGCAGGCGCAGACTTTCAAAGCGTAATGTCAGGATTGGTTGAAAACCTTAATACATCTATGAATGCGCCAGATAACTTATTGAAAGACGCTATGATGGGTTCTGAAAACGTTGATATTCACGACGTTATGGTTGCAATGTCAAAAGCAGAAATCGCAGTTAACGTCGCTACTACTGCGACAGGAAAAATCATCCAAGCGTATGATAAAATAATGCAAATTCAAATTTAGACTTCTCATATTTGATATGTATGTGTATAATAATATAGGGTAGGAATATGGATTTCAAAAAATTATTAGAAAATAAAGTGCTTTTAGCCTCCGTAGCAGGTGGTATTGTACTCGTATTGGTAATTTTTATCATTTGCGGGTCTTTAGCTATGTCTAATAAATCCAAAGATGAACAAATTGATGTAAGTAAAGAACCATTAAAAGAAGATGTTGATTTACTTACAACCGACAATTTAGGAAAAGCGCTCGAAATCCAAGCCCTTTTAGCAAGAAACAATATTGTTGCCGCTCGTGCAGTTGACGGTACAAAATCAGTTTTAAGATTAAAAAAAGGCGACTGCACTCCCGGTATGAAAAAATGTACAACCGAACAACGTGATAGAGCTATTATGGTAATCGTTGAAAGTGGTTTGTATGACCAAAACGTTGGATTAGAAATTTTTGATAAAGGTGATTTCACTTCAACCAAAGAAGATAAGAGAATTAGATTAGTTCGTGCAATGGATGGCGAACTTGCGCGATTAATAAGAAGAATTGATGGAATTGAAAACGCGTCTGTATTTATTTCTATTCCTGAACAAACAATGTTTTCTTCTATGCAAAAACCGATAACCGCGACTGTTCAACTTCAAGTTGCCGTTGGTCAAACTCTTAATATGGGAACAATTAAAGCTGTTTCTAACTTGTTATTAGGTAGTGTTTCAGGTTTGAAAGCAGAAAATATTTCAATTACCGATACAAATGGACACGTTTATAACAGTATGATTGACGCTCAATCCGAAATGCTTGCTAAGCTTCAAGAAAACGATAAATATATGCAGGAAAAAGTTCAAACTCAATTGAACAGATTAATCGGACAGGGCAAATATGTTGCAACGGTTAGCACATTCCTTAAACAAGCACCTGTTGAAAAATTCACAATTGCTTACGACCCTGAAAAGAAAGCCGCTGTTAATGAACAAACTTTCTCTGAAGGATTAGGCGATCAAACACAAGACGTTAATAAAAATACAAATGCTGTAAGCGTTTATCTTCCAAACGGTTTGCCTGCCGGAAGCTCTGATTCTACACAAAACAGAAGCTATTCAAGAACAGCGCGTGAAACTCAATACGGCGTAACAAAAGTTCAGACAAATGAATATATGTCACCGGGAACTTTAGAAGAAATTTCAATTGCTGTAACGTTAGAAAAAGACGCATTGCCTGTTGAGTTAACATTAGAAGAATTAAAAGAATTGGTAGCTCATGCTGCAAGCCCTAAAGCAGATCCTGAAAATGTAACAATCGCTTTTGCAGATTCTTTGGATCCATTCATGGCAGGTGATAAGAACGTTAAAGCTCCAATTAAGGCTGAACACGGTAATCCTTGGTGGTTAGCAATCGCACTTCTTGCATTCGGTTTGTTCTTCGGTCATAAAGCATTGACTCAAAAAATCAATGCAGCTAAAGCTGCTCAAGAAGAAGAGTTGATGCGTTTAAGAGAAATGAACGAAGCACAAGAAAAACAAATCAAAGATTTGAGCGTTAACGCTGCTGATATGATAGAAAAACAATCACAACTTCAACAAGGTTTGTTGGAACAACAAAACAAACCTGCTGCAATTCCTACTTCAGGCGCAGAAATCCGTGATGCATTAAGAGAACTTAAACGTGAATTTGATGGCGTAGACGAAGGCGAAGCCGGAGAAAAAATCAGAAGCTGGATTGAACAAGGTTAAAGCATAATTTTATTTATAATTTTCTGAAATTCTTTTGGAGAATTCTTTAATAAATCTATTGGATTTTTTACTAATTCAACTCCTTTTAGAGATGCACAGATAAATTTTGTAAAAGTTTCACTAAAAACTTCAAGATACTGATTTACAGAAAAAGTTGCGTATTCACCCAAAACATCATATACGATTTCATTTTCTTTCGGAGTTAGCGTTTTAGTTTGAAGATTTTTTATCAGATTATAACCTGTAATTTTCCGATTATGAGTTGGATAAATACTTTTTAAAAAATCACAGTTCCCACCATAACCAAATTTTTTATATATTTCATCAAGTTGCAAACTATGCAACCATTCATGAATAAATGGTGCTAAAAAATGCGAAGAACTTGTTTTTTTGTTCTTATATTGAAACTCTGTGACATCATCTATATATCTTAAGTTCTTAAAACTTCGAAAAAATATAGAACGACCGGGGAATGGATAATCATTTGAAAGAACTTCTTTTGTATCAGGAATGCAAAAATTTTCAGCGGATGAAATGTCCACCAAGTCTTTTCTATCATACAGTTTTATACAAGGTGGAAATGCGCAATTACTTTTGAACACATTTTCAAGTCTAGTAAAAATATCGGCACAAAATTTGTTAGCTAATGCAGCTGATTTGTTTTGACCAAAGGAAGTCTCTATATTATAATCGTTCATAAAATTTGATTCAATCTCTGTCGGATTAACATTTTTTTCTTTTATTGCAATTTTAGTTGTTAACCCCGAACGAAAAGCTAAATTATTAGAATTATTGATTTTCATACTTACTTTAAATAGTCTAAAAAACATTATTAGGCAATTTGTTGTAAAGAATTATTAAAATATATTAGCCATATGGCTAATATATGCATTGACTTATTGATATATTAAAAATACATTATAAATCATAGGGATTATTATAAGGAAATAGACATGTACATATCACCAATTACAACAGCTACAAATTTTGGCTGCGCAAAGTCGTTAACTAAAACCAATAAACTTTTAAACAGAAGTTCGTTACAAAAAGTTAGTGCTTTAAATGATTTACGAGGATATGCCGAAAAAGAAAAAGCAACGAATTGGGTAGCTGCCTATTCCGTAGGAAATGGTGCAGCAGCTGCCGCGTTAGCACAAGCAGGAGGGCTTGAAGAACTTTTGTTATCAGGCGTAGAAGTTGCAATGGCAGCTCATATTTTAAATGGAATTTATAACTTTGATTTATCAAAAAATGCTTTAAAAATAATAGGTACAGGTATTGCAGGACACAAAATCGGTTTAAGTACCTTTAAATGGGCATCAAAAAGCATTACTTGGGTACCTTTGCTCGGAAATGCAGTAAATGCAGCTATTGCAGGTTCTACAACAGCTGCATTAGGTGCCGCTTTGATAAAAACAGCAGAATTCATGGATGACCAACGCAAAAAAGGCAAAAAAATGGATGAAATCATGAAAAAATTGCAAGAATTTATAAAAAAAATGGGAGATTCATAAGGAGAAACTTATGCAAATTAATGCAATATCAACATTAAACAGAAACAACGTTTTCAAAAACAATAATACAGATAACAAGTATAAAAAATACTTAGAAAAGAGTAACTACATTGAAAAAAAAGTAGAATTATTAGATGGTTTATCAACAATTGCATTTATTGGAGCTTTGTTAACAGGAGCAATAGGGGTTGATTTATCAAAAAAATTAAAAACAACCGAAAAAATAAGTCTTGGACTTATGATATCTGCTTGCTTACTTTTAGGTGCAAAATGGATTAAAGGATACCAACTATCTAAGCAATATGATGAGGATAATAAGAATGATACAAAAAGTAATGCCCAAAATTAGTACAATACAACCTGTTCGTATGCAACTAAAATCAGTAAACAGTAAACTTAAAAACCTTGCAGGAAGTAGCATGTCAGGTTGGAATGTTCCGAAATTTGAATCTACAAAGATGGTTATTCCCGGTGGTTTAGATTTTAAGGAAAAAGCATATTTTTTATTAACGGGAAAAATGCCCAAAAGCGTTATGGAACGCTGGGTTCCAAATAGCAATGATTATATTCCGAATACAGGTGATCAAATTGTAACTGCGAACATTTCAGGAAGATATGTTGGTGGAATTATAGATACACCACAAGATTATTTATTTAACGAAAATGGTGATCATGCTATTGGCGACATTAACGATAATGACGATATATCTTTTGATTTAGACGACGATGCGGATTTTGATATTCTTGGATAAAATTCAAATATTTTGAACTTCGATTGCCTTATAGTTTCATTTTTTGTCTGTACATATACTCAAAAATGTGCTAAAATTAGTCTATGTTTACCGGAATCGTAGAAGAAACAGGGAAAGTCCAAACTGTCACAGATAGAAAAATTGTTATCGAATGTCACGAGGTTTTAGAAAATACTAAAATTGGCGATAGCATTGCTGTGAACGGAGTTTGTTTGACTGTTACAGAAATTGGTAGAAACAGTTTTTCTGCCGACATCTCCCCTGAAACCTTCAAGGTTTCTTGCAAGCTAAAGCTCGGCGACATTGTAAACTTAGAACGTGCGATGAGTGCGAATGGACGTTTTGGCGGACATATTGTGAGTGGTCACGTTGACGGCGTTGCCACAATCGTTGGTTTAAAAAACAATGACGAATTTTACGATTTGCAAATTAAATTAACAGATGAAGAAGCTAAATACACAATAAGAAAAGGCTCGATTACGATAAACGGCATAAGCTTGACTATTGCGTGCGTTGAGGATAATTTAATAAACATCGCAATAATCCCTCACACATACGAAAATACATGTCTAAAAAGCTTAAAAATGGGTGATTTGGTGAATATAGAGGTCGACATCCTAGCTAAATATATTGAAAAATTTTTATCAAAGAATGATGATAGGTCAAAAATAGATATTGATTTTCTGCAAAGAAATGGTTTTTGTTAATATAACAGGTCGATTTAACGCAATTCAAAAAACTTTAGCAAGTAATAAGTGGGTAGGTCGTGTTCAACATTTTTCATTGAACACGACATTAAATTTTCTAATAAAATATTTGTCGTGTTGGATGAAAATTGTCCAACACGACCTAAGACTTTTAATGCAAATAATTGAGGTATGTTGTAACTTCTGTCGTATTTGGATTAAACTCTATGCGACGGATTTCTTTATCATTTTCGTTATAATTACTTCTTGCTAACCATTGACAGTGTTCATCAAATTTGTGGTTTCCATAATAGAACCATAATCCATCTGTATGTTTTCCATTTTCGTCAAAAATATCAATATATGCACTACGATTATTATCTTCTTCGCCTGAATATTCAATATTATATTTTATATTATTATCTTTCAAATACTGTTCATATTCTTGCGGTGTCGTATCATATGTAAGATTTTCTTTTATAAGTCTATTGATACTGGAGTCATTTTTATCAAAAACTTTAGTTGTCATATTAATTTTATTATCTTGATTTCTGTATGTTACTTGATATGGTTTATTATCTTTATATTCCGTAAGCTCATAACAACTCCAAGCAGAATGATTACCTCCATCGTAGTGAATAGTCAATTCATTTTCACCTTTGTTATTTTTTAGAGTTACAAGAGCATTTCCCATTGTACAAGTTGAATCTATATCAAAATCTTCTCCCATTACTTTCCCTTGTGATTCAAGCCAATCAACCATATTGCTTAAAGACATTTGTGGAATTGTTTTGTTGTGGTTTACAAAACTAAGTCCATAAGCACGAGAAGCAGAACTTACTTGGGATGTCATATATTCTTGATTAGGGCGTTGTGTTCTATTTTCGGTATCAGAAATATTAGGTGAATCTGTTTTATTTTCACCTTTAGAAACTACATTATAGCTGTAATAAGGAATATATCCGATTTTATTCATGTGTCACCCAAATCTGCCTACTATATAAATAAAGTATTTTAAATGATAAAAATTGCCTAATTTTAAAGATATGTAAACAAGTATAGTTTGGTGTGATAGTATAGTAGGTCGTGTTCAACATTTTTCATTGAACACGACATTAAAATTTATGCATTTGTCGTGTTGGATGTAAATTGTCCAACACGACCTACGACTACCAACAAGTTGCGTAGCGATTGCTTCTTGAACTCACCAAATATGTTTTGTAACGAATTATTGCTAAATATTAAGCGAGAATAAAAATCTTTACAATTGGCGCAAACGTAGTAGTAGTAGTAGTAGTAGTAGTAGCTCCGCGTTTTCTTTGAGCAATTCTTAAGAATCCAAAAACTTTATTAATGTATCAAGAGATTAAACACGAGAAAAAGCGAGGATTTAGAAATGAGTATTGAGAAAACAACGGTGCAACGCAGAAAATTTGTTGTCAAAGCAGGAATGACAGCAGAGGATGTAAAAAAATCAAAAGATGCTACAGCTTTACAAAAAAAGTATTCAAATGTATTTGATTCTGATGGACAAAAAGGTTTTAGCCAAAAAGAAGCAGATTTGTTCAATGCAACAACTTTTAGCGAAAAAGCAGACGGCAGTGTAATGTTTTGGACAAGACAAAAAGATGGAACGAAAAAAGGTACCAAAATGTCTGGAGACATTAATAAAATGCATTATTCTTTTGACGGTAGTATAAAACCATATTACAAAATTGTTAAAAAAAGGAAGGATATTGTAGATAAGGGATTTTTAGATAGTGGTTTTTATGCAGTTGAAGGCGTACCAGTTACTAAAATTCAACAAAGCAAAAATGCTACCTATTGTCAAAAAAAATATGCAAGTGCATTTGATCTTAATAATAATGGGAAATTAGAGCAAGATGAAGCTGATTTTTTCAATGCAACCGCATTTGTAAGAAAAGCTAATGGTACTATTGTTTTTCATACAAGAGTTGAAGAAAAAGGTATAAAAAGTCTATTTTTTTATAAATGTATTGAGCAATCAATGAAAGCTAACAATGCAGACAAATCAAAATTGAATATTAATAAATCGGATATGCATTTTGTGCCATATAAAAAGACTCATTTTGAAGTTAACGATTATAATATTGAACTTGGTGGAGTTAATTTTAAGTCTGAAGTAAAAGATTATTCAAAAATATACAGTAAGGGTAAATATATGAACTCTGTAACAATGAGTGCTGATGGTACTAAAATTATTTATCCAGATCAAAAAGGTGGCTCAGTAGAAAACTTTAATCAAGGTGGTGATGATATTGAATATACTTGGGGAGGAGGAACAAGTGTATCTGACGGAACATATTCTCCCGCTGGAAATGGTGGTTGGAAACACACATCATCGCCTGACGATTATTATACAATATTCAAGGATATTAATTCTGCAACAATTAAAGGTACAAACGAAAGTGATAGATATCAATTAGAAAATTGTAATTATTCAATAGTTGATAATTCAAGAAAAGATGGTAAAGAAGATAAAGTATATCTGATAAATTGTTCTAATAGCACTGTTTTACAAAATAAAGAAGATGCAACTCGAATGAAGATGAATGATTACGATGTACTAATTGAAGGAAATAAGAAATTTAATACTACCAAAATAGAGAATGATAGTAAGAATGTAAAATATGTAAGACATTTCTTTAAACCGAACGAATTTACGGGCGTTAAAAATCATCAAGTAAAATATGATAAAATGCAAGAAGACGGAATTCGTTATTGGAGATAACTAATGATGCTGGTAAAATCGTAAGCAGTAGGTAGGTCGTGTTGGATGACAATTGTCCAACACGACCTACGACTACGACTATAAAACAACATATAGCAATGATCAAATTGAGTATTTATGCAAAAAAGAAAAAATGCCTAATGGCTCGACGAAACGTTATATGAAGGATTTTATGACAGAACGTAGACATTTCTCTTAATTATAACGAAATTGTTACAATCAAGAGAAATATCTACTGACTGACTGTTAAATATTACAAAATTGTAACAATTTTTCTTAATACCCTAAAGTTTTCTAAAAAATTGCCGATACATAAAATAAGAATAAAATTAAGGACTATTATGACTGACGGTAGAATTGACGGACATTTTAGAATAGATAAAGGTGGTATAACTCAAGGCATTCAAAAGGAATTGGGCTTGAGTAGTCAAGAGTGCAAGCAATTAGGAAGTGTGTGGACTCAAATAATAAACGAGTTTGACGACTCAAATAACATGCAAGTTTCAAACAACAAAAATGAAACACCAAATAAAAACAATAATTATGAAGTTCATAAGGATGCTATTGTGCAATTTTCTAAAGATTGTTGGAAAAGAATTGTTGATTTAGTCAACAAAACTCTGCATAAAAATATTCAAATAGAAGAAGCTGAAAACATAGAAAAAACGGCTAATACATCTCCTAAAAATAATAACGATACTGCAACAACAAATAAACAAAATATTGAAAACGCATATAATGAATTAAAATCAATGACGGGTTTGTTTGTTCAGAAATACAAACTTGATGAAAACAAATTTAGCGAATCGTTAGAACAAGCACGAAAAGGAACATTAAACAGTTTGCCCGAAAATATTTGTAATTCGGCAGATTTTGCAATGAGTATGTTGATGGAAGTTTTTAACGAATTAATGCCAAATAATAAAAAAGAAGCAGTTAAAAATGCGTTAATAGAAGTTGCACAACATTATAAAGATATTGAAGGATCAAATATTGCAAAAGTTTCTTGTAAAGACATTATTGAAAATCCTAAAAAAATTGATGAATTAACAAATATGTATGTTCCTATTGATACAGAGAAATTTACCCAAGTTGCAAAAGATGAAATTAGTGAATTAATCAATAATTTTGACAAAATGACTTTCCCTAAAGAAGTAGATAAACAAGAAGTTTTAAACAAACTAAAAAATTATAATCCGGAAAATATTCAAAACCTTGATGGGCATGATAGATTTGGCTTAAAACTTAATGAAAATCCATCTAAGGCTGATATTGCAGTTGCAATTTTAAGCGATATTTTGGGCATGAATGGAGCTAAAGAAGATAGAGAAATAAAATCAGAAATAACTTTACGCCAAACTGCAGTTAATAATGTTATGAATATGTATGACGATGATATGACATTAAGAGGAACAAAATTCAGTGAAGTTAAAAATAGAGCAGAACAACATCAACAGGCGATTGATGAAGCCAGAAACTACATAAAATCAAACTTTAAAGCTTCCGGCTTAGATAAACAAGTTGACGAAAAATTGTTTATAGAATGTTTAAATAACATTACACTTGATATTGAAAGCAAGGGAGCCGGTCGAGTTGAAGACGATATCTTAGCAATTGAAACAAATGATACTGATATATCAGAATGGACAGAAGAAGGAACAACGCAAGCAAGAATGGTTAAATTATTAGTCCACGAAGCTTACCACTTATACCTTGAAAAAGATGGTAAGCACACTAAAGAAGCCACAAAAGAAGAGGAAGCTACCGCTGAAATGTTGGCACTAAGAACAATGGCAAACTTGTGCAAGAATGATTCTTCATTAAAACCGTTTGAAATCTACGGACAATCAATTAGCGATTTTACTTCCAACGAAACAATTGCCAATAATCAAAAATTCAATTCTGACTTTTTAGCAAGTTATACAAAACACACAGGCACGGTAGAAGATGCTATAAGAAAAGCGAAAGAGAATGTAAAATTGTAAAATCAGTAGTCGGTAGGTCGTATTCAACATTTTTCATTGAACACGACATTAATTTTTCTAGCAAAATATTTGTCGTGTTGGATGTAAATTGTCCAACACGACCTACGAGTACAACAGCAAGCAACATCGTAATATAACGAATTTCGAACAACGCGTTTAACCTTGTTTGCTTTCTTTATCCTGTACATTTACTCAAAAATGTGCTAGAATTGTTCTATGTTTACTGAAATCGTAGAAGAAACAGGAAAAGTCCAAACTATCACAGGTTGCAAAACAATTATTGAATGCCACGAGTGGTTAAAAAATACTAAAGCTGGTGATTTGGTGAATATAGAGGTCGATATCCCAGCTAAATATATTGAAAATTTTTTATCAACGAGTGATAATAGGTCAAGAATAGATATAGATTTTCTACAAAGGAATGGTTTTTGTTAATATGACAGGCAAGTTTAACACAATTCAAGAAGCTTTAGAGGATTTCAAAGCAGGTAAACCCTTAATTGTTGCAGATGACGAAGACAGGGAAAATGAAGGCGATTTAATTTGTTCTGCTCAATTTGTAACGCCTGAACTTGTAAACTTTATTACTAAGGAATGTCGCGGAATCGTGTGTTTAGCGATTTCTGACAACATTGCAAAACAACTTGACCTTCCTCAAATGGTAGAAAAAAATACAGAAAGTATGCAAACCGCGTTTTCTCTAAGTATTGATGCGCACCCAAAATACGGCGTTACAACCGGCGTTTCAGCTTTTGACAGAGCAAAAACCATTGAAGTAGCCATTGCGCCTGACGCGCAACCTTCCGATTTGCGCAGACCAGGGCATTTATTCCCTTGTGTCGCAAGAAAAGGCGGAGTATTAAAAAGATGCGGACATACAGAGGCTGTTGTTGATTTAGCAAGACTTTGCGGACATAGAGAAGCAGGAATTATGTGCGAAATCATGAAAGAAAATGGCGAAATGGCAAGACGCGATGATTTGCATAAATTTGCCGAAAAGCACAATATCAAATTCATCACTGTTTCTGATTTAATCGCATACAGGTTAGAAAAAGAAAAATTTGTAAAACGTGAAGTTGAAGTGTTTTTGCCGACACAATTCGGTGATTTTAATATTGTCGGATATCTCGACACAATTACCGGTTGCGAACACGTTGCACTCGTTAAAGATGACGGTTCTGACAAAATCCCTTTAATCAGGGTCCATAGCGAATGTTTGACGGGCGATATTTTCCACAGTTTAAAATGCGATTGCAATTGGCAATTACATACAGCTTTAAAAATGATTAATGATTACGGCAAAGGTGCTGTAATTTATATTCGCGACCACGAAGGACGCGGAATCGGACTTATTAACAAGCTTAAAACATACAAACTTCAAGAAGAAGGTCAAGATACGGTGGAAGCAAATGTTTCACTAGGTTTTGCACCTGATTTAAGAAATTACGGAGTTGGGGCGCAAATTATTTTAGATTTAGGCTTCAACAACTTTAATTTAATAACAAACAACCCTAAAAAAATCGTTGGATTGAAAGGGTACGGTTTAACGATACACGAAAATATTAACTTAAAATCAGAAGTTAATAAATACAACGAAAGATACATAAACACGAAACGCGAAAAAATGCACCATATTATGTAATTCAGAGTGCAAACAAGAGGATATTTTATGGCAGATACATCATACGAAGTGGAATTACTAAACAGCAACATATACAAATTTTTTGCAGGAGTCTACAACGACTTCAAGGCAAAGGCTGTAAGCGAGTATAAATTTGAACTTGAGCCGCTTCCTTATGAAGAATTTATTGATGCCGTTGAAAAAGACTACATGAAATGTATAGTTTTGAAAGAAAATGAAATCCCGACTGCGTTTTTGGTTTATACAACTTCTATTTCAGAATCAATTGAACTTAATTTGATTCATTGTCTTGGAACAGAAGATGAACTAACAAAAATCAGACTTCTTATCGAAAAATTCTTAGAGTTAACAGAAGTTGAACGCCAAACAAAAGTTGTTTCATATCCTATGATTGGTCATCAATCAGTGTTTACAGCTGATATTTCAAAATATGGATTCAAATACATCGGGCTAGCCGTTTTAAGATTTATGATGGGTAACGCTTCTTCCGAAAGAATTTTAGAAAACATGAAATTAAGCGAAAGACCTTCTGAATACAAGCTTGTAAGTTATGACCCATCTTATAGAGAAGACGCCGTAAGAATTATTCATGAATCATTCAGAGATACTCAAGACGCGGTGTACGATACAAGATTTAAGACTATGGAAGGTACGGAAGATATTATCAATAAAGTAGTTGATAACATTTATGGCGAATTTTTACCGGAAGTTACTTCTGTACTTTTGTATAATGATAAGCCGGTAGGTTTTGCGTTCGCAAACGTTACGGGCGGTAAAATTGCAAACTTGCCTTTGGTTGCAATCGAAAAAGAGCATAGAGGACACGGATTTTCAGAACATCTTTTAAACCGTTCAATCAAAACGATTGTTGATTGGACAAAATTAGGCAAAAGAGCCTTCAGCGAGGTCAATGTAACAACTGAAACAAACAACTATAAAGCATTAAAAATGTATAGAAGAATTGGTTTCAGAGAGGATTTTTGTTATCCTCAGGCTTACTTAATGAAAAAATAATGATATAATAAACTAGAAAAAGAAAAAAGCGAGAGTAAAAAGGAAAGGAGAAGTATGAAATTATCTACAAAATTTATGGCAGCTTTGAGTGTTGCTTGTGTAACTTCTTGCGTAGCTATGGCGGGTGAACCTGCAGATTTACAAGCTTACGCTCATCCTACATTGTTCGGTTCTCAAAGCCATGCAATGGTAACTTCTGAAAACGACGTTATCGTTGGTGGAAAAATTTACAAACCTTGCAATGTTAAAACAATTGAAGGTAAACAAAACGTAGTTGTTGCTCGTTTTGCAAAACAAATGCTTAGCAACATGAAAGGTCAAATGGACTCAAGAAGAGCTGGTTTATATGACCCTAAAATGCCTGTATTACGTTCAGAATTAGCATTTATTATTGCTGACGGTCTAAATTTAACAGATGTTAAAGACAACAAATATACTGACGTTGCAACTGATTATTGGGCTAAATCTCAAATCGACAGAGCTTTAACTGCTGATGTTATGATTGGTTATCCAGATTCAACATTCAAACCGGATCAACCAATTACAAAAGCAGAAGTATTTGCTACTTTCGCTAAAATGATGGATTTAGATGTTGATAGAACTGCTACTCCAACCTTTGAAGGTCAAACTGTTAAATACATCCCTAACTGGGCTGTAGGCGCAGCAGATGAAGTTATTGCTTCAAATATTTTAAACAAAATTCCTGATAAAGATAAAGTAGTTAACGATGAGTATTTATCAAAAGAACAAGTTGCTTATATGTTAGGCGCATTGAAAGCAAACTTCAGAATTGATACATCTAAAGGTATTGCAGGTTGTGCTACAAAATATGAACCAATCGCAGTTAAGATTAAGTTAAGCGAAAGAATTAGCGCAAGAACTTCTAACGTTGGCGATACTTTCACAGCTAAAACTGTTGAAGATACAAAAATCGCAGGCGTAACTTACCCAGCTGGCTCAACTGTTAAAGGCAAAGTAACAAGCGTTGCAAGACCTGGAGTTAAAAAACCGGGTTATATTGAAGTTCAATTCGAAAACATCAAAAATGGTGACAATTGTGCCGAATTCCCTAAACAACTTTCATCTGCAGAAGTAAACGTAACTAAGAACCCTAACGTAGTTTCAAGAGTTCTTGGCGCACCATTCTCTATGGTTGGTAGAGTTGCAGGTGTAGCAGGAAGAACAGCTTCTTCAGCTGCAGAAGTAGTTGCTAACGGCGTTGAAGAATACGGTGACAACTGGTCAGATGCTTTTGCCGATACTGCTTCATTACACCCTGTTAAAGGTCTTAAGAGTGTTGGTAGCAGCTTTATCACAGTTGGTAAAGGTGTTTACAACATCACTAAGCTTGCTGCTTCAGGTGTATTTGGCGTATGCTATGAATTCGTTGATGAAGCTAAGTACATTTTCGTACCGAACACAACTAACGATTCTAGCTTGAATCCTGATGAAGTATTGACTATTCTTTACTAAAAATCAGTTAAGCTAAATTAAAAGCGATAATGGCTTAAGCCATTATCGCTTTTTTAATATAAAAATATTAATGAGACTGCTATTCTTAAATTTAAAGTTGTTTGATGTAATAAAACATCCATTTACATATAACTATTATTGTTGTATTTTGCGGTTACAAAAACCTTTTTAAGACGTAAAATAATAAAAGAAAATTTCAGAAATAAAGAATTTATCACGAACAAGTATTTATTTTATTTAACAAATTCATAAACAAAAGCATCAGTTCTACCAAATTCCTTTTCAGAAAACTCTTGCATTGTTTTAACAAAATTTCCACTCATTTCATTATCTAGAACCTTAAGCCTAAATTGTACTTTTGGGTGTTCTTTGAAATATTCAATTAATCTTGGTTTAAGCCCGGTGGAACTTATATGAGCAAGTTCTGACGATTGTTTCATAATTTGCGGACGAACAATGCCTTGCAAATAGATTAAGGATGTAGAATGCGAAAGACTCTTTTTCATTATATCTTGCATAGTTGGCAAGTTACCCTTATTTTGTTCCACGTACATAAATGCTTTTATGTGTTCGGCAATTCTTTCCGGAGCGGCATAAAATAATGCCGGTGTTTTAAGCAGGCAACCGTTTATATAATCTTTTACGGTCAAACCCTCATCTGCAAATTTTTTGACCAATTCTCGTACATCATTTTCAATTGTAGCAGGTGACAAGTAAAATAAAGCCGGCGCTTTTGTGCAAGCTATAACATAATCTTTTGTTGTTAAACCTTCTTGTTCAAACCTTTTTGCAACATCTCTTACATTGTTTTCTATGGTTTCAGGCTTATTACAAAATAGAGAAGGTGTTTTTAAGCAAGCTTTAAAGTAAATTTGTGGAGTTATACCTTCCTGTTTAAATCTTTCTGCGAAGCTGTAAACGTTAGATTTAATTCTGTCAGCAGAGAATGTCAGTAAATTTGCTTGTTTAAAGCAAGCCTTCAGGTAATCTTTTACATTCAGTCCTTCACTTTCAAATTGTTTAACGGTTTCTAAAATATTACGTTCCAAAGTTTCTGATTTTTGATAAAATAATTGCGGACATTTTTTGCCAATATTCAAAAAATCTTTTGTTTTAATACCTTCTTTCTCAAAACGGTTTACAAAATTATTCACGTTTTGGATAATAGTTTCAGGATTTGCATAAAACAACGATGGACTTTTAATACTAGCCTGTACATAATCTTTTATGCTCAGACCTTCTGTTTCAAAATTTTTAACTACCATGCGTATGTTGTTTTCGATAGCTTCGGGCTTTATTGTGAAGAGTGATGGCATGCGTAAACAAGATTTAAGATATTTTTTCGAATCTAAACCTTCTTGTTCGAATTTTTTCACTAAATCGCGAACGTTAGAACTTATAGTTTCAGGATTCATTGTGAATTGTTGCGGCTGTTTAATACATGCCATTAAATAATCTCTTGTATTTAAACCCTCGTTAGAAAAAGATTTTACGACATTACGAACATTTCCTTCTATTGATTCCGGTTTAGAACAAAACAAAGAAGGTTGCGCAATACACGACTGAATATAAGTATTCATATCCAACCCTTCGTTTTTAAATTTTTCAACTAAACCGCGAACATTTTTTTCAACGGTTTCAGAATTGTATCGGAATAAATTTGATTGTTTTACACATGCCGGCAAATAGTTTTCTAATGTCAAACCTTCTTTTCCAAAACGATTAATCATGCCTTGAACATGTTCTTGAGCTTTGGAATCCATTTCTTTAAACAGTTTATACAAATCTTCAAATTTATAATTTTTAGAAGCTGTCAGTTTGCCCATTTTCTCTAAAGTTTGCAAGTTAGAACCGAAAGCTATATCATTATAGCCATAATTAAAATTACTTTTATTTACTCGTAATCCAACTTCTGTTTGGTTTTTAGTTTGATTATCGAATTTTATTTTTGCTTGTGTTTCAAATCTTGTATTTATCGGTAATATTTTCATTTCTTTATTCCTTTTTTAAATTCAAAACATCTAAAAAAAATTTTTGCTACAAAAAAGAATAATATTTTTAGCCGGATAATATTACTTGATTTAAGAAATTTAAATACTAAAATAGAGGCTCATTTAGGCGGTTCTAAAAAATAATGTCGTAGGCGGGACTTGAACCCGCAAGGATTGCTCCACACGCCCCTCAAACGTGCACGTATACCGATTCCGCCACTACGACAGGTTTGTTATATTTAATTGTCACTCATAGTGGCGGTATCGGCATATATCTTATATACAGCTCATCTCGCTCACGCTCGAATTCACTTTCCTCCTTGCAAAACCTGACATTTAGTCAGCTTTAGCTGGAGTCCTTGCCACTACGACAGGTTTGTTATATTTAATTGTCACTCATAGTGGCGGTATCGATAGTAACCTATTAAAAATCCTGCCACTACGTTTTATCAATTGTAGGGTGGGTAAAGCTTAATGAAACTTAGAAATTATAATCCAAGCTTGGAGTGCGTACCCACCAAAAATTCTAGCACAAAATTGTTTTTGTTACAAATGTAACACTTTTATTGACTCTAAATTATATCTGCTAGAAAATATTCCTTGTGAGGTAAAAATAAAATGAACGTATCATCAATATCACAAAACGATAGTTTTACACCAAGACGAAATTTGTTTATAAAATATTCTAACAGTTTTATGTCAATGGCTAATGGCAACTCAGAAGCTGTTGAAAAAGCACAAAAAGCTAATCCTGAAGATAGCAAGCTTAATAAAATCAAGGGTATCGAAACCCTTACAATTTTCCCTAAGCAAGTTATTGATGGTAAAACTATTATTACGGCTTAAATATAAAGTTTTTGTTGAGCAAGTATGCCCAACCTACATATTGCTAAGGGTGTTTTATACATGAAAATAAAACCCTCACCCTAACCCTCTCCCTAGGAGAGGGAATAACTAAATTATGTTGATTTAAAGTTTTTAGGAGAAAGTATGATTTTAAAGATTTTTAGAATGGAACACAATCGTTTTGTTCCTGAATACAAAACAGAAGGTGCTGCTGGCATGGATTTGTGCGCAGCTATTGATGAAGAAATTACACTTCAGCCTTTAGAAAGAAAATTAATTCCGACAGGCTTGAAAATCGAATTGGAACACGGTTATGAAGCTCAAATAAGACCACGTTCAGGTCTTTCTATCAAGCACGGCATAAGCCTCATTAACTGTGTTGGCACAATTGACGAAGACTATCGCGGCGAAGTTTGCATTCCATTAGTAAATTTATCAAATGAGCCATATACCATAAAACCCGATGAAAGAGTTGCTCAAATGGTTATTGCTCGTTACGAACAAGCAAAAATCGAAGTTGTTACAAAACTTACTGAAACAGAACGCGGAGCCGGCGGTTTTGGCTCAACAGGAAAAGTTTAAAAAAGGATGGCATTAATGCCATCCTTTTTTAATTGCTAACTACAAATTATTCATTATGAACATAATTTTTCGCCCAAACAATATCCAAGGATACCACCGGCAACACCCCCTATAACAGTGCCGACAGGGCCCGCAAAACTACCAACAGCTGCACCTATTTTTGCACCTGCCCAGCCGCCTGCAAGAGAACAAGTTGATTTTGCTATTTGTTTTCCACCTTCCACGGCGCCATTATCAAAAGCTTTGTAGCACTTTCCTGCTTCAAAGGCAATTGCTAGTGGGGTTGCGTATCTTGAAGCACCTTTAATTAATTTTGGTGCAACCTTTGTGTTTGCAATAAATCTTGTATATCTTCCAGCGACCTTTGCCTTTTGAGCAGCTCTTCCTGCAACAGTTTTTGTTTTCGCAGCAGCAGTTTGCACCCTTGTTTTTGTTTTCATAGCGGTCGTTTTAACTTTGGTTTTTGCGTCACCAGCTTTTTGTGCAACAAAGTTTTTCACAGCATTTGCATTTTGTTTGGCAGTTGCCTTCATATGTGCGTATGCTTTCACTGTCTTAGCTTTTACTTTTGGTGCATATTTTTTTACATCATCATAAACATGAGCACCTACATAAGCTGCTCCGAATCCGAGCGCAGTTGTTTTGACCAAATCAGTAGAATCTTTTTTTGATTGAGTTTCCAAGGTATCCAAGCCAACTGTTTGTTCTTGTTGTGGTTTTGGCGCAGAAAGTGTTGTTTTGCCCAAACTTAATTCTTGACCGATTTCAATTTTGTTAACATCAGTGATACCATTTTGTTTTGCCAATTCTGAAACTGATGTTCCATGTGCTTTTGCAATTTTTGTTAAAGTGTCGCCTGCTTGAACTGTGTAATCTGCCATTTCTAAATCTCCTTATTTATACTCGTGTTCTCTTTGTATAAATATAAAGTATTTTTAGATTTAAAAATTGCTTATTTTATGCAATAAAAATTCATAAAATCGTCATGTTATGCATTATAAGCACATTATAACGATTAACATTTCTTTACAATTATTCATTTGCCAAAGCTTTTACGACTTTATAAATACTTTCAACTTTTTCTCTATCATCTTTTACTTTGTCTAAATATGAGTAAATATCGTTTAGCAAATCTTCTGTTGGTCTTAAGTGACTGGAAATAAAGAAATCTTCAAACGAAATATCCGAAAAACTAAGAATATTTTCGATTGTTTGTGCAGAAACAAAGCTTTCGCCAATCTCAATACCTGCTAAAGTACGAGTTGCAATGTTTAACTTTTCCGCAAATTGCTCTTGCGTAAGCCCTTCTTTTTGTCTTAATCTTTTGATTTTTAATCCAAGTTCCTTTTTTACATCCATAATATAATTTTATGGAATGTTTATAAAAATAAAAATGACCTAAAGTAGCATAAATATTTGTTATATTGCATTATTAATACAAGTTGAAATTTGAATATGCAATATAAATGCAAGTTTAACAATTAGCTTATAATATGTTATGATAGAGAAAAAGGAGCTATTATGTACACAATCAAAGAAGTTGCCGAAAAGATGGAAATTTCCGAACACACGCTTAGATTTTGGGCAAAGAATGGTTTTTTCCCGTTTATCACCAGAAATCAAAATAACATAAGATTGTTTTCAGAAGATGATTTGAATTGGGTAAGAATCGTAAAATGTTTACGTTCAATAGGAACTGAAACTAAGCTTGTTAAAAGATACATTGATTTATGCATAATTGGCGATTCCACAATACCTGAACGCTATGAGATTATTAAAACCACAAAAGACAAAGCGCTCAAACAAATGGAAGAACTTAAGACACAGCTTGCGCTTTTGGATTATAAAGAAGAACACTACAAAAATTTGATAAAAAATAACTTAAACGACAATTGGAATCCGATGAATCAGATTAAGAAAGAAGAAGTTGCGGTTTAAAAATTATGGTTTTAGAAAATAAATTAGGCATAACTGATTCTGCAGAACTTGCCAGAGTAGAAGAAAAAATCAGTAAAACAAAAGCTTTGCAAATGTTTGAAAATGGCTGTTTTGATAAGCTTGAAGCAGGCACATTCGAATCACTTGCGTTTATTCATAAATATTTATTTGATGAAATTTATGAATTTGCAGGAGAAATCAGAAAAGTTAATTTAGCAAAAGGTAATTTCCGATTTGCACCTGTCATGTATTTAGAGCAGGCGTTGGAAAATATTGAAAAAATGCCTCAATCTAATTTTGATGAAATTATTGATAAATATGTTGAAATGAATATTGCACATCCTTTTAGAGAAGGAAACGGTCGCTCCACAAGAATTTGGCTTGATTTAATATTAAAAAAAGAAATCCAAAAAGTCGTTGATTGGAGCATTGTTGATAAAGAAGATTACCTTTTGTCCATGGAACGCAGCCCTATTAAAACTGTTGAAATAAAAGAGCTTTTGAAAAAATCTTTGACAGACAAAATCAGTGACAGAGGCGTTTATATGAAGGGAATTGATGCAAGCTATAATTATGAAGGCTATTTTGTTTATAAAACTTCTGAATTATAATAAATAAAAATACAAATAGTGCTTATACGCTAGTGGTGCTTAATAAGCATATAGCATACGATGTTAGTATGAATTTAGAAAAAGAAATTTACACTAACATTGGTTCAAACATTAGAAAGTACCGTTTGGAAAAACATCTGTCCCAAGAGAAGCTTTCAGAACTTTTGGATGCGAATTCTAAATTCATTGGACACGTAGAACGCATTGAACGTTATATTAGTTTAAAAAAGCTTATTCAATTATCGCAACTGCTCAATGTTTCTATTGAAAAATTTTTTGAAAAGAATTAATTAATAATTTCATTTAACATAAGGTTTGTGTTTCTAATTATTAAATCAATTTTCCCCAATATGATTTCCAAATAATTATCAATATCTTTTAAAAGAACCTCATCATTTTCATTTTGCAAAGCTTTTTGTAAAATAACCACGCAACTACGCATTTCTTCAAGTTGCAAATTCATGTCTTTAATATGATTTTCCATTTTTACCTCATGATGCTTATATGTCATAGTGCTTCACAAGTATACATATAATAAAATCTTCTGTCAAGTTTTTGACAAGTTGAACGTTATTCACGTCACAAACGCACCACTACTGTCCAAGATAATTTTGATACAATGAAAAATAAGCAAAAGACCACATTACATCTTCAAATACGCTTCAATAAATCCGTCTAAATCACCGTCCATTACAGCGTCAACATTTCCCATTTCAAAACCTGTTCTGTGGTCTTTGACCATCTTATACGGATGGAAAACATAAGAACGGATTTGCGAACCGAAATTAATATCGAAGTTTTCGCCTTTTAGTTCTGCCAACTTCTTTTCATGCTCGCGCTGTCTAAGTTCCAACAATTTTGACGCAAGCATTTGCATAGCATTTTCTTTATTTTGCAATTGCGAACGTTCTTGTTGGCACTTAATTACAATACCTGTCGGCTTGTGCAATATTCTAACCGCAGTTTCAACTTTGTTTACATTCTGTCCGCCCGCACCGCCTGAACGCATTGTGTCGATTTCCAAATCTTCGGGTGGAATATGGATAGTTTTTTCATAATCAGGAATAATCGGAGAAACTTCGCAAGACGCAAAACTCGTTTGTCGCTTGCCGTTTGCGTTAAACGGCGAAATTCTAACCAAGCGATGAACGCCTTTCTCGGCTTTTGCATATCCGTAAGCGTATTTACCGCTGATTTTTATTGTAGCAGACTTAATTCCCGCTTCTTCACCGTCAGATTTATCAACTAGTTCAACCTTCCAGCCTCTTGATTCCGCCCAACGAGTATACATTCTAAGAAGCATGCTTGCCCAGTCTTGTGCGTCTGTTCCACCAGCTCCGGCATTAATCGAAAGAAACGCATCTGCTTCATCATACTCCCCTGACAGCATTTTTTGAACTTCATATTTATCTAATTCTTTTTCAAGTTTTTTTAATTCAATTTCACTCTCTTGAATAAGTTCATTATCTCCAATTTCTTGAGCTGTTTTAGCGTCCTCAATAGTGGTTTCCCATCTTGAAAACATCTCTAGAGTATCTTTAATTTCGCGCGACTTTTGTCCCAATTCAGACGCCAAATTCTGATTAGACCAAACTTCAGGGCTCTGCAATTTTGCTTCCAAATCCTTTAATTCAGTCTTTAGAGCGTCAAAATCAACATTCTTTTTATTATTATTTACACTTTGTTCAAGTTCTTGTAAGTTCATTTTTTTCTTTCTCTGTTGTGGTAGGAACCGCTTACGCTTTTCCCACCCTACGTTCTAAAAACGTGCAAATTTTGACAGTTCCCTCTCATAGGGAGAGGGTAGAATTTCAAGTTGAGCTGTGCGAAACTTAGAAATTCGGGTGAGAGTTGTTCCTCTTTAATTATTGTTGGGCTGAAAGCCCAACCTACATTCTTAAATCAATTGACAATGGAAAGTTGAAATTTGAAAATTATTTATATGGTGCAAAAATTGCACCCTACAATTTTTTAATTAAAATACGTTCAATGTTGAACATTTCCACTTTCCATTGTCAATTTTTTATCTACCAATTAAATTCACTTCATTAATCACTTTCTCGTGAATCCTTTCAATCGTATCTGCCGCATTAATCACTTTAACCCTATTCGGCTCATCTTTAGCTATTGCTAAATAACCGTTTCGAACTCTATTGAAAAAGTCCATGCCGGCAGATTCCATACGATCTTTTGTTTTACCAACTCTTTGCATAGAAGTTTCTATATCAATATCAAAAACAATCGTCAAATCAGGTTTCAAGCCGTTTACGGCGATTTCATTAAGTTTTTTGATTTGCTCAATATCAAGTTGTCTCCCGTAACCTTGGTATGCAACAGTTGAATCTGTGTGCCTGTCACAAAGCACAATTACACCATCTTTTAAAGCAGGTTTTATCACACAGTCCACGTGTTGCGCTCTATCAGCTAAAAATAGAAACGACTCGCAATTTGGAGAAACTTCGCCATCATAATTGAGCAAAATTTCTCTTAATTTTTCACCTAATCCCTTCGCCCCGGGTTCACGTGTAACAAGAGTTTTAAAACCTTTTTCCTGCAAATATTTATTTAAAAGCTCAATCTGTGTAGTTTTTCCGCAACCATCTGCCCCTTCAAATGTAATAAATAAAGACATAAGACCTCCTTATATTATTCTATTGTATAAAGGGCAGTTTACAAGCCTATTTTCTGATTAAGTTTGAAGTGGTCGATTAGTTTGATAATAGAAAGAATTTCTTCAAACATAGTGAAAAATTGTTTAGGGTCGTCAATCCTTTTGAACAATGAACCAATAGAAAATAAATCTTTGCTTGTAGACAAAGATATTAGCAATGATTTTTCATAAAAAGCACATGAAACAGTATTAGCTTTAAATGCAACTTTCATTTCGTTCAAACGTTCCATAAAAGATGGTGTGATTAGATACCTTGCTTCGACTTCGTCATCCGTAAACACATTGAATCTCTTTTCAAACTCAACGTCTTCCAGTTTTGTGCGTTTTAATTTTCCGGGAATATTCAAATGTACTAACGAAGCTGGTCTTATAAGAGTATGTCCTGTAAAATTTTTGTTCATATCTAATTTAATAACTACACCTTTAAAAACCGTTCTGCGATTTCTGCCGTATCCTTTTGTAAAAAAAGATTCCATAATCTCAAATTTAACATCGTGGTGTTGTCCTACAAATGCATCATCGCAACCCAATGAATCAAAGTCATTAATAACTCGAGAAGTTTTTATAATACTTGTGGCGCTTGTATAATAAGGACTCCAGTCCAAATCTTCAAAACACTTGCAAACAAGTGGCATAATTGTATCAGTTTTTATTTTTTTCTCGAAGCTCTTTTTATTAATCCAAAAACCTCCAAAAGCGCAAAATAGAAGAATTACAACCAAGCCGGCCTTATTATCGGTAAACTCGCTAATATGCGTAAATCCCGCATAATAAATCCAAGCGACCCAAGTAAGAGATATTATTGATACTATCAAAGATGCTAGTAGTCTAATAACTCTTTCATCCTCATACTGTCGAATTCTTGGAACTATATAAGAATAAAATTTCTTAGAAAAATCATTTCGTATTTGTGAGTATGTTTTTTCTTGTGGCATGATATCCTTAATTTTGATAACACCCTCTCCCCTACCCCTCCCCCAAGGGAGGAAACCAAAGTCGCTCAATTAGCGCATTAAACTCACTCCCTCGGGGGAGCGAATTTTCGGTAGGGCGATGTCGAGCGTAAGCGAGCAAGCCCGTAAGAGCAAATAACATGGAAATAACAAGAAAAATCCGTAAGGATTTGTTGTTATTGGAATGTTATGCTCGCCCGAATAATCCAAGACAGGGTGCCGAAGGCGGGAGAAGGCATTATTAACCTTCTTTTACTTCAAAAAATCACTTGCCTTAATTGGCTGTCTTTCTTGTTCATTTGCCTTAATAAAATCAACAGCTTTAATATTCAACATTCTTGCAAATAAAGAAGAAGGGAAAATTTCAACAGCATTTTTTAATTCGTTTGCAGCAGAGTTATAAAATCTTCTTGCAGCTGCAATATGTTCTTCAACTTCATTATAAGTTTGCATAGCAGTAATCATAGTTTGATCAGCCTTCAATTGCGGATAATTTTCAACCGCAACCATGATTTGTCCCATTTTCTTTGCGATTTCACCATCAAGAGCAATTTTTCTGTCAATATTTTCAAAATTAGAAGAAAGTCCCATTACTTGTGTTCTAAGTTTTGTTACTTCTTCCATAATTCCGCGTTCGTGTTCCATATATTTTTGAGCAATTGTTAAAATATTTGGGATTAAATCGTATCTTTTCTTTAACTGTATATCAATAGAAGAAAAAGCTTCTTGAGCCTTGTTTCTTTTTCTGATAACCGATGTGTAAATTGAATAAACCCAAAATACAACTACAACAACTGCAACTACCAATAAAATTTGTGAATTCATTATAATACCTCATTCTTCTAACGCACGTTATTATATAGCATTTTTAACAAAACCGCATCATACTAAGATATGATAAAACCCATAAGAATTAACACTAAAGTCGATTGTTCTAATTTTCAATTTGGTGTATATTAAAGTGAGTATTTGATAAGAAGAGGTTAGAGATGCAAAATTCGGTAATTGTTTTTGATAAAAACAGCAATTCCAGAGAAATTATAAAATCATATTTAGAAAGCTTTGATTTTATTGATGATATTAAACTTTTTGATGATTATATAGATGGTTATGAAGAGGTTAAAAAATGCGGTTCAAATTGCATTGTTATAATGGACATTTCTACAAATGGCGAAGATATCAAGGAAATGGCTGATAGAATCAAACTTTGCACTTCAAAATTAATAATAACTTCAACAGATTGTTCTACTAACGATATAATAAGAGCGCTAAGGCTCGGAGCAAAAGAATTTTTACCAAAACCTGTCCTAAAAGAAGATTTAAACAGAATACTACAAGCTTTATCTAGTGTTTCAGCAGAAGATATTCCAACTCAGTCAAAAATTATTACTGTATACTCAAACAAAGGCGGAATAGGTAAGACTACAATTGCAATCAATTTGGCTTTAGAACTAGCAAAAGTAGCAAAAGACAAAGTTGCGCTTTTGGATTTAAATCTGCAATTGGGCGATGTTTCAACATTTTTAAATCTAAATCCGGTGTTTGATGTCAATTATGTTTTAAATAAATTGGTGAATAATGAAAACACAAATTTAATAAAAGCGTTTGAAAAATACAAAGATACATCACTTTATATTTTGTCTGACCCAAATTATATTGAGCAAGCAGAAAGCATTAAACCGCAGCAAATTCCTGCACTTTTTGAAGCTTTGAGAAAAGAATTTTCATATATTATTGTTGATATGTCGTCAAATATTGATGAAAATTCGCTTAAAATTCTTGATTGTTCAGATTGGATAATGTTCACAACGATTGTAAATATTCCTGCAATAAGAAATGCGCAACGATGTTTGAACTTGTTCCATTCAAGAAGATACCCCAAAGACAAGGTTAAAATTGTAGTTAACCGTTATATGGACAATGACGAAATCAAGATTGATGATATAGAAAATACGCTTGCACAAAAAGTTTATTGGAAAATTCCGAATAACTATTTTACAATTATGGAAGCAATTAATAAAGGTATAACTATTTCGGAAGTTAATCCTTCATCTAATATCAGCAATAGTTTTAGAGATTTTGCGTCAAAGGTTTCAGATGATATTATTGAACAATCCGTTATCCAATACAGAGTTTAGGAGTAAAAATGCTTAGTTACATAAAAGACAGTTTTCAACTTACAAATAAGTACATAATTTTAGCAACACCATTGATTTTATTTTCGCTTTTATCAAGCTTGTATATTTTATTTTCTGTCGGAGGAAATTTATTAAGCTTGTTAATTGCGCTTATTTTATTCGGTTTAATGGTTGGCGCATTTTTATCAGGTTGGTTTTTTATGATAAAAACTTGTGTTTCTAATCCTGAACAAGAAGACCCGAATGGATTATTAAAAGAATTTCCCGCAGGTGTTGGAGAATATTTTTTACCCGTTTTAGGATTAATGATTAATACAATGGTTATTTCTGTATTATTAATCCTTGTTTCTTATTTTGTCGGAATGAAGCTAATCGGTGATATAGGAATTACTCCCGAAGCTTTGACAAAAGGTATGGAATCTTTTGCAGCTATGAAAGCATTTTTAGGAGGTCTAACACAAGAGCAAATGTTCAAACTGAATGCTTGGAATATGCTTTTATTCTTCACAATGTCAGTAACATATTTTCTGATTATGTTTTATTCCCCTGCACTGTTTTTCAAAGAAAAAAATCCATTCAAAGCTTATTTTGCGTCATTAAAGGACTTGTTCAGCAAAAAGTTTTTTACAAACTTCGGATTGTTTTTAATTCTGTTTATTTCATACTTTATTTTATCAATTTTTACAACTTTGTTTGGTACAAATGTTATAATGCATTTTGTTTTTACGCTTATAAATTTTTATTATTTAGTATTTGTAGCAGTGATGCTTTACAATTATTATTACAAAAACTTTGTAAAATTAGATAAAACAATATAAGCTTGTGTTATTTGCAACAGGTTTTGTATAAACATTTTTTGTATTACTTTGTACAAACCCGTTATCCAAAAGAAAGCTGTTCGCCGCACCTTCAATGCAATCAAAATCACCGATTACAATCAAAGAAGTATTGTCAAATTTTTCAGATAATTTTTGCGCTAAATCTTTTTTTTCATCATAACTAAGATAAGGCCAAAAATTTCTGCACATTAAAACCGTGTTTTTGCTCGACATTTTTTCTATGTCTTTAAAAATATCGCCTTGTTCGAATACTACTTTGGTCTTCAAATTATTATTCGGCACAAGTGCAAGAGAAGATTCTCTTAATTTTGGCGGTACAAAATTAAAATAACTTCCCAATCTGTCTTTCAAATAATAATTTGCACGATAAAAATCCACTTCCGAAAGCCCCATAGAACTATGTCGTTTAGCATGTTCTATGTTCTCAGGATTAATATCTTTAGCCAAAATTGGTAAAAACTTGTCTGCCTTATCCCCAAGTCTGTCTATTAAAGATGTCGCGCAAGAATAAGCTTCAGGCCCGTTTGAACAACAATGAACAATGAAGTTAACTTTGTCTGCGTCTTTATATTTTTGTTGCAAAAGTGTTATAAATTCGTTCCAATGTATATCGTCACGAAAAAAATAAGTAGTTGTCTTATATAACATTTTTCCCGATTTATCAAAAATTTCACGACGGTTAGCATTAAAAGCAGGGCTTTGTGATTTATAACTATAATTATAATTTATTGGTGAAATTTGCATAGTATTCTTTCTAAAACTCGTAAAAAAAAATTTTTTGCTAGTTTATCCTGTAAAATTCTCCAACTCTACAATTTTATAAAAGCTTGTTTAAGGTTTAAATATTATCGGAGGATTTATTATGTATCGTTTTATTTTATCTTTATTTCTTTTGGCACTAATGATTCCAAGTTATGCGGCTACAAGAACCGTTGTTACTCAGAGTCCTTACTACTACAATCCGAACTTTAATCAGATTCAAACAAGACCTTATCATCACTACAATCGTCCATACAGACAATATTACAATCCTTGTCACAAATGTTCAAATTTTTCAGACATAAATGCGTTAGAAAAATACACAATGAATAGAAATTTTACGCGAGAAAGCGATATCCAACGTTTAGAAAGATTGGAAATGCAGGCTTTCGGAGCATTACAAAACGGTGATATTAATACAAGATATGAAAACGTAAGAAGTGCGATTCTTTCACGTCCGAAACAAAATTACAGAACCAGCCTCTTGAGAAACATCGGGGATTATTTTGCAGGTCAAACAACAGGATACACTCCTTCAATCGGATCTTCAAATCCGTTTATAAACTCATTCTCTCGAGGAAATTATCCTACTAACTACGGCAATTCCTCTTTTACAGAATTCAGCGGCCCATTCGGCACAAGAGGATATAACCTTAACAATTACAGCACAGGCTCAAATGCGGGTGTTAGAATTTTAGACTAACGCAAACCTTTTTCAGGGTGTGCAGAATTTGATTTTACGATTTCATAGTATTCGTTCTTATCAATATTCACACCCATATTCTTAGTGTCAACGGTAAATTTCTTTTTCTTTTTGGGTTTATACGGATTAACGAACAATTTCATTTCCTTCCCCAACTTGAACAATAGTTGGTTTGTGAGTTTTGATTTCTTCAGGAGTCAAATCTGCATAAGTAACAATAATAATTTTGTCACCAGGTTGAGCTTTTCTAGCTGCCGCACCATTTAAACAAAAACATTTAGAACCGCGTTTTCCTTTAATTACATAAGTTTGAAATCTTTCACCATTATTGATATTTAAGATTTCAACTTTTTCCCATTCCATTATGCCTGAAAGTTCCAAAAACTCTTCATCTATTGTAATTGAGCCAACATAATTTAAATTTGCGTCTGTAACAGTCGCTCTATGTATTTTAGAATTTAAAAATTGTCTTAACATATATACCTCTTATAGAACATGTTAGCACGAAAATTTTCATGTATAATATTTTCATGAGAAAAATTCTTATTTGTGGTCTTGGAGCAGTTGGCTTGACTTACGCTGTTAAGTTTAAAAACAACTCTGAATTAAAAATTTTAGTGGACGAAGAACGTTATAAACGTTATAAGCAGAATAAACCCATATTTAATGGAATAGTGCAGGAATTTGACTACATTCTGCCGAATGACAAATCTTTTCAACCGGATTTAATTCTTATTGCCGTTAAAGCACAAGGCTTAGAATGCGCGATTGAAAATATTAAGAATTTTGTTCATAAAGATATAATAATTATTTCACTTCTTAACGGAATTTCATCAGAAGAAAAAATTCAAGAATTTTATCCGCAAGCAACAGTTTTAAAATCTTATTTTATCGGACATAGTGCGGTTAGAAACGAGAATTCTGTCACTCAAGACGGAGTGGGAGAAATTGTTGTAGAAAAGTCTTCCAAACTTCAAGAAATTTTGGATGAATTCAACATTAATTATAAAATGCCTGATGATATTAATTATTCAATGTGGTTAAAATATACGATGAATCTCTTCTCTAATCAGGTTTCCGCAATTTTGAATATGAATTTTGGAGAACTGAAAAGAAACAGTGCATTTATTGATTTTGCAAAAAAAATAATTGCCGAAGTCAGGTTAATTGCAGAAAAAAAAGGAGTTAAAAATCTTGAGAATTTAGAAAAAGATGCGCTTGGTTTTTTGCAAAAAATGTGCGATGAAGGTAAAACATCAATGTTGCAAGATGTTCTTGCAGGACGCAAAACAGAGGTGGAAATTTTTGCGGGTGAAATAATAAGATTGGGTAAATTATACGAAATTCCGACACCTTGCAATCAAGTCTTATATGATTTAATCAAAATTATGGAGGAAAAATGAATATAGCATTTATTCCCACTCGAGCAGGAAGCAAATCCATTCCGCTCAAAAATATTAAAAAACTTAATAACAAACCGTTAGTTTACTGGACTACAAAGTCCGCTAACGATGCTGGATGTATAGACAAAGTCATTATTGCAACCGATAGTAACGAAATAAAAGCTGTTGTCAAAAGTTTTAATATGCCAAAAGTAGAAATTTATAATAGAGAAGCTCAAAATGCGACAGACACAGCCTCTACAGAAAGCGTAATGCTTGAATACATAAATAAATCTGATTTACAACCTGATGACAAATTCTTTTTAATTCAAGCAACTTCACCAATGCTTAAAGCTGAACACATTGATGGTATGTATAAATATTTTCAAAAAAGCCACGCGGATTCTATTTTTTCCGGAGTTATAGAAAAACAATTTCACTGGCAAATTATTAATAACCAAAATAATTTAGTAGCACCCGTTAATTATGATTACCGCAATCGTCCAAGACGTCAGGAATTTGAGGGTTTAGTAGCTGAAAACGGTGCTTGCTATATAAATTCTGTTAAAAATATTTTACGCGACAAATGCAGATTATCAGGCAAAATTGCATTTTATGAATTACCGTCATATACCTCTTACGAAATAGATGAAGAAAGTGATTGGCTAATTGTAGAAACTTTAATGCAAAATATAATATAAAAGGACTATAAAATTATAGCCCTTCTGTTTTGGTTGGAGGGAGATTTAACTCCTCATCACGGACGATACCTCTTATTTTGCAAGAGATGAATGGAATGTTCTTGAAATTACATCATCCTGCTGTTCTTTTGTCAGTTTAATAAAGTTTACGGCGTAGCCTGAAACCCTTACCGTTAATTGCGGATAATTTTCAGGATGTTTTTGAGCGTCCAAAAGTGTTTCTCTATTGAATACGTTAACATTTAAGTGGTGTCCGCCTTTTTCAACATATCCGTCTAATAAGTTGATTAAATTTTCTTCTTGTTGTGTAGCCATGTTTATCTCCTTTTTTGTACTTTCGTTTTTAACATTTTTATTATAAACTATGTTTAACAACATTTCTGTTGTTTTTACAACAGAAATGTCGGGAGATGGAGATGTTAATAACCAAAAGAGGACATTATGGAACACATCGAAAAATATTACAATCAAATTAAAAATTCACCTGTTTTTTATGGAATGAATGATGAAGAACTAAAAGGGCTTCTAGAATGTTTTCATGCCAGAGTGCGCAAGTATGAAAAAGAAGAAATGATTATTCGCCAAGGTGATATTATTTCAAACATATATTTAATTCTTGATGGGGGAGTAAATATTGAAAAAGATTCATATTGGGGCAGACGTATTATTATCTCAAGACTCGGTAAAAATCAAAATTTAGCGTTATCTTTTGTCGGTTCAAAGAATGTAGAATCAAGCGTAGATGCAATTACGGTCGAAGAAACTCTTGTTTTAATCTTGAGTTATGAAAAATGTACATCTTTTTGTCAAAATGCTTGTACTCGCCACAAAGTTCTTATCAATAATCTTTTTCAGATTTTATCCAAGGAAAACATTGAACTTATACAAAAAATTGAAAATGTTTCACAAAAAACAATTCGCGATAAAGTTTTAACATTTCTTTCTAATGAAGCTCAAAAAAATCATTCAAATCAATTTGATATTAAATTCAATCGCCAAGATTTAGCCGATTACTTAAACGTAGACCGTAGCGCAATGAGTTTTGAATTATCAAAATTACAAAAAGAAGGATTGATAAAATATAACAAAAATCATTTTGAACTATGTTCATACTAAAATGTCTTAAATTAAGATATATACTTGACGTTACGCTAAAAAAAGTATAAAATGATTGCATGGCATAGTATAAAATGTCAAGGTTATTAATTATTTAGGAGAACAATCATGTACCAAGATGAAAAGCTTATTTGTGAAGATTGCGGTTGCGAATTTGTATTCACAGCAGGCGAACAAGAGTTTTATGCAGAAAAAGGTTTAACAAATAAGCCAAAAAGATGCCCAAACTGCAGAAAGGCTAAAAAACAACAACACCGCGGTAAAAAGAGAATGTATGATGCAGTTTGTGCAAAATGCGGAAAGCAAACTCAGGTACCTTTTAATCCGACTCAAGGCAGAGATGTTTTGTGCAAAGAATGTTTTGATGCAGCAAAAGAAAACGCTTAAAATAAAATATTAAAATAAAAAACAAGAGAACTCACGAGGTTCTCTTGTTTTTTATTCTGATAAAATATATTTCTTCTTTCTTATATTAAACTTATAAATTTTCACCCCTTTATTATTAATAACAAATTTTACCGAATTATTTACATCTGTTCTCAAAATCTTTGTATTCTTTAATACATTAATTGTATAGATTGATGGATGACCAAATTTATTTTCACCAACTGAAATCAAAGAAATTTTCGGATTAAGATAATTTATCATCTCTTTATTAACTACACCCACAGCTCCATGGTGACCTACTTTCAATACTGTAATATCCTTTGGCAAATATTGTTTCAAACGATTAAATGTTTCAATTCCGGCATCGCCTGTAAACAACATTGAAAAATCTTTGTAGCTGAGAAGAGTCAAAATCGAAGCCTCGTTATCTCCGATTTCTAAACTTTCAGGTGAAATAAAATTCTTAAGCGCTAAACCGTTTGACTCATAAATTGTTTTATTATTTTCTGCCAAAATCAAGTTCACACCACGGATATCAGCTGTTTCATAAATCTCTTTTGCAGCCACCGACGGGTGATTAATAGAATTTACATATAAATTCTTTACTCGTAATTCGTTCATTAAATCAACCGCACCACCGCAGTGGTCGTTATCAAAGTGAGTAACAATGAGCGTATCAAGCTCTTTTATTCCTCTATCAAGCATATACTTTAAAATCAGCATTTCAGCCTGCGATTTTCCGCCATTATAACCACTTTTTGCAGTATCAATCATTATATATTTATTTTCTGGAGTTTTGATTAAAAAAGAATCTGCATTTCCAACATCAAATGCCATAATTTCAAGATTATGATTTTTAATTGGAATTACTGAAACAAGTAAAATTAGTACAAATGAAGCTAGCACGATTTTTAATGTTCTTGAATATTTTTCTCTGATTTCTTTATTCAAAAGTGCTGTAATCAGAAGTAAAATTAAATAATAAACAAGAATTTGGAAAATTGACGGATGCGTTGTTTGACAAGCTGCGTGCGGTAAGCTTCCCCAAAAGTCTGAAATCCAAACTAAGAAGGTTAAAAGCGGATTTAAAATTATATCAAATAATTTGCATACAAAAATCGGTGTAATCGGCGCAACAAGAGAGCTTACAAAACCGCCAAAACTTATTACGGAAAGAATTGGCACGCTCATTATGTTTGCAAAAACAGAATACAAACTTATGTTGTTGAAATAAAAAATCTGAATAGGAATTACCCAAAGTTGTGCAATAATAGGAATTGCAATTGTTCCTAATATCCAATTAAGAAAACGATTCTTGCATCTTACTATAAACGGAGTTGTAACTAAAAGCCCGAAAGTTACAACAAATGAAAGCTGAAAACCAACATCATTTATATACATTGGATTATATAAGAGCATCAAAAACGCTACAAACGCTAAAAGTGACACAGAATGTGCATCTCTATCAATAAGTTTTCCTAGAAGTACAAATACAAGCATAAAAGTTGCTCTTATAACAGATGGGCCTAATCCTGTCATAAGTGAATAAACAAGCACCATTAACATACAAAATAATATATTGGCTTTATAATTTATCCTAAATAGTGACAAAAAGAAATAAAAGAACGAGAAAATAAACGCAACATTCATACCCGAAGCTGCCAAAATGTGAAGTAATCCCGAATTAATAAAAGATTTCTTGATATTTTCCGGCGGAGAAACCGCATCGTCGCCAAATACAATTCCGCCTAAGATTTCTAAATTCGGTGAGGCTAAAAAGTTTGAATGTAAAGCAATAATTTTTTCTCTATGGTCGTTTATTTTTTGCAAAAGCTTTTCTTTAGCCGTTATTTCACCATCAAATTTTTCATACGTTTTTCCGTAAAATACGGAATATGTGTCAAAATTTCTCAAATAATTGCTGTAATCAAATTGAGAAGGATTGCCGGCTTTAAAAGGAGTTGATAAACGCCCTGTAATTTTATAATTGTCGTAAAGTTTTAATTTGTCTAAAGAATTAAGAGTTACTAAAGTTTTTTCGTCTTTAAATTCCTGAATTTCATTGTCGTATTCAATTTTATCCACTCTAAAAAAGAATTTTATTTTGTCTTCGCCTTTGTGTTCGGGAATACTTAAAACTTTGCCATAGATTGTGGAATTTTGAGGTGCTAAGTTTAATAAATCATCCGTGTTTTTGAGCCTTGATGACGTGTTAAAAATTCCCAAATAAAAAATAAACGCCCAAACTAAAATATATTTAATAGGAAACAATTCCATAAAAAGAGCAATTAGTAACAATAAAGTAAAGATAAGTGCAAAAATTTGATTAAACCCGCTAAGCGTTGAAAACAATGCTAAAATATAAACACTCACGGTCAAAAACATTAACAAATTTTTGTTTTGAGAAATATTAGAACACAAATCTTTAAACATAGAAACAATTTTAGCACATTTTGCCAAATTAAAAAACTCGCAATTGCCATTATTGCAATTGCGAGTAACAAATTATATCAACTTATGTCTTTTTTCCTTTGTTGCCTTATGTTCTTTTATCATTTTTTCTAACTCGTCAGGCATAACCGTATTTTCTGCAACCAAGTCTTTTTGCAAACCTTTTTTCAAAATTTCGGGTTCTTTTTCTCGAAGCTCTTTATTACCTGCAGTTATATCACGTTTGTGATAAGTAAACGCTAGTCTTACGGCATTTTCTGATGGTGAACTCAATTCATTTTGCTTACGCTGCACATCATAACTCAACCAATCTTTTGGAAGTTTATCAATAGTCGTAAATCGTCCTTGAGTTTCCAAACGTTTATCAACTTGGCTCTCCAAGACTTTTTGAACATACGCTTTTTGGCTTGTAAATCTACAAGGAATAACAATTTCTGAACCAATAACTTCTTCCGGATCGCGTTTTTCGTATTTTTTAAACAAATCTGCCGCAACTTGAAGATGACCTAATTCCATATCAAGGAAAAGTTCCCAAGTCTTTTTGATTCTCTCGTCTGGTTCGTCTTCCATACAAGTATAATAGTTACAAACTTCCGTAAACTCGTGTATAAGAAGTTTTTCCCACAAGGTTTCTGTCGGGTCAATTAAAGATTCATACATTGTTACGTGTTCTTCTTCTACATCTTTAATTTCGGCATAAGTTTCTCTTAAAACATGGTCACCGTACATAAAACCGTGTTCTGCATAATAATTGTGTGTTTGTTGTTCTCCCGATAAAAGTGTTAAAATATTTACTTTAGTTTGCGGATGCGCGGTCTTTTTATCGTAAGGTTTTCTTATTCTCAAACCATTATTGTTATGATGATGTTGTGTCGGACGTCCGACTACAACATCCGTTTTATCCTGAACTATGGCGTTCGGCTTAATACCTTCAGTCATGTATGCAAATTGACTGTAACGATACAGATGGTCAAAGTCTTCCAACAAACCAAAGTCAAAAGTTTCTCTGACATATTCGTCAGGTTCATTTTGCGCCATCCAAGCCGTTAAATCAACTGCAACCTGTTCATACCCTAAAGTCGTTTCTAATACTGATTGGTCGGCAGGTCCCATCCAATTGGCAGTAGCTTGTTGTGAATCTTCAATTCTGCTAATCAAAGCTATCAATTCTTTTTCGTTATTGTTTGGCATAAATCTGTTGAATTGATGTTTAAAGCCCCATGCTTCAACTTCAATACCGTTCATCAATATTTGTCTTGTTCTTGTATAACAATCAACCTCTGTTTTATTGTAAGGTTTTCCTGCTATTTGATGCCAATTTCTAATTTGTTTTTCAACAGGAATACCTTTTTCTTTTAATGGATTAAAACTCATTTTTCTTCCTTTCTGCAAATGTTGCAGATTAATATTAATTTATTAGGAGAAAAATTTTATCGCCCGAGCGGAGAAGGTCGAAAGAGGGATATGTTTATAAAAGAAAAGCCCCAAATGGGGCTAAAATTTTTGTAAGATGGGGGTAAATATAAATTAGCTTATATTGTCCCACCAAACTTGATTGTAAGATGTAAGATTATATAAGAGAGTGTTATGTTTTTTTGAAGGGATTAAGGTAATAAGGTAATAGGGGAATAAGTGGTTTTAATATTTTTAGATATCATAACTGTTTATTTGTCGCATTTATCTTTTGAAAATATCTAAAATCTCTTATTACCTTATTGCCTTATTACCCTATTACCTTAAGCAATAAAGTAGGTTGGGCTTTCAGCCCAACAATATGTCTATGCTATAAAATTGTTACCAAATCTGTTAGCACCGTAGAAGAAAGATTCTCTCATAACTTGTTGAAGGTTTCTTTTTCTAACAACTTTGTTACCAACTTTTGTGTTAGCGATTTCGTCAACAGATTTTTGGTAGCAAGAAGTAACTAAAGAGTTGATGTATCTTGTAACAGTTGTTTCTTGTTTTGCTTCTTCAACTGAAACAGTTTCAACAGATTCAAATTCATTGAAGAAGTTGTTAATTGATTCGATTTCTTTGTTTGAAATTGTTTCTGTTGTGAATAACATCTTGTTTACTCTCCTTGGTTATCTCTTATGTATATATAAAGTATTTA
>CAKVGS010000013.1 GCA_934747335.1 uncultured Candidatus Melainabacteria bacterium
AAGCATAAGTAAAATACAAAATTTCATTTTCTCTATACAAGCTTGCCTCAAAGTCACATTCCATGTTCGCACGCACGCTCGCGGCACGATTGTCGTTCATTTAATGAAAATTATCATGGACAGGAGTGTTTGGAGAGGGGATGTTGTTTATAATCACTCAAAATATTTTTGTTAACATTTGTAAATATTTTTATATACAAAGCAATTTTTAAAATTTTGAAACGTTATTATATATATACAAGTTGAAAAGGATATGACTATGGGTGTATCTCCAATCGAACAAAATTATCAATATGGTCTTTACGGTCAAGGAAATAAATTTCCATCATTTGGCGGTTTAACTGTATCACCACGTATCACTCCAACCCCTTCCGTTGATAACCAATATGGAATCTCTATTCCGCAAAATCATTCTTATACACAGGATGAAGCAGGAAATAGAATTGCAACCGGTCAAGACGGCGTAGGCTTGGCTCACGTGGATGCAAAAGACCATAAATTTATGCTTATTGCATAAAAAAACATTAAAAATTGAACAACAAAAAGGCGGGCTTTTTAAAGTCCGCCTTTTGTTATAACAAAACAGATTATTGTTCTAAAATATAGTTCAATAATGTTCTAACACCTGCGCCGGTTGCACCTTTGATAAACTCTTGTTGAGGTTTTTCAAGGTAAGCTACACCTGCTATATCAATATGCGCCCACTTAACATCTTTTACGAATTTTTGTAAGAACACTCCGGCTGTTGAAGCACCGCCCCAACGAGAACCTGTATTTTTCATATCTGCAATGTCACTCTTTAAGCTGTCAAAATATTCATCCCAAAGAGGAAGTTCCCAATATTTTTCACCACTTCTGTCAGCTGTTGAGATAAGATTTTTAACCAAAGTTTCATCATTACCCATAATACCTGCTGCGTTTGTGCCTAAAGCGACTACACAAGCACCTGTAAGTGTTGCAAGGTCGATAACTTCGTCTACACCAAGTTCACAAGCATAACAAAGTGCGTCAGCTAAAGTTAATCTGCCTTCTGCGTCTGTGTTATCAACTTCGATAGTTTTTCCGTTTTTAGCAGTTAAAATGTCGCCCGGTTTGTATGCGCTACATCCAGGCATGTTTTCGCATGCGGCAATAATTCCATGAACTTCTACTTGCGGATTAAATTCTCTAATAATGCTCATTACGCCTAAAACACAAGCCGCTGCGGACATATCATCTTTCATTGTAAGCATTGAAGATGCAGGTTTAATATCTAAACCGCCGCTATCGAATGTGATACCTTTTCCGATAATAGCAATGCGTTTTTTAGGATTATCAACTGAATATTTCATGTGAATGAATTTAGGTTCTTGAGCGCTGCCTTTTGCAACGGCTAAGAATGCGCCCATACCCATTTTTTCACATTCTTCTCTATTGTAAATTTTTGTTTCAAGTCCAAAATCGCATGCTATATTTGCAAGTTCTGTTGGAGTTGCAAGTTGAGCAGGTTCGTTGGCTAAGTTTCTCGCAAATGTCATGGCTGAAGCAATTTTTTCTGCTTTTTTAACAATTTCTTCATTTGCTTGAACATATACTTCTTTAATTTTATTATCCTTCTTTTCGGATTTATACTTATCAAAAGCATAATCTGCTATTAGCGCGCCCATTGTGAATTGTTCCGAATAATCAAATTCAATTCCTTCAAGAGAGAATGAAACTTTTTTAGCTTCCATTTGCATACACTTTTTAACTGCTTTGTAAATAGCCTCTCTCATTTTATTAGGTGTAAAATCTTCTTTTTTACCTAAGCCTAAAACAAGCACTTTTCTGTAAACTTCTTGACCGTAAGTTGGAAGAAGATATGTTTCGCCGAATTTACCTTTAAAATTGTCTTGTTCAATAGCGTATTTGTTAGCAAGTTCACTAACTGTTTTTTCGCCTTCGAACATGTTTACGACAAGGATGTCGGCATCAATAGTTTTAACATCTTGAACAACTTTGATTTCCATAGTTCAAAACTCCTTTCTTATTTAACCCTATTTTAAGCAAGTTTTAATAAAAATTAAATACGTTAATTAGATTATAAAACATAACATAACGATAATAACTTTAAAAAATTAAATTTGATTATACAAAACGTTTTTTGTGTTCATTTACTATATTTATATTTTCTTCACTTGGAAAATACTTTTTAATAAAATTTAGCAAAGTTTGATATTTTTTTTCTTCAAAATCTGCTTTTTTATTCCAGCCATTTTCTAATAATTCTTTTATAATACTTGCATCATCACATTTTTTTTGTTTTTGATAATAAGCAATGCATTCACCGGTTCTATGTTTGCCAAAATGACAATGAACGTAAGTCTTAAATTTATTTTCTTTTATCCTTGCAATCGCGTTTTTAAATAAATTTTCATCCGGCAATAAATTTTCCATAAATGTGACAGGCATACTAATATATTTTATGTTAAAGCATTTACAATAAAATTTTTCTATTGCTTTTGCAGTCTTAGCACCTTTTATTGTAGTTGCTCTTAAATCAATAATTTGATTAACGCCTTTCATTTTTAACCTTGCGACTTTAATCGGTGTAAAAGCTGCACTACCACGCAAAACTTTTTCATCCACTTTCATTATTCTTTGATAGCCTAAAATATATTTTAAATCTCTAATATTCATAATTATTTAAAAACTTAAAAAAATAAAATTTGCTAGTTAGCTAGTAATAATTTTTATAAAGATTTATGTGAAATTTATCCATACTATAAAAACAAAAAAGAAAATACTTGACATAAAAGTTTGACCATGTATGATTGTAAATGTCGAGGGCGTTTAGCTCAGTTGGTAGAGCGTCTCCCTTACAAGGAGAGGGTCAGAAGTTCGAGTCTTCTAACGCCCACCATTTAAGAGGTCTTTAAGACCTCTTTTTTAATGTTTAAATTCTGTGTGTAATTGGTGGGTAATCAGTTAGCTCTATTTTTCCAAATTAAACTTATACAATTTCTTCTTCAATGTTGTAAAACTGATATTTAATTTCTTGCAAATATCCGTTTTTGACATTCCGGCTTCCAGCATGTCTTGCAGAACTTCTTTTGTGACTTTATCAGCGTTGATGTATTCTTTTTTTGCATAACTTGTCATTCCAAAAGATTGTGTCAACGTATGATACAAACTTGGCGTTATATTGTATAATTCGCAAATTTCTTGAGGAGTTGCGCCTTGGTCTAAATACTCTTGCACTTCTTTTTTGTCGATTTCTTTAATTCTGTTTATTGAATCCGATAATTGAGTTTCCACTTTTGCAACTTTAGCTTTATGATAAAATGTACCTTCTACAATCCCAAGATTTTCAATAAGTTCATCCTTATTTTCCCAATTGTCAACGACATTTTGCAATTTATGTTTTGGCACAAATACTTCGTTTGCATGGCTTTTGTAATCATATCTTATATCAAGACGTTTTAATAATTGATAAAATGTGCTTTGAGAAAGTTTTAAACGTTTTAGCATTTCATCAACACTTAAACCGCTGTCAACAACCTCTTGCAATTTTTCTTTTGTAATCGAATCTATATTTTCTCTGCTAAGTTTAAGCTTGGTTGTAACTCCGAGTTTGTTTAACAAACCTGTGTAATATCGCCTTGCAATATGCAATTCTTCACATATTTCGGCTACACTTTTGCCTGATTCTATTAAAGCTTCTAACCGTTCTTTTGTAATTTCACCTGCAATAGCTTTTGTTTCACGAATCGAAGTTTTTATATGAAACTTGCTAATAAGCGTATCAATAGAAGATTTTGAAATTTCCAATTCTTCTGCAATTTCATCGTAATTTTTACCTTGATTTAGAAGAGTTTCCAATTGTTCTTTTTTTACACCTCTAACTCGTTGATGATTCGTCTTGTATCGAGTTTGGATATCAAATTTCTGAACCAAATCATAGTAAGCACTTTTTCCAATATTCAATTCTTTGCAAATATCATCAATCGAAACTTGTTTATCTACAAGCTCCTGCAATTTTTCTTTCGTAACGGCTTTTCTATTTGCGCCGACAATATATTTTTCTCTCAAACCAAATTTATCAATTAGGTTGTAATAAGCAGTTGTTGTAATTTTAAAGAATTTGCAGATTGCATCAATCGGAGTCTTATTTTTCAATAACTCTTCAAATTTTTCTTGCGAAATTTTGGAAAGTTCGCTGTTATAATTTTCTAATTTAGATGAAATTCCCAACTTTTTTAACCACTTGTAGTATGTTGCCATACTAACACCAAGTGCTTGATAAACTTCTTTTTCACTTTTTGCTGTTTTGCGAAGCTCCAAAACTTTTTCTTTTGTAATTATAACTTTTTTACCCACAAAATTGGGATTCTGTTGTGAATTTATAATATTGATTGTGATACGCATATTCTAATTCCTTTATGTCAATTATTTTACCATAAAAATTGTTCAAAAAAATTGTTTTCTAATAAGCAAAAAAAAAAGAACTACGCCTCATATTTGCAATAGTTCTTTATCTAAATTTTTATAAATTACTACAATTTATACGTTTTTCTTACCAGAATATAAATCTCTCATCATCTGAACGAATTTATCAGCCAAACTTTTATATCCCGGATTAATACCACTTTGATTATCTCTAGTTAAAAAGTCTTTTGGGAAAACTCTTGACCAATAAGGTAACAATGCTTCCGGTGTTGTTTTCATCAAGAATTTATCCATCATTCCGTTCCAAAATCCCGGAATATTTGGTCTGAAATAAATTCCAAGTGCATCCTGAAGAGTTGTTTGAACTTGTTTTACGTCATTCGTGTAATGCCATTTTAATAGATTTTCATAAACTGCATCTTTGCTGTTCATTTCTTCTTCTGTCAAATTTAATTCTTTTTTACAGAAAGTTTCAAATTTTTTCTTTGCTCTTTTATTTAAGCTTCCATCCATAAGTTTATCCACAAATTCCCTTAATGGCGGCATATCATGGTTGCCCGTTAAAATAGCTACATTTTTGTTAAGATGTTTTTTATTTTTGGGGTCGCATATATCCATACCAACAGGAACATGTTGGCTTATAAAATTTTTACCGAATTTCTTTCTAAAATCTTTGTAAGCTTTTGTTTTTGCAAGAGGCCCAAAATCTTCCAAAACATAAGTTTCTTCAGGTTTTAGTCCAAGTTCTTTGGCAACCCTAATAAAAACTTCAAAAACATTTTCACCTTTCGAGTTCTTTTTATTATAAATATCTTCTATCCATGAATTGTCAAAAAATCCTTCCCCCATACCGCCATCTTTAATAGGCTTGAAAATATCATTACCTTTTAATACAGTACCATCAGCTTTTTTATATTCAACGGGTATTGCCGCTCTATTGACATAACCGACAAAATGATCTAATCTTAAGTCTGCGTTTCTTAGCAACTGTTTTAATGATGCTTCATGATATTCCCAAAATTCAGGAGAATCATAATTGTACAATGCATGTCCCCAAACTTGCGTATACGGATAAGCTTTTTCAGAAGGACATCCGCTTACTTTTGTAGGTTTAAAGTTTTTGTCTAAAAGAAATATATTTTTCTTTCCCCAAACATCAACCCCGCCTGAACTTACTCCAACTGGCAAATCCATCATTAATCGGATACCTTTGTCTGCTAATTCATCTGCCATCTCATTATATTGCTTGTTATATAAAAATTGTTCAAATTTATACAAACCAACACCATCTTCATATTCTTTTTTGTCTATTTTATTACCCAAAACATTTAAAATTTTGTCTTTTAATGAAATCCCTTCAGCCTTTGCGTCTTCGGGTGCTGTTTGCAATTTTTTATCCCAATTTGGCCAATATGCACCAAATTTTCTTGATAAAACATCATAATTTGCATAATCTTCTAACCACAAATTATCTTGTTCTTCTACAAAATTATTGTATTCCTTTTTTATACTCTCAGTTTCAGGAAGTTTTTTAAATCTTTCATAAGCCTTTTTGAATCGTGGATTTTTTTGACGTTCTAACATATCAAGAGTAAATTCAGGAACTGTTACATCATCAGGCAATTCTGAACGCTTTAAAATTCTTCCATACTCTTTACCTGTAAGCTTATTTAAATTAACAATAAATTTATTTCTGCTAAATCTGCCTGTTGAACTGTAAGGACATAAATTATCTTCTAAGGCATTGAGCGGATTCATAATCCAATGAGTTTGTTTTGCCTTTTTTAACCAGTTTATAAACTTTGTCGTTTGTAAATCCCCAAACTGTCCGCAAAATGAACGAGATGCAGGCAAGCTTGTAATATGCATTAACAATCCTCTTTGAGTTACAACACCTTTTGATGTTATACCGTTAAAAGATATACTGCTTTGAAAGCTATCATTTGTTTTTGCAGTTTGTAAATATTGCTCATTTAGTGCAATATTCTTCAAAGATGAAGTCTTTTGAAAAGAATAATTCCTCATTGTTTGCTGAATTGATTGGATGTACATTTTGAACTCCTTACTTGTTAATACACATTAAATACCAGTTAATAACATGTAAGCATGAAGAAAATTAAATTTGCGCCTTAAAATTGAAAGTTTTACAAATCTTAATGGTTAATGGCTAGTAAAACACATTTAATAGTGATTAGAATTAGGTTAACACTAATACTATACTTTTATTATGGGTATAAATAATAATCTCGAAAAAAAGTTCGGCGCAAAGCTTGCTTACGTTAGAAAATCTAAGAAATTTTCTCAAATGAAGCTTGCAGAAATTGTTGATATGAATTTTAATTACATTGGTCAAATTGAACGAGGAGAAGCCAATGTTACGATTCATACAATGAAAGTATTGGCAGATGCACTTGATATAGAGATGAAAGAATTGTTTGATTTTACGTTTTAACAGTCGTTTATTGTTTTTGTTAAAACAACTCTTTTTAAAATATATTGATATATTTACCCCAATATGCTAAAATTTAGGTCTGAACATTTAAAACGGAATACAGGCTAAAGATTTTGATGAACATTTATCGAATTTCACTAACGCGAAAGGAGGTCTTTCACTTCACTTTCAAGCCGGTAGGTTTTATTAAGGCGGACTTGATATTACACAAAAGATTTGTGACTCTCAATTTGACGCCGTCCTTAATTTTACGTGCGTAGCACTGTTAGTTGAAATCAATGAAAAAGAATTAGCACTACTCACAATAATGCTAATTCTAATCTACAAAATCCTACATTAGTGTAGGCGGTAAGGGTGCTTTCATCACCCTTGCCTGTATTCTTATTTTAACCTATTTAAATAATTTTTCAAGAGTATAATATGAATATAAACCCAATAAATAAAATCCATAACAATATAAACTACCATGGCAGCGTGAATAAAAGCACGCCACACACCGATAATTATCCCGATGATAAGTTAGTAAAGGAGCTTGATAAAATGAGTATGATTAACAACGTAGGATTCTCAAAAAAAGATTATGAACTTAATCTTTCACATGAAGAGTTGGAAAAAAGAACACATAAAGACTATCTGACAACAAAAAAAATGCTTGCTGTTGATGCGCCTGAATTCTTAAATTTAGCAGATGGTGACAAAGAAGCACTTAAGCATTTGGTTAAAGCAGCGGTTGTTTTGGATAAAATCAACATGCAGTTAGACAATCCGAATAACTTGCCGTTTAAAGAATATTTGGATAAAGAAATAGAAAAAGGAAACGAAGACGCTAAACTAACGAAAATTCTTTTTGATGCTCAAAAAGGTGTTTGTTCGTTGGATAGAGAAAGCAACATGATTGAACTTGCTAAAGGCGTTTCAATGCGTGCGGGCAAAGGTGTTTATCCTCAAGATTTAGAGAAAGAAGAATTCCACAAGATTTTAATAGATATGCTTAAAAACGGCAAAGTCGATGAAGTTGCCAAAATTTTGAACCAACGCTCTGTTGTTGAAAGAGCAGGAAATGAACTTGTTGCAACCGATTATATCGACAAGTTTAAAGACGATTTTGCTTATATGGCTTCAGAACTTGAAAAAGCATCTGAAACTTCAACAAACGCGGACTTTAACGAGTTTTTACAACTTCAAGCCAAAGCTTTAAGAACTGCAGACCCTATGCTTGACGCTTATGCAGACAAAAAATGGGCAACATTACAAGATACTCCGCTTGAATTTACAATAACAAGAGAAAATTATTCAGATGAATTAACAGAAACTGTTGTTGAAAATCCTGAATTAAAAGCACTTTTGGACGAAAACGGAATTGTGCCTGTTGCAAAGGATTTTCTCGGAGGAAGAGTCGGTATCATTAACAAAAAAGGCACTGATGCTATTCTTAATGTAAAAAAATTCTTACCTTTGATGGCGCAAAATATGCCATTCAAGGATGATTATATTCAAAACATTTCTCCTGACAAAGAATCTAAGCAAACTATGGTTGATGCGGATTTAGTTGCCGTTACGGGTGATGTGGGTGAATTTAGAGCAGGAATTACGCTTGCTGAAAATTTACCGAATGACGATAAGCTTTCTATTCGTGAATTGGATGGGGGAAGAAGAAATGTTTATCACAGACAAATTCGTCTTATAACATCTGAAGATGCTAAAGAAAAAATGAAAAAACGTCTGAATGCTACTTTGAACCCAGAATTACATAAGTTTTATAATGATGAAGCAGACCACTGGTTCACTGTGGGTCACGAAAACGGACACTCTCTCGGACCAAAATCAGGTACAGAAGGTTTGGGTAAATACAAATCAATTATCGAAGAAAACAAAGCGGATATGGTTTCTCTTGCGATGCTTGACGTTTTGACAGATGCCGGCATGTACACACCTGAACAAAGAAAACAGATTATCGTAACTTATGCAACTGATAATATGATGATGTCAAAACCAACTTTGAGCCAAGCTCATAGAGTTCGCTCAGTTATGCAAAATTATTACTTTATAAAAGAAGGCGCTATGAAGATTTCTCCTGACGGTGTCCTTGATATTGACATCGAAAAAATGGTTCCTACTGCAAGAAAAATGTTGGAAGAAATCATCCAAGTTCAAATGAAAGGCGATTTTTCTAAAGGCGAAAAATATGTAATGGATAATTTTGTTTGGACTCCTGAGATGGAAAAAATGGCTGAAAATATTAAGACCGTTTCTAAAACGCTTAATGGCAAAGTCGAAGCACCACTTGCAGATAAGCTTTTGAATGAATAGAGAAACAAAAGGTTAGGTTATGAAACCTAACCTTTTTTAATAAAAAAATCATAAAAAACAAACGACAATCGCACCGCGAGCGTTTTTTGCGAACATCAAAGTTCATTCAATTTTTGATAAATTCCACAATACAAAACATATAAAAAATCTTTTTCAAATTCTGTCTTCGCGTAATTCAACCCAAACCCCGTATTATACAAGGTATTATCATTTTTTATTAATCTTGAATTAAAAAAGCCTATAAAGTTTGCATTTTCTTGCACCAAAGCCTTTTCTAACAATTTTGAATACTCTAAAATCTGATTATCATTAGAAAATGTTTTCAATGTTTTTCCATCAAAAAACGATGTTACATTCAATACTTCTCCTTCTATAAAATCTTCCAAAAAAGCTGTACTTGCAATTTCTGAAGAATAATTTTGATTAATCAAATCCTTTATTTGCAATACTTCTTCTATTGAATTCGCTTTATACTTAAAACCTTTTCCCCTTACAAGCATTGGAAATTTATTAGGATACGTCAGTTTTTGAGGAATATTAATATTGTATTTTAAAAGAAACTGTCTTGATAAAAGACTATCAATCAATCGTTCTGCCATCAAAGCATTTGGCGCGATACAATTTACAAAACTTTTTCTTAAAACATCTGCAATTCCCTGCAAAATCCATTTTTCATTTTCTACTAAAACAACATCAATTTGCAGCGCTTTACACTTTTTAGCTAACTCTACAAATGTATTAAACTTTATCGATATCGCACCATCAACCTCTGATGTAATATAAAGCTTTTTCAAAAATTTTGATTTTTGCACCAATGGCGACAATTCACCATCACCTGCAATTAAGACATTTAATGTTTGCAAGAGTTGCATCCTCCGCAACTGCCTGAACATCCTTTTGATAAAAGTCGTCTGATTTCAAAGGGTTCGTTTTTAAGAATTTTTTCCAATATCAAAGGATAAATCATCTGTTCCAAATATTCCAATTCACGTTCCACTTCATCAAAATGAGAAAAATTGGAAACAAAGATTGGGTACTGCGCAATAATTCTTTCAGGATTTGTATAATAGAATGTTATTCCCGTAACTTTTACCCCCTCTAAGAATGCTTGTTTTACAGGGTCATCACCTTTAAACGCAGGTAATAAAGAATAATGCACATTAACATGATTTTCTAGAATTTCGCCTTGATAATTGAGATTTGCGATTAAATCAAATCCCTTAACTTGGTCATAAGAATCAAACGCCTTAACCTCAAACTCTTTTAGATGAGAGATTATAGCATCAATTGTCGGTGTGTATTCCGAATAAATTATTGCAAGCTTTTTCATAACATTATATTAGCATATTTGAAAGATTAAACAAATCAATCATTATCTTTAACGCCTTTATCAATATTAAGCGTTTTAACCAAAGCTCTGACGTCACCTTTTAACTTAAAGTATTCTGCAAACTTCGGCGTTGTTTTAATATTATAAGAACGGCCGTTTTTATCTTTATGACGTGAAATTAAACCTTTTTCCAATAATTCTTGAACGTGTTCATAAGCATTTGAGCCTCTCAAATCTTTTAACAAAGATTGTCTTATCGGCTCTTTAAGAGCAATTACTGTAAGCGTTTTTAATACAGGCGGTTTTAATTCAACAGGGCAAAGTTTCTCTACAATATCTAAATGTTCTTGTTTAACTTGTAAAATATAACCGTTTTCGTCATCAATTTCTAATGCACCATCACGCGACGCATAATCCATAATTAAATCCAGCAATGCTTCTTCAACTTTTTCAGGTTCTTCCTCTAAAATTTCTGCAATATCTTTTATTTGAAGCACTTTAGCCGTTACAAACAAAACAGCTTCTATTCTAGATTTTAACTGTTCCATTATGCACTAACCTCACTATTATCAACTAAAACACTTTTTGCATTCTCAATACTCGAGTCTAAGGAGTCCGTTCCCTCTCCTCGGGGGAGGGTTAGGGAGGGGGCTTGCTCTTCACTATGTTCTTCAACATGCGGGCGTTTTACAACATACAAATCAGAATAAAATTCGTCTTGTTCCAAATCGTAATCACTTTCTACCGTTAAGAATAATAATGAAATGTAAGCACTAATTTTATCCATTCCAAGAAGTGTAAGTTCATTAAGCTCAATTTTATCTTGTCTGCTTAAAATTTCACACAAATTCGCCTTTAGTCTTTGCACACCGTTTTCAATATATTCATCGTGCGCCAGATTGATAATATCATCCGGAGAAAGCTTGGCGTAATTTTGAACACGTCTTTTTGCTCTTTCATGTGCGTTCTTCAATGACTGCTTTTTATCAAGCATTTCATAAAATTCCAATTGACGAATCAAATCGCGCAAAGTCACAACACGGTTATGATTTAATCTCACACTTGTTCTTCTTTGTAAAACCTCGTCAATTGAAATTACGTTATTTGTCGGGATATATTCTTCATCTTGATAATCAAGCGGTGCATCATCATATTCTAAATCTATTTCAGGCTGAGGTTCAAAATCCAGAACATCAATACCTTCCAATACATTTGATTTAAGCTTTAAAAGAATTGCAGCAAACAAAAGAGTTCTGCCCGTCAAACGCAAATTCTGTGCTTTTGACTGGAATAAATGCATAAGGTATTTGTCTGTAACTTCAACAATATCAACATTCCAAGGATCAATTTTACCTTGTTTTGCCATATTAACAAGAATTTCAATACCGTCAACTTCCGCTTCTTGAACGTATTCATTCTCTTTTGCGGTCAAGTTATGTGCATTTGCCAAATTACTATTCAAACTATCTATATTATTAACTGCCATATTTATATTTTAAATTATACCTTTAATCTTTTAATCCTCTGTATCTATGAAACCAACTTTCATTCACAATATTCTTCCAAATCCCTTTTGCTATTTTAACACACTCTCAACAAAGACTGCAAATCGTTACAAAAATTTAAATTTTCACTCTTTTTGTCAGTTATCATGTTATAATTTTGGTATTGACGAGGGGATTTATTATGTCAAACGATAGCAAAAAAACAAACGGGAACAAGTATTCACTTAGAACTCCTGAATTTTACAACAAATGGAGAAGAATGTTTCTATTCTTGGTTACGCATATTTTCTATATGATAAGATTTAAGTTTGTTTATCGTCTGGAAGTAGAAGGCAAAGAAAATATACCTGACAACAACAGTTTTATCATTGCCGCAAATCACCTTTCAACTTTAGACCCACCTCTTGTATGTGCAGTTATGAACAGAGGTGTTGCTTATATGGCAAAAAAAGAACTTTTTGAGAATCCTTTTATGCGTTGGTGGCTTGATTGGTTAGGCGCTTTTGCAGTTGATAGAGAAAAACTCGGTGTTTCAACTATAAAAACGGTTATGACTATAAAAAAAACCGGTTGGGTGCTTGGCATTTTTCCTCAAGGAACACGCCAAAATCCTGGTGAAATAAGCAACGTAACAAAAGGTTTTGCTTCTCTTGCAAAAAGCACAAAGTGTGGCATTTTACCTATTGGAATAACAGGTACTCAAGAAGTTAAAAGATTGCCGTTTTCTGGAAAAATCGTTGTTAAAATAGGAAAATTAATCCCATATTCAGACGATGTCAACGCGATGGTAGATGCTTGGGGAAATTCTATTCAAGAATTAACAGGGTTCAAGTATAACAAAGAACACGCAAAAGTATAAAAGATTTAATGAATTAAGAGTGGATTGAAAAAGATGACTGAAAAAAATTACAACAGACGTACCGAAAAAGACTATAATTTTTTTAGAACCCTGTATTACATGATATTTGTAATGTTCGTAGTTTTGCCTGTTACTAAATTAATGTATAACATAAAGATTGAAGGACGTGAAAACTTACCTAAGGATTCTCACGTAATCTATGCAGGCAACCATGTTTCATACATTGATCCACCGCTAATAGCTCTTGCTGCTTGGAAAAACATTGCATATATGGCAAAACAAGAGTTGTTCAAAGATGATAATAAATTATTAAGATTTTTAGTGCATACGTTGGGTGCATTTGCAGTAAACCGCGAAAAGCCTGAAATTGCAACATTTAAAACCGTAAAGTCCGTATTTAATACAAACTGGGCTTTAGGACTTTTCCCTCAAGGAAAGATTGTTAAAGAGCCTGAAATCAGCAACATTCATAAAGGCTTTATCATGTTTGCCAAAAAATTTAAAGCAGACATTGTTCCTGTGGGCATTTGCGGATTTGACGGTTATGCAAAAAAATTGTTTGAAAAACATGTGACCGTAAAAATTGGTAAACCTATTTCTTACAAACTTAATGAAGATGAAATTTTGAGAGAATGGGCAAGACAAATTTGTGAATTTACCGGCTTTGAAAATAAAATTGAAGAAAATTTAGCAGAACCGGCTTCTGTCTAGCAATTTAATTGTCCATCATGCCAATTGACACCATTTTCACTTCTTAATATTTTGTAATAAACCTTCATGTTATAGCAAATTTTTTTATTTACTGGTTTTATGTTTTTGGAAAGGTAAGTAGTTTTATGAGAATTCAAGCAATTACAAATTTAATCCCTCTAACATCGGCACAAACAAACACAAAAGATTCCAATGTTATGACTAACTTTGGTCTAAAGTTGGATAATCCGATAGAAAAAGACACGGTATCTTTTAAACAAAGTCATAAAATTAACAAAATAACAAAGCAAGCAGAAAGAATACTTAGCAAAGAAGTAAAGGCCATAGAAGAAACGGCGGTTGAAAGCAACGGAATTACTAATAAATTAGCCGCTAAATCAAAAGAAATAAACAGACCGACTGCAATGGCAATTCGTGCAAAAATTCTCATGTCTGCTCAAAAAGTTGAAAAATATCTCGGCACTACATTCGGGGACTTGATTGCAGATGCAAAACATCCGAATAACCCTATACATTCGATTGGATTTAGAGTAAAAGGCATAAATTCAATTGTTGAAAAGACTGGAAGTCGCGAACTTATTAATGCCAAAGAAATATTTGCAGATATGACAGATTTAATCGGAGGAAAAATAACACTTAGAGATTCTGATAAACGAACAGTGGATGGAATTTTAGACAGACTTATTCCTGATATTAAATCAAAAAGAATTGAATTATTAGAAATTGAAAACAAGCGTCCAAAAGTCGTTAAAGGACAAGAAGAACACGAAGCTTCAAAATATGATTATGCTTCTATCAGTATGCTGGAAAAATTGATTGAAGTCCAAAATTCTACATTAAGAAAAGGCGGCAGCAAGCAAAAAGTTTCTGCGCACTTAACAGACGAATACACACCGGCAAACTATTGTGCAGTTCACTTATTAATGCGCATTCCAAATGTTCCAAACAGCACATTTGAGCTGCAAATAATGGGACATAATATGGATATGGCCAAAAAAGTCGACGATAAAGTTTATAAAAAGCTTGATGGCAAAAACCCTGCTGATTGTTCCGAAGAATTTCATAAACTTTTCGAACCGCTTATTAATCCAAAGTTCTTTGCCGGAGAAACTGAAGCTAGAGCAAAAGAACTTACCCAAAACGCTAAAAATACATTCAATAAATACAGAGCAAAAATGTTCTTATTCCAAAGAGAAAAGCCAGATATGTCTTATTCTAAAAAAACAGCAAGAAGAAAAGAACAATTTTTACCAATAAAATATCAATTATTCCCTAGCGACATTGAATTAAAATACGGCATTTCCTCATTGGATTATGATTATAACAACATTGCAAAAATAATTGAACGCAGTGAAAGAAAAGCTAATAAAAAATAACAAGTAAATTGCGCTGAAAGGCAACAACCTTCAGCGCTTATTCATTGTTACAAAACAATCCAACTTATTAATAACAAATTTATATAAATGTTACAATTGTAACATATTTAATATATAAGGGTTGTATAACTTCGAAAAAGAGTTAAACTAAAAGTAGAGGTTTAAACAATGAGTGCAATTTCACACGTAAATACATCTGACTATTCACATTTACTCGACAGTGTTCAATTGGCAAAAGCTTATAATGCGCCAACTGATAGAGGAGCATCCCGAGAAACTCTCGTTACTCCTAACGAACCTACTCAAAGTATTGATTTAAGTAACTATTATCAAAACGTACCGTCAGGTGACATTATTCAAACCGTAGCGGAAAATGTTACGCAATCAGCTAATGACTTGAACAATGCAATGGTTGCAGCATTGGAAAACGGCTACACAGTTCAAGATGCGGTAAACATCCAACAAGCAAAGGCTGCTTATGAAGCAAATTACAAAGTTGCACAGTCTACTTTTGAAATTGCGGTTTAATTTACTATTTTAGTTCAGGTTTTAATATCCGCTGTTTTCGCCAATCGTATCAACGGCTTCAACCTTGATGTCTGTAATCAATTCCGAATAAGAGATTACAACAATAGTTGGAATGTGGCGTTCTAACAATTGATATAATGGCAACCTAATTCTAGGAGAACACAAGATTACAGGCTGTTGTCCTATTGATTGATGCGCTCTCATCAATGTCATTGCGGTAGATTCAATCAAATCTTGTACCTGCATTGGATTAAGCAAGAACATTGTACCAAGCTCTGTTCTTTGACAGCTGTCATCAAGCGTTTTTTCCCATTCAGGTGAAAGTGTCAGAGCATAAAGCACGTGATCGCGGTCAACATTACTTAAACAAATTTGACGGCCTAAAGCTGCACGCAAACGTTCGGATAAGATATCAGGTTCTTTAGAAAATCTCGCATAGTCGCACAAACGTTCAAATACAAAAATAATATCCTTGATAGAAACCTTTTCTCTGATTAAGTTTACAAAAATCTTTCTCAAATCTGAAGTAGAGATAATTGCAGGAACCAAGTCGTTTACAAGAGTCGGGTCTTGAGAACGTACAAGTTCCATAAGCTTAAGAACGTCTGTTTTTGTCATAACTTCGTCAACATGTTTTCTTACACATTCTTGTAAGTGTGTAACAAGAACGTCTGTCGCATCAACGGCTGTAACATTCTTAGTAGCTCTTGCATCATCTTGAGAAATCCAGTATGCTTGAGTTTGATAAGTAGGGTCAACGCCGACAATTGCATCTTCTGGAATTGTTTTCTTAACAGAATCCCATTGATCGGCAATTACCATGTATTTACCCGGATATACATAACCTGACGCAACGACATTGTTACGAATAGAAATTACATACTCGTTAGCTTCTAAGGCAGATGAATCCATAATACGAATGTTTGGCAAAATGTAACCCAATTCATCCGTAACTCTTTGACGTAAAGCGGCAATCTTAGCAAGCAATTGACCTTCCTGATCAGGATCGGCAATTACGAGCAAGCCTGCACCAACTTGTAAACTCAATACGTCAACACCAAGTCTTTCGTACATCTTGTTAGGGTTAACCAAGTCTTGCATATTTTGACGTACGCTTTCCAATTGACCCAATTGAGATTGAACGTCAGCGTTAACTAATACTGAGAAGCCTGCAACAGCCAAGATTATTGTAAAACATAGGAATGGGAAGAACGGCAAACCTGTAATAGGCGAACTTATTGTAATCAAACCTAAGAACAATGCAGCAAAGAACAATGAATAAGGCTTTGCCATAATTTGCGCAGTCAAATCACCACCCAATGAAGTGCTTGTTGCAGAAGCACGTGTCATTACGATACCTGCTGAGATTGACATCAAAAGTGATGGAAGCTGTGACGCCAAACCGTCACCGATTGTTAAAACGGTGTATTTTCCGACTGCGTCTGCAATTGGCATTTGGTTAACCAAACAACCGATTGTCAAACCACCTACAATGTTAATTATAACGATAATGATACCAGCCATGGTATCACCTTTTACGAACTTCATGGAACCATCCATAGAACCGAACAAGCTTGATTCTCGTTGGAGGTCTTCACGTCTTTTTACTGCTTCTTCCGGTGAAATTAATCCTGCGTTAAAGTCGGCGTCAATTGTCATCTGTTTTCCGGGCATAGCGTCTAAGGCGAAACGTGCAGATACTTCGGCAATACGTTCGGCACCTTTTGTAATTACCATGAACTGTACAACCGTAATAATCAAGAAGATTACACCACCTACAATCATGTTACCGCCGGTTACAAACGTTCCAAACGCGTGTACTACTTCTCCGGCGTCACCTTTTGCAAGAATAAGTCTTGTTGAAGCGATAGAAAGTACCAGACGGAACATTGTACCCAAAAGAATAATTGAAGGAAATGCCGCCAATTCTAACGGTTTTTGGACATACAAAGATATCATCAAAAGCACAATACCAAGCGTGATATTCAAGCTTATTGAAAAATTGATAACCCAATTTGGCATCTCCATAATCAAGATTAAAACAAGAGTCATTACGAAGAGTGCCAAAAATATTTCTGATATAGGTTTGCTCTGTTGTTGTCCTTCCGCTGCCATTTTGTCCTTTTGAAAGGTTTTGTAAAACCCCTCACCCTAACCCTCTCCCGCAAGGGGCGAGGGAATTAAGTTTATATTCCTTCTATTGCTTTTTTAATGATTTCTAATTGAGTGTCAATCGACGCATCAACAATACCGTTATTTGTCTGAAAAATACATCCGCCTTCTTCTATTGAAGGGTCTGCTATAATATTAACTTTAGCGTCAATCCCATATTCGTAAGTTATATTCGGCAAAGTGTCCTTAATAAACTGTACGGCTTGAGGTTTAACTCTAATATTAATTTTTGGTTCGCTTTTTGATACCGTTTTAAGTACATCCACAATCGTATTGACTAAAACTTGTGGATCGCTTTCAACTTCTTTTTTAATAATCTTTTTGGCTATATCAACACTGATTTCTAAAATATCAGGTGCGATATATTCAAAAACATTTTTTGGAGCATTCATAAATTCTGAAAAACTGTTGCGAAAAGTTTCCATATCCGCATTTGCCTGCTCCATACCTTTTCTGTAACCTTCTTCAAAAGCTGATTTTTTAATATTTTCAGCTTCTTCTTGCGCTCTGGAAACAAGATTTCTATCATCAATTCTACGATAACCGCGTCTTCTAGAACCGCGTCTGCGTTCCTGACGCTGTGTAAAATCAATGTTTTCGATATCAAATAAATCTATTTCAGGCTCTTGCGGAGCTTGAGGTTGAGGAGCTTCTTGAATAATATCTTCCTCTACGACAGAATGTTGCTCAACATTTTCAATTTCAGAAATTTGAGCATCAGAAACTTGAGCCTCAACTTTTTTAGGCTCTGATTTTTCTACCTTCCCCCTCAAATTTCTTTTTTTGATTATCATATAAAAGTATTATACACTCTCTTCAATGTATTGTGCAACAATTCCCGCAACTTTTAACGGCAAATCCGAATACTCACCGTCATAGGCTTGCGCAATAAACCTTTTTACAAGCGGACGCTCGTTTTTTATAACTTTTTCAATACGCTCTCTAGGAGTTTCTCTATATATTCTTAACAAATCTCCAAGAACATTTTCCTTTGTAAGCTTACGCTTAATCGGAAGATACTCTTTCATTTCTTTAAGGCAATCTGTTACCAAATCCCCGTCAAGATGCGATTCCAAATCCGCCATATTCATATATTGAGAAATCGCTAACGAATCGTTGGAATCAAATTTATTAAGAATTGTCGTAACTTTGTCTTGTGACATAAGTTTTAAAACAAGAGCCAAAGACATAAGTTTCATTTGCTTGTTTGTAATTCCTTGAGGCATAGAAACATTTGCTTGTTTTGCCTGACGCTTTTGTTCTCTTTGTTTTTGACGTTCCAGTCTGCGTTGTTCTGCGTCTTGAACATTCTGTTGTGCTTCTTGCGCCTGTGCTTGTCTTTGTCGTTCTTGTTCGGCTTGAGCCTGCTGAGCCATAGCATCAATATTTGATTGGCTTTCAGCTTTATTTTTAGTATCTTCGTCAATAACACCTTTTTGTTGAAGTTCTTCAATACTTTGGTTATAAACCTTGATTACATGGTGTTCTACGGCTTGCAATAATTGATCTTGCGGGATTTTTCTAATAACGGCCTGTTTTGCAACTTCAAAAATAGTAAATGCAATTTTTTGCATAATACTATCCCAATATTGAGGAAGAATACCTGAATGAATTAAGTCGATTGATTTGTGGAACGACCATTCTGCAATAATTTGAGTAATGAATACCGCTTGGTCTGCATTTAAATTAAGCTGTTGGTCGTTATACAAAGCTTCTCCGGCAAGAAGTGTAAAGTTGCCTAGAGTTTTTACAATGTATTCTTTTTCTCTGTCTTCCAGCTCTTTGGGAACAAGCTCTTTAGCTTGCTCTGACATAGATGCTGCAAAACCTTTATAATCAAAACCTTCGATTGGCATAAGTTTATCCTTGTTGTTAATGAGTTATCAGATATAAAAATCCCTATTGTATTATACATTAGGAAGTTTGTTTTAACCTCATATATTTAATTGAAAAAATCAATTTGACAAATTTTTAACCAAAAACTCCGTAAAATCTTCTACTTTGTATTGACCGAAAGAAAACAAATTAAGTGCTGCTTCACAACCCAAGCAAGCCGTCAATACAGTTTTTGCGCCACTGGCTTTTATGTTGTTGTGTTTATTTTTGAATAACTTTGACAGAATTTTATATTCACCAATCTTTGTAACTCCATTCAAGCCGCAACAAGTATCGAAATCTTTCATTTCCTTATATTCAAGGTTTTCCGTACTTTTCAATATCCGTTCTATATCTTTAAAATTATCTATATTACAAGGTTTATGGAAAGTTACCGTTCGTTTTTTCTTTAATTTTAACTTCAAATTATTTTCTACAATATATTCAAATATATTTTTCACATTGATTTCATCCGAAAACTTCTTTATTGTCTTTTCGCAACTTGCACAAGTTGTTACAATATCCGTAATCCCTGATTCTTTAACAAGATTCATAAAATCTTTTTTTGCTTCTTCAAAAGAAGCAACATCTCCTCTAACCATATAAGGAATTCCGCAACAGCTAAAATTTGGAGTTATAACTTCTACATTACAAGCATTTAAAAGCTTGACAACAGCATTGTTGCCTTTGATTTTCCCGCTGCAACCGCCAAAATAAATAACCTTTTTATCAAACTTTTTAGATTTTATATTTTTAGAAAAAACACTTAGAATTTTTATTCCAAAACCAAAAATAAAATATTTTTGAACAAAAGAAATTAGTTTTTCTATCGGATGATGCTTAAAATATTCTGCCTTAGCCGAAGTAATAATATCTACAATGTCTATTCCACTCGGACAAAATTTTGAACAAGCACCGCATTTAAGACATAAGTCAAGATAGCGATTGAGCTTTGCGGACATTTTCAAATCACCTTTGAGAAATCCTCTAAGCATAATAAATTGTCCTCTCGAAACAGAACAATCGTTACCTGTAATTTTATAAATAGGACAAACCGCCTGACAAAGTCCGCACTTTGAGCAAGAATGAATATTTTCTTTATACTCTGACAAATTTTTCATAAGAATATCGTAACATAATCCGCCTTTATTTTGTACGTTTACACGAATTATAACCTTTAATATAAATTATATTTTTATAGATATAATTTTATAAATTAAAAATTTGTAGTAAAATATTCTCAAAGGAGTTTTAAGAATATGGCTTTAGAAATGCAACAATCACAAATGGAACTTGATAGAATTTCTGCAATCAAAACAATTGATTCTGAAATTGATACCATTAATCATTTAAAAGACTCGGTTAAAGCTGAAAATCTCACTAAAGCCTTAGATTTTATGCAGAACTCCAAAGGTAGAATTATTATTACCGGCATGGGAAAATCAGGTCATATAGGACGTAAAATCGCGGCATCATTAGCATCAACCGGAACTCCGTCATTTTTTGTTCATCCGGCAGAGGCAAGCCATGGGGATTTGGGTATGATTACAGAAGATGATATTGTAATCGCCATATCTAACAGCGGTGAATCAAGAGAATTAGTTGATATTTTAAATTATTGCAAACGATTTGGAATAAAACTTATTGCAATTACAAAAAACGCTGAAAGTTCTTTGGGTAAAGCCGGTGACGTAGTTTTAGAGCTTCCGAATAATGGCGAAGCTTGTCCGCTCGGACTTGCACCGACAAGCTCGACCACTGCTACACTTGTCCTTGGTGATATTTTAACGATTGGAATGATTGAAAGAAAAGGTTTCTCAAAAGAAGATTTTAACGACAGACATCCGGGAGGAAAACTGGGTTCTATCTTGAAACGCGTTTCTGATTTGATGCATACAGGTCAAGAAATGCCTATTTTAGATGAAAATTCAAATATGCAAGCAGTGCTTTTAGAAATGACTTCAAAGCGTTTGGGCTGTGTCGGCTTCATAAATCAATCAGGTGAATTAACAGGTATTTTAACTGATGGTGATTTAAGAAGATGCTTATCTTCAAAAATTTTAGAAGAAAAAGCTATTGATTTAATGACGCACAATCCAAAAACAATTTCACCAAATGCAATGACAGCAGAAGCTTTAAAGATTATGCATGATAAGAAAATTACAAACCTTTTTGTATTGGAAGGCAAAAAACCTGTCGGCGTAATTCATATTCACGATTTGCTTAATAACGGAGTTGCGTAAATTATGGATATAAATATAGAAAAGAAATTCGCAGCGGGACTTTCAATAACCTCAAATGCGTTAGTTATTGCCACAAAAATTATTGCAGGTATGGTTTCGGGAAGCATCAGTATAATTTCAGAAGCAATCCATTCTTTATCGGATTTCTTAGCTTCTGTATTAACATTTTTTGCCGTAACTCGTTCTGCTGAACCTGCTGATAAAAATCACCCGTTTGGTCATGGCAAATATGAAGATATGTCAGGTTTTATAGAAGGCGGTTTAATTATTTTTGCAGGCTTCTTTATTATATATGAAGCAGTAAGCAAATTAATAAAAGGTTATACTTTAGAATCTGATTCTATGCTTGGAATTTATGTTATGGCTTTTGCTGTTATTGCAAATTTTTTAGTAAGCAGATATCTTTTTTATGTGGCAAAAAAATCTGACTCCGTTTCACTTTTAGCAGATGCAGAACATTTGAGCACCGATATTTTTTCTTCTTTAGGGGTTTTTATTGGATTAGTTTTAATAAAAATTACGGGTATAGCTGCATTAGACCCGATTATTGCCTTAATTGTGGCTTTAATTATTTTACAAGCAGGCTTTTCAATTTCAAAAGAAACCTTAAATAACTTATTGGATGGATCTTTACCAAGTGAAGATATTGCTAAGATTGAAGAAATTCTAAAAAAGAATTCCGTTATTAAAGGATATAAAAACATCAAAGGCAGAAAATCAGGACAATATAAAGATATAGAGTTGACGCTTTTATTTAATCCCGATATGAAAATCAGCTGCGCTCATAATGTTTGCGACCAAATAGAAAATGAAATTAAATCTAATTTAGGATTAGTAAATACAACAATCCACGCAGAACCTTATATTCTTGAAAAAGCCTAATTTTTATTTTCCAATTCAAGTCTTTTCAATCGATTTTGTACATCTTCCATAATCTTACGATTAATAGAAAGCAAATCTCCGATGATTGCAATTATTCCCATCTGAACAGCTGATATTAAAAGAATTGCTGCTAATATCAAAGATTGAATATGACCGTTTCCGTTTCCAAATGCAAAATAATATAGAAATCGTCCTGCAATAATAAATCCGAACAATGCAAGCAAGCCTGCAATTGTTATAAAAAATCTGAATGGGCGATAAACAATAAACATTCTTATCGTCGTTTTCATTGATTTAAAAATATAATCAAATATATTTTTAACTAATTTAGACTCTCGAAGCTGTTCGTTTACCCTGATTGGAACAGAAACAACTTTTAATCCCTTTGCACTCGCTTGCAGAAGAGTTTCCATCGTATAAGTATAGCTATCAAATACATTAATCTTTATTGCAGCGTCTTTGGAAAAAGCTCTAAACCCGCTTGGCGCATCTTCAACTTGGGTTGAAGACAAAAGCCTAAGGACAAATGAACCCAATTTTTGAAAAATCTTTTTTGTCGGAGAAAATTCTTTTATTGAAAAAATATCTCTTGCACCAATTACTATATCAGCTTTTTTCTCCAAAATAGGTTTAACAAGTTTTGCAATATCGTCCGCACAATACTGATTATCAGCGTCCGTATTAACTATGATATCCGCTCCTAAATTCAAAGCTTCTTGCAAACCGCACCTAAAAGCGTTTGCTAAACCTTTGTTTGGTTTGATATTAAAAACTTTTGCGCCCCATTTTTGGGCGATTTCTGCCGAGTTATCAGTCGAACCGTCATTAATTACAAGGACTTGAATCTCACTAATTCCTTCGACCGCTTTCGGCAATGCATCAAGCGTAGTCAAAAGTGTTTTTTCTTCGTTAAAACAAGGTATTTGAATAATAAGCTTTGTCATGTAAAATATTATATATAAAGAAAGAGGGAGTGGCAAGATTTGTTGTTTTTCATACTACTTGTAGGATTTATTTTAAGGCTGAGTTTCATAAATAAGCCCGAAGGCTTATGGAACGATGAATACGTAAGTTGGTATGTTGCAAATACTCCGTTTCGAGAAGGCTTTTGGCAAGAAGTTTTAAAACAATGCCACATGCCTTTATATTATTTATATTTAAAACCGTTTGCACACTTTTCTGATTTGGTTTTGCGCTTAACATCAGTAGTTCCGAGTCTTTTGGCAATTGTTGTTATGTACCTTGTAGGAAAAGAATATTCTAAAAAACTCGGTTTAATTTGTGCAACAATTACATCCATTCTTTCGTTTTTAATTTATTACGCGCAAGAAGTCAGATTCTATTCGCTTCTTTTCTTGTTTTCAGCTTTGGCGCTTTTAGCAACTATAAAATTAATCAAGAATACTTCTAAAAAAAATATATTTTTTTATTGTATTTCAATGATACTAATTCTCTTAACGCATGTTTTGGGCGGGATTTTTGTTTTATTTAATACTCTTTATGTGGTTTATAAAAAGAAATGTTTTTCTAAAAAAATATTATTGTATGTATTAAGTTGTGCGGTTTTCGTACTTCCGTTCGGATTAAATATTTTAAAAATGCTTCCTTCTTCTCAGTGGTGGGGACATTTTTCTTATACAAATATTTTGTTTCTGTTTAGTGATTACTTATCACCGATTCTTACAAACAATATAAACGCACCAAAGGTATTCTTTTATAATAAATCTTTAGCTTTATGGATGATTTTGCCGCTAATAATTGCTTTTTATCCGATTTGTATCGGTATTAAAAAAGCAAAAGGTTTGAGTATTGTATCTGTTCTAACCGTGCTTGCTATGTCCGTTTTAGCAATCGGCGGTAAAATTGTTTTTATAACAAAATATTCAATCGAAATATTACCAATACTTATTTTTGTTTTAGCTTTAGGATTTGAAAGACTGAAAAAAGTCGGCAACATTCTTTTAGCAATCTTTGTCTTAATCCATTTGAACGCATTTTTCACTCCTAATTATGTTACAAAAACTATACGCGCAGAAGGTAATAGAATTCCTGCTGAAATAATCAGAGCTAGAAATCCTCAAAATGTTGTCTTTACGTATTATGAGCCAAACAGATTTTCTCGATACGTAAATTTAAGCGGAAAAAATATTTATTACATAAGTAAAATCAATCGATTTGAATATCAAAAACGCCCTGAAAGAATTTTCGAAAATATTAAAAGTGGCGAAACGGTTTCTGTTGTATTTTTGGAGAGTGTAAGTTTCTTTGATGAAGATTTTGTAAACAAAAACAAAGATAATTCTAACATTCCTGAAATGTTTTTAACTTTTTCGCACATAAAAAATTCACTGATTAAAGATTTGAATAAAAATTTTACGGATTTTAGAGTAGATAAACTTGGCGCTTGGACTGTAATAAGCGCAAAAAAATCTTAGTTCCAATAATTCCTCTTTACTGAAAACATGGCTTGTAATATAATCTTTATATAGGGGAAAAATAGTATGAAAGAACAAAAAATAGCAGTTATAGGTATGGGAATGTGGGGCAAGAATATTGTCCGCAATTTTTATAATCTAAACGCATTGGAAATGGTTTGTGATTTAGACGACGAGTCTTTAAAATCTGTTCAAGAACAATTTCCGGGTGTAAAAGTTACAAAGGATTTTAATGACATTATTAACAATCCTGATATTACAGGCGTTGCAGTTGTAACACCAAGCCACACACACTTCAAAATAGTTAAAGCAATGCTTGAAGCAGGTAAAAATGTTTATGTTGAGAAACCGATTTCAACAGTAGCAGAAGAAGCAAAAGTTTTAACTGAACTTGCCGAATCAAAAGGTTTGGTATTGATGGTTGACCACTTATTGCTTTACCACCCTGCGGTAAACAGATTGAAAATGCTTATTGAAGAAGGTGTTTTAGGTGAATTGGTTTATGCACAAAGCGATAGATTAAATGTTAATTACCACAAAAATGACAGAAGCGTTATGTGGGATTTAGCACCACACGACGTTTCAATGATAGCTTACGTTACAGGCAAAAACCCTGTAAAAGTTATTTCAGCAATCGGATGTTCATCTGATAGAAACGACATTATGGACATAACTCATATTGGTGTTGAATTTGAAGGCGGAATGATTGCTCATATTTCAGACAGCTGGATTACACCTCAAAAACACGTAACATTGCTTGTTAGAGGTACAAAAGCTACTGCGATTTTTGATGACACTGCACCTACCGATAAGTTGAAAGTTTATGACAACTTTGTTCCTGCAAATACTCAAAACTTCGCATTAGATTATTTAGAAATCGAACCGCTTAAGCTTGCATGCCAGCACTTTGTAAACTGCTGTGCTTCACACCAAAAAGCTCGTTCTGACGGTGCTAACGGTTATGCGGTTGTAAGCGTTTTAGAAGAAGCTGAAAAGATTATGCTTGGCTCAAAAGTAGAAGATTTGAATAAGAAAGATTTCGCGCTTTCAAGAATGAAAGTATAAGAAAAGGTAATAGGAGAATAAGGTAATGAGGGAATAAGAGGTATTAAACATTTTTATATTCAAAAATCGAATCATGATTATTAAAAATTAAAATCTCTTATTCCCTTATTGCCCAATTACCTTATTTCCTCAGAAAGGACTAATTATGGCTAATTTTATTTCAATATTCAGAATATTTGTAATGTTTTTTGCAGTATACCTAATTTATGCTTGCCAAGGCGATACAGCATCTTATGTTTGGGCATTGGCTCTTACAATTATTGCATTCGCTCTTGATGGTGTTGATGGTTATGTTGCAAGAAAATTCCACGAAGAATCAAAATTCGGTGCGCTTTTAGACATTATGGGTGATAGAATAGTTGAAAATACTTACTGGATTTTATTTGCAGTAATGGGTTGGTTAAATATTTTATTCCCATTGATTGCAATTACAAGAGGATTTATCACTGATACAATCAGAAGTGCTGCTATGGAAAAAGGTTTGACTCCATTTGGTATGCAAGTTAACCCTATTTGCAAATTCATTACAGGTTCAAAATTTATGAGAATAAGCTATGCTGTTGCAAAAGTTTTAGCATTCGTTCTTATTATTACGGCAAAAATTCCTGTATGTCCTCATAGAGAAATTATTTGGGCTATCGGCTTTTGGGCAGCAGTGTTCGCAATCGTGTTCTGCGTAGTTAGAGGAATTCCGGTTGTGTTGGAAGCTAAATATTTGTTTGATGATAAAAAGTAAGTTCCTTCCTTAGTTTCGCCAACCGCTATGACCTCCCTAATAAAGGAGGTTTTGAAAACGTAGGGTGGGAAAAGCGACTTCAAACATTGCGCTCTTATTCCATCTGTCAAATGCGTTCCCACCGTTCACATATAAAGGAGTAGTAATGACCAAATTAAACGTAGTTTTATATGAACCTGAAATTCCGCAAAACACAGGCAATATTGCAAGACTTTGCGCTTGCACGGGTGCTTCTTTATATCTTGTTGGGAAGTTGGGTTTTGCACTTACCGATAAATATACAAAACGCGCAGGCATGGATTACTGGCAAAGCGTTGATTTACATAGAGTTGAATCAATGGAAAAGTTGTATGAAGAATTCCCTAATGGAAGATTTTTCTATTTAACAACAAAATCAAAAAGGGTTTATACGGATTTTAAATTTCAAGAAAATGATTTTATCGTATTTGGCCCTGAATCAAGAGGACTTCCTCAAGAATATGTAACACAAGAAACCGCTATTACAATCCCGATGAAAGAAGGACAAAGAAGCTTAAATCTTTCAAATTCTGTTGCTATCGTAGCTTATGAAATAATAAGACAACTGGGCGGTATTTAAAAATTTAAACTATTATATAACTAAAAACTTGATTTAATGTATCTTGAAAAGCATTTTGATTGCCGAAGAATACATAAAATTCCGCTTTGTTATTCCCTATCATTTGCAATGTTTCGACTTCTATCGGAGGGCCTGCAGGAGTTGAGCGAGCAGGATTTTGCGGATTTGAAATAACTCCTGTTGCTCTTAGTATCGGAACATAGAGTATATTATTTGCTACCTCATACTGCGTCAAACCTTTTGTCACAACTCCAAGATTATTCCCTTCTTCATCAATCAAAAGTCCTCTTTGCATTGGCGCTGTGTTTGTTTTAGCTTCAATACCGCGAGTTTTTGGAAGATTTTTTCTTATATCATAATCCGGTTCAAAATTTCTCTTGATTAATTGGTTCATATCTTCAGAAAAAACTTCTCTAATAGGATTAGTAAGTTCAAAACCCGCAGAAAGCAAATGATTTTTTTGAGTATTAATCCAATCAAACATAAATTTAAGACAAGAAGAATGTTTGTCCAAGCTTACAACAAGTGGAACAATATCCCATCTGCCTTCAAAGTCAATTTTTAAAGAAACTCTTGTCGGAGTCTTTAAAACTGCTTTAGAACGCAAAATTGTAAAGCTTGTACCTTTATCATCTTCTTTTGGCCCGCAATTGTAGCTGTCACCCATATCAACAAAATCTACAAGCGAAAATTTAACGCCATTAATATAAATATCGCCGTTTTCAATTTTTAGTGAAATATTAGAATTCTCGATAAAATCATCGCCGACTCTTAAATCTGTTTCAGAAATCGCAGGCATTAAGTATTCAATTTCATTAGTTTCTAAATTCTTAATTTCAGCTAAATATGTATAAATATTTGTGTAATCTTCTGTAATCGGTATTCTTTGAGTGTCTGTAAGTAAATATTTATCAAATCCTTTTCTAAAATCAATCTTTTCATAACCTTCAAGCTTTTGAGTAGTTTCAAATTCCACTATTCCTGAGAATTCTCTATCAGAAAGATTTAAAATTTTCTTTTCTTCAAAATGATTTTTGAATTTCAATTCATCAATAATTGTATTTGCTATTTGCTTGATTTTCATATAACGGATAAAATTTTCTCTATGCACATCCGCCGTAGAACATCCGCAAATACTATCATGCGCCTGATTTTGAAGAAGCATTTTATAGGCGTATTCTAACAAGCTATCATATTTTGTTTCTTTTTGCTGATTAGTAAAACGAGTTGCCAAATCCAGTAAATAAGTACATTCCACGTTTTCGCGTTTCAAATCCAATCTTGAAGAATAACAACCTTGCAATACAAAAGTTTTTGAATTGTCACGCAATTCATCATTCCATTCAAATTGTTTGAAATTGTTTTCCACGCGCTTGAAATAATCAAACGGTGAACCCAATTTTATTTCATAACTCTCTTTTAAAAGTTCATTTATTGATTCGATTTGTACATCAATATCCGTTTCTACGCCCAAATGGTCAGCACCAATTGGAAGCAAAACGTAATCACCTGATTTTTGAGCAAGTAAATCTAAATTGTTTTTAAGTAACTCGGCTTTCTTTTCAATCGGCGCATTGATTGAGAAAACATCATTAAAATAACCTCTAACAAGATTCACGGTATCCATTCCGCACCATGAAAATTCCGCAGGGAAATCGCCGCAACCTCGCCACACAACACATTTATCAATTCCAAAATCTCGCAGAATATCAACGACATTTTGGCTGTGCCCAAATGTATCGGGAAGATAGCCGATAAAATCATTACATCCGTATTTTTGAGCAATCTTCATGCCGATTTCAAGGTTTTTAGAAAAACAAGTTTTGTCGGTTAAAAATTCGTCAACCAAACAATAAAAAGGCCCGATAAAAAGCTTTTTACGTTTTATTAGAGAGCGCACAAGTTCTTCTTGTTCAGGGCGCATTTCAAGATAATCTTCTAATGCGCTAACTTGCCCATCAAAATAGAAACAAGGTATTTTACCATCTTGAAGTAATTTCAAAATGTTGTCAAACACCCTTAAAAGCCTCATTCTAAAGACTTCAAACTCTCTATACCACTCTCTATCCCAGTGCGTATGCAAATACGCGATAACTTGTTTTTTCATACACTTATGATAACTCAAATTTTAATTTGTATCAATCAAATTTATATTTTTGGAACAAGTTCGCAACACATTTGACAAGCACCAAACGTACCGCCACTTGCTTTTAAGTTCTTTCTAAAACAACAATAGTGTGGTGCGTTAAATAATTCTTTTAATGTTTTTTCTTTAACATTTCCGATTTTTTGAGATAGACAAGGATAAATAAATCCTTCAGGATTAATCATCATGTTATTATACGGATAAGTACAAGGCTTGTATATTTCACTCGTAGGAGTATCGTTCGGCAAATTGAAAAACTTTTCAATTGCTTCAAGCGGATTTTTTGAATATTCAAATTTTGGTGAAAATCTCAATTTTGTCTTACCGTTCATCACTTCAATTTCTTTATAAACCTCTTTAAAATGCTCCATATCAAAATATGGTTTAATCGGATAATTTTGAGTGAATTCAGGAATAAAGCTTTCCTGCAAAACAGAATTTTGTTTCCAATTGTTGTTTCTTAAAAACGAAATTGATAAGAATTCAAAACCCATTTTTTCACATAACTTGTATAGTTTAGGCAAATCGTCAAGATTGTTTTCCAATACAATTGTTTTTATATCAATCATTTGATTTTTCTTTTGTGATTTTAGATTTTCTAAATTTGAAATAATCTTGTCAAAAATTCCGTCTTTGCCTCGGTTTTTATCATGAGTTTCACCATAACCATCTAACGAAACCGACAAAAGAAGTAATTTGTATTTAATAAATGCTTTGATTATTTCATCATTGATTAAAACACCATTTGATACAACGTGAACTTTGTTAAAAATTTTTTTAGATGTGTAAGCTAAAATATCAATAAAATCTTTTCTAATTAAAGGTTCTCCGCCAACAAGCGTTGCAACTGAATAAAACGGAAGTTGGTCTATAACTTTTTTCCACTCATCAGTTGTTAATTCTTCTTTGTTGCGTTCACACCCAACATAACAATAAGGACAATTCAGATTGCATCTATATGTAAGTTCCAAAAAATAACGAAACGGAATTTTGGCTCTTCCATATTTATCATTGTATGAAAGTGATGTATAAAAATCTCTCGCTAAATCAAAAAGGTTCGAATAATTCATAATTTAGTTATAACATAAAGAAACCTCTCTTAAAAAAAAGAGAGGAAAGTTTGAGCGATGAGGATTCTTTATCATATTAAATCCTATCACTCTATGTTTCATTAAACTTTTAGGTAAGATTTTGGGGGATTGGGATTAAATATTTATTATGGATTGCTTCATCGCCAATTGTAATCGTTGCTCCTCGCAATGACTGGGCGTCAGACTTCCAAGCGTGCCGTCATTGCGAAGGCGATTAGCCTGAAGCAATCCAGCTTTTTATTAACTTTTATCTTTTGTCTTGACATTATTTTAGATTCTTATGACAAAGTTTATTACGAAATACTAACGCTGTAACTTGAAATTTTAACAGGACAGTAGTGTGTGGGAGAGGGGTAGGGATGAGGGGTAAAATTTCACATAAAATTATTCAAGTGGTAAATATTGATAGAAACAAGTCATGATTTAAAATTAAATCATGACTTGTTATTCTCGATAAATGGTGGGAACCGCTCACGCTTTTCCCACCCTACCTTGCTAATTAATTATAACAATTTCGTAACAATCAAGAGAAATATCTACCAGCTAATGTTTTTTTACCTTTTTTAATACAATGTTTTCTTTGCCCACAGTTACAGTATAAGAGCCATTTTTATTCAATTTTGCAGGTAATTCTTGATTGTTATAAATAAATTTACCATTTCTTACTTTGATATTTTTTGCAACACTCACATGATATTGAGCCTGTGAAGTTGCTTTTCCGTTAGGAGCATAATACCAAGTTTCTTTTCCATTAGGAGAAACTTTTTTCTGATAGCCATTTTCTAATTTTATAGTATCTGCCATTACATAACTCATTTTTAAATTTTTACCATCATGAGAATAAACATTTGTTTTTCCTTTTTGAGTAATTTCATATCTTCCATTTTTAGATTTTTTAACCTCAGCTTTTTCGCCATTTAATGTATAATGAACAGTTGTTTTTTCAAAATTACCTTTTTGATTGTTAGGGTCAGTATCTGTCTTACCTGTTATATCTGTATGTTTTGCTAATTTTCCATATTTTTTATCATTAAATAAAGTTTCATCATTATGATATTTATATGAACCTTTTACATAGTAAGTATCACCTCCAGCATTTTTACCAGCTACTTCAGAACTATATCCTGTAGTTTTTCCATTTTGATCTTTGTAAATATTTAATCTATAATAATCAGAGGTAACATATTCATCAGTATCTCTAGAGTAATAAGAACCTCTTTCGTAAGAAACGCTTGTTCCTCCATCATCATCCTTTGTCTCAGTTTTAGTCAATCCTTTTACATTTCCATAACTAGCATTTTTTGTGACAGTTTCAGACGATGTTTCTTTATCTAATTCTAAATTTAAGCCAATATAAGTTTGTGTTGTCGTTTTATTGCCATTAATTTCTTTTCTTTCAATATATTCAGAATTGACAAAACTTTTATTTGGAACTTGACCATTTATAACTACTGAAGGCTTACCATTTGAGCCATATAAAGTAGAAGTTTTAAATGGATGATAATCGATATCACCGGTATCACTAGTAGTTATTTCTACTTTTGAAGCAGCTCTTTTATATTTGCTCAAATCTAGTCCCATTGCTTGTTCTAACATATAAATTTCATTTTGCCCCTGAGCATTCTTTGCTTCTAAAAATCCACTACCATCTTTATCAAATTTTTTACGAATCTGTGTTGTTCTTAAATTTTGTGGTAATGATGTAAATTCTACTACTGAAAATGTTGGTCTTTGTACTCCGCTCATAATTTTCTCCTTTGTGTTCTTGTAAATGTGATTAGCTTTGATACTTAAATAAAGTTTTTAAGAAAATGAGAATTGCTTAGTCAAAGCACAATTTAGGCCGTCCCGTCCCGTAGGGCATTATGACAGGGTTTGAACCGATTGTAAAGAATTTTATTTTTGCTTAACATTTTGCAATATTTCGTTACAAAATGTATTAGGGTGTGTTCAAAAAGTTCACCCTCTTTAGAGCTTCGCTCAGCTTGTCTTAGATTTTCGAGCGAGCATAACATTCCAATAACAACAAATCCTTAAGGATTTTTCTTGTTATCTCCATGTTATTTACTCATACGGGTTTGCTCGCTAACGCTCGACATCACCCTACCGAAAATCCGTTCTCACCTCAAAGGTAAAGCCGTTATTTGCGATAATTTAGCGTTTTTTGTTTCTCAAAGGGGAGCTCTAATGAGATTGGCATAGATAAAAACTTACAATTCTTCTAATGGAACTGTTTTCTTGCGTTTAAACCTCTTAACTTCCTTTTCGTCGCAACCCAAAACTTCATTCAAATGATTAATCAATTCTTCTGAATGGTAACACATTGCGTGCTCCGTTTTGTGGTGAATATCAACAAGATGGTAGTGCATTGCCATTTCAACCTGAATAAGCGCGATGTTATAATCATACAGGCTTTCTATATAGTCAGAAATCCCGTCAATATAATCCTTTCTTGCATCTTGTAGGGCTGTATAATCCAGTCCGCCTGTTTTATACAAATTTTCTGCCATAGGATAAAAATCTAAAGCTTGTTTTGCTCGAACTTGTGTAGTTGGAATTGCACGCTCGGCTTTGTCGTAATTATTAAACGCTCTTTTTACTTCAAAATACAAATCTTTTTTAAACAATGTAATTTCATTATCTGCGAGTTTAACTTGCGCATCTGCACCTTTAATCGAGTGCTTCAATTCCATCAAATTTACGGACGAATTCAGATTGACACCGACTTGAAAGCTATTGTTTGCTGCTTGATTTGTGTTGTTGAAGCCATAGCCTGCATTTGCGGAAAGTTCAGGAAAATAAGTTCTCTTAATATAAATGAGCGATTGTTCCATCGCATTTCTTGTTGCAATTAAGACCTGCAAATCAGGGCTATTATCGTAAGCCATTTGAACGGCTTTTTCTCTAGGAAATTTGAATTTGTATTCCTCAAAGCCCTGTGGTTCTTTTTTTGTATTTAATGCGTAATCGTCATCAAAATTAAAAGTTTTTGTGTTTTTAATTTTGTAATCAAATTGAGAATCTAAATACATTGCATTATTTAAATCCACTTTTGCATTTAAATAATTGTTTTTAGCTTCCAAAAGCGCAACTTCTGCTTCATTCAGATTCATTTTAGCTGTAATCAAATCAGGATTTCTATTTGTATATTTGATAATACTTTTATTTATTTCAACATTATTTTCTGCAATCTTTAGCAGAGCTTGAGCTTTCAAAAGTTTGTAGTATTTTTCTTTTACGTCAAAAAGAGTTGAACACAAACTGTCCATAAACTCATATTCTGCGCCAAGTTTGTAGAATTCTTCCATTCGGATATTAGCCGTTGTTCTACCAAAATCCCAAACCATTTTGTTCACAGAAACACCAACATTAGGGAGTTCTCTATAATGATTATTATAATAAATACTGTTTGAATTGTTTTCGTTATGAAAACCGACACCGGCTCCGATTACCGGGAAATATTGAGATTTTGCAATTCCAACATTACTTTTTGCAATATCCAAATAGTATTTTTTACGTTTAATTTTAGGACTGTTGTGAAAAGCCGTTGCAACACAATCAAGCACTGACAATTCGGTTCCGTCTTTTATAATAACGGTTTTGAATAATTCGTCATCAGCATGTGCAAAGGCTATGTTGCAACCTGCGATTAGAAAAACGCAAGTTAGGGCTAAAAATCTCTTTCCTTTCATATTTTAATTATACTATACTTGTCAAGTCGCAGATTGCAAAATGAATGACACTAAGTTAATAACACCCTCTCCCGAGGGAGGGCGTGAATTACGCTAATTGAACGTCTTTAGTTCCCTCCCCATTTTTCCAGTTTTACATGGGGAGGGTGCCGAAGGCGGGAGAGGGTATTATTAGCTTCCAAATTTTGTTTGAAGCTTTAAAACTACTATATTTAAAGGATTGCAAAGCCAAAAAAATGTAGTTTAATATACATAGGATAATAGTATAAAATCGGAGATAATTATGGATATATTTGCAGTAGTTGGGATGTTTTTAGGTATAACCTTCATTCTGACAGGTCAAGCAATGGAAGGCGGTAACATTGGACAGTTACTTCAAATTACGGCTGCATTTATTGTATTAGGTGGTACTTGTGGTGCTGTTGTGTTAAGTTTTCCGCCAAAAGTTTTACTTTCTGCTGTAAAAATCCTTAAAGATGTTTTTATGCCTCCAAAATCTGATTTTGAAGCCTTAATCACAGAAATCGGCGGATTTGCTACAAAAGCAAGAAAAGAAGGTATCATTGCTTTGGAAAAAGAAGCCAATAACGCATCAGACGCACTTCTAACTCTAGGACTCGGTGCTGTTGCCGATGGTACAGATCCGACTCTTGTTAGAGAAATGATGGAAAACCAAATTGAACAATTAGAAAACTATGTTCATAATGCTGCAAAAGTTTTTGAATCATTCGGCGGTTATTCTCCTACGCTTGGTATCATTGGTGCCGTTCTTGGTTTGATTCAGGTTATGCAGAACTTGTCTGATCCGTCAAAACTTGGTGCAGGTATCGCGGTTGCGTTCGTTGCAACAATTTATGGTTTGTTCGCCGCAAACCTTGTTATGATTCCATTAGGAACAAGAATTAAATTTATTTATCAAGATGTGTTATTATATAAGAACATGATACTTGAGGGTGTTTTATCAATCCAAGCCGGGGAAAGCCCTGTTTTGATTGAAAGAAAGTTGCGCTCATTTGTTTTAGACCAAGGTAAAGGCAAGGAAGCTAATGGCTAGAAAAAAAAGACAAGAAGAGCCTGAAAATTTAGAGAGATGGTTAGTTTCTTACGGGGACTTCATCACACTTTTGTTTGCAACATTCGTTGTATTATATGCTCTTGCGCAAGTAGATGTTTCGGATTTTGCAAAACTCGAAGAGTCTTTAAAAAATGCGTTCAGTCAAAACACGCTTCTTGAAGGGCAACAATCTATAATGGATGGAAGCGATTCTATTTTTGATGAACAACAAATGGCAAATTCTTTTGTTCCAAGTCTTATGCTGGAATACATAAGCCCAAAATACGAAGAAACTTCATTTAATGAAATAGAAGAGTCTATAAAACAATTATCAGAGGCAGGTGAACTTGGCGGTATTTCTACAAAAATGACAGACAAAGGTTTGCTTATAACTTTTGACGATAAATATTTGTTTGCGCCTGCGTCTGCAAATTTAGATGCTAATGCCAAAAAGCTTTTAGATAAAGTCGGCGTTTTGATATGCAAAAAATTTGTTCTTCACTATATGAGAGTAGAGGGTCATACGGATAGCGACCCAATTAGAAGCATGCAATATCCTTCAAACTGGGAATTGTCTTCTGCTAGAGCATCATCGGTTGTCAGATATATGATTAGTCGCTTTAAGTTCTCGCCATCTTTATTTTCTGCAATAGGTTATGCTGATACGCGCCCTGTAGAAAATGCAATTTCGCCAAAAGATCCTGCAAATAGAAGAGTTGAAATTTTAATTCTTAAAAACAAATACAAACGCGATTTTGAAACAAGAAATGACAATACTCTAAAATTAACAAAAGCGGAACAGGAAAGAATTCAGAAACAACGTCAAGCTGTAATTACGGCTGTTGAAGGTGATTCAATTTCACCTGCAGCAAGAAAACTTTTGGAAGATAACAGACAAAAACTTATTTCTAAACAAAAGAGCGAAAAATTATCTAATAAAAATATGGAATTGTATGTAAATCTTGATAAAGACGCGCCAAAAGCTGATAAAGATGATATCATGCCGGCAGTTGAAAAACGTGTTGTGAAATTAGATACTAATATTCCGGAAGATGAGGATTTCGGCTTATGATAACACATTCTGTCGGATTATCATTAGGGCCTTCTTCATCGGTAGAAAGCGGAGTTGCGGTTAGAGAAATCGCAACAGGAAAATTAATTTATGTCGACAAATTGTTTTCAATGAACGATGTTCAATTGTTTTTTGATAACTACACATCTTTAAAAAATTCTGTTATTTGTGTATCTCTTCCTTGGGATAATACAATGATGGAAGGCAAGTGGAGAGTTTTATCAAAACCATATCAATTGATACACAAACACGAAGCAAATTTCTTGAACCGCGATAATTGGATGCAAAGATTTTCACCAAGAGGTGCTGATTTGTTGCAGAAATTAAAAGAAGACGGATGTGACGTTTCAAGATTTGAAGTTTATTTAACAAGACAAAAATTTAATCTTTACTCTAATTACAAAGAACGCTCATCTGCAGACTGCAAATTTTTACAATCAGCTTTAAAATTTGAATACGGATTTGACGAACTTCCAACCAACATGATGCCTGTTGCACAATTGGAGGCAATTGTAGGCGCGCTTTTAGCAGAAGAAAAACTAAAAAGTAATACTAAGAAGATTTTTGAATTTAGAAATCTGGATGTTATTAATTTGGTTTAAAATCTAGAATTTATAAACAAAATTTTAAACTCCAAAAGAATGTTCGCTTTTTGCTAATTCAATAATTTTTTCACAAAGAGCTTTGGCGTCAATTGCACTTCCCATTTCATTATTATTTTCATCCACAATAGGTTGCCCTGTTTCTTTAGCTAATTTATAGAATTGTTCAGGAGTTAAATCAACACCATTTTCTTTAGCACATTGTAACGCGCAAGTGTAAAAACCTGCAAGTGCCGGCACTGTCCAACTAGTAGAACATTGTGAGTCGTGCCTATATTCATTTTCGCCTCTTGCACTTGCAACAGTTCTATCTCCTGCAGGAATCAGTAAATCATTTCCGTCACCTAAATAGTTATTAAAATCATCAGGATTCTTCATTTGATCTTTTTTAGATAAAGAACCGAAATGAATTTCTGTATTATTTGCATTTCCATTCCACATATTGGGTCCTGCAATTGCAATGAAAACTCCATCATTTGTTAATTCGCTTAACAGTCTTTTGTATTCTTCAAAACCTTCTTCTGTCGGTAAAATATCCCAACTTATAGATAAAACTTTGATTTTATCTTCCGGAGAAGAATTTTTATTAATTTCGACAATTCTTCTCAAAGCTTGTAATCTGTCAGCAGTGCTATTTGTACCGTTAAAATATACTAATTCTGAATCGGGAGCTATACCATCTTTTTTACCGACTAAGATATCAGCAACTGCCTGACCATGAAAATCAGCTTCGCTTCCTACTGCTAACTCATTATTCATTATCTCGTATCCAACAATAGAAGACTTAATGCTTTCATGATTTGTAAGTATTGGGCTATCAATTATTGCAACTTTTACACCTTTACCGGTATAACCCATTGCGTGCATTGCTTTGGTATTACAGCCAGCATCTCTACCTTTTTTAATAATTTCGTCAGGTTTAAAATCTTTAGGTAAGTTTTCGGCGGGAGTATTTTTGAAAGTGTCATCATCAAAGGATAAGTGTTTTAACATGTATTCGCCGTCAGAATTGTTAAAATTTAAATCTTTTGATATCGGTGTATTTTCAGCTGTATTTATACTAAATGGTTTTGCGTCTACTTCGTCTTTTGTCAGGATTTTTGTTATAGGCTCCCAGTTAAAAGATTGCGCTTCGGATGATGGTTGCAATTGATATGGAAGATTTTTTGTTGCATTACTATCTTCTATTTCAATATTATCTCTAAAGGTATTTACAGCTTTTTGCATATATGTGTCACGATTCATGCCAACTTCAAGAACAGCGTTGAAAATAGAAGAGTTTTGTTTAGCAGCCTCTATTTCATTATTTTCTATGATTCCATTTTTAGAAGTATCTATTTTGAAAAAATATTGTCTGATATCATCTAGTTTCATATTGTAATTATCGGCAAATTTTGAAAAAACTTTAATTTTTTACTTGTGATTTTTACAAATATTTACATTGATATTGTAGGGTAAAATTTCTTTTATTAATATTTTTTTATTAAAAAGGTTGAATATTTTAAATATAGTAGTTTATAATAGAAGCACAGAGTGGTAGCTTCAGCTAAACTACCGAGTACTCTGTAGAAAGTCTAGCGACTCTTATCCTTTCGGTTGAGAGTCGTTTTTTAATACAAATAAAATCATAAAAATCAATAATAGACTGATATTAAATTTATCCATATCGACCTCTTTTTTTACATTAGGTGGAGTAAGTATAAATTCAAATTACTAGTCCTATTTACCCCTCTAGTCGGGAGCCAACCCGAAAGTCTACAACATATTTTGTAAGCAGACTCCTTTTAGAAAGAGCACTCTTTTAACTCTGTGCCGAACATTAAGTTCTACACTCAGTATAGCACAATATGAACATACTAAAAAGCGCTAGAATTAACACTAATATTCCTGAGAATGAGGATTTTGGCTTATGATAACACATTCTGTCGGATTATTATTAAGGGCTGCATCATCAATTGAAAGCGGAGTTGCTGTTAGAAAAATAGCAACAAGAAATTTGATTTACATTATTCCAACTACAAAGAACGCACATCCGCCGACTGCAAATAATAAAAATTAACTTTATCTGTTTTTATTTTTTAACCAAATGCAAAACAGGTCTGCCAAAACTGATTTTAGAAACCTTCAAATCTCCGCTTTCAACAAGCGTATCTATTAATTCCCCAATCGCTTTTTGACTCCAACCTTCCATTGCGCCTAAAAAGTTTGAAGAAGTTACTTTTTCGTTATATCCGTTATCTTTTACTTGCTTACTCCCCGCAAGAATTTTTGCAAAACCGCTTTTGCCGTATTGTCCGCTGAATTCTCCAACACAATCTAAGATAAGTTTTTTAGCTTCGTCTACTGAAACTCGTTCTTTTTCTTCTTCCTTGTCAAATTCTAACGAAAGATTGTTTGGTTTTACCTCTTCAACTTCTTTTATATTTTCATAAAATTCTGCAACACGATTATCAACAAGTACTTTTTCAGGTTCAAAATTTTTCAAATACAATCCTTCAAGAGTCTTTACACGGCTCATTGCAACATAAGATTGACCGCGTTCGAAAATCCGTGCACAATCTACAACAAGTCTATCCAATGTCATACCCTGAGATTTATGAATAGTAATACCGTAAGCCAATTTGAGCGGATATTGCATTCTCTCAGCCACAACGCGTTCATTATAATAATATTCAAAATTATGTTTCGGAATATTTGAAACAACACCGTTATCAAATTTAATACTTATTGTATCTTGGTTAAATCCCTGAATCACACCGCAAGCCCCGTTTATCAAGCCTTTATTAAAGTCCATATTTATTAATAACATAACTCTTGCACCAAGCTTTAGCGCAATTTCTTTTTCAGCGCGACAGTTTCTGGAAAAGATTTCCAATATATAACTTTCGCTTTCCGTAAAACCTTCCGTTACTAGTTTTGAACCTCTGTAAACTCCATCCTCTGCGTAAAATAATTTAACAGGCTCTTCTATCATATTGAATTTTGCTAAATTATATCTATTCGCCTCTTCATTTGTTGAAAAAATATGCAAAATATCTGCATCTTCATTTTCTATACAACGAGTTTTTAGAAGTTCAATATCTTCAACTTCAAGACAATTTTCTCTCATGTGAGCAAGCGCAGTTATGAAATTTTCTTCATTTTGACGATAATTCTTTTTTAAAACGACATTTTTTAAACCTAATTTATTCCAAACAGGAGAGTCAAAACAATAATGTCTGATTTCACCTTCTTTTTCAACCGGAGGAAGTTGGAAAAAGTCGCCGATAAAAATAACTTGAATTCCGCCGAACGGGTCGTTACACTCTCTAACTTCTCTCAAAACTTCGTTTATATATTCAAACGCTTCAATGTTAAGCATTGAAATCTCGTCAACCGCAAGAATTTTGCAGTTCATAATTTGTCGATATTGGGTCGGGCGTTTTTTAATTTTTTCTACGGTATTATAAACAGTGTTTCGGCATAAACCCACACCCGCCCAAGAATGCAGGGTCTGACCTTTAACATTAACCGCAGCAATCCCCGTTGTGCTTGTAATTGTCAATTTCTTTTTGAAATATTCTTTTAGTTTATTAAGAATATAACTTTTACCTGTTCCTGCAAAACCTGTCAAAAATACATTTTCGCCATTCTTTAGAAGAGTTAAAATCTTTAAATATGTTTCATCCTCTTCTTTATCTTCAACTTTAGAAGCTTTTTTAGTTGAAGTTTTTTTAACAACTTCATACTCATCCGCGAATTCAATTTCTTTATCAAAATCTATTTGATCAAAATTAATCATCTTGTATAAACAAACTTCGCCTTTATTATTTATACGAGTAAAAGTTATAGGCGTTTGACCTTGTTTTAGTTCGTAGCGAAGTTTATTTTCTGCAACCCATTCGCAAGACGAAAAGCCATAAATCCTTTTTATGCAATCCAAAATACACTGCGTAATTGACATATATTTACGTCCGTCTTGATTTACATGCATTGCTGATAATGAAGGCATAAGAGCTTCGGAAATCGCTAATAAATCCGTATAGCTTATTGTTTCGGACGTCAATGTCCTAAGTGTTTCCGTTGGATTAGAAAAGTCGTTCATAGCTTAATTTTAGCATGAATAGAAAAAATCTATTACTCAATTGTCTAATTTTTCATTTTTCCTTGTTTATGCTACGATTATTGTAATTGGAGAGGATTATTATGATAAATTTTTTACTAAAACTATTAGGTGACCCGAACGAAAAAAAAGTTAAAAAAATATTAGGAATTATAGACCATATAAACGCTTTAGAACCTGAATTTGAAAAGCTTTCAGATGAAGAACTCAGAGGAAAAACTGCTGAATTCAAGAAGATTTTAGATGCTCGTCCGACTTCTGACAATGAAAAAGCAGATAAGATTTTAGAAAAAGAAGCGTTAGATAAAATTTTACCGGAAGCTTTTGCGGTTGTAAGAGAGGCGGGTAAGCGTGTTTTAAATATGCGTCACTTTGATGTCCAGTTAATAGGTGCGTATTTCTTGCATAACGGACATATTGCTGAAATGAGAACAGGTGAAGGTAAAACTCTTGTTGCAACACTTGCTGCTTATTTGAACGCACTTACAGGAAAAGGTGTTCACGTTGTAACAGTAAACGATTACCTTGCAAAACGTGACAGCGAGTGGATGGGTAAAATTTATAAATTCTTAGGATTATCAGTTGGTGTAATTCTTTCTAATCAACACGATGCGGAAGAATTTAACCGTAAGCGTGCAGCTTATAATTGCGATATCACTTACGGAACAAATAACGAATTTGGTTTTGACTATTTGCGTGACAATATGGCAGCTTCTAAAGATATGCTTGTTCAAAGACCTTTTAATTACGCGATTATCGACGAAGTTGACAGTATTTTAATTGACGAAGCAAGAACTCCTCTTATCATTAGCGGACGTGTTGAAAAATCTGCCGATACATATACTTTAATGGCAAAAGTTGCACCGCAATTAGAAAAAAATACAGATTATGAAGTCGACGAAAAAAATAAAAATGTTATTTTAACGGAAGATGGTATTGATAAAGCACAAGAAATCATCGGTTGCAAAGATTTGTTTGATATAAATAATCAATATGCACATGATTTGTTAAACGCATTAAAAGCAAAAGAATTATTTACTCGTGATACAGATTATGTCGTAAAAGACGGAGAAATAATGATTGTTGATGAGTTTACAGGTCGTTTAATGCCTGGTAGACGCTGGTCAGATGGTTTGCACCAAGCAATTGAAGCTAAAGAAGGTGTAGAAATTCAAGATGAAACTCAAACTTTAGCAAGTATTACTTTCCAAAATTTGTTTAGATTATATCCTAAATTATCAGGTATGACAGGTACTGCAATGACAGAAGAAGCCGAATTCGGTAAAATTTATAACTTGGAAGTAACTGTTATTCCTACAAACAAGCCTGATATCAGAATAAATTATCCTGATGTAATTTATAAAACCGAAAAAGCAAAATATGATGCAGTTGTTGAAGATATTATTGAACAAAATAAACTTGGTCGTCCTGTTTTGGTTGGTACGGTTAGTATTGAAAAATCTGAATATATTTCAGCACTTTTAAATAAAAAAGGTGTTAAACACAATGTATTAAACGCTAAGCAGCACGAACGCGAAGCTTACATTATCGCTCAAGCAGGTCGTGTAGGTGCGGTTACAATTGCAACAAACATGGCAGGTCGTGGTACAGATATTCTATTAGGTGGTAACGCAGAATTTTTGGCAAAAGAAGAATTAGAAAAACGAGGAATATCTCCTGACGATGAAAGCTACGAAGCATTGAAAGACGAAGCGCTCGCTAACGCTCGCGCCATTACCGAAAAAGAACACGCAAAGGTAATTGAATTAGGCGGACTTCACGTAATCGGTACCGAACGACATGAATCTCGAAGAATTGACAACCAGTTAAGAGGTCGTGCAGCTCGTCAAGGCGACCCTGGTTCTACAAGATTTTTCTTATCTTTGGAAGATAACTTAATGAGAATATTTGGTGGTGATAAGATTACGGGCTTAATGAACATGCTTAATGTAGAAGAAAATATGGCGATTGAATCTTCTTTGATTACACGTCAAATTCAATCAGCTCAAAAGAAAGTTGAAACATACCACTTTGATATTCGTAAAAACGTGCTTCAATATGACGATGTTATGAATATTCAAAGAGAAAAGTTTTATGCCCAAAGACGTAAAGTTCTTGAAGGCAAAGATTTGAGAAGTGATATTGAATTTATGATAGATAAAGAAATTGACAGACTTTTAAAAAGCTATATCACTCCGGAGATGAATCCTGAAGAATATATTCAAGAAGACTTGGAAACTCTTATTAAAGAACTACACGCAACAATTCCGCAAATGTCTTATATTACAATAGATGATATCAAAGGTCAAAGATTTAATAGAATTTATGATTCCTTAAAAGAAGCTGCTCAAAAGGCTTATAAAGAACATGAAGAAGAAATTATAGGTTTCTATAATTCAATTTCTGAACAGTATGACCCATCTTTTGTGAAACAAGAATTATTCTCATCTGACAATATTATGCGTTCTTTAGAAAGAGATATCCTTTTGAGAGTCGTTGATAATCAATGGATTGACCACTTGCACAATATTGATATGCTAAAAGATGGTATTGGTTTGCGTGCATACGGTCAAAAAGATCCGTTGATTGAATATAAAAAAGAAGCTTATGATTTGTTCAACAAAATGATGTTTGAAATTCAAAGCAACACTGTAAGATATTTATTCCGTGCAAAATTTGGTATTCAGTTTGTATCTGATGATGGAGTTGAAGTAATAGAAAATTAATTTTTTAAAATTAAAAATAAGCTAACTCTTTATCCAATCATAAAGATTTCTAAAATCTTGATATTTTAAATCTCTAATCAGGTTTTGAGTATCAAGATTTTCTGCTATTGGATTTATTATAATTTCGCCATCTTTATAAACTTTTGAATAATTTTTTTCGGCATGTACACAAAAAGGAACTTTTACATTATTCTCTTTATATAAATATGCAAGTCCGTGTACACGACAAATTATAGGTCTATATTTATATACAGAGCATTTTTTGTTGATTAAAAAAGGACACGCACCGCCTTTTTTCATTGTTTTAATTTGTTGCTGAACAAGCTGTTTTTGATTGTTATCTAAAGCAATATACCCCTGCATCAAATATTCCAACTCAATATCAGAAATCGGATAATCTCCTTTTTCGCAGCAGGCAGAACATCCTGCTTTACATTGAATAAAATCTTTGTGTAACTCAAAATATCGGGCTAACCTTGAATCAAGATTTTTTAGAAACTGTTTGTAATCCAAAACCTATTTTCTACCCCAAATTTTATCCCAAAAATTTCTTGACGGTTGACTTTCCAGCTGTTCAATTCTGTGAGATAATTCTTTATTGTGTTCTAAAAGTTCTTTAACTTGCTTTGCTAAAATTTCGTTATCTCTTTTATATCCGCCCGCTTCAACAAGTTTATTCACCATGTCCGAATTTGTAATATCATCACTAATTTTTTTTGCAACAGCTTCTGCCAACATTTGAAGAGTTTGAGATGAAACATCAAGCGTAAAACTCTTTCCTTGCGGAATAATTTCAGGCGCTTTTTCCTCTTGCACAACAACATCAGTAGACGCAGTTTCCTCAACGGTACCATTTTGTTGATTCAAAAGGTCGCTAACCATAATTGGCTGAACAGGTTGAACCGTTTCAGGAGTTTTCTCTACTTTAGCTTCCATTCTGCTCAATTTTGTAATAATTTGTTCATCGCTATACCCTTGAGCTTTTAAAGAAATACCTTTTTTAATTTTTTCTAAAGCCAAGTCATCATAGAATTCTAAGCCATCTTCATCTTCATAAATTGACTCAATTTTCCAATCTTCTAAAAACAAATCAAGCGAATGCTTGTCTATATAATAATTTTCCGTATTCAAACTTTTTAAAATACTTTCTCTGTTAAACATCCGCTATACCCCACTTATACCGAGTCTTAAACTCATATTTATTATTTTTTCATTAATCTTGCAATATCACGTTCCTGAGTCTTTTTGGTTATTGCCTCTCGTTTGTCATAAAGTTTTTTACCTTTTGCCAAGCCTATCTCAAGTTTAGCAAAACCGTTTGTTAAAAACAATTCCAAAGGAACAATTGTTACACCATCTTTTTTCACTTTATCTTGAATTTTCAAAATCTCGCGCTTGTTAAGCAAAAGTTTCCTAACCCTATCAGGCTTATGGTTGTACCTGTTACCCTGCTCATAAGGAGAAATATGCATACCATACAAAAACATTTCATTATCTTCAATTTTAGCAAATGAATCTTTTAAGTTAAGCATACCTTTGCGGATAGATTTAATTTCCGTACCTGTTAAAACTATCCCCGCAATAAACTTATCAAAAATCAAAAAATCATGAAAAGCTTTTCTGTTTGTAGATATGACTTTTTTATCCATAAGTTTATTATAAAGCAAACTTTAAGCTTTGAAAAGATTAAATGAAGATTTGTATCTAAGATAAAAAAAACAAAAAAAAGACCACTTTAAAGGAGAAAAGTGGCTAAGGAAAAGGGAAAAAGGGAAATTTTCAGTGTAAATCTTAACTAAAGATACCGAAAGTTCTTTCAATGTTATCATTTCTAACAGTCTTAATTGCATCCATTTCTGTTGTTATGGATGTTCTTTCGGTTTCTAATTTACTCAATTCGTTATCAAATTTAGTATCTTTTTTATTAATTTTATCTAATTCGTATTGATAAGTTGCTTCAGCTTTCTTCAAATCAGCGTTGTCTTGAGCTTCTTGAAGATAGTTTTGGTTAGTACTTGTTGCAACACTGGTTTCTTTCCATTCTTTTTTGGAAGAATTCGTATCATCAAAGAAATCAATTAAAACCTTGCCAGAAGAAACAGCGTTGTTAAACCATTCAACACCATCATCACCTGAAGTATATTGAGTATCAATTTCTTGGCAACCGCCTGAAGCCTGAATTTCTTCAAACAAATGAACATAGTAGTTGAATTTTTGAGTGTCCATTGATTCAGGAAAATCACTATCATACTCAACAGGTTCTTGCGGCGCTGATTTATCACGACGCATGTATTCATATATATTATCTCTTACACTGCTATTGGAATACAATTCTTTTCTGAAATTGTCCAATGCTTCTTGTTTTTCTAATAGAGTTGCATCGCTCTTTTGAGTAGTTTCCAATAAACTATTATATAGACTTACCAATTTACCATTAGGAGTATCCGTTTGGTATTTTTCAAATGCATAACGCTCTGCATCTGTCATAAACAGATTGTTTTCTCCTTCGGTTGATTCATTGCCAAATTCATCAGTATTTGTCCCAATACCAACCATATTGCCCTGACCATATGCGCCTTCGTTAATATTCTCAGGATCCGAATAACTGAAGCTTGTACCCATACCCATCATTGCCCAAGCAAAAGAGTATTTATCACTAAAACAGCCACCTGTATAAACTTGATACACATCCGAATCTACAATAACTTTACCTGTTTGTGAATCTCTGATTGCATATTGTTTTGTACGATTTTCGTTATAAGTACAAACAGTTGAAAAACTTGCATCAACATAGTTATTGCCAATACCGTTTGAATTATTAAATGCAACTTGAATTTTCTTTTTATCTAAAGCATCACAATATGTCTGGTACAACTCATCTTTTTGAGTTGCCAAAGCTATTTTTTGGCTTTCAAGATTTTGAGCTTTGTACTCAACGTCATGAAGCCTACTCGTAAGAGTTAATAAATTAGCTTGTGATGCTGCCATTCCCATTGTTGTTAGTTTGTCCTTATGTTTTCCCTTGTATACTCATGTTTACGGCACGTTTTACTAAAAACTTTAGGGTTTTTTAAAAAATCTTTACAAAAATTTACATTTTAATTTTAAATATTGTTTATTTTACTATCTGAACTCCTTTTGACAGTTGAAGAGGATATTAAAATTTAAGCTCAATGTAAACATTTGTAAAGAAAAATCTTAAATGTGAAATTGGGAAGAATTTATATACTTTATATATATGTAAGATGTAAAAACAAATTTTTAATCCCTAAATCCCTTCCTAATCAATTTCCTGCTTCTCGTAAAGAGAAGTTTTTTTTTGCAGATATTAAGTTTTTTATAACACCTTCTTCAAAAACCGTAACCCACCCGAATCTGTAAGACTCAGCACAGCTTCGCCAACAGCTCCGACCTCCCTATCCTTGGAGGTTGCTTCGCCAATCAGCGAACGACCTTAGGTTATTCCCTCTCCGAAGGCACTAGTGTCCATGATCATTTTTATCAAAAGAACGACATTTGCGCCGCGAACGTGCGTGCGAACTTGGGATGTGACTTTGAGGCAAGCTTGTATGGGGAAAATGAAGTTTTGTATTTTACTTATGCTTGCCGACAGAATATTTACGTGCGTAGCACCGATAGTGAGCGTGAGAGTGCAAGCTCTGCTTGCTAATCAGCCATTTTATTAAACGCTCGTAAGAGCGTAGGAAGCGGTAGCGTGTTTTCTCTTTCTTTTGGTCCTTTTCTTTCTCTTTACCTCGCAAATAAAGAGAAAGAAAAGGACATTTCAAAAAACTTTTTATTTTAAAATAGCTCTTACTTTTTCTTCTTTATTGCGATAAAAGAAGAAAAAGTAAGCAAAAAGAAGAAACTACGCACTGTTTCTTACAACCTTACGGTTGTGGTTTAAATGGAAGTAGCAAGCAGAGCTTGCACTCTTACGCTCGCTAAAAAACGCTCGCGGCGCGATTGTCGTTCATTTTAAGTTTTGACTCAATGTTTGCAACATAACTATAT
>CAKVGS010000014.1 GCA_934747335.1 uncultured Candidatus Melainabacteria bacterium
GGAACTTCTTTATTCCATCTTGGATATATAAGAACTGCTTTGTCTGTATTATGCAATAAACAATATGTTGAAACTTGGAAGACATCTGCATTTGAAAAATCATCTGTTCCTGTAAATATTTTATATTTTGTATCCAAAATAATTTTATCCTTGCCCTTCTCCGCAAAAATATCCACATAGGTATTTCTTTTTTTATTATCATCACCCGTTAATAAACGTTTGCCTTTTTGCGCCGTAAATGTCCACCCAAAATCTGATTCGTTCTTTTTCATTATTTCAAAAACAAATTCTTCAAATAGTTTATTCATATCCCAAACGAGAGTAATATTTTCAAACTTGTTTTTTGATAAATCTACACTCGTTTGTTCTACAAACATTTTTGCTAAATTAAATGGTTTTCTGAATAGTTCTTGATTGCGAGATAACTTTATTTTTTCTACCTTAAATCTATCAAAACGAACCAAACTTATATCAGAATAATAGTTCATTATAAACTTTAAAGTTTTTTTATTGTAACTGTCATTTGAAATATTATATAAACACGTAGAAACAAATAAAAACAATTGATTTAAAATATTGTTTTCAGAAAATTCATCATATTCGCAATAAAATTTTGCTTGATTAGAGCTATTGTACCTAATATTTTCTATAAATTTTATTTTTCCTTTTAAATAGTTGAGATTATTTTCTTCTCTCACATATTTTTTAGGTGTCAATCTCTTTAAACATTCAAAAAGTGATTTTGCGTATTCTCTTATAAGGATTTCAATGAATGGATTTTTGGCAGTTGATAATTTTGCTTCATTACTTATTTTTATATCCAACTTTTTTGTATAAGAAAGCATAAAAATCAAATTCTTTAAAATATTTTCTTTGTCTTCATTATTGCATATTAATTTTGGCAGAATCTGAAAATGAGTATTTTTGTATTTTATAACTCCAACCCAAGAAGTTGTCTCTATGCCATTATGTGCAACTTTTAAAACGGATGTTAATTTTTGGCATTCCAAGTAATTATGTAATTTTTCCAAATCACAATCTTTCAATATTTTTTTAGAATACTCTTTAACAACAATAGCTTCTGTCATTTGATTGCCTATTTAAATTTTTCTTGATTTAATGCTTTTTCAAAATCTAAAACTTCATCAAATGTTTTAAATTCATATACAAAATCATCACATTCATTCTTTAACGCTTCTGGCACATCAAGTTTTTTGATAAACCCGGGAATGATTAATTTCAATTTTTCCCAATCGCAATAAAAATATTCATTTAATAATGGTAATATTTCACTAAACCAAATTTCTTTAAGTTCGTCAATTCCTGCATTTTCATATTTTGTTTTGATAAAATAACTATGTCCGATTTGATGGTCACGATCTAACAGAATTTTAATTTTTGTGTTTAAGTTTTCAAAAACATCTGCAAAATTTATTCCAAAATCAGCAACAAGTTCTCTTTTAGGCATCATTTCAAGAAACTTAAAACGACGACGTAAAGCAATATCTATTGATGCAATAGAACGGTCAGACGTGTTCATTGTGCCTAAAATATATAAATTGCTTGGAACTCCAAATTTTGATTTTGTGTATGGCAATGTTACGACAAGCTCTTCGTTTTTAGTTTTTGTATTTTCAAAAATTCTTTCTCCATTTGGAACAACCCTTTTATCAGGTTCTATTAAGGTAATAAGTTCCCCAAAAATTTTAGAAATATTGCCTCTGTTGATTTCATCAATTATTAACAAATAATTGTTACTTGGATCGGAATTTGCTTGTTGACAAATTTCTTTAAAAATCCCACGATTATATTCATAAGATATAGTTGAATTATCATCATCATTATTAATTTTTGGTTTTATTCCTTCAATAAATTCTTCATACGAATATGATTGATGGAATGTAATAAATTTATAAAAATCTTCGATTTTTCGTTGTGAATTCTTTGCATTTAAAAATTCTAATTGATCAGCTAGATTTTCTTCAATAAATCTTATCCCATCTTCGGTTAATGACCATTCTGAATTATTGTTTTTTTCAAAAATAAAAGGTGCCTGTCTGTTAGTATAGTTTACAGTTTGACAATCTGAAGGTGTATGCATTTGCATCTGAGCCCATAATGCAGCTCTAATGTTCTTATTTTCTCGTGTTAATGAGAACACTTTAATAATTTTTTGTTCCATTAAATCTGCAACTTTGTATTTTTTGTGTTTCCCATTTTGATACATCGATAATCCAATAGCAGAATACCAACTTAAATCTCTCACCACGTCATTAATTCTTTGTTCTTCATTATCAGCTTTTAAACCGGGATTCTGCCTAACTATATCAGTAATATATTCCCCTACACTAAAAGTCTTACCTGTTCCCGGAGGTCCATATAAAATTTGATTTAAAGGAATATTTACCTGTGAATTATTCGATTTTTCTCCTAGTTGTTTTTTCATAAATACATCCTCTATTTTTAAGCAAAAATCTTTATATTTTGATTGGCTAATTTCAGTTAAAGTTTTTTGATTCCATTGCTTAATATCTAACACATTGAAATCCACATCATAAGTACCATTGTGTGTCCAATCTACTTTTCTGGTACTTTTATATTCATTTCTATTTGTGTCATATATATAATCGGATTTAACAATTCCTCTTCCTATTAAAGCATCTTGTAATCCCTTTTTAACATAAACGATATCACCGACTTGCATTTCTTTTGCGAATTCCCAATTTGCCTTACTGTCGTTCTTCGGATATTCCGTTTTACTCTCTTCTTTTGTAATCTTGTCCGCAATTTCTGCTTGAGAAGAATATTTTGTTAAATCTCCAAGATAATCCCAGCCAATAGCCATGATGCCGTCTTTGTAAAATTCATCCCATTTATAGGATTTTTCACCAGCAGAATAAAGCCAATATTTTATATTATTAAAAAATGTATTTATATCAAATTTATCGATATATCTCTTAGGAAATGCAAAAATTTTAGAATTGTTGTATTTTTTAGACACATCTTGTCCATTTCTTGTTGTAGTTCGTATTTGAGTTACTGTATTAGATTTCCAAAAATTATTTACATTAATATTAAATTCGTCAATAAGTTGATTGTTTGCATTAAATATTTTAACAATGACTATTTTATCTTCAAAAGCTTCTTTTTTAAAAGTATCGTCTTTCTGAGGATAAAAGTAATAATCATTGTAATTATCTTGCCTTTGTTTTGAAATTTTACAAATGCTTTCTGAGATATATGCCATATTCAATTCCTTTTTATTTAGGGTATCACAAACATGGATTTGAACATATCTTAAACAGCTATAAAACAGGGTTTGAATTAATTTGTCTGTTTATCCACTCCATAATCACAGAAACAAGATATTCTTGCTCGGCTTGAGTTAACTCTTTCCTTTTTGGAATTTTATGCCACTTTTCTATGCAACCACGACAGCAGGTTGCAGTTGCGTGTTGGACGATAAAGACAGGGTGTCCTCTCATTGGAGTTTGTTTACCGTCGTTTATTGGTTCAGAGGGAGCTACTCTGTCATGAATAAAAGCACAGGCATGAGAATAGATAGTATCAAGTCCTTTGTCCTTGATATATTCAAGCTCTTTTGCTCTGAGCTTGAATCTGCTCCTGAATTTTGATTTTGCAAGTCTGTCTAAAATATCCATATCCGTTAAGTCAAAATTCTTTTATAAATTTCTATAATCGCATCATTAATATCAATAAAAATAACTTTTTCAAGGCAATTATTCTGTGAAGCAAACTCTTGAACTGTTTTAGTAGCAATTTGGCAAGCAGCTTCTAACGGAAAACGATAAACACCGCAAGATATTGCAGGGAAAGCTATTGTTTTAATATTGTTTTCTTTTGCTAGAGTTAAAGCAGTTTCATAACACGATTTTAAAAGTTCTCTTTCGTTTTTATTTCCGCCACGCCAAACAGGTCCGACTGTGTGGATTACATATTTTGCCGGTAAATTATATCCTTTAGTAATTTTAGATTGACCAGTTTTACAACCATTAAGAGTCCTGCATTCTTCCAATAGCTCATATCCTGCTGCACGATGAATTGCTCCATCTACTCCGCCACCACCAAGCAAAGAAGTATTTGCAGCATTTACTATCGCATCAACTTCTAACTTTGTTATATCACCTTTTAAAACTTCTATCTTTGTCATATGCATTCCACCTTCAACATCAATTATAGCACGCATTTTCACTTTTGACTTCTGTGTGTGAAATCTTGATTATTTTAAAAACTCAGTTTGGTATATCGAAAAATGCAAATTAATTTTCCACCAAATTAGCCCAATGCCCTTTATTTAGGTTTCCATACAAAATTTCTGCTAATCTTGTCAATTTATAAATGTGGTCATCTTTTTTACTTAACTTTTTTGACAAGTCACATTCATAATGACTCGAACATTTTGAACAATCATAATTTACTAATGAACAATCTTGATTATATTTTGTAAAATATCCATATTTTGCTACAAAAATTCTTCTTGCCAAAATGAGATTTTTTCTTAATTCTTGAATTGGTCGAATATAACCATTTAAGTATCTGTCAAACTCTTTTATAAAAAGGTTATCATCCAGTATAGTTAAACATAAGCGTTTTGAAAAACCACGCTTGCAAACATATTTTGGACATGGTATTTCTACTTTGACATTCTTGACAATTGTTCTAATATCAAAATCCCATTTTCTGGATTCATAATCTTTAATCATTCTCCTAAAATAATGCAAATAATCAATTTTACCGAAATTATTAAAAACTGTATGTCTAAGTGATGAAACCATTTAAACCTCCTTTTTACAATAATTGGACAAGCCCGTTTACAATCTACAAGCTTAATTTACCCCTTTTTATGATTTTATAAAAAGCAGTTTTATTTTTGAACACCATTTAAACACCATTTAAAATTCCGCCAAAATTTTGAAATACTTCCGGCTTGGATGTCAAACTCGGGATACTTTATCTCAAAATCCCTGACACATTGCAAATGTAATCTAAAGTAATTTTTATAAATTTCGGCAATGTATGGTTTAGGAGACTCGAACTCCTGACTTTAATTATTCAATTGTCATACACAATTTAACTTTATATTGAAGTAATATCAATATTTCTTAGTTACTTTGTATCATTTCAACACAGTCATTTATTGAGTAAACAATCTAATAATTAAGGTTAACAAATTAAGTCCACCAATTAGTATGCCATTGTTTTAACAGTTTCCAAAACTTATCATAATGTTTTTGTTCAAAACGCATAAACTCTTTAAATTGTTCTTCACCGCATTCTTTGTCAATAAATTCTATTTAAAAAATTAAGATATAAAAAGAATAAGGAAAATAAAGAAAAACTTGCTCCAAAATATAATGAAATTCAGGATATTGAATACAAATTAGAAATAAGCGGTAAAAGTTTTTGTATAAATGAACTACAAGCTCGTGTCCTTGACTATTATCTGGAACATCCGGATTTTTCTGATTATAAAGAATTTGCAAATAAACTTGGTATTAGTAAAACTCGTTTTATTAGGGAAATTTGTTGTATTAATAATTTAACAGGCATTTTTAAAATTAAGAAAATAAGTGAAAATGGAATTGTTTTAAATGACTTGCTAGGCAAAGATTTACATTGCAAAATTTTAAAATCTTCCGACTAGCATGTCAAACTCGTGATACTTTCTGTCAAACTCCCTGATACACAACAATAATATGCACGATTTTATCGCTAGGCTTCCAACTTACATGTCAAACTTGCGATACTTTATGTCAAACTCTCTGATACACAGCATCTATATGTTCTAATCTAACATACTTTTTCGGATTTCATTAAAATTTGTGATGGTCTCGTATAGGTTGAGAGATTGGAACTCTCGACCTTATTATTTAATTGTCATTCACAATTTAACTCTGTTTTAGGCATCTTTCAAGTGTTTAAAGCAATGATTTATCCCTTTTGTATCATTCGGACACATATTTTTTCAAATAATTTGATAAATCGCATTTTCTTTTTATGGCATTATAAGCCATTCGTCTTATTTTGCCTGTCACAGGATAATCAGTAAATGCTCTATCGTGCAAACCTCCTATTGCCCATAAAATTCCGACGTAACCGTTTGCTGATGGTGCATCATAAGCATATTTATCGTTCAAATATATTGCAATTTTAAGAGCAACATCCGCTGAAATTGTCCATTCCAATATCTTTTTAGCCCAATACATCCTTAAATATCCATGAATAATCCCATCTCGCATTAGCTGATTTTGTATCGCATTCCACAATTTATCATGAGTTTTTGCTGACTCCAATTCTTCCATTGTATAAATATACGGTCTAAAATCTTCTCTATGACTCTCTAAAGAATTTTTTGCCCAACTCGGGATACCCTTTAAACTCTTAAACTGTTTATTATACAAACAAAAGTTATCTGCAAGTTCTTTCCTTACAATAAGTTCTTCTAAAAACGTCTCTTTGTTTTCTGCTGAAGCTCCTGACTTTATAACCTCAATAGCAATTCTTTGACTTGAAATAAAACCCAAATTCAAATATTTTGACAAACCTGATAAAACATTTTTTGAAGGATTATTTTTAAATGTCGCATAGTTTGTTAATTTATTTTTAATGAAATCTTCCAATACAAAATCCGCTTCGACCTTTTCGGTTGTTAAATTGTTAAATTCAGTTAAAAATGAGTAAATATTGTGATATATTTTCGCTCTTATATTTGCAGCAGAGTATTCTTGCTTATTTGAAACATACCTTGCAGGGACGATATTATGTCCGTCTATTTCAATTACTTTAAAATCGACATTTTTTAGCCAAGCACGATTTAAAATCGGATTAAAATCAATAATTAAAAGTGGCGGATTTATTGTTTTTATAATTGCTAGCGGAGTTGTATCAATAATTTCAAAATCAAGATTTAACTTGGCAAAATTCTGTTGCACTTGTATAAGTTGTCGAATTATAAATTTTTCTTTAGGTAAATGTTCGTAATTAATTTTAGGATGAATAATTTTAAGCGGCAAGTTTAATTCTTTACTTTTTTGTAGGGCAAATTGCAGTGCAAAATTATCTTTTACCCTGATTTCTCTTTCGCAAAGATAAACAATCTCGCCTTTTTGAATTGGTTTATTGTTAACATCAAAAATACGTACAGGATTAACGGTGTTTTCTAATTCAAAATTCTGCGAACAATAATTCAGCAATGTATTTTTTACTATCCTAGGCATTTAATACAAGATATCCTATATTAAGATACGTTGCAAAAAGTATCCAAATCAGATACGGAATCAATATTAAGCCTGATATTTTTGAAACTTTATAAAAAGATTTGATGGTTAAAATCACAAAAATATCAAGCAAAATAATCACAATCAGAGCTAAAAACATATTTTTTAAATAGAAAAATACGATAGCCCATAAAAGATTAAGAATAAGTTGGACAGCAAAATAAATATAGCCCGATTTTTTATTTTGTGCCGGTTTAAAAAGGTATAATAACAAAGCTACAAGCATTGAAAAATAAAGTATTGACCAAACTGGCGGAAAAATCCAATCAGGTGGTGCTAATGGTGGTTTTGTCAAATTGTAATACCAAACAGATTTAAACATAGAATAATCTTAAATAACAATTACTGATAAATAATCCGATAATTGGATAAACTTTCAGACGAAGGCGGTAAAAGGGGAAATTTTTAATCTTAACTTCCGATTAAAATGTCAAACTTGGGATACTTTATGTCAAACTCCCTGATACAAAACACTAAAAAAGAGCCTTTCGGCTCTTGATTTTAAATGGTGGAGGTTAGGAGATTCGAACTCCTGACCCCCTGCGTGCAAAGCAGGTGCTCTACCAGCTGAGCTAAACCCCCATTTTGGTTGTTTTGGTCTCGTAACCTCTATTTGATATCGGCTACATTTATTATTGTACATGGTGATTTTTTTTTGTAAAGAGGGTATTTTATTTTTGTAAAAATTTTTGTTAACGGTGGGAACGCATACCACGCAAACAGTATTATTACACGTTTAAAACAGCTTTTCCCACCCTACATCTAAAAAATCCACAATGACAAAACAAGCATTATAAATTTTTACAACTTTTTAACAATTTCTTCTAAGCAAATTTTTACATGGGCATAATTTAAACCGCCTTGCATGTAAGCTACATACGGTGCACGCATTGGACCGTCTGCTGAAAGTTCTATCGTTGAACCTTCTACAAAAGTGCCGCCAGCCATAATAACTTTATCCTCATATCCGGGGATGTATTCCGGAATTGGGGTTACATAACCATTTACCGGTGACAATGATTGAATCGTTCTGCAAAATTCTTCTAATGGTTCAGGTGCGCCAAATATTATATTTTGAATTATGTCTGTTCTCTTTTCATAATATTTTGGGCTAGAATCAAAGCCTATGTCTTCAAATACTTTTGCTGCCAAGATAGCGCCTTTAATAGCTTCTGAAACAATCGACGGAGCCATAAACAAACCCTGAAAAATTAATCTGTGCTGATTAAACATTGCACCGCCTTCAGAACCAATCCCAGGGGCTGTTAAACGGTTGGCAGAACGTTCTACAAGAAGTTCTTTACCTGCTATATATCCGCCTGCTTCAACAATACCACCGCCTGCGTTCTTAATCAAAGAACCTGCCATCAAATCAGCACCAATTTCTAACGGTTCTTTTGTATCAGCAAATTCACCATAACAATTATCTACAAAGCAGATACAATTTGGATTTTTTGACTTAACTACCTTACAAATCTTTTCAATAGTTTCCATAGATAATGATTTACGCGTCGAATAACCTTTAGAACGTTGAATCAATACCATTGTAGTTGTTTCATCAACCATTTCTTCAAGTTTTACAAAATCAATATCCATACCATTAATAAGCGGAACTTCATCATACAAAACACCGTTACCGATTAGAGATGAACGTTTCGTTTCCTCATCACCTGCAGTTCCGATAACTTCTTGCATCGTATCATAAGGAGCGCCCGCTACTGAAATTAATTTATCACCATATTTAAGATTACCAAATAAAGCACAAGCAAGCGTATGTGTGCCTGACGCAAAATGTATTCTTACCAAAGCTTTTTCCGCACCAAAAACTTGTGCAAAAACTTTATCTAAAACTTCACGTCCCAAATCATCATGCCCGTAACCTGAAACCGTATAAAAATGTTCAGGCGCAACCTTATTATCAAAAAACGCTTTCAATACTTTTCTTTGATTAAAATCTCTAATATCGTTTACGCGTTCAAATTCTTTTTCTAATAACTTTTCAGCTTGTTTAAAATCATAATTCATAATAAGAAAATCATATTGCAAGCAAAATAGAGAGTCAATCTAAACAAAAAATTAATCTACTTTTAAAACTTCATAAATATCCATCTTATGAGCCTTACCTCGAATTTCTACATCAGAAATTTTAATTACTTCAATATAATTTTTTGTAGCCTCATAGGTGGTTGAGCCGATAAGCATGCTTGTTTTATAAATCTTGTTATAACTTTCCAAACGGCTTGCAAGGTTTACGGTATCACCAATAACAGTGTATTCCATGCGATTTATTGAACCGATATTTCCTACAAAAACTTCACCTGTATTAATACCAACACCAATATCAATCTTTGGCTTACCTTCTGATGCCCACTTTCGTTGAAGCTCTTTAACCTTTACCAACATTTCATAACCGCATCTTACAGCGTTCAAAGCATGATTTTTGTCTTGGATAGGTTCACCAAAAATCGCCATAACTGCATCACCAATAAATTTATTAATAATTCCGTTATGTTTAGCAACTATCGGTTCCATTTCTGTAAAATATTCATTCAATATTTCAGAAACCTGTTCAGCTGACATTGTTTCTGATAAAGATGTAAACCCTCTTATATCAGAAAATAAAACAGTTACAGTTGCCTTCTTTCCGCCCAAGCCCAAATTATCAATATTCATCACAATTCGTTTCATAACGTCTTGTGACATGTATTTGCCCATTGCAGATTTTACTTTTTCTTTGCTTTGGTTTTCAATAATAAATTTGTGAATATAAGCAATAATCATCATAACCACAAACATTACAACCGGTGTAATTACGTTAATCACAACACCAAAATAGAAACAAATAGCACTAAATACCAAATAGCCTACAAGCAGAGCAAACGTCAGAGAAATTGATTTAAATAAATCATAAACTCTTATAATTCCATAAACCATAAGCATTCCAAGAAGCACGATAAACAGATTTACAAAATGCGGTGTTACTTTCAAAAAATCGTTGTGCATAATGTTATCAATTGCACTGGCTTGAATATCGACTCCCGGGTGAGCTACAACCATCGGTGTATTTTTATTATCATTTAAACCTGCGCCTGCTGTTACATTGGCACCAATTACGACAATTTTATCTTTAAAGATTTGCGGATCAATAATTGCTTTTTTGCCATACTTAATATTATCGTAAGAATCCATTATATCAATTGCCGAAAATTTTTGATGTGAATACCCGTAAAATAATTTATAATATTTAATCGGTACAATTGATTGATAAGGAGTGGTTTTTAGTTTTATTTTGTAATCTAAATCAGGAAACGCAAGCGTTTTATCGTCAACAACCATTGAAGGATTATTATACGCCATTAAAAATGCTTCCAATGCTAGTGACGGATATAACTGTCCTTTATATTCAAATATGTACTCATAAGTTCTGAAAACTTCATCCATTGCAAAAATATTCCAGTTTGAAAGCCCGTTTATAAACCCGGAAAAAGCTGTCACAGAACCTGCGTTTTTTATCACATTAAAACAAGGAGTCGGATAAGGTAGAATACTTTGATACAAATTTTGATGCATTTTTTTGTTATTTACAGCATTCAAAGCAAATTTCTTTTCAAAAGCCTTGTCATAAATCGCACCCTGCTCTTGATTTTCCCAAGTCATTGTTTGAGGAATAAAACCTAGAACGAAATTATCTATTTTATTTACATTACTAAAAAATTTCTTATCGGATTCGGGATTATCCTTGTCCAAGCTTGAAATATTAGCATCGTAGACAATAACTTTTGCGTCCGTATAATCGTTAAAATAATTAAAAATTTTGCATAACAATTCACGTTTCCACGGCCATCTGTAACGTTCAGCGCTTTTTGTGTCAATAACAACCACTACGACATCATCACTACCATAAATTTGCTTATGGGTATCAAAAGGCAAACGTTCTGTTAAAACGTGCTTTGTCATAAAATCATAGGCTTTTGGCTCTACAAAAGTATAAGTTATAAAATATACAAAAATCAAAAATAGTAAAACAATAATACTTAAAAATGCAAATTTAATCTTATTCATAATCTAATGATAGAGGATTTTTTGGCAAAGTGCAACTTTATCTGTTGTTTTTAACAATTGTTAGCTATTGAGTTAATGGTGCAAAAAATTGCACCCTACTTTTCCTTAATAAAATGTGTTCATGATAGAACGTATATTTATTTAAAAATTGTAGGGTGCAATTTTTTGCGCCATTAACTTTATAAGAAAACTCCAAATTATTATGCTATAATATAGCCAAAGAGGATATATAAATGAGTGAAAATTACATACAAATGATTGGTCAGGATAAGATTTATCCGATTATCAGATGCAAAGAAGCTAGTCAAACAATAGAAATAGCAAAAGCATTGGTAGAAGGTGGAATAAGAGTTTTGGAAATCAATGTTGAAAACCCTTCAATCTATGAAGCAATTCAAGAAGTTTCAAAATTCGCAAATGTTTGCGCTGGTGGAATTATTACCTCCATGCAAGCAGATGCAGCACTTGAATGCGGTGCAAAATTATTTTCTTCACCAATTTTTCAAATGAACATGGTAAAAATTTCTAAAAACAAACAAGTGCCGTTTATTGCCGGTGCTTCAACTGCCAATGAAGCATACAACGCTTGGAAATCAAGAATTCCTTTAATTAAATTATTTCCAACAGACGCAATGGGCGGTGTTCAATACATAGAAGATATTTTAAGACAAATGCCATTTTTGAACTTAATGCCAATGGGAAATATTAAATTGGGCGACGCGGTAACTTATATTAAAGCAGGCGCGACAGCTGTTGGCATCGGTCGTGACTTCTACAACGGATTTACTCCAAAAGAAATCACAAACCGCACAAAAGAAATTTTACTTGAAATAAAGGATTATACTAAATGGAGCCAAAAGTAGATATCGCAATCATAGGCGAATGCTTAATTGAGCTTTCCTCAAACGGAACGCTTGCTGACACTTCAACGCTTAACAAGTATTTTGGCGGTGATACCGTAACTACTGCGGTTGCAATCGCAAGATTGGGCGGTAAAGTCACTTATGTAACCAAAGTCGGCAATGACGGATTTAGCGAATTTATACTTTCAAGCTTAAATAAAGAAAATATTGACACTTCTTTAATCACTTCAAACGAAGAACAAAACGGCATGTACATTGTTTCTCGCACACCGGAGAAAAAAGAACTTTTATATTACAAGAGAAAAACCGCCGCAACGAAATTATCTATTGATGATTTAAATGAAGATTGTATAAAAAAGTTAAAACTCGTGTATTCAACAGGCGTTGTTCAATCGCTTTCTGCAAGTTCAAGAGAACTTGTACACAACGCATTTAAACTCGCAAAAGAAAATGATGTAATGACGGCTTATGATCCGAATTACACTTCTTGTTTTATGAATTCTACCGACACAAAAGAATATTTTGAAGAAATCGTAGATTATACTGATATCATATTTTTGAGCCTTAAAAATGATGCAGAAAGACTTTATGACGTAGAATCCATTGATAAAGTTATGAATTATTTCTGGGATAAAGGAGTTAAAATCGTTGTCGTAAAATCTCATATCGACAACGGTTATTATACAGGATATAAAGGCGATATTAGCTTTACGGAATTTTATAACACATCTAAAGCTATTGATACAACGGCATCAGGCGATGTATTTAATGGCGGATTTTTATACGCAATTACAAACGGTTACGCGCCTGCGGAAGCCACAAAATTTGCTGCGGTTGTTTCAGGCTTGCAGACACAAAATTTCGGTGCAATACAATCTATTCCTTACTTAAAAAATGTTTTGGAGAATGTTTAATGACAAAATACGTTGTTTCAGGCTATATCGGCTTCGATAATTTCGGAGATGAAGCAATCGCGCATGTTTTAGTTGATAAATTAAAATCAAAAGGTGCTGAAAAAATCACTTTAATTTCTTCTAACCCAGAAAAAACCGCTCAATTATACAATGTAAATTCTGTGCCGATGTTAAAATTTGTTGATACAATAAAAGATGCAGATGTTTTAGTGTCAGGAGGCGGAAGTCTTTTACAGGATGTTACGAGCTTTAAAAGCCTTTTATATTATCTCGGAGTAATTTATTGCGCTTTATTCTTTGGCAAAAAAGTTGAAATCTTTAGACAGGGAATAGGCCCGATTCATTCTAAGTTCGGACAATTTTTGACAAAAATTGCATTAAAACATGCATCAAAAATTTCAGTGCGTGATAAAAAATCACAAGAGCTTTTAAAAAGTTGGAAAATTGATGCGGAATTAAAACCTGACCCGATTTTTGATTTGGATTTGCCTAAGAAAAATAACAAAGGAATTGTTGGCGTACAATTAAGAAGTTATCCAACTTTGAACGAAAAATTTTTAAATGCTTTGGCAGATGAAATAGTAAAAAGATTTTCTGACAAAAAAATAGAAGTTTTGTCTTTTCAAGATAGCATTGATTTAGCTGTGTGTGAAAAATTCGCAAGAATTTTGTACAAAAAAGGTTTAGAAAATATTGAAGTTATAAAAGGACTTTCAGTAAACGAAGTTTTCGAAAAAATTTCAGACTTAGAATTTCTTATAGGCATGAGATTTCATGCTAACGTTGTTGCAATTAAATCCGGTGTAAAGGCACTTGCGATAAATTATGACATCAAAGTAAAAAAACTTGCTGATGAATACAATTTGCCGTTAATTGAACTTAACCAAAGAAATTTCTCAAAAGAATTTGAACAATTGCAATGCGTTTAGTTTTCAATAATCAAATTCATAAACTCAATGTCATCATAATCAATATACGCCGTTTGCATGAGATTTCTGCCGGTTTTAATCGTAATCTCATTTACTTGATTTTTACGTATTAGATTTGGCGGAAGCTTAATCCTTTGACCATCACCATTTAGTTGAATTTCAGAAATTTTGTTACCATTAAAATAGACTTCGGGCGGAGATGCAAAAGCATTCGGAATACGATTTTGTCCCATCGAACGTGCCATTGCAGTATCAATACCTATGATTGAACCAATTACAAGATAAACCGGTTTTGCTAAATTTATATTTCGGAGTGTAAAACTCTTGGTATAGAAAGGTCCGATTGAATGCATGTTAAACTCGCCTGCATTTGCAGAAAGTTCTGAATAATTGTTGTCACCTAAATGGTACATATTTGTATCAATTGCCTGACCTGATGCATTAGATTTTTCAATCCCGACAACAATCGGTGCATTGAGAGTTTTGTCGTTTATGGTCATTGTAAACGGCTTGTAGTTTTCTTTTTGAACAGACATGATACTTGGACCGTTGATTTGGGTATCAAGCTCAAAATAGCCTTCTTGGTCGGTTCTCGTTGAATAATTTTGCTTCGGCAAATGGATATTAGCTCCGCCAATACCTTGCCCCGTTTGTTTATCAATAATTCTGCTTGAATTTGCAGTCCCTTGTTCTGCAACTCCGCCTTGGAAAGTTGCCGCAAAAGCAGGAAATGTAAAAATCAGCATTAAAAATATACTTAATAGTTTTTTCATAGTTTTATTATTTTTCTTTCGTATGTTAAAAAAATTGGTCGGCTGTATATTTTTAAGGATGATTTTGGAAAAGTAAATTTACTTGATTATAAAATTGTAGGTCAGGCATTGCCTGACCTACATATATAAAATCTTCCTATTTTCACAACATGCCAACATCGTTACAAAACTTAACCCTTTCTCTAACACATGCAAACATGCTCATGGCATGGCTTAAGCATGATTCAAAACGCCAAAACCATGTAGTCATGTAGCTTTAGCATGCCCAAAATCCCGCAACGGCAATCATTACAAGAAAATGCAATATTTTAAGAATTCGTTACAATTCACGTCATGTGGCTTGTAAATACGCTCTTAACCCATATAATAGAAATATGGGTTAAGGATTGAGAGCCTTAACGGTAAATAGAATTAATCACAAATAAAAATATAATTTTCGGGAGGAATAAGTGTTCAAGAGTCGTGATATGGGGAGAGCTATTGCTGTAAAAAGATGGACGCCTACTGCATTAGAGTGCTACAAAAGAGGTTGTGTGTGTGAAGGATGTTTTTACAGTGATTTCTTTAGTGCAACTGCTCAGAGATGTCAAATGAAAGCAGCTGTTTTGGAACTTGTTAGAACAATAGGCACGCCAAATGTTGAGCTACCACAAATTTTAGAATAATTTTGTCAACAAAACACTTTAAAAATTGGTTCAAATGTTGTACAATGGAAGGGTAGTACATTAGGAGGTGTAAATGCATATACACGTAAACGGTAAAAACATTGAGATTACAGATGCTATCAAAGCTTATGTAAAGGAAAAAATCGGTAAGGTAGCAAATCACTACGATCAAATTACAGGTATTGATGTAGTTCTTTCTGTAATTAAGAACCCTGCTGCAACAGGAAAACACGTGGCTGAAGTTTCTTGCAAAATGAACACAGGTGCTGTTCACTGCGAAGAATCTGCAGAATCTATGTATGCAAGCATTGATTTGTTAGCTGACAAATTGTCAAGACAAGTTCAAAAATTCAAAGACAAAGCTTTATCAGCAGGCAGCAAAGAAACTATCAGAAACTCTGAAGTTAAAGAAGAAGCTGTTGAAAGTTAGTATTCAGGTAAAAAATGATTAACAACAAAAAAGTTGTAGTAATTATGCCTGCATACAATGCAGAAAAGACTTTAGAAAAGACTTATAATGAGATTTATCAAAATTTCGTCGACGAGATTATTCTTGTCGACGATTTCTCTTCTGATGAAACGAAGGAAGTCGCAAAAAGACTTAATATCACAACAATAGTTCACGAAAAAAATAAAGGCTATGGTGGCAACCAAAAATCTTGTTATCGCGCGGCATTAAAAGCTGGTGCGGACATTGTTATAATGCTCCATCCTGATTATCAGTACACACCAAAACTTGTGCCTGCAATGGCATCTATGATGGCATTTGATGAATATGACGCGGTTATCGCTTCAAGAATGCTCGGAAATTCAGCTTTGAAGGGCGGCATGCCTTTGTACAAATATGTTTCAAACAGATTTTTAACAGAGTTTGAAAATTTAGTTATTGGCGAAAAATTGTCCGAATACCACACAGGCTTTCGAGGATTCACGCGAGAAATTTTGGAGAAACTTCCGCTTGAAGATTGTAGCGATGATTTTATTTTTGATAACGAAATGCTCGCTTTGATTTTATATAACGGATTTAAAATCGGTGAGATTTCTTGTCCGACAAAATATTTTGCAGAGGCTTCATCTATTAATTTTGCGCGTTCTTGCAAATACGGTTTGGAAGTTTTGAAAGTCAGTATTTTGTACAGACTAGCTAAAATAGGTTTACCTATAAAACTTTTCAATAAAGGTGGTCAGGCTTTAGATACAGAAAAAGAATTGGTTTATTATTTTAAAAAAGAGAATTAAAAGTATGAAAATAGTTTTGGCATCATCAAATGCGCATAAAGTTAAAGAGATTAATGAAATAGTTGCAGGAAGTGGTTTGGAGTTTATTTTACCTCCTGCGGGTTTTGACCCGATAGAGGACGGTAAAACGTTTGAAGAAAATTCATTAATCAAAGCTAAAGCGGCTTGGGAACTTACTAAAACTTGGGCTTTAGCGGATGACTCGGGGCTTTGCATCGATGCTCTTGATGGTGCACCGGGGATTTATTCGGCAAGATATGCTGAAACTCCTGCCAAAAGAATTGAAAGAGTCTTAAAAGAAATGAAGGATAAGACAGATAGAAACGCGCATTTTTCTTGCTGTATGACTCTTATTAATCCTAAAGGGAAAGTAGAATTCTCAACAACAGGCATTTGCGAAGGCTCAATCACGACTGAGGCGAGAGGCAATAACGGTTTTGGCTATGACCCAATATTTTTAGTAAAGGGTGATACAAGAACGATTGCAGAACTAAGCGAGGAAGAAAAAAATCAAATTTCGCACCGCTCAATTGCATTGAGAAGAGTTGTTGAGTATTTAAACAAATTTGAAATGTAAAATAAAAAATTGTTTTAAACATTTCTTATTGTTGAATCTTTCCAAATTTCAAATTCTTTAATTAAACTTGATACTGCAATTCCATATCCATTAGCTATTTTAGCAATTGCACTTAAACTTATACCTTGTTTTTGCGTCTCAATTCTTGATAGAGCCGCGCTGTCTATTTCATTTTCCAATGCAAAACGATTTAAAGAAACTCCGAGAGCTTCTCTTTTTGTGCGTAAAAATTTTCCAAAATTATCATATTGCATTTTCTCAATTATGGAATATCATTTAAAATAAATCATTGATATATCTCAATGGATGAATGGTGAAAAACTATAATTTAAAGCATATATGGAAAGATTAAATTATTACTCTGTCGGTTGGGCATACCTGCCCAACAATAATATTATTAACATACAAAAAGTTATTGGTGCAAAAAATTGCACCCTACATTTTTCAAATAAAATACATTCAATATTGAATATATTTTATTTAAAATCAATTAAAACAATTTTTCCACTTTCAATTTTCCATTGATTTTACGCCAAGTATTTCTGCAAAGTCGCTTTATCAAACACTTCCACGCTGTCTTTTGAGTGGATAAATATCAAGCAGGAAATCAATGACTTGAAAGACTGAAAATCGTCAAAAGCAAGTTTTTGTCTTAAATCAGTCATATTGTTTGCCATAAACTCAGTTAAAACAATTTTGTCGTTGTAAAAAAGTTCTGACAAAAATTCAAACGCATCGCGAGTCTTAACACCTTCCAAATAAATAATATCAGGGGATTGAAACTCAACATATCTGAGCGCCTTATCCATGTTAAAACCGATATTTTCGTTAAGTTCGCACTGATTAACGCCTTTGAGTTCGTATTTTGCGATAGACTCAATTGTCATAATATTCTTTTCTGATTTAGCAGCTTCCAATAAAAGCGAGTAAATTACGTGAGTTTTTCCGCTTAAAGGTGAACCGCAAACAAGAATAATTCCCGGATTATCAAGTGCATGTGCAATAATACTTCTTTGTTTTTCATCTGTAATAATTTTGTCTAAATGGCGAGGCGGTTTATAAATCTTCAAAGAAATTCTTTCGCCCATAATTGTTGGGAATGATGAAACTGACGCAATAAGCATTGTGTTTTCAACTTTAAAACAAAGTTTACCGAGTTGCGGAATTTCGCAAACAGTAGCATCCAAATTAGAAAGTGTTTTTAATTTTGAAACAAAAGCTGAGTTTAAAATTGCAGGAATTGTACCTTTATCAAATATTTCACCATCTTTTTTGAATACAACTTTTAGACCTTCTTCAACTTGTTCAAAGTTAAGTTCGTGAATATCTTCAATAATAGCTTGTTTTAAAATCGCTCTAATAACGTGCTGAATGTGTTCTTCGCCCGCTTCTTCTTTATGGAGTTCTTCTGTCCAATCAAATTCTTTTTCATCATCAGGAGTCAAAGTAATGCTGTCAACCGTATCAGCAACTTTGTAGTATTCATCAATCTTCTTGATTATACTTGCTTCTGAAGCAATTACCGGCTCAATTGAACATTCTGCGGTTTCAATAACCTTGTCTATTGCAAACAAATCCAACGGGTCAGACATTGCAACAGTTAAAACGTCTTCTATTTTAAACAACGGAATTATGCGGTATCTTCTTGCATCCGCAAAAGAAACATATTTAAAACATTTTGTATCAGGTTCATAATCTTCCAAATTAACATACGGAATGTGCAACTTGCTTTCCAAAAATTTCAACAAAGTATCTTCCGCTAAAATTCCTGAATTTATAAGTGCTTGACCAATATTTATGCTTTGTACGTTAGCAAGTTCTTCGGCTTTTTCCAAGGTTTCATAAGAAACCACGCCATCTCGAACAAGCTCGTATTTAAGTTTTTCTAATGTTTTGTTGTTTACTGTTTCCATGTCTGTTCCTAAGTTTAGAAGTTTAGTGGTTTAGTAGTTGAGAAGAAGTTATAAAAATATTCAAAAATTTCTTCTAAACTTCTAAACTCCTCATCTTCTCAACTATTTCAGATACTCTTCCACCTTTTTCACAATCGCATCCAATTCAAACGGTTTAGTGATATATTCGTTAACTCCGGTTTCTTCACCAATCATTTTATCTTCCAATTGAGAACGCGCTGTTACCATAATTATCGGAATATCTTTATATTTGCTGTCATACTTAAGGAGTCGGCTGATTTTATAACCGTTGATTTTTGGCATCATAACGTCAAGGATAATTAAATCAGGCATTATCTCCTTCGCAAGCTTCAAGCCGTCCTCTCCGTTATAAGCCGTATAACACACAAAGCCCGAAACTTCTAAAACGAACTTTAGACTTTCTACGATGTCTTGCTCGTCATCTACTATAAGAATCTTTTTCATGTGTATCTCCTTCAATCTCGTATGAATACATTATATCACATTCTCCGTATAAGTTTCTGTTCTGCTCAATTACAGAGTCAATTTTCTTTTTCAGAAATTCGGCAGAAGGTTTGTCGCCGTCCATTAAAATTAGCGATAAAGTTGTCATAGCGCCTTCTTTTTCGATTAGAGAATTTGTCATATATGTTTTATTTAATAAATTATTTTCTTTAAGCAAGTTTTCAATTACTGCATTAGTTGATTTAATTTTAATTACCGCAATTGTTGAACCGTTTGAACGTGCTTTTTGAGAAAGTTGTTTTCTTATCATTGTAAAATTACTCTTATCATTCGCAATCGGAATTACAAAATAGAATTTTGAACCTTTGTTAATTTCACTATCACACCAAATCGCACCGTTATGAGATTCCATCAACTGTCTGGCAATCGGCAAACCTAAACCTGAACCGCCGACTTTTCTTGAAAGTGAGTTTTCTATTTGTGCAAATTTATCGAAAACGTGATTTAAATCCTTACGCTCAATACCGATACCGTGATCTTCTACGCAAACTTGCAAATAATTTCCTTGAAGTTTTTTAATATCATCTTCAAAACAATTGTCATATTGAAGTTCACGAGCATTCACTACTTTTGAAGTTATTTCAATTTCACCCGCATCAGGTGTAAATTTAATTGCATTTGAAACAAGGTTTGTTAAAACCTGTTCTAATCTGTTTGAATCCGCGTAAACTTCTACATCGTCATCTGAAGGAATATATTTTATAGTTAAATTCTTTTCTTTAGCAACTTCTGACAAATTTGTTTTTACATATTCAATTACAGGTTCAACATGAATAAGCTCAAATTTGAAATCCATTTTCCCTGCTTCGATTTTTGAAATGTCAAGAAGGTCGTTGATAATCCCTGAAAGTCTTATTGCATTACGTTTTCCCATAGAAACAAATTTTTCTATATTTTCAGTCATATCTCCGGCTTTACCGCTAAGAATAATGTCCATAGCATTTTTGATAGCGGTCAATGGAGTTCTTAATTCGTGCGATACAATTGAAATAAATTCTGATTTCAAACGCTCAAGTTTTTGTAATTTTCTGTTTGTCGCTTTTAATTCTTGTGTAAAAGATGCGCTCTGCAAAGGAATTGTAACTTGTTGAACAAGAGTTTGAAAACAAGTTGCGTCTTCTGTTGAAAAAGGTTTTTCCCTATAAATTTCCGTAAATCCGAAAAACTCGTCGTTCAGTGTGATTGGCGCAAACATATTATCGTATCGAAGAATTGAAAAATCGTATTCCTGGATATTATGCTTAATATTCTTTTCAATCTTTAAATTACCGATTTTGATATCAACTGGAGGGTCTGCAAGCAGTGATTTATAACTCAATATTGCACGCAATTTCAATGCTTCCAGCAATCTATCAGAAACTTTGTAAATCGAATTGATTATTAAAACGGGTTCACGTTCTGAGCGAAACATCAAGGTACAAGCAAGTTCAAAATTCAATGATTTTTCAATACCTTCAATCATGATTTTGATTAATTTGTCTTTGTCTAAAGAACCGGCGAGTTGCGAACTTGTGTTATACAAAACATTTAATTGGTAAAGACTTCTGGCTAATTCTTGGTTAGATTTTGTCATCTTTAATAAAGAAAGTCGTGTCTTTAAACCTGATTCAACAGTCGCAGAAAGAAGCTTTTTATCAATCGGCGATTGAATAAACAAATTTGCATTATGTAAGACATCCTTGTTAAGCTCTTTTTCACCGAGCATAAGTAATACCACAACAGGATATTGCTTGATTTTTCGACACAAGTGTTTTAAATCCAAAGTTTCAATATCGCCATCAACAATAACGATATCAGGTTCTTCAACTTTTAGAATGTCAAAAATCAAGAGTTCATCCGACGTAACTGCAATTTCATCCATCGGAAAAACTTCTCTTAAAATCTGTTCTTTTTCACTATCCTCGCTAATCAACAAAAACTTTGTCATAATAAGATGATAGCATAAAAATAAATTAAAAATTACGGTGCTACGCAACAAAATAGCAAGAATATAATTACTTCGTCACTAAAACAATCACCGTTCCTCGCAATAACTGAGCGCCGAACTCCCAAACACTCTGTCATTGCAAAAGCAACTAGCCTGCGCGACCTTATTTTCCTATGCAAATATACTCAATTCCTTTTGCTGACAAACGTTCTTGCTCATATTGATTTCTACCGTCAAAAATTATCGGAGATTTTAACAAAGCTTTTAGCTTGTCAAAATCAGGACGCCTAAATTCGTTCCATTCGGTTAATAACAATAATGCATCCGCATTTAGCAGAGCTTCGTACGAACTTTTCGCATAAACTATTTTGTTTTGAAAATGGTATCTTGCTTCATCAATTGCTTTTGGATCATAAGCTTGAACCTTTGCCCCGCGCTTCAAAAGTTCATTGATTATTGTAATAGCAGGAGCTTCTCGCATATCATTTGTTTTAGGCTTAAATGCAAGTCCCCACACTGCAAAAGTTTTTCCGCATAAATCTTGACCAAATTTGTTTAATATTTTTTCTACAAACAAAAGCCTTTGCTTTTTGTTCGTATCGTCGGCAGCTTTAATTATATTCATATTACAGCCATTTTCAAGCCCTGTTTTAATAAGCGCTTTAACATCTTTTGGGAAACAACTTCCGCCATAACCTAATCCCGGAAACAAGAATTTGTTGCCAATTCTGCTGTCTGTTGTCATACCGATTCTAACCATTTCTGCGTTAGCACCTACTTTTTCACATAGATTTGCAATCTCGTTTGCGTAAGATATTTTGACCGCAAGAAACGAATTGGCTGCGTATTTTGTCATTTCCGCAGACTTAACATCCATAACAATGACTCTATTACCGGTACGGAAAAACGGCGCGTAAATTTCCTGCATAATTTGAGTTGCTTTATCTGAATTTGAGCCAATTATAACCCTGTCAGGCGATAAAAAATCATCCACGGCGTTACCTTGTTTAAGGAATTCGGGATTAGAAACAACATCAAACGGGTGTTTCGTGTTTTGTTTGATAATCTCAGTTACTTTTTCAGCCGTGCCGACAGGAACTGTTGATTTGTCGACAATAACTTTGTAACCGTTCATTGCTTTTGCGATTGATTGCGCAACCTGCATTACATATTGCAAATCCGCAGAACCGTCTTCACCTTGCGGCGTCCCTACTGCTATAAAACAAACTTGCGACTTTTTAACAGCAGAATCTAAATCATCGGAAAATGATAAACGATTTTCCAAAACATTTGATTTTACAAGCTCTTCAAGCCCGGGTTCATAAATTGGAATAACTCCGTTTTTAAGCTTTTCCAATTTTTGAATGTTATTGTCAACACAAATAACATCATTCCCCATATCCGCAAGACAAGCCCCTGCCACCAAACCTACATATCCTGTACCGATTACTGTTATGTTCATTAAGACCTCTGTGTTTTTACTTTGCATACTTAATAACATTTTCTGCTATATATTCTCTTTGTTCTTTTGTTACCCACCAACCCACAGGAATACATAAATGAGTCCTATTAAATTGTTCTACCCCAGGTAACTCTGCTTTAAATTCTGCAAACATTGAATGGGTATCATTTCTAGCATGTACTTTTGAAGACATAATATTTAATTCTTTTAATTTAGCCATCAATTCATCTCTATTATCCACATGGATTGTATATAGCCAATATGCAGATTTTCCATCAGGATTTTCTAAAACAGGAGTGATATTTGAGCAATTTTTAAATGCTTCATCATAAAATTTTGCATTTTCTCGGTGTTTAGAAAGAATTTCTGATAAATGTTTAAAGTTAGTATTTCCGATTACTGCACACACGTCATTCATGTGAAATTTATAACCTGCTTCAGGTACATCAATTTCACACCTCAAATCAATACCCTCTCTTATTGTTCTATCAATTCCGTACCATCTTAATAGCTTTGCTCTTTCAAAATCTTTTTCTGATTTCATCCATAATAAACCACCATCTACTGATGTTATATGTTTTATTGCTTGAAGCGAATTCATAGAATAATCTGAATGATTACCAAATTTTTTACCTTTATATTCCATACCCGTTGCATGTGCGCCATCTTCTACTGTTTTTACTCCAGCTTTACGTGCAATTTCATTAATTTTATCAATATCACAAGGATTACCACCCCAATGAACCATTGTAACAGCTTTAGTATTTTTTGTAATTTTATTTTCTATATCTTTAGGTGAAATTGAGCCTGTTATAGGATCTACATCTGCCCAAACAATTTTTGCACCATTACTTAGAATTGGCGTATTAGTTGCAGTACAAGTAATTGGTGTTGTGATTATTTCATCAACATTAGAGTTGTAATAACCTTTATAATCATTTTGATGTAACGCCATGTGATATGCCAAATGCAACCCCGAAGTGCCTGAATTTAATGTCACTAACTTATCATTACCTGCATATTTCTTCAAATTTTCTTCAAATTCTTGAACTCTTGGGCCTTCTCCAATCCATCCGCTATGAATTGTATCTAATAATGGTTTATCAACTTCTTTTGACACAAATACTTTGAACAATGGAATCATTTTTTCAATCATATTATTCCTCCTTAAATTAATACTTAAATTCTATGTTTATATTTTTTAAATTCCGCATTATATTTCTTTTCTCTTTAAAATTCTTTCTAAGATTTCCAAAAGTAATTTTTGATAAAATATAAAATACTAAATGCTTTATTCGTGAATATTGTTTAGCTTTTTGTATTAATAAAAAATCTTCTATGCTAATCATATTTTTATGACGTTGAATCAAATCACAATAATTATTATCATCGCTATATATTTCACAATAGCGATTTAAAAATTTATTAAGATAATCTCTGAGTTTAAATTTTATATTCCAATTTTTTAATTTGTATTCTTTAGCAAAATTTTTAAACTCTTTCGTTGCTCCTATAATAAATGGACCATATGGATGATACACCGGTAATGGATTCTCGTACGCTTTAATTAAATAACAATGCGCATTAGTTACATTATTAATAATATGTTGACAATCGGTTTCTTCATTTCGATTTAACATAATAAGTAGCTTGGGCGTTTCTGAAAAAACTATATTGTGAAACGCAGTTCCATTAATTCCTGCAATTTCTTTAGCACCTTTAATTACAGCAATTTGTTCGTTTAAACTTAGTTTTTCCATTGCAATAGAGACAAACCCATTTTTATTAAAAACTTTTTCTAACTCTTCTTCTCCAAAGCATTTAACAATATCATTCCAGTATTTCCTTGTAAAATATATTTTTTTATATTTTGCGGGTTTAATATTTTGGGAAACTTCTTTAAACGGTATTAAAAACTCCTCTGTATAATATTCTCTTTTAAAAGATTTATATGGAATAATTACAGATTTAAATTGCGTTGGCTTATCTACATAAATAATTTTATCTTCTGGAATTCCTAATAGCTTGAAAAAATCTTGTGCGAATTTTGGTATATAATCAACCAGCTTAGAAAAAACTATATAAGCATTTTTATCTCTATTTTGCAAGTAATAATATAATCTTACCGTACTTTCTATTAAAAAATGTCCATAATGAGGCGATAAAACACCACAATAAATAACATCTTTATTAACAAATTCAATATCATCATCCAATTTTATATTGAGTTCATAATCATATTGCGTCGATTCTAAATATAATTCTTTGTTCTCAGAATAAACACCCGCATCAACCCAAGCATTATGAATAGAAAAAGGTCCTGCATTTGTTATATAAGCATTTTCTAAAACTTTTGCTTCTTTTATTTCCTGTTTTGGATTTGAAAAATATTTCTCAAATAAATCTTTATGTTTTTCTTTATCAAAATATATCTTCGTAGTCATGCTTTTACCCTTACTAATAACGAGTTTGTTTCATTTTTTCGAATTGTTCTTTGTAATCATTTTTTATCAATTCTGCTTCTTTTGAAAAACTATATTGTAAAATTTTCTCTGCCAATTCAGAAGTTTTTCTTACAAACCGAGCGGGATTGCCTGCCCAAACTTCTCCTTCAGGGATATTTTTGGTTACAACGCTACAAGCACCGACAACAGAATTATCACCTATTGTCACTCCGGGCATTATTGTAGAATTGCAACCAATAAAACAATTATTACCAATTTTAATTTTTTTCCACACAAGCAAATCTTTATGTAGCTTAGAATCTATGTATTTAAGACAAGTTTTTCGGCTTCCATCATGGGTCAAAAATGTACAACCAAATGAAATTGTACAATCATCACCAATTTCTATTAAAAAAGGTTCGCTTCCAAAATCCGGATATGACCATTTATGAGGATGAATAATAAATTCTGTATTATTCCCACACTTTACTCCTAAAGAACGAACATAATCTATAGAAAATACTTTTTGAATATTTTTTTTATTCTTAACATAGCTAAACAATTTTAATCCAAGAAACCTGATAGTTCTTTTATCACCTTTTTTTTCTTTAGAAAAAATTTTAAATAAATTTTTTCTAAAGAAATAATCCTTGTGCGTAAAAAGACCATATGAAATTGCGCATTTGTAATTTGCATTTTCCCAAAAAGGAATTATATCAGCTTCTAATGAAATATTTTTTACTGATGTCTTTTTTTCTTTAGCATATGCAGACATATCTAAATTTTTATTGTAATAATCATTATTTAATAAATTATAATAAAATGAAGTTTTATATAAACAAGGATTGTTAGTATAATTTGAATTTTTTGAATCAAATACATAAAAAGGAATTTTATTAATTGTTATCTTTTTGCATTCATTTGGGAACTTTTTATCAAGGTCATCAATGACATGAATTGCTGATATAAGTGCAATTCTAGGTATACTAGCTAATGTTCCATCATAAACCTGTTTTACAACTAATGGCTCTCCTGGTTTTTTAGCACTCCTTAAACGAAGTACATTAATCTCATTATTTTTTAATAATTTTATACCACAATCTAATAATTTATAAGTTTTATTTTGATTTTCTATAAGACTCCAATCATTTTCTAAAAATAAAAAATATTCATTTTTTGCCTTTTTTAAAAGTTCTAATATTCCTTTTTGTATACCTATATTTTTTGTATTGCCAATATAATTTAATTTATATTTTTTTGCTATTTTTATATCTTTTTCTGTGATTTCATTAAAGAAAATAGTAATATCATCAGATAAATCAAAAAGTCCATTTTTTTTATATGATTTTAAAGTTTGTTCTAAAATATTTTCTCTACCCCAAGAAAGTATTCCTATAGATAATTTTGTTTTTATACCAAAGTTTTCCATTAAAATTTCCCCTTTTTATGATCAAAGACATAGAAATTGTCTATATCAATTCTTGAATTTTGAATTAAAATATTTGCAATATCAAAACCAAATTTCCAAAGCAAATATGAAAATGATAATTGATCTCTTTTGGAATAATTCAAAACCATATCTAACCAATTTTCATCAAGTTTTTTAACTACTTCTGAGTTATGTTTTCTATACAAAACATTAGTTTCAGGCATACCGAAATTCTGTGGCATATTATCTTTTTTAATAAGTTCTAATTCTCTATTAATTAAATTTAAATCATCCAATTTTGCATTTATTACATCTTGGTATTCTTGATAAATACAAGTATTTTTAAAATGTTCTGTCACTACAATTTCTTGTTTTTTCTTTACTATTTCATCGAACAAATGTGAAGATAAAATATTTATATTCGCATCAATCCATATACTGTTTTCATATTGCGGAAATAATACATGTGGAGATAATTTGTGCTTTCTGGAATTTCTTGTATTATCAAGATTCTTGAAAAACAACGGTCTTATTTCCCAAATCCCTATTTGACCTAAATTGATATGTTCTTGATTATCGGTAAAACACACATAATCCCAGTTCTTATCAATATATTTATATATCTCGATTTCTCTCAAATCGTCATAATCATTTGTTATACAAGTATAAACAACACCCCGTGCTTGTCTTGTAGGTTTATATTCCAAATATTCTTTTATTCTTTCGGCATCATTTTCTTCTTTATAATTATTTTTGTTATCAGGAAGAAAAACAATATTTTTATCCATATATGCAATAATAGGATTTACGCCATGTGTAAGATGACCACAATGTTTAACATTAATATATTTAGATGGAGATTCTCCTTTATACCAACCCTTTTCATACCAATAATCAAGAGCTTTTTTATCTGAAAAGTTATGATGATATTCTTTTTTATACCAAGCAGAATTCCAAAATTTTGAATTCAAAATCATTGCTTTTTCGTGTTTTATTTTATTAAAATCTTTAAGGAATCTTTTGCGTAGCTTTATTTTTGTACCAAAAATTGTGACAATTTTATGTTTTTTATCGTCTGAATTAACAACAGAAAAAATTTTGTGCAAATCTTCATTTTTTAGCGCCAATTTAATACCCAAAAAACAAAATACAGTATGAAAGTTACCATCGTCTTGATACACAGAGAAAATTCGTTGCAACAAGCTTAATCGTTTAGCATACGGATTAGTTTTCAAATCTTTTTGTATAAGTTGTATGTCATAGTTTATGTATTTACTAAGCATTTTTAATAAATTATTGCGTCTATTTCCTTTTTTCATTTGTCTTATAACGCTTGTTTTTATTAATGGACACTTGTCATGAAAGTTGAGTTTTTTATAATGAAACCAAAATGCACATTCTCGGTTCAAAGAAGATTCACAATAAACACTTTCTTTAAAACCATTCTGTCTTAACAGTTTACTCAAGCCTATTTCGTAATTAATAATTATCAGGAATTTATCTTTTTCTTGTTTCACTCCATTTATAAATTCAGCAAAAACATCCGAATTAAACACTTGAGGTTTGAATGTCACAAAGAAGCTTTGCACATGAGGAGTATTGTCTTCATAAAGAGGGTTGCGTTTTGTTTTTGTTATCCCAACAGGATTATATGTCAAACCCCAATAATCACATTCCCTCGCACTCATTGCGTCAAATACATTCTCAAACGGATATATAGGACCATAGCAACTGTCATTGCAAAACACAAGTTCTTCACAGTTTTCCAATAAGTTATTTGCTTTAGCATACAAAAAACCTCTTTTATAAGAACCAAAATCATATTCGCCATGTTTTCCAACAATGGAATGAGTCACATAATCCTTGATTTTATTCAGTTCTTCAAGTTTCACATCCGAATCGGAAACAAAAATTATGTTATCAACAACTTTTTTTAATTCTTGTACGTAAAATACAACGTAATCTTGAATCAAGTTATCTCTGTCATAATGTGCAAAAACTGCAACCCTATTAGTTTTATCAACCATTTTAAACTTTAATACCTCACAAGTCTGGATTTCTACAACCCAACTCCTTCTCTAAATCTCAAGTTCATGTTTTCTTCGACTTCTATAAACCTTAATGCGTCTTCGATTCGCGATTGATTAAAAAGCCATTGAAGATATGACAAATCTTTGTATTTTTGGTAATAATGATACGCAAAGGTTTTGCGCCAAGAAACAACAGAATATTTATCTTGCACACCAAGTTCAGAACAAATCGTTTTGAACATAAAAAACACAGAAGTTCTATCCAACGCACCACCATATTTGTTTATAAAAAGCGGCTCTTCTTGTTTACGATTACCAACTACCTGTGCAACAATATTCCGCAACTCTTTTGACAAAGGAATTGCAACATGTTTACCGATAGATAAATATTGCTTGTTTTTTACATCTCTTATCTTTAATGTTAAAAGCTCTTTCAAATTAATACCCGTGTTTATAGAAAGCACAAACAACAAATAGCCTTTGACATTCCCTTTCGTAAGAAAAAGCCTTTTCATCTGCTCTATTACTTCCAAGTCTTTGATAGGTGAGTTTGTTGTCACAATTTGCGTTCTTTCTGCCTAAACACTCTTTTGAAATCAAATCTCTTAACTTTTTATATCAAATGTTAAGAGATTTTCTAACACTGAAAATTCTATCACAAAAGTTCTATTTTTCACACTTATGCTAATAATAATTTACAATGTAAACTTGCATTTTTTCAAAATTAGATGTAGAGATGATAAATTTTGCAAAAAACGTGCTTCTGCAACTCTCTGGAACCAACGTTTTTCACAATCTCTTAACATTTGATATAAAAAGTTAAGAGATTTTTTGCATTAATCATAAAATAAAATTCGCATAACTTTCTTCTATTTGATCTTGCTCGATTCCTATGTATCGCAATGTTATAAATGGTGTCGCATGATTGAACATTTTTTGAAGCATGGCTACATCCTTAAATTTTTTATAATGATGATATCCAAAAGTTTTTCGCATAGTATGTGTTCCGATTTTCTCTTGAATTCCGGCTTTTGCGCATGCGGTTTTTATAATATAATACGCACCAAATCTATCCATTCGATTATTGAAAATTGTTGTAAATAAGGGTTCATTTAATGCTCTGCCTTTTACAAACTCTTCCAGCATAGGCTTAAGCTTCGAGTTTATCGGAAATTTTTTACGTTTATGCGTTTTCTGTTCGACTATTTGAATATGAGTTTTATCTTTTACATCTCGAACATCAAGAGCAACGATATCAGAAATTCTTAACCCACAATTAGTTCCAATAGTAAACAACAACAAATCTTTGAATTTTCGTTCCAAAATTTTTTCTACTTTTTTTAAATCTTTCATGCTTCTAATTGGTTCTACTGTCCCCATATTTTCTCCTAAATAAAACTAAAAAGTTGGCACACAATTTGTACCAACTTTTATTTATAAATATTTATCATATTATTTACGCAAAGCATTTCTTCTAAGTTGAAGAACTGCCTTCGTAAGTTCTTCAGGAGTTATTGAAAAGAATTGAGCAATCGAATTTTTTGTTAAAAGTCCTTTGGGGAATGATTTCCCTATTTGGAATTGTTTCTCCGAGCCAATATCATGATGCGTCATTTTATACATCGTTTCTTTTAAATCATCTGATAGTTTTATACCAAAAACTATATTTGACATACTATTTAATTGCATTTTTTAGTCCTTCATTTTGCTCAAATCAAGAATTAAAGGTTTGTTCATTGGAGATAGTTTAAACATTCTTTTTGCAAAATTTATAATGTACCATTTTGTTAAACCAACTTCTTTAAAAGTACCGTTATTGTACAATTCAATTAAACGATTGACCTGTTTTTGGCAATTTTTATATGTTTCAGGATGACGCAACAATTGTTGTTGCATGCTAATATTACCACGTTCACTGTTATAATAAGCGGTACTTATACCATAGTTTTCGAGAGAATCCTTTCCCTTTTTGACAAAAGGAACTAAGTGTTCTATGCTGCCCGTTGAACCTTCTAACAAATTATATCCTATTTTTTCTGAAGAAGAATTTGCAGCCTTTACTATAAACGCAGAAACATTATGTCTCGATTTTGGAAGTTTTGCAGCCAAATAAACCATACTCTTCGCTAATTGCTTATTTTCCAATGTTCCTACAATTTTTTGCAATTCATAAATAAAAGATTTTCTGTTAAAAGTTATGACTTGAGGTATACCAAAGATTTTACAGCGAGTTTGCGCAACCAAATCATTTAGTTCGTTATTATTTTTTAAAGACGATGACACGATTGTAGACTCAATCTTTTTTAATATTTCACTTTGCTTTCTTGTTAAACGTTTTGCGTTTTGTATCTTTTTATTTCTTTTAGCTTTAGAATGAATCTCTTGTGCCGAAGAAGCATCGCAATCACTGTTTTCGGGAATTTGTTGCGCCAAGCGGATAATACGCTTCAATGAATTTATTTGTGAAATATCATTTTTTACATCAGCTTCATCCGCAATTCGTTGCAATTTATAAATAAATTCATTAGTACTAAACGATTCACAAATCGGTTCTCGCACTAATTTTTTATTTACAATATTCATCAATTTAGCAAAATCTTTTCTTTGTTTTAACGGCATATCTTGCGCCAAAATTTCAAGTTCTGAAAAAATTGGTTGCTGAGTTTTTCTTAATTTTGAATCATGCTGAGAAGCCAGCTCTTTCATGATTTCATCAAGCTTTTTTTCAGGATAATGTTTTGCTTTATTTTTTATTAAATTAAAAACTTCTTTTTCAATATTATGTAAACAAGATTCATAAGGGGCAAGGGTTCTAATAATATTTTTGATTGGGCCCAAAAATACGTGATTTTGAAAGAATTTTTCCACAACGCTCGGCGGTATAACAATTTTCCCTGAATACATATCAGGAATTTTATATTCCATCAATTTTCTCAAAGCTTCCGCATTGCCCGCCGAACGTCCAAAACTCACATTATCACAAGGCATAGGTTGCAATGCTGATGTTGTGTTTCGAAATGAATTCTGACGAATATTGCTAACTTGTGTTATTGGATTTCTTGATAAAATTGATAATATTTGCATTAAAATTTTTCCTGATAATAAATAATAAAACCTAAAAAAAATTTTTTTGCTAGTTTTAAAAATTTTTGTTCTTTTTTAATTGAAGGTTATTGGTGCAAAAAATTGCACCCTACTTTTTTTCAATAAAATACGTTCAAGATTGAACATATTATAATCAAACAAGGTAGGGTGCAATTTTTTGCACCATTAACTTTTAAAGTTCATTTTCTCTAACAAATTTAATCAAACGATAAATTTTTTCAAGCTGTTTCTTGTTGGTTTTAATTTCATCCAAAGCCGTATAAATATCCGCCAATAACTCTTTTGGCTCTTTAATATTTTCATACGCAAATAATTCTTCTGCAGTTACAGAAAGCGCTTCAATGATTTTATCCAGCGTATCTGCGCTTACAAAGCTTTCTCCAACTTCAATTCTACTTAAGTTTCTTGGAGCAATATTAATCATCTCAGAAAATTGCTCTTGAGTTAATCCTCTATTCTTGCGTAATCTTTTAATTCTTTCACCAAGTAATTTCTTAATATTCATAACAACTTCTTACTATAATGTCTATTTTTTATCCAAAACCTGACGTGTAATATCATGATATATTAAGTTTTGTAAACTCTAAACGGCGCTATATATCAACGTTTTACACATTTTTCTATTTTTAACGTCTTATTTTAGGCAATTTTTCAAACTCAAATGACTTTATATATACATAACACGAGATTGCAATCAGAGTTAAACACCATAGGATATTAGAAAAGTAAAAAATAGTTAAACAGAAAAATTAAGGAGAAAGAATTATGACAAACCCACAAATCAAAACACAAGCAAAATTACACATTTATGATGGAATCAGTGTTGAAACAGTAAAACAACAAGGTTCTGATGGTCAAAAAATTGCAGTTCCGTTATTTGATACTAATGGTAATGGCAAACTAGAAGGCATGGAAGCAGATAGAATGAACCGTTGTACATTTAAATCTGAAAAAAATAAGCTTACCATTTTTGAAAACAAAGGTGAAAACAAGCAACAAGTTACTGAAATTAAATATAATAATGTAAATGATTTATATGCGATGTACGATGAACGCGCTTTAAATAATTTAGACATGTTTTGTTTTGGTGAACACAAAAATAAAGATGGAGTAACCGGTTATAAACACTATTTTGGTTCAGTTGGCAGTTATGCAAAAAGAACAATTGATTTAATACAAGGCAAAGTAACCGTTGAAGGTGCAAAGGGCAACTTATATAGTCGTAATGTTGATTTGACAGTTAAAAATTCCGATATTAGTGAAATTGGTATATATGGTGGAAAAGTTAAACTTCAAAATGTAAAAGATGAAGGTTTACTTTACGATAGCGCAACAGAAATAAAGACAGATGGTAAAACTGCCGTTGACGCAGATACTAATTCTAAAGTTAAAGTTAATAAAGAAACAAAATAAAAACTTGCAACGACTTAAAATTTATTGGTGCAAAGAATTGCACCCTACCATGTTTAAGTATTATATGTTCAATATTGAATGTATTTTATCAAGAAATATGTAGGGTGCAATTTTTTGCACCATTAACTTTTCTCAATTTCATGTTAATATAAACCAATGAGTAATTATAGAAGATATTACAACGAATTATCTACAATAATTTTTCTAACTTTTGTAACATACAAACGCAGAAATATATTACTCGAAAACATTAGATTGGAAATATTCTTCTTTTAAAAAATTCGTTAATCTTGGTTTTTATGATGATGATTGGTGTAATTTTAAGGATAAGAATTTAATTTGTGGATTGGATTTGGAGTGAAATTTAATGGTGCAAAAAATTGCACCCTACTTTTTTCAATCAGTATAAGTTCAATCTTGAACGTATTTTATTTGAAAATTGTAGGGTGCAATTCTTTGCACCATTAAATTTTTTAACTCTACGCTGCTACTTTTGCAGACTTTTTATTATCTTCCCAAACATCAACAAGTGTTGAGCAGAAGAAGATACTTGAATAAGTACCGATTGCGATACCTAAAATCATCGCAAGAACGAAATCTCTTGTTGTAACACCGCCCAAGAAATACAAAGCAAGCAATGTAATCAAGGTTGTTAAAGATGTATTAATACTTCTTGCAAGGGTTTGGTTAATACTTGCATTCATAATTTCACCGAAAGTCATTTTCTTAGAATAGTATTTCAAGTTTTCACGAACCCTGTCAAATACAACAATTGTATCGTGAACCGAAAAACCGATTACTGTCAAAAGCGCAGTTACAAACAACGCATCAATTTGCACGTCATAAAATAATCCCAAGATTGAGAATACACCGCAAACAAACAATGCATCGTGAACAAGCCCTAAAATCGCTGCAAGCGCATAATCAAATTGGAATCTGAATGTCAAATAAGCGATAATGCCCACAAGAGCTAAAGATAAAGCTATCAAAGAGTTTTTGAACAACTCCATACCCAAAGTAGGGCCTACAGAAGACACTTGAACCAATTCAGGTGCAGAAAATTCTTGAGAAATAATTCCCGAAATCTTGTCCTGATCGGCAGAACCTTCTTCGATAAACTTTGTTCTGATAGAAAGAATTGACTTCAAATCAGTACTTTCTTGTGAATTTACATTGATAATCTGCAAATATGGATTATCAATTCCGCCTTTTTCTAATTTTGTTCTAACATCAGCTAATTTATTGTTAGAAATATCCTCTTTAACACCATATTGAAGAGTTGTACCGCCTGTATAATCAATACCAACTTTCAAAGGTGTGTGTGTAGGATAAGTAATTGTTGAATAAATCATTGACACAATCCCCGGCAATAAAAGTACTGCTGACAGTGCCAAAAATATAAATCTGTTTTTTACGATATCTAGTTTCATATAATATTTTCCTTTAAAGTTTAGGAGTTTAGGAGTTTTTAAGTTTAGGAGAATTTAAAAATTATTTTTAATTTCTTCTAAACTACTAAACTACTCCTCTTCTCCACTAATCTAGTATTCCAAACTTCGCTTTTTCTCTCTTAGTTTCTACTGCTTGGAAGCCTTCGTTAATATCAGACGCTTTCAAACCAAACAATGCAGGATGAGTCAATTTTCCTGTACCGAAGATTAAGTGCATAAAGTTCTTTGTTATAGTAATAGCACTAAACATAGAAACCATAACACCAACTGCAAGAGTTAAAGCAAAACCTTTAACAATACTTGTACCGCAACAATAAAGAATTGCGCAGGTAATAATTGTTGTCATATTAGAGTCAAAAATACTTGTAAATGCTCTGTCAAAACCTGAATTAATTGCCGTAAACAATGTTCTACCGGCTCTCAATTCTTCTTTTGTTCTTTCAAAGATAAGAATATTAGCATCAACCGCCATACCGATACTTAGAATAAAACCTGCAATACCTGCAAGAGTCAATGTAATTGGAATAGCTTTGAATAAAGCAAATAACATCAAACCATAAATTACAAGTGCCAAATCGGCAATCAAACCCGGTGCTCTATAATAAGCCGCCATAAATAACATTACAAAACCTAAACCAATAATACCTGCAATCTTAGATTTTGCAATACTATCTGCACCAAGAGTCGGTCCTACTGTGTTTTCTTCAATAATCTTAGCCGGAACAGGCAAAGCTCCTGCGTTTAATAAGTCAACTGTTTTCTTAGCTTCTTCATAAGCGAAACCGCTGTCACCACCTGAAATTTGCGCTCTACCACCTGTAATAGGTTCTCTGATTACAGGTGCTGATTGTAATTCGCCGTTAAAGAAAATTGCCATTTGTTGACCAACAAGTTTTTTAGTTAAATCTGCAAATTTCTTTGTGCCTTCTCCATTGAATTCCAAATCTACAACCCATTGACCGTTTTGAGAATTAGTACTCAAATTAGCCTTTGATAAATCTTTACCGGTTAAACCCGTTGCAACCCATTCCATTTCACCATCTTTCATAACAGGTTTTCTGAAATCAAGTTCAGCAGTTTCACCCAAATATTCTTTCGCTTGGTTCAAATCTGAAACATCAGGAATTTCGATAACAAGTCTTTTGTCACCTGCTCTTTGTACCACTGTTTCTGATACACCGAGTTTGTTAACTCTGTTTTCAATCGCAAATTGCAAACTCGCCATCATATCAGGTGTAATTTGTGCGATTGTGTCCGTTGTTTGAGCTTCAAGAACAAGTCTTGAACCGCCCACAAGGTCTAAACCAAGTTTTGTAGGCTTAACACAAATTGTTATTATAGACGCAATAACAATTACGACAATCGCCCAAAACATAATCAGTTTGTTCTTCATCTATATGTACTCCTTTTTATATTATAATTTTATCCCAAAAATGAAAAACTCATTCATACCCGACTGTCTAAATTGAATCAAGCGTGAAGATTAATTCTGTTTTTTCAGCTTTAGTTAGTGGAACAAGCGGTTTTCTTACATATTCTTCAATCAAACCTTTATAAGCCAAAGCTGCTTTTACAGGAACAGGGTTTGGTGCCATAAACAATTTCTTAAATATCGGATAAAGTTTCTGGTGCATATTTCTTGCAGTCATAGAATCGCCTGTTTTAAAGTTTCTAATCATTGATTTAATTTCTTTACCAAAAATATGAGATGCAACAGAAATTACGCCATGCGCGCCAACTGAAAGCATCGGTAAAGTCAAGCTGTCATCGCCTGAATAAATCGCAAAATCGTTTGGACAAGCCATTTTCAGTTCAGTAATAATATCCATATCGCCAAAGCTTTGTTTTAAAGCCACGATATTTTGATATTTTCTGGCAAGAGTTTTAACTGTGTCAACGCTCATATTCACACCTGTTCTTGATGGAATATTGTAAAGAATAATCGGAAGTTCAACAGCTTCTGCAACCGCAGAGAAGTGTTCAATCATGCCGGCTTGAGAAGGTTTATTGTAATAAGGTACAACGCTTAAAATTGCGTCTGCGCCTTCTTTTTCTGCTAATTTTGACATTTTAACAGCAGTTTCGGTTGAATTTGAACCGCAACCCATAATAATTTTGCCTTGCGCACCAACTGCTCTTTTTGCGCTTAAAAGTATTTCAACTTCTTCTTCGTGTGTCAAAGTAGGTGATTCGCCTGTTGTGCCTGTTACTAAAACAGCATCAGAACCTGTGTTGACAAGTTGATAAGCCAAAGCTTCCACTTTATCATAATCAACTTCTAATTTTTCGTTGAATGGTGTTACCATTGCGGTTATTACTTCGCCTGCGTCATATCTCATTGTTTGCTCCTTATTTTTCTTTCTTTCCCCTCGCCCCTTGGGAGAGGGAGCAGTCGTTGGCGAACCTTAGTGAGCCTTACGAATGCGGGTGAGGGATGTTTCCCCTCGGATTTATTTTTTGTTATTGTTGGGCAAGAATGCCCTTTTGAGGTAATAGGGGAATAAGTGAATAAGGTAATAAGTGGTATTAAATTTTTCATTATATAACATATCAAATTAACACATTATATTAAAAATATTTCTAAAACCTCTTATTCCCTCATTACCTTATTCCCCTATTACCTTTTTACAATATTTCCTTAAACTCATGCACCTCTAACGTTCTATCACCGTTTTGGAAAACACCGACTTGCGTTGTTTGGTATCTGTGAGTTTCATTAAATCTATATCTGTAAGCAGTATCTGCTGCCATAGAAATCATACCAAAATGATTTAATGTTGACAATTTTGTTAATTGCTCCATATTATCGCCTGATTGAATGCAAATTGCGTAGTCAATCGGTGCGTTTGAGTGCAAAACTTTAAACAAAACATCCAACACTGTATCAATTTTATCAAAATCCATAAATTCATACAAAAAACCACCATTCATCGTCATAGGTATTACAGCAGTTTTTTCAGAAATAAATTCATTCATCAATTTATTTTGCTCATCAAGGTTAACATTCAATTCTGCATGCGCATATTTCTTTTTGATTTGAGTCTTAATTAAAACAGAATATCTTTTAATTTTCTTTTCTTCTCTTGTAATATTAACATTCAATTCTTTGTTAAAAATTACTTCTTGAGTTTTCTTGGCTACGAAATGCGCGCTCTTATAAGCACCTTCTAAAATATTTGTAAGCATAATAAATAAATTCATTAAATAAACGCCTGCAGTAAGAATAATAACAGCGCTAAAATATTTAAACTCGAATTTTGCACCCCAAAACTCAAAAGTTACAGAATAAATGCTATTTGTAAAATCAAGTAAGCCATCCAAAAAAGGTTTTATAAAGCCTAACCAAGCCCATTCCGTGCCCATAATGTTTTGCACCCAATAGCATGTGAGCATCAGAATACAAAATACTAAAATTATTTTTATAAAATGCAAAAAGCTTCTTAAGAAATTAAAACAATTTAGAACAAAATTGTGCATTTATTATTCTCCCAAATAAATGTTGTCAATAAGTCTTACGCCCTCTACTCTGCACGCAATCAGTGCGATAGAGTCCTTATCTGCATTTGGTTTTTCTTCCAAAGTATTTCTATCCAAGATTTCTAAATATTCCATATCGTGCTTGTCGGTTAAATAACTGTAAGCCGTTTCTTTTAAAGCAGAAACATCGGTAATACCTTTTTGATAACAAGCTTTAATGTTCTTCAAAATTTGTGACAAAACTAAAGCGTCTTTTTTACCTTCTTCTGATAAATATTTGTTACGAGAACTCAACGCCAAACCTGATTCTTCTCTTACAATCGGACATTGAATAATTTCAATCGGCACATTAAGGTCTTTAACCATTTTCTTTATAATAATAACTTGTTGCGCGTCTTTTTGTCCAAAAAATCCATAATCAGGTTGAACAATATTAAATAATTTTAAAACAACGGTACAAACTCCGTCAAAGTGACCAACTCTTGTTTTTCCGCAAAGTTTGTTTACATAGAAAAATGGAGGACAAACGTAAGTTAGCGTATCATTAGAAAGCCTGTTGCCTTCGCCATACATTTCTTTAGGAGTTGGAGCAAAAACCAAGTCAACACCTACCGAGTTACACAATTCCATATCCTTATCTAATGTACGCGGATATTTATCAAAGTCTTCAGATGGTCCAAATTGAATTGGGTTTACAAAAACAGAAACAACAACTTTATCGCAAGTTTCTTTTGCTTTTTTTATAAGGCTCAAATGTCCTTCGTGCAAAGCTCCCATCGTTGGAACAATACCGACTTTTAAATTTTTCCACTCTGCTCTTTTTTGTCTAAGCTCCTCGATTGTATGTACTAACATTACACTCCCCTTTTCTATTATGTAAATAATTATAACACATAATAAATAGGTTCAATATTTATTTCTTGCTTAATAGCAAGAAGATATTTTTTGGAGTTTTATTATATCTACAACAAGTTGTGTCAAACTTGTTTTAATAATATAATCAAGCAAAAAGGGATAAATTATGCGTGTAGAAAAAATAAGTACAAACCAACCAAATTTTGAAGCTAAAAGTTACAAATCAATATTCAATCGTTTCGCTAAACTTTTTTCAAAATCAAAGAGCGAACAGGTTTTTACTACTACTGCAACTGCCACAGCTGCAACTGCAATTGCGGCAATAGAAATGAGTAAGAAAAAATATGAAACGCCAAAATTAATTAACAAGCCAATTTCGGACGTTAAACAGGATGCACTAAATAAAATTATTCCAAACTTACCTGAAATTTCAGATGAAGAATATAAAGAGTTAAAATCAAAAATCTGTGATGATGAAAAAATTCATTACATAATGCATAATATAAAATTTAATCCAAAAGATGATATTGGAAAAGCCGAAACACAACTTGTTGCTAAAATTCTTGATAACAAGGACTTGTTAGAAAGCAAGCCGGTTAGAAAATATGCGCAAAATATTATATTTTCACCTCCTATGAGATTAAAACCTGAGAGATCAAAAGTTATTAATTTAGTTTTGGACAACGAAAGACTCTATAACGATGAAAAAATGATGTATGATGTCTTGCAAGCAATTCCATTTGTTGATAGCTCAAACGTTAATTTCATATTGAAACTGTTGAGTGATAAGCGTTTTAGCGATACTTATTTCCGATGTGGCAGCGAAATACTTTTTGCGAACAGGTTATCAGACAATCCGCAAAAATCCGCTCAAATAAAAAATTCTGTAATAGATAAATTTTTGAGTGATGAAAAATTGTATAACAATAAAAATGTATGTTCAGAAATCTCTCGTATTGCGTATTTTGCAAAAAATGATAAAGATTTAGAATATATCAGTAAATTATTTGATAAATATTTAAATTCTTCGGAATTGATGAATCAAAAACACGTAAGACACAGTATTGGCGATATTGTAGGATGTGTAAAAAGTGATATAGAATTTGATTTAGCTAATAGAATTTTAGAAACTCCGGAATTATATAAAAATAAATACTTATTTAATAGCGAAGATGGGTTTGGTAGTAATATTGGCAGAATTCTTGATGCAGTAAAAAATCCGGAAAAAGCAAAATATGTCAATGAGTTTTTAAATGTGTATTTATCAGATGAAAAACTTTATACAAATGAAAATTTGAATAAGGGATTATCTTATGTTTTGTCTAGTTTGAATAAAGAAAATTTGGAATTCAGAAAATCATTGATGACGAAGTATGTTAATAATCCTGATTTACAACAACCTTTTGTAGTCAAAAGATTAGGTATATTGATAAATTGTAGTGATTCAAAAACTAAGTGTGAATTGATTGACAAAATTTTAAATGATAAAAGATTATACAATAATGACGCTGTTATGGATAAAGCCGGTGATATACTTATTGGATTAAAAAGGCCGGAGGATGCAGATTTTGTTTCTAAATTTCTTGATAAAGACGAGATTATTTCAGATAAAAAAATTATAGATAGTTTGCCGAATATTGAATGGCTCATGAATTTTGGTACGGATAAAACTTATAAACTCAAATCAAGAGTTCTAGAAAAAATCTTAAATGATGAAAAATTGTACACAAATAAAAATGTTATGTATCTTTTGCCTAAAATTATAAAGAATATAAGGTTCAATGAGCAACTGGAAATCGCTAATACCGTTTTAAGTTCCGAAAATCTTTTTAATAATAATGAAATTTTAGCAAATCTTCCTATATGGTTAGAAAGAATTGATGGCTATACTGAATCTAACATGAAATTTTATTATGAAATAAAAAAGAAACTTAGTAATACATAGATGAAAGTAATTGGTGCAAAACTGGAATTTTTGTTTTTAAAGTTTCTTTCAAATGTTTATCAAAAAACTTTTGAAAAAGTTCTTGCTTAACATAATCAGGAATGTCTTCATTTGCATTAACAGCTTGCAACTTCTCTTTTTTAAGCCTTCCTTTTATTATTATAATAGAAATTTGAACATTCTACTTTAGTCAAATAAAAAGTATATTAATTTAATTAAAAAGCGAGATTGACGCCAATCTCGCTTTTTAGTTTTGTTCATATTTATCAAATACTAACCTCTGAATGACAATTCAGGCAAATTCTTTTTAAGCACTGCTCTTACGTTTGCCATTTGAGTTTCAATCATTTCATCCGTCATTGTTGAATTAGAGTCTTGCATTCTAATTCTGAACGCAACTGACTTAAATCCTTCTTGAACGTGTTCACCTTGGTATACGTCAAAGACTTCGCAACCTGCAAAGATTTTGTTATCCACGCCTTTTTTAACAACTTTTTCCAATTCTTCCCAAGTAGTTTTAGCAGGAATGATAACCGCCAAATCTCTTTGAACTTCAGGGAATTGAGAAAGTTTCTTAAATCTTACAACAGACTCATTTACGCCTGAAATTAACATATCTAAATCCAATTTAAACAAGAACGCATCCTGATTAAGTTTTAATTTATTTTTAAGTTCCGGATGAAGTTCACCATAATATCCAATAATTTCAGGTTTTTTGCCCAACATAGTTAAAACTGCTGTTTTGTATGGGTGTAAACATTTATGAGAATCAGCTAATGGAGAATCTGCTAATAATGAGAATTTAATACGTCTTGTCAAGCCGAATTCTTCCAAAACCTTGTCTACAATACCCTTTACTGTGTAAAAATCAACTTCGCCTGTCGGTTGCCATAAAGAGTTTTGAACATTACCCGTAATAATACCTGCTAATGTTTGAGTTTCTTTAATACCTGTTTCTTTTTCGGTTGTTTCGCCAACTTTCAAATAACTACGTCCGATTTCATAACCCCAAAAATCTTTTTGACCGTTATCATAGTTGTATTTCATACAATTCAAAAGACTTGCTATAAGCGTTTGTCTAAGCATTGCAAAATCTTCTGATGCAGGATTCTCAACAAAAATGGCGTTTTCTTTGTCGTAAGACATATTGAATTGTTTAAGTAAAGGTTCACCAATAAGAGAACAAGTTTGCATTTCGTTAAGTCCTGCTGCTCTCATTAAATCGTGAACTTTATTGATAACTCTTTCGGCAAGACTGATTTCAGGAGTGCCGGCTCTATTTGGAAGAGTCGGTGTGATTTTGTCGTAACCGTTTATTCTTGCAATTTCTTCAATTAAATCACATTCTCTTGTAACATCACCTGCGCGGAAAGAAGGAACTTGTACCTTGCAAGCCATTTCATTTTTACCTAAAATTGTGAAACCAAGTTTTTCTAAAATTGCCAAGCATTTAGAAGCTTCTATTTCACAACCCAACATTCTTTTAATTTGCGGATATCTTAAAGTAATTTCAATTGGCTCAAGTTTGTTTTCACCGGCTTCTGCAATACCTTCAAACTTAGCATCGGCGTATTTTTCTAATAGCTCAACGGCTCTTAATAAACCTGATTTAACAGCCTCAATATCAACTCCTCTTTCAAATCTTGAGCAAGCATCTGATTTATATCCTACGCTTCGAGAACTTTTTCTGTTAGCTTGAGGTGTAAAATAAGCCGCTTCTAAAGCTAAATTTTTAGAATTATCATCAATTTCAGAATTAGCGCCACCAAAAACACCACCTAAACAAACAGGTTGTTCCTTTGTTGCGATAACAACTGTATCGTGGTGAAGTTGTCTTTCTACTTCGTCAAGAGTTACAAGCTTTTCGCCTTCTTCTGCGCGTCTTACGCACAAATAACCGTTCAATTTATCCAAATCAAAAGCGTGAAGCGGAGTGCCGTATTCTAACATAACGTAGTTTGTAATATCGACAACATTATTGATTGCTCTGATACCTGAAGAAACAAGTCTTTTTTGCATCCAATCAGGAGAAGGTTTTATTGTAATATCTTTTAAAACGCCGATAGAATAATACTTACAAACATCGTTATCTTTGATTTCAACTTCAAAATCCGCAGTTTTTGCATTTCTTGCTGCATAGTCAAAATTCAAAGGTCTGTCGAATAATGCGGAAAGTTCTCTTGCAATACCGATTACAGACATTTGGTCGCCCCTATTTGCAGTTGGTGCAGTATGCAAAACATAGTCTTTTTCAAAGCCTAAAACATTTTCTACATCCAAACCTAAACCAACATTAGGGAAAATTCTATTTAATACAAGAATTCCATCTTCTTCTTGATAATTTCTGTCAGAAACGCCAAGTTCATCATCAGAACATAGCATACCTTGAGATTCAACGCCTCTAATTGTCGCAGGAGTAAGCTCGAATTGTTCACCTGATTTACGGTCTAGCACTTTGCTTCCAACTGATGCGTAAGGAATTACTTGCCCAACTTGAATGTTTTGCGCACCGCAAACTACTGTTTTTAGACCTGAACCTGTATTTACAGTTACAAGGTGCAAATGGTCAGAATTTGGGTGATTGTCTATTTTTTCAATTCTTGCAGTTATTATATTCGTAAATTTTGGTCTTAATTCTTCAATTTCTTCAACTTCTAAACCACTCATAGTAAGTTCATGAGCAATTTGTTTAACATCAATATCTTTAAGGTCTACTAATTCATTTAACCAATTTAGTGAAACTTCCATACTTTCCTACCTCTCTGTTTTTCTTTATTATACAACAAAAATTTGTAATCATAATGGTAGAAGCGCATTTGTCTGACAATTCGACAATAAAAAAAGAACCTTCTATTAAGAAGGTTCTTTTTTATAAATTTTATTTTTAGCCAACTAATTCTGTATCATCAGCTTCAGAAGCTTTTACCATAATGGCATGTTCAACAGGATTTTCTTTTTTGTAAGCATTTTCTGTAACAGCTTCTTCAAAGCCAAATTCATCTCTAGCTTTTTTCATTTGTGTTTCGTCAACTAATTTTTTTGCAAGTTCTGCAATTTCATAAACTAATTTATAACGGTTTTCTGCGTTTTCGTTAAGTTCCCACGCTACTTTAATAATTTGATCCATTTTTACCTCTTTTAATTGTTTAACTTGATTTTATAACACACAAAAGGATTTGTCCATAGGCAATTTCTTAACAAAACTTAACATTATATTCTCAAAAAGGCAATTTTACATGAAAGAAATACTTTATATATACATACGAGATATCAAAGGAGAAAAAAATGACAAATACTATTACTTTAAATTTAGCTAAAACTAATAATACAAATGCTAAGACATTTACTATTCGTACGGAAAACAAATCTTTTTTAAACGCCATCGTAGGCGATATTAAAAATGAAACGATTACAAAAGCTCAAATGCATCGACTTCAAGAAGTTGCCGCTCGAAATGGGGATGCCGGAATCCTTGAAAGTTGCGATTTGAGTGGTACTGAAAAAGTGAATTTAGCTAAAATGAATGGTTTTAGCCAATATTACGATATATCATTAAGTAAAGATAAAAAATATCTTAAAGTTAAAATCAAAGATGCCGGTGCTCTTTGCAAAAACCCTAACTTAGCAACTATCAAAGCTGATTTTGGCTTAAGAGACGGAGTTCTTGTACAAAAAGGCAAAATACCTCACAGTAACGACAAAGTTATTCCTAGTAGTACTGGTGGAGGCGGATTTGATGGAGTTGAGCTTGAAGTCGGCAAAGAAATTAATATTCCTGTTTCTGAAATTAACATAACAGGTTCACCAAGAGGAGCTATTGCCAGATTTTGCAGTTGGCTTTCAAATTAATCCATTAAAGTTGTCATAAGTATCGGATCACCATCTGTTGCAAGAACTGTATGTTCAAAGTGCGCAGATGGTTTTCTGTCTTTTGTTACAACTCCCCATTTGTCGTCTTCAACAAAAACTTCGTCGCCACCAAGATTTAACATTGGTTCAATTGCGATAACCATGTTCGTTTTGATTAAAGTTTGGTCACCGACTCTATAATTGAACAAAAACGGGTCTTCGTGCATTTCGTGACCGACACCATGACCGCCGTATTGACGAACAATACCCAATTTGTAGCTGTTTGCAACATCTTCTACTGCGCCTGAAATGTCATCAAGAACATTTCCTGCTCTCATTTTAGAAATCCCCGCGAATAGAGCTTCTTCTGTTGCTTTCATAAGCATTTGTTTTTCTTCAGAGATTTTACCTACTGCATAAGACCAAGCGCTGTCACCAACCATGCCACCGTAGGTTGCGCCGACATCAATTGCTATGATGTCACCTTCTTTAAGAATTTCTGATTCAGAAGGAATTCCGTGAACAACTTTTTCGTTAATTGACGTACAAATGCATGCCGGAAAACCAGCGTAACCAAGAAAAGTCGGGATAGCTTTGTTTTCTTTAATGACTTTCATTGCAATGTTGTCCAGTTCTTTTGTAGAAATACCCGGTTCAACAACTTCTTTCATTTTTTTATGAACAAGGGCAACAATATGTCCTGCATGTCGCATTCTTTTAATTTCATCACGAGATTTTCTGTTAATCATAAATTCCTCAATTCTTTTTCTTAATTTTAAGCTTAAGACGTGATAAATTCAAGAAAAAAATTTTTTAAAACTTTTTGCTTGACATCAAAATTTGATTTGGTAATATAGAAATTGTCGATAAGCCCCCATCGTCTAGAGGCCTAGGACAACACCCTTTCACGGTGTAGACAGCGATTCGAATTCGCTTGGGGGTACCA
>CAKVGS010000015.1 GCA_934747335.1 uncultured Candidatus Melainabacteria bacterium
ATTTTGTCTTTTAATTTAAACAAACTATCAATCGCAGGTTGAGTGTATTTTGCGAGATTTTCGTATAATTTTGTAATTGAAGTTGGAACTTTCTTTTGAATAAGTTTCAAGATAAATGGTTGAACAACTAACCAAATTGCACTAAAATCTTTCCAATTTTTAATAATAGAAAAAATGTTCATTAATTAAGTCCTTTCTGTTTTTTCTGCTGTAAAATGTACCATTGAATTTTATTCCTCAAATAATCACCAACTCTGTCATTTGCGAGATTCGGCAGATATGGAAGATATGTAAAATCAATTTTTGTGGCACTTGTTGTGTTTGGATGAGTTTGACCGAATTCATAATGAGTAAAAACGGTTTTATTTGTTACAGGAATTCCATACGCAGTACACAATTTTGCAACTTTTGCACACATAGCTTCCACTTGTTTTTGTGTTAGCGGATACTTTGTTTTTTTGTTTTGTAAATTAAATCCATACATCCCGCAACAAGAAACTCCGATACAACCAGTATTTCCTCCGCCACAATGCTTTGCATATATTCCGTCAGTACAATTCAGGTTGTCTTCAGGCTTGTATTTTCCTTTGTATTCTTTTCCGTTTTTATCAAAAAGAAAGTGGTAACAATCCAAATTCTGTTCGCAAGGCATATTTGCACCTGCTGTCCAATGTAGACAAATTTTAGTTAGTGATGTCATTATTTTCCTCCAACATTGTTTTTTCGGTTGATAATTCTGAATATTTTTCTCGAAGTTTGGTGATTTGATTTTGATAAAATGTCAGATATGGAATTCCATCTTCGTTTGTACCGCCTTCACGCAAAGCTCTGATGGATTTTAGGTCTAATTCGTCAAGTTGTTCTTGAATATCTTGTTTTTCATCTTCTATTTCAAGAATTCGTTTTTGCGTTTCTGTTCTTTTGGGGCATTTTTCTTCTAAGTACCAAAAGTTATCGATTTCTGATTGTTGAACGTTTAATTCAACAAAATCGATAGATTTGTAGTATTCTATATCATCTCCGAGTCCGACATTACACAAGCCTGTTTCGGAGTTTACAATTTCACCGTATTTTAAAACCATATTTATCCTTTCATTGGGTAAAAGTAATAGTTGCCTGATGTGTAGTCACAAGTTACAACATCGCCTTTGTTGACTTCAAACAAAGAACCTGAGTAAACCCACTTTCCGCCTGAATATCCGCAATGCCCATGAACCATTTTGCCGTTAACGTAAACATATCTTCCGGCATCAATACCATTAACACCGCCGTAGACAAAACCGTTTGAGGGTGCTGTGTATGGAATACTGATACCGATAGCTGCGCTGTAGTTTGGCATTCCAACTTTGCTTGAAATTAATGTTTTTATTTGATTAATTTCGGTTGCATCCATTTTTTTGCTAAGTTGGTTTAATACTTCTGCGGCATTAATCAAATTAGGATTTTGTATCGTTTCACCGATATAGAAATAAAGTTTTGGAGGGGTGTATTGGTCTATTGCCAAATAACCGCTTGCAAGAACGTAGCTTCCGCTTCCCCATAAGTCATCGGCAATTGTAAAACTGTTTGGCGTTTTTGTCGTAATCCAAAGAGAACCGGCAGCATTGTTATTCATTGTTGTAGTTGTACTATTTTGAGTCAAAACAATTGTGTAATTTGCATCTTTAAAAGTTTTTAATAAATTGTTTGTTTTAATGCCATCACCTGTTGTGCTAACAAATAGTCCTTGTTCGCACCAACCGTCATTATATATACGATACCAATTGTGTCCATTTCTAAATGTATCAATAACAAAACGTTTTCTGATCCTTAGCGGAAGCCTGAATGTTTGTTCTACAAGATTAATTACAAAATCAAAATCGGTATATGCTTCAGAACTTAATTTTACAGAAATACCTTCTAAAGTTTCATTACCTTTATAAATGTCATATAATTTTGTATATGAGGTTTTGTAAATTTTTACGCTATTCCATTGTCCGATTGATAAAAGCCAACTTGTGTTTTTGATTTCTAAATCAGAATATTTGCTATCAAATAAAGAGTATGGGCAGTTTATATCTACTTTTCCTAAAGAACCGGCGATTAAATTTTTACCTTTGTACAAACTCATTATGCAGTCCTTTCCCAAATATTAACGATGTATGCAGGAGGTTGAACCGTATCAGATTTACCGTAAATAGAACTTGAACGTGATGCATCAAAATATGCACGCATACCGGAAGAACCACTGTTGTATTCTTTGGAATTATTTTTAACGCCATAAACTGCACCATTGGCAGACCAACCGCCATCATATTGAGCAGAGTTCCAATCTGCTGTTATATTCGGCAAACCTGCTTCTACAGAAGAACCTGCAATATGTTTTTCATCAGTTCCTTGTAAAACCTGACCTTGACATTTAAATTTCCAAGTACCGAATAAAGCTTCTAAAGGGCAGGTCGCCATCGTTCCGATGTAGATTGCACCTATCGGATAAATTCTTTCAAGAAGAGATACTTCAATTTCATTGTCATCAATAATTGAATAAAATGTATTTTCATCTTTTTCTTCTAGTGCAAGATATTCTGCTCTTGTACCTGTCCAATATTTAAGCGATGTATTAGTATCATTTTGGTCGATTACAGAATTTGCTTTATCAATATCACCGATTTTTACAACACCATCACCGTTTCCTACATACAATTCTTTTGTATCTTCGCACCACAAAGGAGTTCCTGAGGAGGCAGATTTTGGTAAATCTGCCTTGTTTCCTCGTTTAAATCTGATAGAACTACCTGACATTAAAATGAACCTCCGTCAACATCGCCGGCATAAATATTTGTAAATTCCAAGCCTGATTCATCACCTTTTACTGACAAAATCTTACCTGCCTGTTTTGCAAATGTGCTTGGAGTATCTTTTAAATCCAGTAATGTAGTTACTAAATCAGGTTTGTTTGTAACATTTTCCCAAGTTACAACCGCATCTAAATCGTTTAGTTCAGATACTTTTACCCACTTTGTGCCGTCATAGATGTATTCAGCACCGCCTTTTTCAACGGTTTTGTCACCAGTTGCATCTATAACTAATGCATGCAAACCTGCAAACGGAGTCAATTCATCCCTTTTGGCGATAGTTTCAACAACTTGTGCTTCTTTGTATTCGGCAGGAATTTGGCTTGTCGGAATTAAACCGTTAGCATCAAGAGTTGCTAAACCGTTCGCTACAGCTTTTTGTTCCGAGATTTTTGTGTTTACAGCACTCGCAAAATCAGTAATTTCCGCAGTTGTGTGGGTATGCTCTTTCTCTGCTTTTTGATTCAATAATTCTACTAATTGTGTATAGTTACTAAATTCTGTTAACGGTTGGTTTTCACCGTTTCCGACGTAGAATTTTTTAGTGTCGGTTGTGTACAAAATTTCTGCGATTGCAGCTGAGGTTGGTAGGTTTGCAGACAAACCACGTTTGATTTGAATAGTTCCCATAGTTGTTCCTTTCTTATTTCAGTGGGTAATTAAAACTCTCCGGCATCAATATTTTCAGCATTATCAACAATACCGTTGCCGTCTTTATCGTATATATTTTTATCCATTGTGTTGTTATTGCCTGATGAATTATTGCCGATATCATTCGCATCATCTTTAAACGACCCACCGTCAACGTAGTCACAAGTATCTACAATTCCGTTGGAATTAGAATCATACGTTGCAATTTTCATCAAATCTTTGTGGGTATGATTTGAAAACAGATTCACTACGAATTCGACCGTTGCGGTTTGGATGCTTGTATCGATTTTTAGTTCTAAAACGTCAGGATTAATTGCTTGGATTAAAACTTTAATCCACAATTCTTTTGTTGAACCTTCTGAAACAATCGGTTTATACGTTTCAGGTTGTTTAGCGATTAGAATCAAATTGTTTTTGTCATCAAAGACTCCAACTTCTCGAATATAGAATCCGCCAATATCATTTGGAATTTGAGCTTTTGCAACTAATTCAGTTACTTCTGAAATTTTTGCTCTGTATCTTTCATTGCCTAATGAGGTTTGATTTGGATTAGGTTCATAATATGCACCGTTTGAATCGCCAACAGCTATGTATTCCAAATTTAGCTTTGTTCCGTTACTCAAAGCTTTTGTAATCAAATCTAAACCTTTATTTGTAATAATTGAATAGAATTTCATTAAACCGTTAGTTCCTCAAAAGTTATTACTGCACTAGCATATACCAGTTTGTTTTTGGTAATCAGATGTAAAATCAAACATTCTAAAACAGAGCGTACATTTTTGTTTTCATTAATTAAATCCAAAACTTTTTTTTCAAAAACTTGTTCAAAGATTTTGTCTGTATCAAACTGCACCTTAAAATGATATGGAGCTCCACCGTATTCAAACCATTCGCTAATTTTTCCGTTTAGATTTAGTGTTTTAAATATTTCTAAAAGTGCAAATTTTGTACCTTTAAAACGATGGATTTTTATTGCGGATTTTATCAATGCTCGTTTTTCTGATTCACTTGATGCGTGAAGCCAACCTTCATTTCCCATAATGTGATATTGTTCGGCTAAATGAGGTAACGCACTTGTTGGAACATTATCGACAATTGTTACAAGTACCGCATCTATATTTAATTTCTTGAAACGTTCTTCACAAATTTCATCAAATATTTGAAGGTTGATATCATTAATTGGTGCTAAATCATTCATTGGCGTAACCTCCAATTGATATATTCCAATTTGTAAGATTTGCCCATTGAGATTCAGATATTTCTATATCGTTTGGAGTTTTTAACTCAACTTTAAACACTCCGTAAACGCTATTTAAAATAGCAATAATTTGTGTTTGAACGACAGATTTACCAAGTTTTGCAGAAAGTGTTGTTTTGTATTCGGATAATTTTTTCTCAATAGTTGAAATTACAGAATCTTTATCAGCATCTTTAAACAGATACAATGTCGCTACAATTTGAAAATCAATTTTTTCAGGAGAAAGAACTTGGACAAAATCTGTAAGTGGTCGGATTTTATCGTCACTCAAATAATTCTGAACCAAATCAAGAATTTCTTTTGAAGGATTACCGCTTGCCATTAGCGGGTAAATATTAACGACACCTGCGCTTGGTGAAAGAATCGCAACATCTGTTATTGATTGGTGTGCAGATAATGTGTGATATTTGTACGCTCCACGACTTCCGGCATTTGAAAATTTTTCAGGTGCTTGTCGAATACGTTCTCTTAAACTGTCGGCGTCCTCATCATCCACGCCACCGCTTGAAATTGAAATGTTTGCGACATCCGTAACAAAACTTAGCGGAGTGAGTAAATTATTGATACTTCCGATTGCATAATTATTTGAAGTTGCACCTTTTGTTTCGCAAGAAGCTTTTACATCAACGAATAAACTTCCACTCGGTAAAAACACTTCTTCATCGGTTTGAAAAATGAATAATCCGTCTTTTGTTTCTATTTCAGTACCTTTAGGAATAGTTATATCAAAATCAACTGTTTCATCGATTGAAAACCTAATTGTTGTAATTGAGGCTTTAGCTAAAAGTTTTGTAACTCCTAAAGGTTCACCGATGTGTTCAAGGTTTTCAAGATTTGCGTAGCTTAGAAGGTTTTGTTTTGCAGTTTCTTGGATATCTATTCGTAAAACTGTTTCACGATATGCTGCAACATCTATCATTAAGCGTTCGATTTGAGCAGGTTGTAACGTTTTGCCTGATTTTTCTTCGTATAATTTTATCCATTCATTTGTGATAGTATCAGGATTTCGTTCGATAAAATTTGGTTCAGGAAGTTGTGTCATACAATAACCTCTGTATATCCGCTTGAACCGTTGTCGTTCAAAGTCCATTCAATTTTTACAATAATTCTGCTGTTATCTACTTCACAACTAACGGATTTAATGGTAATTCTTGTTTCCCATTCGGCAATAGCATCCGTAGTCTCCCTGATTATATTCGGTATCGCTTCGTCAGTCGGATAATCGATGTATTTGTATAAATTTGAACCGAAAGTCGGACGATGAGGGACTGAGCCTTTTCGTGTCAGCAAAATTATTGCGATACATTGGTTTATATCGTCAGCACCTTCGGCAATTGAGCCGATTACATTAATTTTAGGTTGCCAATCTATGTAGGTTATTTCGTTTAAGTTTGTCATATTTTACATTTTGTTATTGGGAGTGGAAGTCGGACTACCTTGATTTCCTGTGTGGGAATGTTGGTTGTAAATATCTCGTATTTCTTGCATTGATGAGGTTTTATCCGATATATCAGAATTTGATTTTATTCCGTTTGTATTAATCAGCACTCCATTGTGATTAATATTGCCGTTTAAATTGATATTTTGAAATGCTACAGTCAAGGTATTCGTTTCTTTATCAATATTAATCAGCGAATTATTATCCAAATTGAGGGATATTTGTTTTTCTGTGGTAAAAACAGGAGTATCTTCAGTCGAATAGATAGAACCTAAAACAACTCCATCTTCTGAATTTTCGTCCATTAGGCAAACAACTTGTTCCCCAATATCAGGCATTGCATAAAATTTATCCTTCATTGTTTTTGTTTGTAGAATCGGAAGCCAAAACGAAGTTGATTCGTCATCACCAAATTTTACACGTGCCTGAACAGAAATTGGATTTATTTGTGAAACAATACCGAATCTTAACATGAAGTTACCTCACAGATTGTTTTGTAACCTCTGAGTCTATCGAGGACGTGTCTTGCCTGAGTGATATGGTACTTTCCTGAAAAATGACCGATGCCTTTTATTTCGACATTACCTCCTGCAACTAAATTCGGATTTCCGACAATTTCAAAATATCCTTCAATTTTTGTGTCAGCAGTTCCGAGTGCGGCTTTGGCTTTAATTATCGCTTGTTTTTTATCCGAACATCTTGCGGTAATTTTTAATGTATCACCTTTTTCGACTTTTTCATTCCGAGCAGTTGCTTTGAGTGTCTTTTTCTTTTTGGGATCGAAATACGAAACCTCAACGGATTTATATCTTTGGCTTGTTTTTTCTCTGAATGAAAGCATAGAAAAATCGGTTTTATAAAGAATCTGAATAGCTTTGGCATCTTTTAGTTGGCGAACGTTGTAAAATACAAGATTATTTTCTGCGATTTTGAAGATGTAACCATATTGTTCCGCAAGTTTTGTCAGAAAAGTTAAATCTTGGGTTTTATTTTGGGTAATTCTATCAACTCTAACATCTGCAATATCGCCAATAAGTGTCAAATTGTGCTTGTCAGCGATTTCTTTAGCGATTTGTTTCAAGGTTTTATTTTCATATCCAACAGAATTCTTTTGGCGAAGCGGTTTTTTAATACCTGTTGCCAAACCTTTAACGGTAATAGTATCAGGTGGAGCATTGTATTCCAGTTCATCAATTTCAAAACAACCACAATTTAAAAGTTTTTCATCTTTGTAGCCGAGATACAAACGTAAGCTATCACCTTTAGTCGGAAGCCACGCATCTTGCCATTGTTTAGCAGAATCTTCAAACGTGATTTCCAATTCGTCCGACTCACCATGTTCAACATCTGTGTAGCTGATTGAAGTCACATATGGTGATACGTCTTTGGTGATATTTTTCTTTTCGTAGAATAATTCAAAAATTGGAGTTAGCATTATTTAATCTTTCAAATTGGGGATTAAATAATTACTGAATGTGTTGTTATACTTGAATTTTACAGGCAAAGCACTTGACAAATATTGCTTTTTCGTAAATAATATAAATGTACAACCTATAGAGCTCTTCCTACGGATTTCCGTACAGAACTATAGGTTTTTTTGTTACCTAGTATATTCACATATCAAGCGATTATATGTATTTACAAAACTAGATGTCTTACTAAGTATGGTTGAATTATCATTATCTGGTAAATATGCAAGAAACTCTTTTATATTATCATATACTTTTAAAGTTTTAGTAGGATGCTTAAAAATTTGTTCATAGTGAAATATTCTATTTCTTAATCGTCTAATTTCATATAATTGTCGTGAAATTTTGCTTATTTCTTGCTTTTTACTTGGGTAATTTGCAAAAACACTTCTAAAACATTTCTTTTTGTGCCAAATAGTAAGACTGTATTGTTTTGAGCAGATACTTGTCCAAAAACCGAAATTTAGATTTGCAATTACTTTACCTTGTGTAAATTCTTTAGAATTATTTTTACATTCTTCTTTAGTAGAATTATATGTATTCAATAAGGTGTTATAATCTTTTTCTACAAGAATTTTATTAAACTCAATTTCTTCTTCGAGCCAATTTTCAGAGAAGTTAGCTTTTAACATTGAATCAATAGAGTTTCTCAATGTGATTTCAAGAATGGATAATTCTGGATATAGACTTTGAGAGATTTGAATGTTGTCAACATAACGTGATAATACTTTCTCAATTGTATCATCTTCATTACGAATAAATGATTTTAATCTTTCAACGCTAATATTTGTAGAATATTTTTCTAAATCTTGTTCTGTAATCATACGACTATTATACATTAAACAGCAAATTCAGTAATTATTTAATTTTCAAAGTACAAACGATTTTGGGGTTATTTTTTCCAAGGTGGAAGTTCAAATTTAATTGTTTCAGAATCTTCCAAAATTGGAATTTTTAGTTTTATTCCTGATGGTAAAACAGGTTCAATTGGAATGTTAGGATTTGCTTTAATTATTTCTTCATACAGAGTTGGAGTTTTGTAGAATTTTTGTGAAATCAAATCCCAACGGTCAGAATCCTTGGTTATGTAACTGTAGTATTCACTCATTATTTCTTTTTAAAACCTTTTTCTTGCTTGTCCTCTTCTTCAATTTTTCCTGTATATTCCTTTAACCTGATTTCTACTTGAATAGAAATCAAATCACCTTGTGCAGAGGCTTGCTCGGTTGTTTTTGTGATTTCTTCAATAACAAAAACTCCTACATATTCACCATTACCCTTGATAAATTTGAGCGGTTTTGCTTTGTCAGCTACTTCAGTAAGTTTTTTCAATTCTTTTTCCGGCTCACAAAAATTCTTGTGAAAATTTAATTTCAAATTTTCCTGCAACAAATTTTTACCCATAAATTGTAAAACTGATTTGTTTTCAATCCGCTCGTGTTCTGCGTAATTGTATGAAACAGTTTCTGTTAAGCCGTTAAAGTAAGTTATTAATTCAAATTTAATGTCACCAAGTTGTGCAAACATTTTTTAATCCTTGTTTAGTAAGCCATTCTCAATCTGCGTTCGTTTTCTTGCTTGAAAATCCTCAAAATCTCATCTTTGTGTTGCTTTAACATTTGTGCAAAATCTTCTTTTGATGCAGTTCCTGATAAAGTAATAATCGGATTGTAGTGGATTGTAACAGGGGCAGAATGGTTTTGTGTTACAAAATTTGAATTCGGAACATTTGCCTTAAATCCTGTATTAAACACACCAAGAGTTTTGTTCATAGCAGAAACTATCGGTGCAGGTTTGATTGTTTGAGCTACCGTTTCAATAATTTTCACTTTGTTTAAATCTTTTAACGGACCGGTTTTAGCAGGTGAGTGCGGTAAAAAATCTCTGATGGTTTGAGTAACTTTTTTTATTGCATCCGATACTTTTCCAACACCTGACATTATTCCGTTTGCTATCATTGTCGGAATTTTTAATCCGCATTCAAATATTTTTGAAACAAATTGAGTTACTTTAACAATAATGCTTGCGATTGCTTTACCAAACCTGACACCCATATTTTCAGCAGCACCGCCAACATCATCAACAGGCTTGATTATTTGTTTAAACCAATTGATTAAAGCTTTTATCGGTGTAATAATCGGACTCATAGCTTCACCCATTCGCTTGAATATAGGTAAGACAGGCTGTAAACCTTCAACTAACCCTTGCCACATTCCTTTAAAAAATCCGCTAATCGGTTTCCAATATTTGTAGATTAATAACGCTGCCGCTCCTATTGCTAAAGCTATCCAACCGATTGGCGAAGTTAGAAGAGTAAGAGAAAATGCTCTAAAAGATACAATTGCGTTTTTTATCAGATTTGGAATATTAAGAAATGCAGTTTTAAAACTATTTAATCCGCTAATAAACATTGATGGAAAGGCTTTAGCGGAAGTTATCACCCAATTTCTCAAAGCCACAGTTGATTCTGCCATCTTTGTCGGAAGTGTTTTAAAACTATTCACGATTCCATATCTTAATTCTGTATCAATTCTTTTGATATCACTAAATAACGCTCCAAGCGTGAAGGTTTGAGCAGTTGAAGTTAAACCGAAGAATTTTAGAAGATTTGCAGAATTTTGTATAAGTACAGGAGTCAATTTTCTTGCATTATTCAAAAAATCACCATAAAATCCTAAAAGTTTACTTCCCATCAAGCTTGCAACACCAACGGTTGATGCAATAGCTCCAAAACCGACTAAAGATATTGCAAAAAAGCTTTTTGCTTGAGGTGATAATTTGCCAAACAGATTAATTCCGTATTCAGTCAAATCCAAGAGTTTGCCAAATAATGGCGATAATGCTTCTCCAAGTTCAATACCAATAGTTTGAGTAAGGTTTTTCATTCTCTGAAGTCTTGCGTGTTCGGTGTTGTATTGTTTTTGATACCCTTCATCAATTAATGAAACTCCATATCTCATAGATTGAAGTGTATCGATATAGCTTTGACTTTGTTTTGTTGTTAAACCAAGTACAGCGTTGTATGCCATAGTAGAACCGAATAATCCTAAAATTGCAGAATCATTACCGTTTACTTTGTCTGTAATTGCTTTAAACGCATTAACCATACCGCCTGATTTTTGGATTAATTCTTTAAAACTTTTAACTCCTAATGAATTAAAAACTTTTGCAGAATCTTCAGACTCTCGAGTCATACCTGCAATAGCTGCTTTCAATTGGTGGTGTGCTTGAGCTGCTGGTTGACCTGTTGTCGTTAGTGCAGCAACTGCGGCTAAATAATCATCCAATTCGATTCCTGCTGCTGCAACAGTTCCGGCAACAGAACCAAAACCTTGTGCAATTCCTGAAATTGTAGTTTTACCATATTTAACGGTTTTGAAAATTGTATCATATACTTTGTCCGCTTTTTCACCTTTCAGTTGAAAAGCATTTAAAGAAGATGTTACCAAATCAACTGCTTCCGAAGTCGAACCTAAACCTGTTAAACCTAATTGTGCAGAACGTTCTAAAACTTTAAACTGCATATCAGCACTAATTCCGGCAGAGCGAATATCATACAAAGCAGAAGTCAAACCTTCTAAAGCCACAGGTGTTCTTTTTGCAATTTCTAAAACTTCATCTTTCATAGCACCAAAATTCTCAATATTTGTATCAATCAACGTTGAAACATTGGACATTCCTGCTTCAAAATCAGCAGCCATTTTTAAATTAACGGCTCCAAAACCGACTAAAGCACCACCCACAAGCGAAGCCGTTTTACCGAATTTTTCCAATCTTTCTGATGTATCTTTAATTTTTGCTTGCATTTTATTAAAGTCATCATTCGATTTTTGAACGGCATCACGAATAACTTTTGACATCTTATCAAAAGCTACAAGGGTTAATGATACTTTCATTGCTTCGTCTAGCATTCGTCCTGTTCCAATGTGTTTCGACTATTTAGTCCGTATTTTATTGCTTGCTTGCACCAATAAATCAAATCATCAATCGACATTTGAGCAAGCTCCGAATATTGCCAACCTGTAATTTTGCACAAATAAATTATTGTTTGGCTGTCAGGGAGGTTGCTTCCTTTTTTGAACCACCTGTGATTTCTGTTTGGATAGCTAAAACATCCTCCAAATCCATTTCTAAAACATCTTCATACACGATACTTTGACCATCAATTTCCGTTAGTTGTGCGATTAAAGCGTATGGAATTTCATCCGATGAATTGGAATTCTTTTGAGCATTCAATAAATCAATCCCTTTGCCTTTTTTAATCATTGCAATTTTACCTGACGGAAGTGTAAGTTCTTTTGTCATATTTTTTCTCCTAATAAATTTTTAGTATTTTAGTTGCTACCGCATACTGTTCAAAAAGTGTTCAAAAACGGCTGTATTAAATTTTATGGGGTGCATTGGTATAAATTATCATTCAACATGTTTTTACAGGTCTTAAAATCGATTTTAAAAATTTTCTGTAATTCTCAAACTTTCATATTTTTTTCGAGTTATAATATCAACCGATGAATACGGAATTGAACAGGCAATAAGAGCAAGTGCTAATGCCCAAAACCTGTCTGCGTGTCCGTTTACTTCAGCAGAATCGGCATCAAAACGTATATTTCCTGCTTTGGTTGCAACTCTTCTTATTGAGTGCAAATCCTCTCGAATATCGTGGTCGTTTGGGATAAATACAGATTTATCTTCAAAATTTGTCCTCAAATTGTATGCCATTTCTTCTTTGGATTTGTTGGTGAACATAACCGCCTCGACTCGGTATTTGCCGAAATCTTTTTGTGCAGTTTCAGCGAGTTGCATTCCGATTCCTGTACTATCAATACAACACCTTCTTAATTTTGGATGCCTCAAAATTGCAGAAATTATTTCGTACTGAATATGAAACGGAGTTTTTTCTAAGACTTTAACTTTTCTTGTGTATTTAGAATTCTCAAATCTTTCCAAACACCAAATTACGGTTAAATCTTTCCTTCTGCCGATATCGACTCCGACATATAAATCACCTTTTATTGTTTCAAGTGATTTTAAAATATCTGTCATCTCACAAGGTGTGATAAGTTCATACGGTAGAAATGCACAGGCTTCGTCTATTGCGACACAGCAATATTCTTGTAACCAAGTGTACTCGTCAAAGCAGTTTTTACGTTCTTCTTCAAGCCATTCTTCCTGTTCTGCTTTGGTTGTTTTTCGTCCGAAAATTTTATCAACCAAATCCTCAGCTACTGCAAGTTGAATCGGTGTTTTGTGATGACTCCACTTTAATTTACCTCTTTCAACTTGGTCTAAGAATTTGTAATAAAGACAACTTTGACCGTTGTGTGTTGAAAGTATCCTTAAAGGGTATCCCCAAGTGATACAAGGTCGTGCAGCTTTCCAAAGTTCGGCAGGATTATTGTGAAAAGCAAATTCATCAAGAACAACTTTTCCGCCTTTAGAACGAAAACCTTTGGGGTTTGAAGATAAAGCGTGAATTTTTGTTCCGTTTGAAAACTGGATAACATACGCTTTGATATCTTTTTCTTTGTCTAAAACCTGTTCGCCCAAATCCTTTGCGGCAATATTAAACAAAGTTGCCCATTGTTTACAGTAATCAATATACTCACGAGCAGCAGATTCATCGGCAGAAGAGAACCAAACGGCAGGTACAATCCGCTTTACACAATCTCTTACATCTTCATAACTTTGAACATACGTTGCTCCTATTCTTCTGGACTTTTCCCAGATTTTTACTTTTGAATTATCGTTTAACCACCGCATCTGATACGGTAAGAAAAATTTAGTTTTCTTCATTTTGGTTGTCATTTGGGGTAATTCCCAATACTTCTTCTTCGATTTGTGCAATCAATTCAGGTGTTAAACCTCGCTTGATTTCTGTTTTTTCTTTTTGTGCGATTGTATCTTCGTATTTTTTCGATGTTCCAAATAACGGCACAAATCTGCAAAGTGCGTTTAATCTTGCGGGATCTATCTTTTCTCCGGCATCAATATCGGCTGAAATTTCACGCATAATTTTTCTAGCGAATTCAAACAATTCCTCATGAAAAGATGTTTTTGATTTCAGAAACGATGCTCGTTTTTTGTCCCATTCGTATCCTGCACGCCAATTGTTGATTGTTTTTCGATTGAGATTTAATTGTTTTGCTATCGCATCCGCAGGAAGATATTCGTACACAAACAGCCTTTCTGCTTCCGTCAAAAATTCTTCTTTTTTGCTATTCAAATTCTGCCTCCAATTTTTTAATTTTTTCGGCATAGTTTTTCATCTCAGTTTGAACGGTATTTAAACGGCTTGTGATTGATACGATTTTATCCATATCAAGTAAAACTATTGCTTCATAAGGATTTAAAAGCGAACGCAGCAGAAGAATTAATCCTGATGCTTCGGTATCCAATGCTCGATATGTCTTTTTAGATTCCGCCAAAAGTCCTTTTAATTGCAGTCTTTCGATATTCATCTAGTTGACCTCCTTTTTTAGAAGAGGACACCAAAGGTTGTTGTCGATTTTGCTTTCAATTCTTGAAAGGAGTGCTGCATGAAATTGGTTGGTTTCAAGAAGGTCTTTTAGTATTTCAAAATTATTTTGAATAATTTGTTCAAACGCTTTAACTTGGGACTGGTGATAAATATACCAAATCGCAAATATGAGCGCAGGAAAACCGATATTCTCTAATAGCGGTTGTAGTTGGTCTAGTATTTCCATAATGCTGTCCTTTCTGTTTTTGAGAAAGAAAGTCGGTTGCAAGAGGCTTGTAAATTCAAGCATTGCAACCTTCTTAGAGGGTAGGGGAGATTTGTAAATGAATAAGGTTAGAATAAATTTGTAATAAAACAATACTAAATCGAACATCTTTAGCACCGCGAGCGTTTTTTAGCGAGCGTGAGAGTGCAAGCTCAGCTTGCAACATCCATTCAATACACGCTCGTAAGAGCGTAGGAAGCAATAGCGTGTTTTCTCTTTCTTTTCGTTCTTTTCTTTCTCTTTTCTTTCGCAACAAAAGAGAAAGAAAAGGACATTAAAAAAAAGTTCTTCAAAATAATTCTAATATTTAAGAATATAAAGGTTCGTTTTATCTCAAATGCTTTTAAAGCACTTGAGATATCCTCAGTCTAACTTTGTTCAACCACCGTTTCAAATGAACAATGCAAAATTTTTTACATTGAAAAATTCAATGCTAAAAATTTTGTTTTGAACATTTGAGAACCGCCTCTAACACAAGTTATAGTTAGAATACTTACCAACAACACAAAAAAATGGAGCTAAAAAAATGAAATATTTTGAAGTTTTTAGAGCCGGAGTTTACCCTCAAGGCAAATTCACTAAAAAAGAAATTTCTCAAATTGCAAAAAACTATGACCCAAAATTCTGCGAAGCACCTATCACAATCGACCACCAACAATCAGGTCCGGCATACGGTTGGGTTGAAGATGTAAAAGCTGATGGTGAAATATTAAAAGTAGCTTTTAAAGATATTCCTGCCGAATTTGAGCAAGATGTTAACAGCGGTAAATACAAAAAAGTTTCTGTCGAATTGTACCGAAACCTTGAAGGCAAAGGTGCATACCTAAAAGCCGTATCTTTTTTAGGTGCTGCAACACCTCAAGTTAAAGGCTTGGAACAAATTAAATTTATGGAATCCGAAGCAGATACTTTTGAATTCGATGAAACACTAGAAGATATTGATTCATTAAAAAATCAAATCAAAGATTTAGAAACTCAAATAGAAAATTTTAAAGAATCCAATAAAAAATTGGAAACTATTAAATCTTTGAAAGAACGTATTTCCGCTTTGAATGATGAAGTAGCCGACTTTAAAGAGAAAGCCGAAGGTAAAGAAGCTATCGAAAAAGAATTGGATAGTATTAAATCTGCAATAAAACAAAAAGAATACGAAGAATTTATCAACAAACAAATTGAAAAAGGTATCCTTGTTCCTGCAAACAAAAATGTTTTAATCTCTGTTTTAAAAGAATTGGATAGCGTACAAAAATTCGGTGAAGATTCAGCCGTTGTTGCTGATTTTAAATCATTTATCGAAACACTTCCAAAACAAATCAATTTCAAAGAAACCGCAACAAAAGACAAGCTGCCGAATCACAAAAAGGATGGTGTTGAACCGTTTGCCAACGCTGACGAGGATAGCCTTGAAGTGTTTAAGGAAGCTAAAGCACTTTCAGAAAAAGAAAATATCTCATTTAGAGATGCTTTGCTGAAATTAAATATTTAAAAAACAAAAAAAATAAAATAATTTTACCCCAGTATAAGAATAGGAGCTAAAATGGGAAGACTCGAAGAATTACGCATAAATGCGTACCTGTCTGAAGTCGCTCGTGGATACAGTAACAACGCATTCGTTGCTCAAAATTTATTCCCCACGATTTATTCAGAAAAAGAACAAATAAACATTTTTGAATTTAACAAAGAAGCCTTTCAAATCTACGATACAGAAAGAGCAATTCGAGCTAATTCAAACGTAATCGCACCAAAAGGATTCAAAAAACATTCTGCAACCCTTGCCGAACACGATTTATCTTATCCGATTGATTACCGAGAAGAACAAGAAGCCGAAAAAGTCCGACTCCAACTTCACGCAACAAATGTTGTCACTCAAGGCTTGCAACTAAAACACGAAAAAGCTTGTGCCGACTTAGCTCAAGATGTGAACAGCTACGCAACCGAAAACAAAATCCTTCTATCAGGCTCATCTTGTTTTAACCACAAAGATTCCGACCCCCAAGGTGTTGTTGATGACGCAAAAGACGCAGTCTCAAAGAAAATCGGTCAAGACCCAAACACAATGGTTATAGGTCAAGATGCTTGGCGTGCATTAAAAAGAAACGTTAGCCTTAGAAGTCTGATTTCAAATAATACAAACAAAATTATTACCCTTGAACACCTGAAAGAATTTTTTGAAGTCGAAAATATTTTTATCGGTAAATCAATTTTTACAAACGAAAAAGGTGAGTTTGTTCGTATTTGGAAAGACAATATTGTTCTTGCCTTTGTTCCAAATTTAGGTTCATCAAGAACAGAATACGACCCAAGTTATGCTTACACCGTCCGTAAAAAAGATGCCCTAAATATTGACGAATACTCAAAAGAAGGTAACAAAGTCAAATACATTAGAGCAACCGACATTTACACCCCATTTTTAGTTGGTGCGGAAGCAGGCTATTTAATCTCAAATGTAGTTAATCCCCAACTAACTCGAGAAGAACAAGGATTGGTGAAGAATGACTAAAAAATACAAACTCAAACACACAAATATTCTGCATAACGGAATATTACGCAAACCAAACGATATTATAGAATTAACGGAAGCCGAAGCCAAAAAGCTTGCAGATTTTGTTGAATTGCTTCCTGAAAGAACTCCAAAAACTCAACAAAACAAAAATTCAAAACAAAAAAAGGCTGAAACTGATAAATCAGATGAAAGTCAAAATGAAAATCAAGACCAAAACTCTGACGAAAATCAAGGAGAAAATGATGGCGAATAAATTGTATAAACCACTTCTAATTGATTCAATAAAAGCAGCCGAAGATATCGTCCAACAAAGATTTATCGGATTTGATGGCAAATACTGCAAATCAGGTGCAAAAGCTTTTGGTATCTCTGATGTTGATACTGAAAAAGACCAATATTTACCAATATCAGTTTTCGGAATTCTGCTCGTAGAAGCAGGTGGAACTGTTGCGGTTGGTGATAGTATCACATCTGACGATAACGGCAAAGCCATCAAAGCTGACGGTTCTGCAATCATAAACGGCTACGCTTTAGATAACGGAGCTGATGGTCAAATTATACGAATTCTGATAGGAAAGTAGCGGATTTTCGGTAGGGTGACGGCTGCCGTTAGGCAGACTAACCCGTAAGAGTAAATAGCCTGATGAAGTGTAAAAATTTCTGTCAGGAAATTTTGAAACGAAATGAAAGGCTATACGTACCCGAATAATCCAAGACTCGATTTAACAAGGATATTGAAATGACAGATTATTGCACGATTGAAGATATTGAAACTCAAACCTCTACCCCTACTCTAATCCAGCTCTCTTCTGATAATGGGCAAGAAGAAGTCAATCGTGCTGTGGTTGAAGAAGCCATTATTTATTCTTCTACGCTCATTGATGGGTATCTTCGTGGTAGATACTCTCTACCCCTTGATGCCCATTTTCCTTTGCTTCGGATTCTTGCAATTGATTTAAGTATTTACCGCCTCTATTCTCGCCGTATGAGAAACGAAATGCCGGAAGTAATCCAAAAAAATTACGACAATGCAATTTCAACACTAAGAGATATTCAAAAAGGTGTAATAACTCTCCAAGCCGAAAATGATTTGCTCGAAAGTTCCAATTTTAATGCGGAAGAATACAAAACAAATAAAAATATTTTAGATAGATTGTTTGGGAAACGGAAGTTAAATGAATATTAGAAGCATAGAAAATTCTATTATTTTAAAACTAAAACAAGATTTCCCTGATGTTTTAGTTGAAGGATTTCCTGATAAACCCTCAGAATTTATTTTACTTCACCCAATCGGTGCGTTACTTGTGCATTATCAAGGCGGAAATTACTCAGAAACTAACGCTATTGCTTTTGTTACCCAAAATTCAAAAAAAGAATTTGCAATAACAGTAGTTACAAGAAATCTGCGTTTTAATGACGGTGCTTACGAATACATTGATAAAGTTAGAGAGTCATTATCAGGTTTTCAGCCTGATGAATGCACAAAACTTACACCGACAAAAGATTACTTCATATCCGAAAATGGTGGAATTTGGCAATACGGAATAAATTTCACTTTGACTACTCAAAATATACAAAATTATTAATTTTTTCAATTTACCCCTTTATCCCTACCCCAATCTGATTTACCCCCTAAAGGAGAAAATATGTCTGCATCCTTTTTACATGGTGTTGAAACCATTGAGATAACAAAAGGCGCAAGAACAATTTCGACAGTAAAAACCGCTGTAATCGGTCTTGTCGGAACTGCGCCGATAGACGAAGTTGCTGAAGAATATAGAACAATAAACACACCAACACTTATCACAAGCGACATTGATGCCGTTAAGTATTTCGGCAAACCTAAAGACGGATTCACTATCCCACAAGCCTTAGAGTCAATATTTGACCAAGGCTCAGGTATTGTTTTAGCAGTAAACGTCTATAACCCTCAGAAACACAACTCCATAGATGAAGTCAAATTATCTGATATTATCGGCGGAGTCGATTCTGAAACCTACAAACGTACAGGTTTAAGTGCGTTTGAAGATTGTTATTCATTATTCGGATATTACCCCAAAACAATAATTACACCAACCTATTGTGAAGATAATTCCGTTACTGTTGCAATAAATAAAATTTGTAACAAAATTCGTGCAATAGGAATAGTTGACGCACCTGTCGGAACAACCGTTCAAGATGCAATTAAAGGACGTGGAAGTGAAGGTACGATTAATTTCAACACCTCATCAGAACGTCTGATTTTATGCTATCCGCATGTAAAAGTATACGATTCTGCAACTGATTCAATAAAATTACAGCCATACTCTCAAAGACTTGCAGGAGTAATCGCCGCAAAAGACGTATCTAAAGGTTATCATTGGTCTCCATCCAATACAGAAATTCAAGGAATAATCGGAATCGAAAGACAACTGACTTCAATGATTAACGATTCAACCAGTGAAGTTAACCAACTGAACGAAGCCGGAATTATGACAATTTTTAATTCCTACGGTTCAGGGATGAGAACTTGGGGAAACCGCTCCGCAGCCTATCCGACAAACACAGACCCAACTAATTTTATTAACGTAAGAAGAACCGCTGACATTCTTCATGAATCGGTTGAATACTCAATGTTACAATTTATCGACTATCCAATCGACAACGGATTAATCGATTCTATTTGCGAAACAGTAAACCAATTTATCCGAACCCTAATCGGACGTGGAGCTTTGATTGACGGTAAATGCACCTTTAATACCGAAAAGAATCCGACAACCGAAATAGCCAACGGTCACATTGTTTTTGATGTCGAATTTATGCCACCGACACCTGCTGAACGCATTACATTTGAGTCATTTATTGACATTGATTTGCTCAAAAATTTAGGAGTGTCTTAAATGTACGCAATAGTAAACAACCAAGGCAAAATCGAAGTTTTCTTAAACGAAAATGATGTGTGTTCGGTTTGCAAAAACAGATATAAATGTCCCCTAATCCAAGCAATAAGTAAAGAATACGTTTTTCTTCACTACGAAGAAGTCGAAATTTCTCAATGCGGACTTTTGAAAAAATAACAACCAACAAATTTTTACGGAGTATATATGTCCAACATTCAAATAAATAAATTAACTAACGCCAATGTTTACCTGAACGGCGTAAACCTTTTGGGACGAGCAGAAGAAGTACAATTACCGCAAATTAAACACAAAATGGCGGAACACAAAGCATTGGGAATGGTAGGCTCTGCCGAATTCTTTTCAGGAATAGACAAACTTGAATGCAAAATTAAATGGAATGCACTCTACCCACAAGTTTTAACAGTATGCTCAAATCCTTTCACCGCCTCAATGCTACAAGTTAGAGCCAACCTCGAAACCTATGGAAGCACAGGTAAAATTGAAGAAGTTCCGGCAACAGCCTTTATCATCGGAACGTTTAAAGAATTCCCCCTCGGCACAATTAAAGCACAAGAAAATGCCGACTACGAAACTGCTATGGCTGTAACCTACGCAAAATTAATTGTAAACAAAGTACCGATTTTTGAAATTGATGTACTGCAAAACATCTACAAAGTCGGTAACGTAGACGTCTTAAAGAAATTCAAATCTAATACAGGAGCTTAATCGTGGAAGAATCAATAATCAAAAAAGCTTCTGTAAAACGAGGCATAACCGAAGAAATTGCAACACGAAAACGTGCATTGAATTTTTATTCTTTAGCAAATATTCTGCCTGATCCTGATATCGTTCTCAGAAAACAAGGTAAGGATATGAGAATTTACAAAGAATTACTTTGCGATCCTCACGTTTTTGCTTGCGTTCAATCAAGAAAAGCAGGTGTACTTTCGCTTGATTGGGATATAAATCGTGGAGTAGATAAAGACGAAAATACCGAAAATATTTTTAAGTTACTAAAATCTTTAGATATCCACAAACTCATAAATGATATTCTTGATGCAACTTTATTCGGTTTTCAACCGCTTGAAATTATTTGGCAAAAGAATAAATCAGGATATATTTTACCGACAAAAATTATCGCCAAACCTCCTGAATGGTTTTGTTTTGATGATGACAACAACCTAAAATTCAGAACAAAAGAAAATTACTACGGTGAATTATTGCCGAATAAAAAATTTTTGTTAGCTCAAAATAATCCGAGCTATAACAACCCATACGGTGAAAGAACATTGTCTCGTGTGTTTTGGAATGTAACCTTCAAAAAAGGCGGAATGAAGTTTTGGGTTGTGTTTACCGAAAAATACGGAATGCCACACCTTATTGGTAAACACCCACGTGGAGCAACAAAAGAAGAAACAAATACTCTTGCCGATATGCTTGAAGAAATGGTACAAGATGCGATTGCAGTTATTCCTGACGATTCATCTGTTGAAATCCAAGAAGCAAGTAAATCCTCATCTGCTGAAATTTACGAAAAATTAATCGACAAAATGAATGCCGAAATTTCAAAAGCTATTTTAGGTCAAACTCTAACGACCGAAATCGGCTCAACAGGAAGCTATGCAGCTGCTAATACCCACATGGCAGTAAGACAAGATATTATTGATTCAGATAAAAAACTTGTTGAAAGTGTCATAAACCAACTGATAGCTTGGATTTATGAAATTAACTTTTCAAATGCAGATGTTCCTGTTTTTGAAATGTTTGCACCTGAAGATGTAGATTTGACGCTCGCTCAAAGAGATAAAATCCTTTCTGAAACAGGAGTAAAATTCACAAAAGAATATTTTATTAAAAATTATGGTTTAGAAGATGATGACTTTGAAATTAGAGAAGATATTTTATCTCTAAATCCTAATTTCAGCGAATTCAAGGAAGATGAACCGACAATTGTCGGACAAAAACAAATAGAAAATCTTTTTAATTTCATATCAGAAACCAAATTGAATGAACAATCTCAAAAAATGATTTCACCTTTGATTTCATTACTTGAAAGTTGCGAAAGCTACGAAGAAGCCTACGAACTATTAACAGACAAAAATCTAAAAAGCAAAAAGTTTGAAGAATCACTCCAAAAGGCTTTGTTTCTTTGCGAATTACAAGGAAGGAGCGATGGATTAGATGAGTAAACTTACCCTTGAAGAATTAGCACTAAAAAAGAATTTTCTTAAACAAAGACAAAATCTTCCGCTAAATCTGAAAATAGAATTAACAAAACGAAGAATTCGAGAATTTTACGAACATTTTGACGGACAAGTATATGTGTCCTTCTCAGGTGGCAAAGATTCTACTGTATTATTAGATATTGTAAGAAGTCTTTATCCGAATGTTTTAGCGGTTTTTGTCGATACAGGTTTAGAATATCCTGAAGTTCGACAATTTGTAAAATCAATGGAAAACATAAAAATCCTTCGCCCCAAAACACCGTTTCACCAAGTAATCGAAAAATACGGATATCCTGTTATCAGCAAAGAAGTCGCAGGAGTAATCGAAGATAACCGCAAAAATCCAAACGGATACACCGCTAAAAAATTTGATCCCAACAGCGAATACGTGAAAAAATACGGTTCAAGATATGATTTATCAAAATGGAAGTTTCTGCTAGAGAGCGATATAAAAATCTCAAACAAGTGTTGCAAAATTATGAAAAAAGAACCGTCATTCAAGTTCGAAAAAGAAAACAATTTAAAACCCTTCATCGCAACAATGGCAGCAGAAAGTAACCTTAGAAAACAAGAATATTTAAAGCACGGATGTAACGCCTTCGACACAAAACGCCCATCTTCAACACCAATGGGATTTTGGACAGAACAGGATGTGCTTCAATACATAAAGGAAAAGAATATTCCATATTGTTCCGTTTACGGTAAAATTTTGCAAGACAAAAAAGGGAAATTTTACACAACTGGAGTCAACCGCACAGGATGTATGTTTTGTATGTTCGGCATTCAATGCGAAAAATCTCCGAACAAATTCGAAAAAATGAAAAAATCTCACCCAAAACAATATGATTATTGCATTAATAAATTAGGTTGTGGCAAAGTCCTTGATTTTATTGGAGTTAAATACTGATGATAGAACTTAAATCATTATTCAAACTACAACCTGCTCTTGCAATAAAATATTTCAGAAACAAAAAGAACGTAACAAGTTGGGATTGGTACGAAATTTGGCAAGATGCTCACAAAAAAAGTTTTACGGTTGCTAAAGCTATGAACACGAAAGTTCTCAATGATATTCGTGATGCTTTGGATAAATCACTATCTGAAGGTAAAACTTTCCACGAATTTCAGAAAGACTTGAAACCTCTACTGCAAAAACGTGGTTGGTGGGGTGAGCAAATTGTTGTTGATACTGAAGGTAATGCAGAAAAAGTCCAACTCGGCTCAATGTATCGCCTGAAAAATATTTACAGGGTGAATATGCAAACTGCCTATATGACAGGGCGATACCAAACTCAGCTTGATAATGTCGACAACCGACCATACTGGGAATATGTTGCCGTTATGGATTCTTCCACTCGACCTGAACACGCAATGTTAAACGGTTTAGTTTTTAGATACGATGATCCGTTTTGGAGTGCATTTTACCCACCAAACGGTTGGAATTGTAGGTGTCGAGTCATTGCTCGCTCACAGAAAAATCTTGATTCACTTGATATTTTGCCAAATTCTTCCAATGGAGCTTTGAGCGATGAAATGCACCTTGTATCAAAGAAATCTGGTGAATACAAACCTATTACGGTTTATACAGACCCGCTTACAGGTAAAAAGATTGCCCCTGATGTCGGTTGGAGTCACAATCCTGATCAGGTTTAGTAGATTAAAACACTTTTTGAACGGCTATTGAATAATATTTAGGAGTTAATATGACTATTGATAAAAAATCATTAATTAATTGGGTTGGTGGTAAAAGATTATTGAGAAAAACAATCGCTCCACTAATTCCGAAAGATATAAAATCATACGTTGAACCTTTTGGCGGTGGTGCTTGGGTTCTGTTTTACAAAGATAAATGGGCAGATTTAGAAATCTACAACGACCTTGATGGCAGGCTTGTAAATCTTTTCAGAATAGTAAAATATCACCCAAATGCCTTTAAGGAAGAATTTAAGTATTTGTTAGGTTCTCGAGAATTATTTTTTCAATTCTTGAACGGAACATTTATTACGGATATTCAGCGTGCAGTCCAATTTTATTTTTTGATTACACGCTCGTTTGGTGGTCGTGGCGATACTTTTGGGACAGTAAAACGCTCTAGTGGTGGTGCTTGTAAATCCTTAAAAAATGTCCTAGCAAAAATCGATGCAATTCATGAACGCTTGGACAAAGTAATGATTGAAAATCGAGATTTTGAAAAATTGATTAAACAATACGACTGCGAAGAAGCATTTTTCTATTGCGATCCACCATATTCAAAAGGTTGTGGCTACGCTGTAACTTCAACCGAAGATTTTGAACACGAGCGTTTAAGAGATGTTTTAAAAGGTATCAAAGGTCGTTTTCTACTCTCTTATGATGATTCACCAAAAATCAGAGAATTGTACAAAGATTTTGAAATGGTTGAAGTTGAACGACAAAACGGTATCAATAACAGACAAGGAACGGATAGAGCGAATAAAATATATAAAGAACTTTTGATTGCAAATTATCCAATTACTGAAAATTTTAAAAATGGCAGACAATAAACCGATTGAAATAAAAATAGATAACAAGGAGGTTCTGACACGCTTGCAAGAACTTGCAAGTCGAGGTGAGAACCTTCGTCCTTTGATGAAAAACATTGCAGGAATTATGGCTACGGCAACAGAGGATAATTTCAAAAATGAGGGCAGACCTGACAAATGGGTTGATTTATCTGAAACAACAAAAAACCAACGACAAAAAATCGGCAAATACCCCGGACAAATTCTGCAAGTTTCAGGTCAACTCGCTTCTTCTGTTTCAACTGCTTACGATGACAATTCAGCCGTTATCGGCTTAAACCTAGCCTACGCAGCAATCCACCAACTCGGAGGACAAGCAGGCAAAAACAAGAAAACAACAATTCCTGCAAGACCGTATCTTAAATTAACTGATGATAATTTTGAGGAAATATTTGATGAAATTAATAAATTTTTAGAATAAAAGTGTTACAATATCTTAATAATAACGCAAGTTTTAACCTTTTTCTGTTTTTATTATAATGAAGGTAGTTTTACTATGGAGGTTTTATGTCTATAACTGGAATCAATGCTTATAGTCCAAGAGTCGGTTTTAAAGCAAATTCGCCAAAGAAACAACAACAATATGAAAATCCGATTGATAGAGGAACTGAAAGAAATTTAGCTGTTTTAAGCTCTGTTGGGATGAGTGCATTAGCAGGGGTGTTGGCAGGTGGTTTAACTACACTTTTCACAAAAGGTGTTAAATGGCCGGTTGGAGTTGGTATTGTTGCAACATTAGGTGCGTTAGGTTTAACTCTGCCATCAAAAATGTACAATACGAATGTCAGTGCTTATACTAGAGAAAAAGAAATGGACGTATTTTCTAGACAAAAAACCGCACAAAACAATATCTATGAAGATATCAACGACGAAATAAAAGATGAAAATGTATCACTAGATGATAAAATTAATCATTATGCAACTGTAAAAATGGCTGATAATGGTAGTGGAGTAATGGTAAAAGGTGTGTAAATGAGCATTTCTGCTATTAATACAATCAATAATTATCAATACAATCCAAGTTTTACCCAAAAGAAGATTGAGCAATCATCACAGAAAAATGATGCAAACCCAATTTCACGCAAAGGTGAAGCGGCAAATCTTGTTAAAGCAACCTTTATCGGTGGTTTGGCTTTAGCAGGAAAATTGGTTTGGGAATTAGTCGTTGACGGTGATTTTGAATTTGAAAATGTTGCAAAAAAAGCCGGAGAGTTAGTCGATAAAAACAAAAAAGATGCAAGTAAGAATAAGAAATTTTTATACAAATTAGGTGCTTTTGTTTCTTTGATGGCAGCAGGTTTTACAGGTTTTGCCTTGCTTTATACCGCTTATAAAGCACCTAAAATCGCTTATGAAAGCAAAGTAAATACTTTCACCAAATCAAAAGAAATGGATACTTATACCAAGTCAAACGAAGCTGAACGTGAACTTTACACGCAATTAGCTGATAAAGCAAAAACATCAACCAAAGAAGAAAAAGAAGATTTAAAAGAGCAGTATGTAAAAATGACAATGGCAAAAAATCAAGTGCCTGATTTTGTTAAACAAAAATAAATTTGTTTTTTAATACAAATTTAACTAGAAGTCGGAAGCTGACATCTAGTTAAATTTTATCTTGTGTTAATTTATGCTTGTGGCTTTATTTAGCCGTAGTAAAAGCAAAAGGAGTTAAGAAAAATGGAATTTGTTGAACCAATTAGAGATAAGCGTAAAATTGAGTTGGTTAAAGTAATTCTTAAAAAGAATGGTTTTAGAGATTACATGTTATTTTTGATGGGAATAAATAGTGGATTAAGGATTTCAGATATTCTGAAATTAAAAGTATCCAATGTGCGTGGAAAACGATATATAGAAGTAAAAGAGCAGAAAACAGGCAAGTATCGTAAATTTCCGATTACTGAATCCTTTAAAGCACCGTTAAAAGAATATATTACTGAAAAATCTTCTGACGAGTGGCTATTTTGTTCTCAAAGGGGTGAAAATGCTATAACAAGAGTGCAAGCTTATCGAATTATTAGCCAAGCTTGTGAAAAAGCAGGAATAACCTCGAGAATCGGTACGCACACCTTAAGAAAAACTTTTGGATATCATTTTTACAAAGAGAAAAAAGACATTGCACTTTTGCAAAGTATTCTAAATCATTCCTCACCATCTGTAACTTTAAGATACATTGGAATTAATCAGGACATAATTGACAAAAATTTAAACACGTTCAAGTTATAATTAAGTGCTGTTCTATATTCTAACCTACTTTTTCTTTCCTCAATATGTTACATAACATGTAACAAAATTCATATTGTGTTACATAACTCGTAACATATTGGTTCAAAATTGATAAAAATAGGGTGTTAGAGAGGTTTTAAATATCATTTGGTTGCTAGACAATTACAATTTGGAATACGAATTGTAACAAAATTTGCTCAATTGTAACAATTTGCATAAAAATAGTAAAGTTTTTACGAAAAATGCCGATAAATATCATGTAACACAATATGAATTGTGTTACATACAAAAACTCTCATTTTGCACAAAGGAAAGTAGGTAGGAAAATGGATTTTGGCAAATTTTGGTTACAATCAAATAATGGCAAAGAACAAATTGGTGAAATCAAACAAGGTATTCGCCGAGAACAAGTTGATGCAAAGTTGCAGAATTTATTTGATGCGTATGATGCTAACAAGGACGGATGTCTTGAAAAATCAGAAATTGACACCATTTTTCAACATTTAGCCGATTTTGCCGGAGAAGACAAAACTCTTGATTCTGTTGAAAACGGACAAATCAATTCTCAATTCAAAGAAAAAATGAATATTGAAAATGCGGATTTTATGGGTTTTGTAAAATCTGTTTCTACCGCTTCTGCCGACATTATTGAAACTAAAGAAAAACAAACTCCTGACGGTGGAAAAGAAGTTACTACAACGTATAATGACGGAACTACCGAAACAATCGCATTTTACAGTAATGGTGATTACAAATGGAAGAAAACCGAAAAAAGAACTTTAGAAACAAGTTTTGAATTAATTGTTGACGGTAAAAAATACAAATTCAATGATGAAACTAAATTCAAAAAGGCACTAGAAACACAAGAACAAAAAAATCTTGCTAATGCTATGCAAAATGCACAAAACAAACAAAAAGCCAGTCAATCAACTGATGGAATAAGCAAGTATATCCAATTGCCTGTTTCTAAAGTACATACAAATACTTTTTCTAAAGAAAACATTGACCGCAAAGAATCATATTCACCTCGATTTATTGCCGAAACTCTTGGTGTAAATGTCGCAACAGAAGACGGCAAAAAGGTTGTAGAAAGATTATCACAATTGCCACAAGAAACTTTGGAAAAACTTAAAGACGGCAAAGAACTCAAAGAACTTATTTCTTCACAAGAACTCGAACCGACTTTTGATAATATTTCTAACGTGTTAGAAATTACAGAGGGTGTTACATTAAGAAATGAAGAAGAATACAAGGCAACTGAAACTCAAAGACAAGAAATTTTGACACAAATTAAAACTGCTAATTTTATGGCTAATGTGTATGAAACTCTTGCAAGCTACAACGACCAATACACAGATAGTGTAGGCTTGTTTGGTTTGGGTTCTGAAGGTATCGGATATGTTTTAAATAAACTCGGTTTAGACGGTGAAAACCACTACCAATGGGCGGATTCATGCCGAGAATTCGCAAAAAATGCAAGCGAATTAAAAGTTTTAAATCCTCAAAAATTTAAAGAAGGATTTAAGAAGATTTATGGCAAAACTGCTGATAAATACGGAATTGACTACAATTCTGATGCGTTCAAAAAATGTTTTGCTCTAGCTGAAAGCGGAAAAGCTTATGACAAAGACAATAAAATGACTGACGAATACAAAGAAGCAATTCTTAAAGCAATGAATATTGTAGCTGACGACCCGAATGACAGTACATATAACCAAGTTATGAATGGTTTTGGCGAAGCCTTAATTATGATAGCAACATTTGGCTGGGGAGCTGAAACAAAAGCAGGAGCTACACTTGCAACTACAACAATGGGTACATTCTCTAAAGCAGGTGTTGCAATAGCTTCTAAACAAGTAAGTAACAAACTTCTTCAAGGAGCTTTGAGATTTTCAGGTCAAGCAGTAAAACTCGTTGGTCCGGCATTAAATGAAGGTACGAAAATGTATCTTTATACTGCTGCTGAAGGAACTTTGACGAATGTATCAAACCGAGCAATTAAACAAGACGGATTTGACAAACTTCTTGATACGCAAGCACAAGTAATGACAAATGCTAACGGCTCGTTCACTTTTGGTGCGTTTGCAGGTGTTTTTGGTACGGCTGTAACACAAAAAGTTATGCAAATATTCTCAAGAACTTCTCAAAAGGTAACAACGGCATTAAGCGAAAAATTTTCTCAAGGTGCAGTTAATGCAAATGAAGTATTTACAACTATCTTAGAAAAATCCGTTCCTACAAAGATTGCAGAAGTTGCAGGTTTTGCAACTGATGTACTTGGTTTTGCTTATTTTAACCAAGCGTTAATGATTGCAAATACTTTGATGCAAGATGGAAAAGTTACTAATGAAGGATTGGAGAAAGCCTTATTAGAAGAATTCGGTCATCAAGGTTATAACCTAGGTCAAATCAAGGTTATTTCGCATTTAATTATGATGTTGACAGGTTCAAGAAGTGCTAGAATACAATCTCAAAAATATTTGCAAGAAAACTTGCCACAACTAAAAGGTGTAACAGTAGAAGAAAAAGCTGAAGGTTACAGAATCAACCTTCCTGACGGCAGAAGAATTGAATGCAAAAACGCGTCAGAGATGATTTCATCTCTTCAACTCATGGTGCGCGGTGAAACTGCGTTTAGTAGTAAATTTTATGAAAATAGTGAAACATTGATTAATTCTAAAGCTAAAAAAAATAATTTTATGAATAAATTAAAAACCGTTATAACTGGTGATAATGATAAACTTCGTGATTTTCGTAAAAAGATGCGTACAAAAGGTTTTGCCGAAAACCTCAATTCTGCTCAACAAACAGAAGCAGAATTACAAGCTAAAAAACAAGTAGAAGAATACTTGAAAAACAATTTCCCTGATTTAGCTACTCAGTATGATATTAGTGTTCTAAAAGAAGCTTGGTTGAAGAGTCCTGAATTTACTCAAAAAGCATTAAATAATCCTAGAAAATTTGAGGCGCCAGATATATTTTCGCTTGTTGAAGCATACCAATTAGACTCCAATTTGACAGAAAAATATCTAAACATTAAATCAGAAAATGGGGCATACCGATTTCATCCTTTCGACGTCAAACAGCTAGTTAAAGCGCATTTAACCGATGCAACTCGAACTGAAGAATTAATTAATACAAAAACAGAAAACGGTCGATACAAATATGATGGCACAGATGTATTATCACTTGTTGAAGCTTATCAAATGAATGCAAAAGCAACAGACATGTTTTTAAACTTGAAAAATGAGAAGGACGATCCAAGATTTGATGTCGGTTATATCAATTCTTTAGTTGAGGCATATAATAAAAATCCTGAACTTGTAGAAGATTTATTGACTCAAGAATATTATAAAGGAATGATTCGTCATAATGCACAGAATATCATAGATGCAGTGAAAGCACACGAAATTGACCCTAAACGTTTTAAAGAAATTTTAGACGAAAAAGGTCAACCACCATTTGATTATACTTATATGTATGATGGAAGTGATGCATTGAAATTTATTGAGGCAGAAAAAATAGATTCAAAAGTTGCAAAAATGTTAGAGGCACAGTATCAAGAAGGAGGACATCCGCGTTTCTCCGCTAACACAATTCGTTTACTCACAGAAGTATATAAAAAACATCCTCAAACTTTAGATAGAATTATTAATATTAAAAATACAATGGGAATTTATAAATTTTTCCAAGGTGAATATATGCCAGAAAAAGATTCTTTTAAAATAATGATAGAAGAATTTGAGAAATACCCTGAAATATTAGAAATTGCAGAAAATAACGAAACCGTTATGGGTTTTGGTTTACTTTGTTGTTTACTTAATGCATATAAAAAAAATCCTGAGCTTACAAAAAGTGCTTTAAGTCAAAAAAATACAAATGGCTCGCCAAGATTTGATCTTAGTAGTGTTGATTACTTAGTTGAGGCTAGTGAAACCAATTCAACTTTGACTAAAGAACTTTTGGATTATAAAACTGCTGATGGAAAAGAATATAGATTTGATGCAATAAATATTAGAGAGATTGTTAATGCTGATAAAATAAATCATGATTTGACAAGAGATTTGTTAACACAGAAAAAATCTGATGGTAGTTTTTATAGCGGCATAGCAATAGAACGAATTGTTTCTGCTAAAGAAACTTCGCCAGACATTTATGATTATGCAATAAAAAATGGTTTTTCACCAAATAATGCTTCTAAAATAGTAGAAGCTTTCAATCGAAGCAAAGACCCTGATTTAGTAAAATTATTGATGGGGTACAAAAATAGTGAAGGGAAAAATAGATTTAAAGGTCAAGATATTATAAGAATTGTCATGAGTATTGATGAAGAACCACATAACAAAGCAAAAATATTGGATTACTTAAATAACGATATTTCTATAAATTCAATTGATAGTTTATTGTCAATGGAAAAAATGTTGTCTAAAAATGAATTTGATAAACTAAAAAACAGTTTCAATAGTGTTATTGATTATTGCAAAGCTCATAATATAAAATATGATAATTTATATGTTTCAGAAAACAAAGGATTCATCCTAATATTAGATGATTATGGATATAACAGAATAAATTTTGATGCTAATGGAAAAATTATAGATAAAACTGAAGTAGATACAACAAACCCAAACTTCTCAAAAGAAAGCTTTATAGACAAAAATGGTGAAAAAAGCGTTCTTGCAAGAATTGAGCATACGCAATTGGGCTTTACGGATTTTGCATTCTATACAGATAATATTAAAACAGTTAAAGATACCAATGGAAATCTATTATACAAAGAATTTTGCTTAAAATCTAAGGATGTAGAAGGCAAATTCGATGTATGGCGTGAAGAAGCTAATGGTAAAAAATACAAAATCGGTTTGGCAGAAAAAACTCCGGCAGGTGAAATTGTACTAGAAAAAACATTGGTAGCAAATGATGGCACAAAAACAGACTACAATTATATGCAATCACCTGACGGTAGCAGACTTGTTTATACAAAAATAACCGAGCATGATGGTAAAATTACTGAAAATAGACAGCAGTTTAAAGTGATTGATAATAACCATGCCGTTTCTATTGAAAATGGTATGAAATATGAAATTGAATACCAAGCAGATAAGATTATCGTAACCAAAGATAATGGCGAAAAAGTAGAACTCTCAATAGGTTCAAATGAAATTGAAAGCGAAGGTGTTATTTCAAAAGATTTATTACCTATTATTAAAATGTTACCTGGTTCTATTTTATGCGATATTAAAGAATTTGGCTTAAAAAAAGTATGGTTAAACACAAACAAAGCAAATGAAGGAAATGCCTTTTTTGTAGCGGTTAGTGGTACAATAGAACTTTCTGAACAGAACTCTGCTCCTAAAAATGCGTTTGTATTATTACACGAATTAGGACATTATAGAGATTACTTTAAATTTAGAAAGAATAGCGAATTAAATAATACATTTAAAGCAGAATTAGAAGCTTTTAATAAAACAGCAACTCAAATGGAGAAAAATGCAATTAGTTATTTGATTGATACTCAAAGACAGGGTAGTTCGCTAAAACCGGGAGGTATGCAGGCAGAATTTATTGCTGAAACAAATGCAATAATGCATGGTGCCAATTTTGCACCATTTATTGAAATGCGAGGTCAGTATTTACAAAAATACTTCCCGAAAACATTTGCAAAAGTTGTTGAACTTCTAAAAGAAACTGGTGTCCAAGAATATAAACCTGAAGAATAACAGTCTTATTTTAAATATAGAGTAGCATCTTTAAAGAAATTATCTTTGCCGAAAAATTCTTCTCTGACTTCAGGAGCGGCATTCGGATTAAATTCGCCCATATTATTTAAAAATTTATTTATAATCGGATTTTTTTGTATTTTTTCACTATCATCTGCTAAAGATTCTTGTATTATTTGTCGAGTTGGTTTTTCTTCATCAATAGATTTTTTGATAGTTGATTTAATCCAATCAGTCCAACCAATTTCGTGTTTAGCTTCTGTTGTAAATTTAGCAAATTTATTAACGATTAAATCTTCAGGCAATCGTTCTAGATTGCTAGATATATTTTTGCTTAACTCACAGAAAATATATCTGAGTTTAAATGGAATACCTGCAATCAAGTGAACAATACCATCTTGTTTTTTATTAACAATCAATTCCAGTTCGTTTCCTTGTGTTTTTTCTTCAAACTTTTTTGCAATATTTTGCAATTTTTTAGAATGTGAATTCATTCCTTCATTAAAAACAAGCTTCGCTTGAAAATTTGTACTATTGCAATTTTGAATATTCATAATACACAACTCCTATATAAACCATCTGAAATTATAATAATATAAAACTGCTAAAAAATAAATTTGTTAGCAAAAAAATCTTATATTTAATCATACAACATTTGTGCCATTGCATTGTATGCCATAATTTTCATTGCATCATCTTTTGAGATATTGCCTTTTTTGTATTGGTCTACGGTGTAAACTGTACTTACAGTCGGAGAAGACATTACAGGCATCATTAGAGTGTTTTTTGCAACGGTCGCTAAATTTTCTTTACGTTTATCAGAGTCAACAACAGTACTCGCTAAATCATAAGCATTTGCATGTACATTTGTTTTGTTCAAAACCTTTTGTCCATTTTCGGATAAGCCTAATGCGTTATTCTGTTGACTTTGTGTTTGTAATACTGTTGTAGCAACAGGATTTGCTCTAAATGAAATTGACATTAATTTACTCCTTGCACACTTCTACATATATATAAAGTATTTTTAGTTGTAAAAATTGCTATAAAAATTAATATTTGTAAACTATTCAACCCAATAATCCCAAACACCCTTAGAAGGTTCTTTGTCACAATGCTTAAGCACTGAGTCTTTGGCGATAGTTGAATTTATTTGCGTTTTGACTTTTTTAGCCATTGAATCAACTATACTATCCATTGTAAAAGTATCAAGTGTTATACCTAATTTGTCTTGCATATCAAAAACTGTATCAACCGCTGTATCTTGATGTTTGTCTTGCATTTTAACGACATCTAGTAATTTTTTAAATTTTTCTACAATCTTATCATCAGACAATTTCATTAGTTTGCTAAAACCTTTTTGCTTCAATCTGAAGTAGCGAGGAGTTAAGTCATCTAGCACACCTCTATCAGTTGCAGTTTCTAATTGTCCTTTTTCATTAGCAAGAATTTCCATTTCATACTTAGGTGATTTTACCGTTTGTTCTTCAAATTTTTTAGCAATTCCTTGCCAACGGGAAGATTTTTTCAAATTTCCTGTTAATAGCATTTTTGCTCTAAAATTTGGATTTGTGTTGTTATTATTTACTTGCATATTTTTTTACTCCTTTTGATACAATTATATCAAAACTGCTAAAAAATATTTTTGCGCTTTTTTATGCTTTATCACTAATTTTATTAACCAACCACAACATTAAACCTGCAACTGCGCCTCCAAGTATTGCAGTACCTGTACCCCATTTAACAGATTCAATTATACGTTCGCTTTTTGCAGCCGCTGAAATTGCTGCAAATGTTTCTTTAGGAAGTTTATTATCTTTATTTACAAATGTCTTTGTTGTTTTATCCCAACAAGATGATGCCACGTCTTTGAAATGTTGAGCATATTCGCCGAACATTTTATGGCAAACTTTAACACCATCTTTCATTTTATTTAAATCTTTTTCAGTCGCACAATCATCTATAATTTCACAAATTAATTTATTTTCTTTCAAATATTTTAAATTTTTGGTTACATAATCTTTCAATTCAGAAGTTGAAGATAATTTATCAATTCCCGCTTCAATATTTTTTTGTCTTTCGACAACTTCAAGTGTTTTTTTATCTTTAACCCTTGTCAAAGCTTCTTCTAAGCTTCTTTCAAAGCTGTCTCTTAATGACGAACCTTTATCTTTCCAACAACAAGCATCATCACCGAATTTATATCGAGCAGTACCATAAATTGCACCTGCGCCTAGAGATGTTCCCCCGATAATTGCATAATTTTTCCAATTGTCTTGAGTTGATGTAGGTTGAATATTTACCATATCATACTATCCTTTCAATTAAAACTTCCAAATTGAACTTGAGTATTTATAAATTTTGTTTGCTAAATCGCCTATGTGCCAAGCTTCTTTTTCAAGTAAATTATTTCTGTAAGCTTGATAATCTTTGCTTGCATCAGGATATTCGCTATATGCTTTTATGTATTCCATACCCTTATTGTATTCGGCAGTACCTTCTTTGTAGCGTTCTAACTTACCATAACGTTCATCTAGTACAGCTTTTGTTTTTTCTTTACTAATTTTTTTGATGTATGAAAGGATGTCATCATCCGTTTTAATATGCAATTCTTTCATTATATCTTGATAAAATTCATCAAATGTTTTATAAGCTTTCTTGCATTCAGCAGATGTTTCCCATTGTTTTTCTAAATTTTTTCTCATTTCTTGTTTAAAAGTTTCTATTAATTTATTTTTATCTTGACTTTTGTAACCAAGTTCTACAATAGCCTCTGCAAATTTTTCAGGATTTGCTCGGTAAGCTTCCGCAAACTGTTTCAAGTGTTTTAGTTCATGAAAACCTGTACTAAAAGTATCACTTTGTATACTTCTAATCAAATTATCACTATGAGTTGAAGGTTTAATATTGATTATTCCCAACGGGTCAGCATTACCGCCTTCAGTTTGTTCCATTGCAGTCCTAATTGAACTGTCTTTCAATTTTTCAATATTAACTTTTGTTTCAACTTGTTCAATACCGTAATCTTTCTTTAATTGTTCAATCATTTTTTTAGAAAAATCTTCGGTATTATTATTTTTACAAATTGTTTTGTATTTGTTGATTAATTCTTTTACTTCATCTTTAGACAAATCTTTGCTGAATATTTCTTGGAAACATTTTTGAACTTCTTCAAATGAAGGTTTTGACAATTTGCGTTTAAGAACAATACTGCCATAAATCATAACAGCAGAAGATACAACACCAAGAGCAATATTTCTTACTAAATGTTTTTTCTTCTTAGGTTGTTCTTTTTTTACGTTTGTTTCTTCTTTTTTAAATTCATCATTTTCAGGTGATGTTACCAAGTCTGATTTAGTTTTTTCTGTTTCAACTTCATTTTCAGCCTTAAAAGCCAATCTGTTGTAAATACCTGAATTTTGATTTAATGCTTCAATCATAAACCTTTTGTCCTTCTACTTATCTATGTAACAAAATAATAAATATGTTACATTTTATGTAACATATTGGTTCTGTTTTAATTGCAGATTTTTGCCTTTAAACTCAATAATAATCAAGAAAATTTAAAAATACCCCAAAATAGTTGCAAAAAAAGTAATGTAACAATTTTGTAACATTACACTTCTAAAAAGCAATTTTTGTCGGTTCTACGACTTTTTAATCATGTAACACAATTATTATTGTGTTACGAGTTATGTAACATAAACAATTCCACAGACCCCAAAATGCTTAGGCTACTGGATTTTAAATATTGATGTTACATTTTTTATACAATATTTTTCAAAAATATCAATTTTTAGAAAGAATATTACTTTATATAAATAAGGTATCATTGTATACTTTAAATACTTATGTATTTATAAAGGCTTGCAAATTGGATAATAACATTACAAACAGATATAAATTCAATTCAACAACTCAAAATTCTTCTAATATAAACTTCAAACAAAAGCTTCCGAAAAAAGCTGAAAAAGTTATCAGTGAAGAAGCATTAACTGTTGCAAGCGCAGCCGCAACTGCATTAGGAATTGCAACAATATCACTCAGCAAGAATAATAATGAAGTTAAGAAATTTGACCACGAAGCTTTAGCTGTATTAATCAGAGAAAAAATCAGTCAAGGAAAGCAACACAAGCAAATTTGCGAAGAATTAGGTATAAGTTCAAGTGTCTATTGTAAAGTTATAAAAGAATTTAATATTGAAACTCCTAGACTAAAAACAAGGCAAAACAGAAAAGATATTAATTTAGAAGAATTTAAGAAAGATATTGCAGAAGGACTCCCCAAAGTAGAAATCTTAGCAAAATATGATATTACAGCCGGTCAATATTGGTTGTTAATAAAAAAGCATAATATTCAAACAAAAAGAATGTTAGATAATAGCAAAACTAATAGTATTACAAAAGAAGATTTTATCAATGCAATTGAAACTTCACGCAACAAGTCTGAAGTGTGCAGAAAATTAAAAATTACAGATAAAACTTATGCACGGTTAAAAGCTAATTTTGGTGTAAATCAAGATCCGGCTAATGAGCATGAGGAATGGGACTATTTGACAACTAGCGAAAAAGAAGCTTTGTTAAACTCAGGTCGTTCTTTAAAAGATATTTGTGAAGAATACCATGTTACAAAAGCAAAAATCAGAATGGATTGTCGTGCAGAAGGTATAAAAACAAAGAATGTAATTGCAAGAGAAAAACTTGAGAAAGTAGATTTAAAACAAATTCAAGCAGATGTTGATGCAGGTTTAAGTATTGATGAAATATTATCAAAACATAATATTTCTATGTCTCAATATCAAACACTAATTGATAGAAGAAAAATTACAACGACTCAATCACGTGCTAGAGATAAAGTAAATAATATTACACTGGAACAATTCCAAGAAGTTTTGAATACTGCTCAAAACACCAAAGAAGCTATGGCAATGCTTGGCGACATTAGTAAAGGTACATTTCATAATTTATTGCAAAAGTTTAATATAGATGCCCCTTGGATGAAAAAAAGACAAAAGAAAGAATTTCCAGTAAGCAAAGAAGCTTTAGAGGCAGACGTAAAAGCAAAATTAACCGTTAATCAAATTTGTCAAAAATATTCTATCGCTCAGAATATGTACTACAACATGGTGAAAGCTTATAATATTAAAACACCTCATGCAGCACCAGATAGTATGACTTCTCAACTTTCTACTGAAGAATTACAAGAAAAAATTAATGAGAAAAAATATCATAAGGATGTTTATAAAGAATTAGGATTGACTCGAAGGCAATATGCAAATCTTTTAAGAAATAGAGGTCTAACCACAAAGCATCAGGAAGCTTATGCGAGAACTAGCAAGATTACCAAAGATGAACTTCTCGATTTGATTTTAAACGGCGCAACTGTAACTGATATCTGTAAAAAATATTCACTTACTCCGACAAATTGTTATTTATTATTGAAACAACATTCTATAAATTGGAATGTAAATGGTTTTAAAATTAAAAATACCGATTTAGAAAAAATGCCACTTGATACATTAAAAGATTCTCTCGCAAATTTATTACTAAATAATGAAAATATTGCAGAGAATGACGAATTGAGTGATTTAATAGATTTTGTATACAATTTAGATATTACAACAAATCAACAAAAAAATGATTTGGTTAATTTTGTTAAGATTATCAAAAATGTTGAAAATAAAAATATTTCAGCAGAAGATGCTCTGCAACGAGATGAGGTTCAAACCTTCAATGACATATATAATGATAAATTAGCTTTTGTAGACGAATATAAAAATATGATAGAAGCTTTGCAAAAAGAAAATGAAGCAGATATTCTAAATATTTGTTTAAAATATATTCCAAGCTTAGATTCCGATAACAAAGAGGCTAAAGTCGTTTTGGATTTAATAAGCAATATTCAAGACAAACAGAAATTGAAACAATCACTCATTTATCAAGATGCAAAATTTTCTAATTCTGCAAATCTTTCTGATGCTGAAAATTTTGCAAAAGATACAAACGACAAAATTGATACTGCAAAAGCAGGTGAATACATAATTGCCTCTAATGACTTAGAACAAGGCAGTTCTGATGAGGTTCTTAATGATTTTATTGAAAATATTAAGAATGATAAAACAAATCAAAATGTTGCAGTAAAAACTGTTATAAAATTAAAAAATCTCTTAGCAGAAAATGATTTAAAAGCATTGTCATTGACAGATTTCTTGAAAGTATTTAGCTTGGATGATGCGGATTCAAAATCAATTATAAAGAAATTTGTAGAAGATTATTATATAAAGAATGATACAACTGTTATTGCAACTAATGACAAAGGACGTGAAGAACCGGCAACATTTGCAATTAAAGCTAAAAAAGCGATTTATAGCAAATATAAAGGTACAAAAGGTATCGAAGTCTTGTCATTGTTTGATGAAGCTTTGTACCACATAGTTGCAACTGACGGTCAAGCAGGTATTAAATTTTTCTCTAAAGGTGGTATCAAATATCCACGTCTAAAAATAATGGGTTACCCTGATAGAATCAATTCTTCTAAGCAAGATTTGGTATTTGATGAATACTCTAGTGATGGCGGGCATAAGTAAGATTTTTTCATTACTTAAAAAATGTTTATATGATTTGCTAAATATTTGCAAATCTATTTGTGGTGTAATTCTCTAGTTTTTGAAAATGTCGTAAATGACTAAAAGAGAATAAATATTAAGATTTGTAAATGCGAATTTTTATCGCTTCAAATTCAAGTGTGGCGCGGGTAGTAGTAGTAGTAGTAGTAGTAGTAGTAGTAGTAGTAGTAGTTCGCGCGCAATTTTTGAATGCGAGTTGTTTTAATACTTATGTAAAATGTAGAACATAAAAAATAAAGGAGTGTAGTTATGAACATTATGTCAAATTTGGCAAACAAAGCAAAAGTAGGAACAATGGTGCTTGCAACTATGGGAGTTGTTGGATTGGGAATCAAAAATGCAATGAGACCAACCCTGGCAGAAGAAACAAAACAAGCAGAACTAGCGGAAAAACTGATAAGTGAAATAATAAATGGAAACACTACTAACGGTGATTACTTTATAGAAGCTAGAAACAAAGAATTAGATCGATTCAAAGAAGCGGATCAAAAATACGAAAAGATCTTAAAGGAGCTTTCAAAAGGAATTAGTGAAGATCGTGCAAGATTATCTGCTGCATTGAAAGCATATAATTTGCCAATTGATTCATTAAAACATTTAAAATAGAAAGCGAGTTGTTTTAATATTTATATAAAGTGTAGAACATAAAAAAAATAAAGGAGTTTAGTTATGAATGAAATGAATTTAGGAAATGCTTACGGTTATTCTTATGTTAAAAAGAATCCACATCACATCCAATGTCAACCAAAGAAACTAGCTGAAACAACACAAAAAACTTTTGATTACTCAAAATACCTTACAGATCAAATTAAAATCACAACAGAACGAGCTAAATTAAAAAAACTAAGTACGAAAGAAATCATTAATTTAATCAAAAAAAATACAATGTCTGTAATACAAAAGAAGGCAATGGGTAATGAATTATGTCAAAGAATAATAAGTGAGATTGCAAATGGTAACATATCGTCAAATGAAGCTTTGAAAATGCTTGAATCTATTATTAAGCGTGTCAAAATTTAAAGAAAGAGTACCTGTGGGAAAAGCGTAAACGATTCCCCCATACCGATTTAATATTTAATGAGAACTAGTACTGACGGATATAAATCAATTAAAAAAAGATTTAAATATTTTGTTTACACCTCTTGGAAAATGAAGGAATTGCCTGAAATTTGGAACGAGTTGACCGCAGGTACACTTAAAGCTAAGGCTTTTAAAAAAATAGCAGAATAAATCCTAATTAATTTTACTTAATATCAACACTTTAGGTCTAATTACATTTTTCTTACTTTTAACCATTGATAGAATATTTGTATTCTACAAATATATCAGAATATTGAATTAAGTTTGTTGCATTTAAAATCTGATTATATAATATGTCAAAGTTTCCAATGTCATTGCTGTATTCATAATATTTCTGAAGAACAATTAACAGATGCTTTGCTATTGTTAATGAAACATAGTCATAGTATTTAAATATATCAATTAAGTAACTTAGTAAATCAAAGATTTTTGTATGCTCTACTTCTTCAAATTTACTACAATTGGCAAATTTTACAAGGTTTTCCATGAAAACTAATAATTCATATCCCATACGTATAGATGTATCTCTATTCTCATATAAGCGAAACAAATTTTCCAAATTATCTATGTGTTCACCAAAAGAATCTATGTCCACATATGCATTAAAAACTTGCAATAATATTTGAGGGAAGTTTGCCTTATCATTAATTGTTTTTTCCCAATAATCAAAAATAATCTTTTGGTCATATTTCTGTTCTCGTTTCGGATACAAAGTATTCCACCAAAAATCTTTTTTATCTTTTGGGGTAAAATTTTTCTCAAAAAAGTCAAATAATTCATTATCTTTATGTACAAATTTTATATGGATTAAAAAGTAGATAATATTGTTTTTTGCAATTCCTGAAGTTGTTTTTTTGAAATATTTAAGGATGTCTGTTTTTAACTCATTGTACAATTCTAAAGTATTTGAATTATTTACAACACCTTCTATAAAAGTATTTTTTAATTCTTCGGTGTTCAATTTTTCAAATTTATAATCATCTATATTTTTTAACCAGTGATAATATCGTCCCCAATTATAATAAAATATCTTATTCTTCATATCATCAGCTTGGTCAAATTCAGTTGATAAAAATTCTGAATATTTTTCATCATATAAACTGTTATCTTTAGCCAATATTAATAAAAAAAGATTTAAATATTTACCTAATTGTGTAATTTCATTAATAGCTATTAGCTCTTCCTTGCCATTTGCAGGTTCTGGTGCCTGTTTAATAAATTCTTTTAATAAATCAATTAAAGAACTTGTAATATCCATATCTTCATTATTTTCGATTAATGTCGCTAATAAACAAAATCTTCTATAATGAAAAACATCTCCATTAGTATTAGTTTTAAAAGTTTTTAACAGTCTTAAAATATCCTTATTAGGAGTAATTGTTTTATTTCGTAAAGATTGTTCAAGCACTTCAAAAACCGAACACATAAATGTATCTTTTTTTAGTGTTAACAATGCTTCATTTTGTAGATATTGATTTATATTTTCGGAAAAAACGTTTCTAAAAACATCATTTAGTTTAGCTTCTGTTATCAATGTATTATCTTTCGTTAAAAAATAATTTTCCTTAGTTTCCTTATAGTTATTAATATATTTTATTTGTTCCTTTATAGTTTTTAATTTAAATTTTTCTTTACTAATAGGAGATTTTTGTACAATAGATGATGTACTCACTTTAAATAAAAATTTAGGATTTTCTATTTCTTCCCCTCCAAACAATTGTTTTAATGCTTCAAATTCAGTAAATAAATTATTTAAAGATTCTGTCATTGCAGTTCTGTTTTGATTCTTTTTTACAGAATGTAATAAGTAGTATCTAGTTTCTTTTGAAAAACTTTTTAATTTATTAACAACTCTTGTTGTGGTTTCATCATCTATATTTTCTAATATCGTCATTATTTCATAACGTACTAAATGCAAATCTGGTTCATTTAATGAATTGAAATATTTAACAAATAAGTCTTTATATTTATTAAAGTTTTTAGAAATATAATATAGACCAAGTTTATTAAACATTGTAATATCTGAATCTAGCAAAAAGTTAATACTTTCAACAGAGTTATTGCTTTCAATGCTAAAAGAAAGACAATCTAGAATAATGTTTCTAACATCAAATTCAGAATAATTATCTTCGCCATTTTCTCTAAAATCAATACATTGTCTTTGGTAAATACTTAAATCTTTATTGCCAAACTCTTGGTATATTTTGGAATATTGACTTATTAATAAATTATAAATTTCGTTACCTTGCAAAGTCTTATATAGATTCTCTTTAAATGGTAATTCATTAAAAAGCTGTTTTATATCATATCTTTCAATATCATATTTCGGATTAAGTATATTTTTATCTATATCGTTTTGAGTAATTGGTGGATACTTAATTAATGCAGCAATACAATTTTTACTTAATTGTTTCGCATTTGAAATATCTTGCTTAAATAATTTTTTAAGTAGTTTTGTAAAGTTATTCATATCTAAAAGGCATTGATAGTGTATTTTTTTCTCAATGTCCTTTAAATCAAAAGAAGAAATGAAGTCTACTAAAGCCATATAATTGTAATAATTTAAATTTAAAGGCTCTATATCCAAATTCTTATTAATAACATCAATAATTATATTTTTTAGATTCGCATTATTTGCCAACAACCTTTGTAAATAAGATATAACAGCTCCGCCTGCTGCATCATCAAAATTTAGCATTCCCTTTCTATCAAAAGGCAGTAAAAAATTTTCTGCTTCAAGATGGTTAAAGTAGACATTTTTTTCTTCTGTATTATCTTTTAGTCGTTTACATAAATCTTCAAATCTAATTGTCATTATTTAAACCCTCTATTGTTGCAGGATCTGTGAATTCTAATATCGAATTTGTATCTGTTGTGTGTGTTATTTCATCTGTTAAATCTTGTACAACTTGGGCAAATTGTGCAAAACCATTATCTTCCGTATTATATGTATATATCTCAAGATTGCCATTACAGCAAGATTCCCAGTATTGCGCATCAATCTTATTTGATATAGCTTTTGCATTGCAAGTATCTATGATAACAATTACTTTTTTATAATTCTCTACATTCTTTCTATTTGCAATTAACTGAACTATTTCACTGTCTTGTAATGAGTAACCAAGCATTATTATGGTATATGATCCTAGTAGTTGTCTTATAAAATTTTTCTGTTTTTCTTGAAATGGGTTATTCTCTAATACATATACTTCATTGTATTTTTCTTTTGTTAATACGATATCTTTATAATTGCCATCGAATCTTCCATGTAAATAAACCAACAGCTTATTTGTTAATGTTATGTTATTATCTTCTGTATATGGAATAAACGGTTGGGCTTCGACATTGTTTTCAATTGTTCTATCATAATTTGTTTGAACTAAAAGAACTTTTCCACTATTATATAATTTTATAAAATTGTTATATAATTTAGAATCTTGTTCATATGCAGCCTTTGGGTTTTCTATGAATATTTCTTTTAAATAAATATTAAAATCATTTTCTTTGTTTTTAGACTCAATTTGTCGTGTACAATATGAAATTTCTTTTAAGGGATTAGACATATTACTTAACGTATGAACTTCAGAATGTTGTATTATTTTATTTTTAAAACACCAATCCGTAATGTTTGATGCTAGTCCGTTCCAATCAGGCATTTTAAGATTTCGTGCAACTCCAGCACCCAAGAATAAGCACACATTTTTTGCAGTTATTGATTTTTGAAAATCATCATCAACTAATAATTTTCGATAGTTTTTTAATTCACCCATTGAACATATTGTAACATATTTGTTATATGATTGCATGTAATTATTTTATTTCAAATTTAGATAATGTATTTATGAAACAACCTATATTTACTAAAAGAGAAACTGAAGTATTGCAATTGATTTGCTTAGGTCATACAAACACACAAATTGCAAAAATTTTGAATATAAGTATTTCTACGACAAAAGTTCATGTTGCATCAATTTTTCAAAAACTTGGTGTAAAGAACCGTATACTCGCAGTAGTAAAATATTTAAAAATTTCTAAGAATTTTGAGATTTGATTATAGAAAAAGTATATACTAAATCAAAGCGATTTTTTCTAAAATCAAAAATAAACTTTCCCAAATAATCAAACCATCTGTCTTAAATAATCAAACCATCTGTCCTTTTACATTGAGAATGTCTGACACATAAAACGAGAAATGTATTTTTACAACCAGTTTGGTATGAACGGATAGAAGTATTATTTGGGAAAGTTGGCAATATATCGGCGTTTGAGGGGTAGGAAATAATCAAACCATGTGTTACTTTACAGTAGCATCATTTTGTATCAAAAATGGATTTATGTCTAATTTGATATGCACCTCTCTTCTAACTGGGTCAAGGATTACAGCCTCTATGCACTTCTTAATAAATGCTCTTCTTTGAGGTAGTAAACTATGGGCAAGAATCTTAGAATTCTTTTTGCACATGCTTTTGAAATAATCCAATGTTAGTATTCTTGAAATCTTTGGATTTTCAATGTTGTTTAAAGTAACTTTTTTCTCTTAGTTTACAGCTGTTCAAAGTATTTATTCAAGTCCTTGTTGCGGAAGCCTTTTGAAGTTTGATTTTT
>CAKVGS010000016.1 GCA_934747335.1 uncultured Candidatus Melainabacteria bacterium
CCATATCACCGCTTGCAATAGAAGCAAGAGGATTTTTAGGAACAAAACCTAAAATAATATTTAACAAATTACCTTTTTGAGCTTCAATTGTAGCAGCTACTTGCGCTTGTATATCAGCTGCCGTGTCAATATTAATATAGTGAGCAGCACCCAAGCCCGGTTTTAACAATAATGCTAAAGAAGCACCGATTGTTACCGCAACTAAAGTGATAATACCGTAGTAAAATATCATCTTAGTCCCAAGTTTTCCAATTTGTTTACTGTCACCAACACTTGTAATACCAATTACGATTGCAGAAATTACAAGCGGAATTACTACCATTTGAATTAATCTGATAAATACTTGTCCGATAAAAGTAAGTGTAGTCATTAAAATTGGACTAGGTTCTCTATGAAGCCAAATCCCAACAATTACACCAAGTACAAGTCCGGCAAAAATATGCCAATTTCGTTTAAGTCCGAGTCCAAGTGCAATTAGCACCTGCATGTGAAATTTCATTTAAAATCCTCTCATATACTTATATAACTCAATTATTTTACTATTTTTCAAGGAAATTGTAAAGTGTGAGTATACATTTATGTTTTGTTAATATTTCTTATCTATTAATGCGTCATGTGCCAAATTTTCAATAGTATCGTCTAACGGTTCAGGTTTTGAACCCAGTGCCAACTCAATTAAATAATCTGCAAATTGAGGGTTTTTAGGTAAAAACGAGCCGTGCAAATATGTGCCGAATACATTCTTATATCTGGCACCTTCACTTTTATCCCGACCGTTGTTACCATGACCGACTACAACTTGACCTATCGGTTCGGTGTTACCTTGCAAATAAGTTAATCCGCTGTGATTTTCAAACCCGACCAAAGTATTTGGCTCGACTAAATCGGTGTGAACAGTAACATTACCGATGAATCTTTTATCTCCTGCTACCGTATAAGCATCTAAAAGACTTATGCCTAAAAGTTTTTCTCCATTATGCGGTTGATAATAATGTCCCATCAATTGATAACCGCCGCAAATTCCAAGAAAAACAGACATTCTGTCACGTTCTGCAGTCAAAAATTCTTTATGTTTTTGTAATTCCTTTGAAACTGCAATCTGCTGTAAATCTTGTCCACCGCCGATAAAATACATGTCGTGCTCGGAAATCTCATCATCAATATTAATTTCGTCGATTTCAATTTCAATTCCGCGCCATTCGCATCTTTTTTTGATAGCCAAAATATTACCGCCATCGCCGTAAATATTAAGTAATTTTGGATACAAATGCGCAAGTTTGATTTTCTTTTTCGGCATTACACACCTGCCATTTCTTTAATCAATTTAACGGATTTTTGGCGCTTATTTGTATGAGTTTTTATGTATTCATCCAATAAATCAAAGCAAACCTGACAAACTTTTTCTGTGGCTTTTCTGTCATATTCGCTTTCGTATTCAAAATCGAATTGAAGCATAGCTTGCAAGAAATCACGGATTTTGTTATGCATTTTGAGTTTTACACCCAAATGTTCGTTGCATTCTTTACAAATAATTCCGCCCATAGAAGATGAGAAATACATTTCTTCATCCAAAACTTGTTCACGGCAGCAAAGGCATGTATCTAATTCAACACAAAAACCCATAATTAGAAGCATTTTCAGTTGAAATTTAATTGCAGCAAGCAGCATATCTTTTTTTTCTACCGAATTTGAAATTCTGTTCAAAGCTTTATAAAGAAGCTCATAAATTTCTTTAGAGGCGGATTCTGAGCCTTCGCCAAAATTCATAACCACTTCTGAAATATAAGAGGAGAACATAAGTTTGTCCATATCTTCTCTTGTTTTTCTAAAATGGTTTACTGTTTGTGCTTGAACAATTGTATCCATTGAACGACCTTTTAAAAGTTGTAAAGTATTAGCTACAAGCAAGTCCATTCTTGCGCCAAGTTTGCTTTTAGGTTTCTTAATTCCTTTTGCAACTCCTTTTATGAGTCCGTTGTCTTTTGAATACATAACGATGATTTTATCTGCATCATTTAAATTGTATGATTTTAAATTTATAGCTTCCGTAACGTAATTATTCATAATAAGCCTTAGTACCCTGATACACTCCCCTAAATATTTTTTCTAATTCCGGTTCATCATTTGAATTGTTTAATGCTTCTTCTTGTGTAATACAACCTTTGTCAGTAAGAATTGCTAAAGACGTATTCATCGAAATCATATTATCGACGGTGTTGTCACGTAACAATTCATAAATTTCGTCGGTATTATCTTTATTTATATAATCTTTGATAGTTGAAGTTACAACCATAATTTCACATGCCGGAAATCTTTTTTGAGCCTGCTCTGAATACACAAGTTTTTGAGCAATCGTTGCACGTAAAGTTTCAGACAATTGTTTTCTAATTAAATATCTGTTAGATTCTTCAAACATATTTACGATACGGTTAATCGTTTGAACCGCATCATTTGTGTGAAGTGTTGAAAAAACCAAATGCCCAGTTTCAGAAGCTTTTAATGCTGCTTCCATAGTTTCCTTATCACGAATTTCACCGATAAAAATAACGTCAGGGTCTTGTCTTAGAGCATATTTTATACCATCTGAAAAACTTTTGGTGTCAACTCCGACTTGACGTTGTGAAACAATACTTTTTTTGCAACCGAAAACGTATTCAATCGGATCTTCAATTGTTACAATGTGTCTTGAACTTGTCATGTTAATTTGATTTATTAAAGATGCGATTGTAGTTGACTTTCCGCTTCCTGTCGGGCCTGTAATAAGCACAATACCATTTTGATATTCAACAATAGAGCTTAAAATTTCAGGCAAAGCTAAGTCTTTTAATAGAGGAATAGTATAAGTAATATTTCTTATCACTAATGCCGGTTGACCGATTTGGCGATTGTAATTAACTCTAAAACGAGAACAGCCTTTTATTTCATACATAAAATCCACATCGCAAAGAGTCAATATTTCATCTCGGATTGCAGTCGGAGCGATTTCTAATATTGCACTATCCAACTCTTCTTTTGAAAGAGGTGGCATATTCGTTTTTTTGATAAAACCGTTTTTTCTGATAAATGGCGGATGTCCAACTTTCAAATGTTCGTCAGAAGCTCCAGTTGCAACTGCACTTCTTAAAAATTGAATTATATTAAAATTCTCTCCCATGCACATTCTCCTCATATTTATCGTATCATTAGTGATTTTTTTTGACAAGAATTGTAACAAAAAAAGTTGCACAAAAATATCAGATTACATATAATCTATTTTATATGGAAAAGAAGGGGCTATTATTTATACTTCCGGCATTGGTTGGAACATTTCTGTTTATTATAATTCCTATTTTTTGTTCTTTCGGTTTAAGTTTTACGGAATGGGATTTGCTTAATGAGATTAATTTTGTCGGATTAAGTAATTATAAGAGCATCTTAATACAATCCGAATTTTTGCAAATTCTTGTAAATACGTTAGTTTATGCGGTTTCAACTACTGTTTTTGCCGTAATAATTCCACTACTGATTGCCGCAATAATTAACAGCAGTATAAAAGGCAGTGAAATCTTTAAAACGCTCTATTTCTTACCTTTTATTACACCTGCGGTTGTAATTGCAATTGTTTGGGCGTGGATATTTGACCCTAATATCGGACTTGTTAATACCATGCTAAAAACGCATTATGCTTGGTTATTCAGCACAAAACTCGCAATGCCTGCTTTGATATTTGTATCGGTATGGAAACTTATAGGTTACAATGTCGTTTTGTTTTTAACGGGTTTTTCTACGATTGATAAAACAGTTTATGAAGCTTCAAAAATTGATGGAGCAACTGCTCGTCAGACTTTTTTTGATATAACGGTTCCATTATTAAAACCGACCATTTTTTTTGTTACAACAGTGACTGCAATTTCTTCGTTTCAGATTTTTGATTTAATTTATGTTATGACACAAGGCGGACCGAATGACTCTACTAATGTAATAGTGTATTCGATTTACAAATATGCATTTGAATATTTTGATATTGGAAAGTCTTGTGCTTTAGCATATATTTTGTTTGCAATTATTTTTATATTAGCATTAATCCAACGAAAAGTTTGTCGACAATAGTTTTATTTTTTTTTATAATAATCCTATGAATTATATATTTTTCGCATTAATAGCAATATCAATAATAGTAGGGATATTTAACAACACATTGAACGAAGTTGTTAATGCCATGCTTTCAGCCTGCAATACTGCCGTTAAAATTTCATTTTCTTTAATCGGAATAATGGCTTTTTGGCTCGGTATAATGCGAATTGCAGAAAAGTCAGGCTTGGTTCAGGTTTTATCAAAACTACTAAATCCTATTGCTAAAATATTGTTTAAAGATGTAAAAAAGGATAGTCCCGTAGTCGGAGATATTACCATGAGTGTTGCAGCCAATGCGCTTGGTTTGACCAATGCCGCAACCCCAATCGGACTAAAGGTAATGAAAGAACTTCAGGAAGATAACAAAAACAAAGACACTGCAACTGACAGTATGTGTATGTTTTTAGGAATGAATACCGCAGGGTTTCAAATTATTCCAGCAACTGTAATTGCGGTTCTTGTCGGAGTAGGAGCAAAAAATCCATCTGAAATAATTTTACCAACCCTTATTGTAACAACAATATCTTTCTTGGTCGCAATAATTACGGCATTAATTTTTAGAAACATTTGGAGGGAACATGATTGAAAAAATATCTTTGTATATCCTTCCAATTATGATATTAGCAATTTTATGTGCAGGATTAATTAAAAAAGTTCCTGTATATGAAGAGTTTGTAGAAGGCGCAAAAGACGGTTTTAAAGTTTCTGTTTCAATAATTCCTTACCTTGTGGCAATAATGGTTGGAGTTTCAATGTTTAAAGCCTGCGGAGCAATGGATTTGATTAAAAACTTTGTCGGTGGCTTTATTCCTGCCGATATTGTTCCGATTATGCTTACAAGGTCATTATCAGGCTCTGCAACTTTGGGATTATTTTCTGACATTGCAAATAATTTCGGTCCTGATGCTTATATAACAAAACTTGCTGCGGTTATGGTCGGAAGTTCTGAAACAACTTTTTATGTTCTTGCTGTTTATTTTGGCTCTATTGGAATTAAAAAATTTCGTTACGCATTGTTAACGGGAATTATTGCTGATATTACAGGTATTGTACTAGCAATTTTGGTTTCACGTCTGTTCTTTCTTGCCAACATCTAGTCGTAGAGCAGATATTTTCTTTGTTTTCAACAACTTGTTTTACTAAAGCCGCAAATCTGATATCAACAAAGTTGATTTCATCCAACTTTTCAACTTTATATTCACTACTTCCGCAATTGTAGCAATAATGAAGCTGTGGAACTATTTCACCTTTCTTGCTCATAGCTTTAAGCTTAACTCCGCAGCATGCACATCGTGTAATGTACCACTCATTTTTAATTAATTTCCCGCAATCAGGACAATACGCTTGGTCTTTATCAGGTGTAACGTGATCGTGTGAACATTTGTGTGTAAATAAATTTGTTATAAACATTTAAACTACCTCGCTAACAGTTATTTAATATTATTTTTAAGAAAGGCAATTTAGATGTTAAGTTTTGTAACAATTTACTCTTTTGATAACAATTATTAAAAATAAAAATACTTCATATATATAAGGATATTAAATACACAATTAATATTTATATACTACACTTCACACAATTAAGTTTTTAGAGTCGTTACAGACTCTTTTTTTTTTGCTAAAAAAGCGGCGCGTCTGATGATGCGCCGCTTTTTTATAAATATATTAACCTTCTAAATATGTATAATCAGGATTTGATTGCAATTTAGCTTCAATTTGTTCAAATGTAGCTAAACCTTCAGTTGCGCCGAATTCTGAAACAACGCAAGAAGAGTTTACTGACGCGTACATCAAAGATAAACCAACATTTAGTTTTGTTCTTTCTAAAGCTGCGCAGAATGTTGAAGCAAATGCATCTCCTGCACCTAGAGTTGAAACAACAGGGGAAGGGAAAACAGGGCAGAAATAGAACTTTTGTCCGTCATAAGCATAAGCGCCCTTTCCGCCGTCCGTGATAACAATTATTTGATAATCCATGACTTTCATTGTGGTAAGCATCTTTTTAACATCTCTATGAATAAGTTCATGTGAGAATTTTTCGGTTTTAGTGTCAGGTCTAACCTGAATTCCGGTTGTCATGGTTGCTTCTTCTTTATTCATAACAACAATGTGTGCTGATTTAAGAATTGTTTTTATGTGTTCAAAGCCACGCTTAATACTTGTCGTGCCTGCATTAAAACAGATTCTTGTACCTTGTTGGTGTGCATATTCAACAATCGGTTCAAGAACTTTATTTGATTCTCCGTTTAGAGGAGCAACGTAAATTAAATCAGCGTCCTTGATTGCATCATAATTAATTTCGTCTTCTCTGATTTCAGCGTTCGCACCTCTGTGTGCCAAAACGGTTCTATCGCCTTGGAAACTTACCAAGATAATTGAAAAACCTGTTGAAGTGTCTTCTTTTTGGATAATATTATTCAATTTTACTCCACGAGGTTTGAATGAATCCAAAATACCTTCAGAATAAATATCTTTACCTATTTTAAAAATGGCAGTAGTATCAAAGCCTAAATTATCAAAATTGCAAGCTGTATTTACGCCGCCACCGCCTACATTTGATGAAAATGTAGTAATATCAATTTTAGAACCGTAAGGATAACTCATAAAATCCGAATTCTTGTTTTTAGAACATACTGAAACTATATTAGCGTCATCACATTCAACGAATACGTCCATTGTTGCGCTACCTATTGTTAAAACCTTTGTCATAATCTTCCTCCATATATTATTATTTTAGTACAAATAGCAAAAAATATATTTATGAGTTTTAATATTATATAGGAGGTATAAATGAATATTGATAATAATGTTTCTTTTCAAGGTAAAAGAGAAATTATGTATGGCTTGAATAAAGCATCGAAAGCTGCAAAGGATGCTCAAGTAGACAGGTTATTGTCTTGTGGTCCGCATAGAGTTAATAGAGCGGGTGATGCTAAAAAGAATGTTGCAGTCATGAATGCATATTTAGATATGGCAATTAATGATAGTGAGTTTAAAAATGTAATCGGAACAATTACTAAAGATGATGATACAAAGAAGATTGCAGAAAATTTAAAATATTTGGATGCAATATGTTTATTTAAACATGCTATTACCGATAATATTGCAAAAATTTATGGTGATGCAAAAGCGATTGATTTAAGTAAATTTTGGCAAGTATTAACAAAAAAATAACAACAAAAAAGCGAAGATTTTATCTTCGCTTTTTTGTTGTTAAACTGCAACTTTTACAATAACCTTTTTAACAAACCTTTTTTTGTTATTATCCAACGCCGGTTGATGCGCGTCTTGCGGAAAGAATACCAAAAAATCTCCTTCTTTGAGTATTTGATAATCTGATTCAACATTTGATTTTAAAAACTCAATATCTTTTTCATCACTATATTCTTCTGTTGCAGAACAATTTAAATAGTCCGTAACGCCAACCTTTTCAGTTCCTTTAATCATATACTGTATATCAATATACTTTCTATGACCTTCAAAAGGCGCATCATCTTTTGTATCATAACTTTGAACATTAGCAAAAATCTTATCACCGTCTATAATATGTTTTCCATCCGGCATGTTAACCATGTCATTGTTTTTAAGCCATTCAAAGCCTTGTTTTAACCTTGCTGAAATCCCGTAATAAGTGCCGGCATGCTCTAATTTATCTTTTATCATAATATCCTCCTTTAAACTCTTCGTTACAAATCTTAACAAAACAAAAGAAAAAAGGCAATTTTTTAAAACAGAAATACTTTATATTAATGTAAAGGTTAAAAGGTTAGAACAAAGTTAGGTAGGTTTATTATGTTAATGGCATTCTGGCAAGTCCAGAGATTAACACGCGAAATAAATGCTCTTGAAAGACAAGCAATGCAAACCCGCAACAAACTTTCAAACTATCAAAAGTATGCAGGTATGTTGGGTGGCTCTTCTACCATTACAATGGCGAATGTTGCAGGTATGTCCGCAGAGCTATTACCAAGAGCAACAATGTTTGCTCAATTCTCTAACCAAGCAAGTTCAATGAGCGCAATGCAAAACTTGCAAATGATGAAAATGGGTGGCATGGTTCCTTGGACAGGAAATGCACTTGCTCAGTATCAAATGGAAATGAGTGCATTCTCCAAATTCAAAGAAGAATCTATGAAAGCACTCAAAGAACAAGAAATTCAGGTACTCAACGAAAAAGAAAAAGAAATTCAATTAGAAATGAACGATATAGAACAAAGGTTAACTATGAAACGTGCAGAACTTCAATCCGTTAAACAGTTAGCGAGCGAAGAAGCCCGAGAAAGCGCACCTAAGTTCGGACTCGGATAAAATGATTTAAACTAACTCTAAAAACGTAAATGTGTGTGTAGCAATCTACGTGAAGTGTATACCTATTAACTTAATAAATTCCCCTCGCCTCTCCTCTAAGAGGCTTTTTTTTTGTGTAAATTTATTTATAAAAATATTTACTCCTTATGGATGATTTAATTAGAAAATTGTTAAAGAAAAATTTTTCTCGACCGAAACATATTATATAGACAATTTTGGTTTGGAGAGAAAATGACAAATACCCCTACAATGACACTGGCAAATGATGCAGGAATCCTTTTAAAAGAAGCTCGCGAAGCGCACGAGAAATTTTTAATAAAACAACAAGACTCAGACTTAGAAAAAGCTATTGAATGCTATATTGATGCAATCAAGGCTAATCCTTCTTTGTCTGAATCGTATTATAGATTAGCAAGTTTATTGCTTATTAAAGGTCAAATTTCGGTAGAAGGCGCTTTAGAGCAATGTAAAACCGCTATCAGTTTAGAACCTGATAACGTTAATGCGCACATCTACTCAGGGTATTTTCAATGTCTAAACGGTAATTTCGACGAAGCGGAAAAAGAATTCCATCTTGCGGTAGCAAACGCAGGTGTAAATTCTGCTCGACCAAGATTGTTTTTGTCAAAAGTTTTATTCTCTCGCCTAAAAAATAATAAACATTCTGTTAAAGATGTTATGAAGTTTTTGTATTACTTTTTATCAGGAAGTATGATGATTATGTGGGACTGCCCGTCTATTAAAATGTTTTGCAAATTTTTAGCAAATGATTTTTCTGTTTTTTCTTACAAAACATTAGGAGAAACTTTCGAAAAAATGAAGCTTTTCCCATCTGCTTTAGAAGCTTATTCTAAAGGTTTGGAAAAAACTTCACAAGGAAATCTTTTCTACCAAAAAATGGGCGATTTATCACTAGAATGCAATGATATTGATGCAAGTTTAGAATGTTACAAAAAAGCTTATGAGCTTAATCCTAACGATAGAGAAGTTTTAATTAAGCTTGCAACAATTAATCAAACTTACTACCCTGAAAATACTGATATCACAATCGATTATTACAACTCGCTACTTGAATTCGGTGTAGATTTAGACAAGATTTATTATGAACTTGGTCATTTGTACTTAAATAAGTCTGATAAAATCCATGCTGTAACAGCTTTCAAGTTAGCACAAGAAATGAACCCTGAAAATCCATACTATAACAATTCATTAGCTTATGCTTACATCAAAGCCGAACTTTATGACGACGCAATCGAATATTATCAATTGGCTATCAAATTAAATCCTGATGCAGAATGGACTTCAATTGTGTGTCATGCGCTTGGCGCAATTTATGCAGAAATCAAAAATAATTTTGAAGCAGCAGAAGCTACATTCAATGCAGGTATCGTACTTGACCCAAATAATGTTGACATCCAACTTTCATTGGGTGATTTATACATGGCACAAAATGATTTAGATAGAGCTATCAAAACATATTGTGATGCAATTGCTGTTGAGCCTGAAAATTATTTAACTTATGCAAAAACCGGTTTGGCTTTGTGGGAAAAAGATTATTTGGAAGAATCAATCGTAGCTTTCCATAAATCAATAGAATTAAATCCTGATTTTGAAATCGCACAAAACAATTTAGGTGTTGTATACTTGGACGGTATTGGCGACCCTAAAGAATCTGTTCAGTACTTTAAAAACGCAATAGATATTAATCCTAATTATACATTAGCTTATTTCAATTTAGGCAGAGCTTATCAGTCAATCGGCGAAAAAGCACTCTCGGCAGAATATTTCCAAATGACATTAGATTTAAATAAAATCACTCAAGAAATGTCGGAAAAAGAAATCAGACAAAGATTATATGACTTATTTGAATAAATTTTAAAAGTGCATCTATAAGATGCACTTTTTATATATTGCAAGAAAAATTTTTAGAGATAAAATGTACCTAGGAAGTGTGTATTATGCAAATCAATCAAATATCAAATCAACAACCAACATTTGGCAAATTATACAGCGGTGAATCTTTGAAAAAAGCTCTTAATCCGTCAACACATCAGCTTGTTCGCAAATATAAGGCCATAAAAAACTATATAAGAAGCGAAAAACTTCATAAGCTTGAAAATGTTGATATAATTTTACATTATTCTAATTGTGATGGCTTTTATGGTGTTATATCCAATAAAGAAGGACGTATTCCGCTAAACAGTAAAAACCGTCTTTGTAAAGTAAACACGACATTATCTTGTTTAGAAGAATTCAAAAACTGGGCAAAAAGATGGAATAACAGATTAGTAGACTAAAGATTTTCATGCGCAGAATTTACAACATCGGAGATTGAAATTTCGGTTTCTTCGCCTTCTGTTGCAAGCCAAACCAAGTATTCGATGTTTCCTGCTGGGCCTTTGATAGAAGAATAGGTTAAACCTTTAATTATGTAGCCTAAATCTTTAATGCAAGTTAAAACATTTGCAATAACAAGTTCATGCGTTTTCTTGTCTTTTACGACTCCGCCTTTTTCAACAAGTTCTTTTCCTGCTTCAAATTGAGGTTTAATTAGGCAAACCATTTCATGTCCATCAGGATTGAGAAGTTTTTTTAAGTTTGGAAGCACCTTTGTCAAAGAAATGAAAGACAAATCTGATACCAATAAATCCGCCATTGGCTCATCTTCTGAGTAAATATCACTTTTAGAACAAATCTTTAAATTTGTTTTTTCAATTGTTTTAACTTGATTAGAACTTCTTATTTTCCAATCGAGCTGACCATATCCGACATCTACCGCGTAAACAAATTTTGCACCGTTTTGAAGTAAACAGTCCGTGAATCCGCCTGTTGAAGCACCTGCATCAAAACAAATTCTATCTTTTACTACAACATCAAAAGTTTCTAATGCTTTTTTTAATTTGAAACCGCCGCGAGATACATAGGGCATTGATTTAACTTTAAAATCATACTCTTTTGACGGGTCAATCTGAAATCCTGCTTTTGAAATAACTTCTGTTCCAATCATCACATTGCCTGCTAAAATTGAAGCAGCCGCTTTGCTTTTTGTTTCAAAATACCCTAAATCAACAAGGATTTTATCTAAACGTTCTTTTTTCAAATCTTAAACAACCTTTCTGCATTCTCTGTTGTTATTCCTATTAGTTCGTCAACAGGCATAGCACGTAAATTCGCAATTTCTTCCGCTACATATTTAACATAGGCTGGATAATTAGTTTTTCCTCTAAAAGGAACAGGTGTTAAATACGGTGAATCTGTTTCCAAAACAAGTTTTTCAAGCGGAACTTCTTTTGCAACATCTTTCATTTTTACTGCATTTTTAAATGTTACAACACCGCCAAGCGCTATATACCAACCTTGTTTAACGCATTCTTTCATAAATTCTACACTGCCGGAAAAACAGTGGAATAAGACGTCAGAACTTTTATTTTCAGATCTAATGATATCATAAGAGTCTTTATGTGCTTCTCTATCATGTACGGCGATAGGCAAATTTAGTTCGTTAGCGAGTCTTATTTGTTTGGCAAAAACTTCTTTTTGAAGTTCTACAAATGATTTATCCCAATAATAATCCAAACCGACTTCGCCGATTGCAACAATTTTATCTGCGTTGGCTCTTATTTTTTCTTCAACTTCATCAGTGTAAGTTTTTGCTTCAGAAGGAAATATTCCAAGCATTGCAAATATATTTTCGTTATTGTTTGCAATTTCAAGAACCTTGTCCATTGTGCCGACTTCAACAGATGGAATAATCGCTTTTTTAACGTTGTATTTTTGCATTAAATCTAACGTTTCATCTAGAGGAAGCATGTCTATATGAGCGTGTGTATCAATTAAATAGTTTTTCATATCTTGATTATAACATGCTGATAGAATGTGTTTTTTTGTTATAAAAATTTAATTCCCACCTGCTCTTGTAAAACAAGCCACCTTCTAACCCATCAGGGGAGGGTGTTATTAACTCACTTTTTGTACCCCCCCCCGCATCTGTACGGTTCGGCACAGCCTCGCCAACATCTGCGACCTCCCTATCCATTGACGTTTCTTTGCCAATCAGCGAACGACTTTAGGTTATTCCCTCTCCTTACAGGAGAGGGAAAGGGTGAGGTGAATCCCCGTAAGGGCAAAAAATCCATCGAACGACTTTAGTTCCCTCCCTCGGGGGAGGGGCAGGGGAGAGGGTGTTATTAACTTTTTAAACCGCAACCCCCCCGCATCTGTACGGCTCGGACAACCTCGCCTACATCTGCGACCTCCCTATCCATGGAGGTTGCTTTCCTAAGACGAACGACTTTAGCACAACTCCTTCCCTTGTCAGGGAAGGTTGGGATGGGTATCGGCATAAATTTAATAATACTCTCAACAACACACAACCAAATCAACGGGAATATCGAATTCTTCAGGATAAATGTTTTCTACAACCAACTCTTTAGGTAAACACACAACAGTTTTTCCCTTGAAATCTTCTAAAAATCGATCATAAAATCCGCCCCCGTAACCTAACCTGTAATTGCTTTTGTCGCAACACAAAGCCGGTACAATAACTAAATCTATTTGATTTTTATTTACACCTTCCGTTTTCGGTTCAAGCGTTTTAAAACAGGATTCGCAAAGCTCGTCACCGTTTTTGTATTCACAGCATAAAAGATTTTTACCATCAATTTTGGGGAGGAAAAATGTTTTCGAGCTGTCTTTTAAGAGTTCGAGCAAATTAACCTCATTTTTCATCGGATAAAAAATCATGATGTTTTTTGCCTGTTTGTACTCATTCGTTTCAATGAGTTTTGATAAAAGCTGACTGCTTGCGTCTTCTCTTAATTTCCCAAAACCTTTTGCCCATTTTCTTAATGCTTGCTTGTTCATATTATTTTTTTAACACAATAAAAAAAAGCTCGCAAATGCGAGCTAAAAGTTTTGTAAGATGTAAGATGGGGTTATAAAATTTTATTAAATACCAAAAGTTGTGTTGTTTAATTTTTGTAATGATTTTTTTATATCTTCGTCTTTGTAGTAGTTGTTACCTATAATTTTTCCTCCATTTTTGCAGAATTCTTTAACTTCTGCAACTGTCTTTCTACCAACAATCGTTTTGTAATTATCAAGATTATTACCATTTAAAATGTCATCAACTTGTTGTTCTATAATACGATATCCTGATTGCAATGTTTTATTGTCTGGATTTGCTTCTGCCAATTCTTTAATTCTTAATGCAGCATATTTTTTTATTTCTAAAGATTCATTATTGCGGTTTATTAGGTTTCTGTGTGTAACAAACTCATTCAATGCTTCATTTTGTTCTTCAACAGTAACTTCTTGACTATCATCAATGGATTTCATTGACGCCAATATTTCTAAATATGAAAATGCATAACTTGCATTTTCACAAACAGTATCAACTTTAGCATTTTCTGCTTTTACAACTTTTTCCAGATTTTTTTCAGCTTTTTCTAAAGCTTTATTTTTTTTGTTTTCTAATTTTTCTATATCATTGTTTATTTTAGTTTTTTCTTCATCTGTTATGTTGCTATTAGTCAGTTGTTTTTCTAAATCTGCAATTTGTGTTGAATATGTGTCTGTTCCGTTTTTGTAAGCATCAACATCTGTTTGAGCAGCTTTTACTTTTGTATCACGTTCATTTTGTGCTCTGGTAATAGCTTCATTGATGTCGTCAGCGTTTTCTGCGCCAATTTTGTTCAAGGCTTTGTTTAATTTACGTTCATAACTTTTTCTATCTTCATCAACAGATAGATTTTTACTATCACTTCCGCCTTTGCCATCTTGTGAAGATTCGATTTTATTTAAAACGCCCATAAAAATTGATGGACCTAATTGAGAAAGGATTCCTGCATAAGAATGACCTGTTTTGTTATTAGCAGCATTAATTTGAGCAGTGTTCTTAGCTCTTAAATCCTCATTATTATTAATGTCTAAAAAGTAGCCCATCTTAATACTCTCATTACTTACGTCTTACGTATATATAAAGTAAATAAAAATGTGCCAATTTCAGAGTTAACAAAATTCGTTACAAAACTTAATAAAAGATTTAAAGTTTAATTTCTTTGCTTCCGGCACTACTGTTCATGAAAGCTATTATTAAATGAACGACATACGCGCCGCGAACGTGCGTGCGAACATGGAATGTGACTTTGAGGCAAGCTTGTATAGAGAAAATGAAATTTTGTATTTTACTTATGCTTGCCGACAAAATATTTACGTGCGTAGCACCGATAGTGAGCGTGAGAGAGCTGGTTTTGCTTGCAACATCCATTTTATTCGACGCTCGTAAGAGCGTAGGAAGCGGTAGCGTGTTTTCTCTTTCTTTTCGTTCTTTTCTTTCTCTTTGCCTCGCAAATAAAGAGAAAGAAAAGGACATTTCAAAAAACTTTTTTATTACAGAATAATTCTTACTTTTTCTTCTTTATTGCGATAAAAGAAGAAAAAGTAAGCAAAAAGAAGAAATAACGCACTGTTTTCTACACTCTTACGAGCGTTAAATCAAATGGATGTTGCGGGTGAACCCGCACTCTTACGCTCGCTAAAAACGCTCGCGGCGCGATTGTCGTTCATTTTAAGTTTTTGACTCAATGTTTGCAACATTATTTTGGACACTAGTGCTATCCATGGAGGTTGCAAATATAGAGCGGCCATGAATAGCCATCTCTTCGGGAAAGGGTAGAAAATCAAGTTGAGCTTTGCGAAACTTAGATTTTCGGGTGAGGGTTCAAGCCGTAGGCTAATCCTTAACTTGCTCTGCGCATCAAATCAGAAAGTTTAACGTTTTTATTCTTGATAGAAGGTTCGTTTTGTTTGATTACAGGAGTATCTTTTAATTGTGATAGTCCGATTTTTTGCGGTTCTTTTTCAAATATTAATATTTTATGCATTATAGTTTCTAATATACTCATGATAGTCTCCTTAAGAATTATTATACACTAAGTTGAGAAATCCTTATCATACATTAAAACTATTTTTTACTCCAAATTCATTACGCCTTATGATATGATGTAATTATACAATAATAGGGATAAAGATTTGAATACAAGTTTAGATGAAAATTTTGATTTGGCGTGCGAACTTTCAGAAAAAGTATTTACTCATAATGAACTTTTGGAAATGCTGAATAACGGTAATGTTGCAGAGCGCCAAATTGCAGCTTTAAAATTTGATAAGGTTGTAAACGATGTTGACGCTTTAGCTTTGATGAATAATTTGACGGGCTGTGACGGCAAAATCAGAGAAGCTGTTGCGTTGAGAATAAACCAATTTGTAATATCAAATCCTGAATCAAGAATATTCTTTAATTTCCCGCTTGTTTTTGCCGATGCGACAATAGATATAAATGCAAATATTTGTAGACTTGTTGTTGATAGCGCAAAACTTCTAAAGGAAAATCCTGATTTTACTCAAATTTATGTACAAAGGATTTTGAAATTTACTCAAGAAGCGTTTGACGAGTTAGACAAATTTATTTTTCGCGATAAAAAATATGTTATTAATAAACAGCTCTTCAAACTCTATTGGTGCTTGGAAACTTTGCAGAATTTTTATATGGATGTCGAAAAATCTACACTGGAGGCTATTTTAATCAAAGGTGCAGAACAGAGTGAGTATACGATTAGAGAGAAGGTCGCTCAAGTCGTGAGACTTGCCGACAGCTTTCCTGAACTTGAGGAGAATCTGAAATTTGATGAAAATTATTATGTACGTGCAGTGTTTAATTAAATTGAAACTCCCTTGCATTTGTACCTTATTTTCTGATATCATATAAAGTATGAAAGATTTGGAATCTATAAACAAAAATCGAGAAGAGCGCGCTAATCTGTCCCAATACAAGGAATTAGTCGAAACAATATCTAAGGTTGAATTTAAGAAATTCTCTAACCTTGGACTTATTGAGCTTTCTGAAGTAATAAGCCTTGCAAATTACACTGTTTATTATTTGATTACAAATTCTAAAAATAAAGAACTTTATAACACCGCATACTTAACAAAAGCGATTAAATGGGCAATAAGAAACGAAATGCGCCGTCGCTATAAATGGTATACGATGAAAAATCAAGAATCTTCCGAACAGGAAAAAATCAAGGATGCTGTCTACAAGACAATTCTTTCTATTGATGAAATGGCTGATGCAGAAAATCCTACAATAATTAAAGATAATCACAGAACCCCTGAAGAAAAAGCCGAGATTGTTGAACTTAAACATAGGATTTGCGAAGTCATGAAAAAGCTTTCACAAAGAGAACAAGATTTGATTGAAGCTAAGTATTTTTACGATAAAAAACTTAAAGATATCTCTGTTGAGTTTAATATTTCTCAATCGAGAATCTCGAGAATTATCCAAAATGCGTTAGAAAAAATTAAGAAAGAATTATTGAAACAGGAAGATTTGAGTAATGAAAACAATATTTGAAAAATCTAATGGGGTGGAAGGTATCGGATTTGGCAGTAATGCCGTTTTGGGAGATTATCTTCCGCAAGAAATGCTGAGAGAAGGCGAAATTGGACTTCCGCAACTTAGTGAATTGGAAGTAATGCGTCATTATAAAGAATTGAGCGACCGTAATTTCTGTATTGAAAAAGGTTTTTATCCGCTTGGTTCTTGTACAATGAAATATAATCCGAAAGTTAACGAATTTTTGGCTTCATTGGAAGGTTTTACGAATTTACATCCATTGCAAAGCGATGAGGATTCTCAAGGTGCGTTGGAGCTTATGTACAAACTTCAAGAAGCTTTAAAGAAGATTACAGGCATGGATGCTATAACTTTGCAACCGGCAGCGGGCGCGCACGGTGAATTAACCGGCATGATGGTTGTTAAAAAGTATTTTGAAGCAAAAGGCGAATTTAATAGGAAAAAAGTTCTTGTTCCTGATTCTGCGCATGGTACAAACCCTGCGAGCGCAAAGATGTGCGGATTTGATATTGTTCAAGTTAAATCAAATGAAAAAGGTCAAGTCGATGTCGAAAACTTAAAAGAACTTTTGGATGCAGATGTAGCAGCTATTATGATGACCAATCCTAATACTTTGGGTATTTTTGAAGAAAAAGTTTTAGAGATTTCTAAACTGATGCACGACAACGGCTCACTGCTTTATTATGACGGAGCAAACTTTAATGCAATTATGGGATGGACAAATCCTGCATTGATGGGATTTGACGTTGTGCATTTGAATTTGCATAAAACATTTGCGACTCCTCACGGTGGTGGAGGCCCCGGAGCAGGCCCTGTTGGAGTTGTAGAAAAGCTAAAAGAATTTTTGCCAAGCCCGATTGTTGAGTGCGTAAACGGTAAATACGTTAGAAACTATGATGTCAAACATTCTATCGGCAAGGTTAGAAGCTTTTATGGCAACTTTGGTGTCCTTGTGAGAGCTTATGCTTATATTTTAATGATGGGCAATAACTTAAAGCTAGCGAGTGCGGATGCGGTTTTGAATGCAAATTATTTGAAAGAAAAATTGAAGGGTACTTACGAGTTGCCTTATGACGAACCTTGTATGCATGAGTTTGTTTTATCCGGTGAAAAACAACATCAGCAAGGCGTTTCTACTTTAGGAATTGCAAAACGTTTGATGGATTCTAATTGTCATCCGCCAACGGTTTATTTCCCATTGATTGTGCATGAAGCTATCATGATTGAACCTACCGAATCCGAATCAAAACAGGTTTTAGACGAGTTTGTGGATATTATGTTGAAGATTGCGCACGAAATTGAAGAAAATCCTGACGAAGTTTTAAAATCACCACAGAAGACTCCTATTAAGAAGGTTGATGAAACCCTTGCCGCGCGTCATCCCGACTTGACGTTTAAAGGATAATATATTTACGCAGGTGTATTACTTTGAGGGCGAAGTAGTCATATGCGCCAAATAAACGCATCCTGCCGCTTCTCCCCTCAAGTGCGAATCCGTTATTTGCGCTAAATTAACGCATTTTACTGCTTCTCCCTTGAGGGGAGAAGCTGAGCGGAGCTCTGATGAGGGTGAAATTAACTATTCTTGACCGTAACCCACCCGCATCTGTACGGCTCAGCAAAGCTTCGCCAACAGCTCCGACCTCCCTATCCATGGAGGTTGCTTCGCCAATCGGCGAACGACTTTAGGTTATTCCCTCTCCGAGGGAGAGGTACAGATTATTTTTAAACTTTGTTCTCTCCCACAGCATCCATTTATTGGGAGAGATGTCACGAAAGTGACAGAGAGGGCTAAGGAGAGGGTTTTGCAATACGCACAGTAAACAAATTTTATAATCCAACCAGCCTTCGGCTTGAACCCTCACCCGAAAATCAAAGTTTCGAGCCTAAAAAACATTCGGCTCTCAACTTGATTTTCTACCCTCTCCCAAAGAGAGGGGTTCAAACTGTAAACTTTTGTAACAATTTCTTCTAAAACCCTAAAGTTTTTCAAAAATCTGCCGATATACATATTACAAAGGGAAAAATAAGGAGCGGCAAAATGTCAAACGATATTTCAAAAGTTTATCAATTTTTATCAACAATCGGCGACTGGAAAACCAATGCAGATAAAGATGGTGATGGAATAATTGTAAAAAAAGAAATGCGCTCTTTTTTACAAGAAAATTATTTTGAAAACTATTCAGGTTGGGATGGTACAGCTCCTACTGAAAACCAAAAAAATGATATAATCAATCAATTCTGGAAAAGTATTGATACAAACCAAGTTGGAAAAGTTGGCAGATATAAAAATAAAAACGCATTAGATTCAACCGAACAAGAAACAACTAATACGAAAGTTCAATGCTATGAAAAATTGAATGACTTTGTGAAAGAAAATGTAAAAATTACTGATGCTCCAAGCGGTATTAGTTCTTCTCAATGGAAAGCTTCTATTACAGAAGGTTTGACTGAAGCTTTGGAAAACTTTTTGAAAAACAAAACAGCTGATCAAATTAGTAAAGCTTTAGAATCAGGGGAATTAGATGCAATATTGCAAAAACAATTGCCACTTAGCAAGGGTAGAGCAACTGCAGATTATTATGCTCTAAATTTGGCAGGTCAATATAAATCTGAATTGGGCAATTTTGATATATATTCAGACCCTGTTTTTAAAGAATTATTAGACAAATATATTGATTCCAAATTCCCTGATGGTGCAGATCCTGATACTTTGCCAACAACTGATGAAATTAAAGCTGATATCGAAAAATTCGTAAAAGCATATCTTGCAACTGCAAATATCGGTGATGGCAATATTAAAGATTTGGAAGAAGAACCTTTTGGATATCGTCAAGGCAATGAAGATTATTTAACTGCTTTGCAAAAAAATCAGGCTAAGATTAAATTGAACGAACAAATCAGTTCTTCTTATGAAGCAATGTTTGAAGAAGTTTTTGCTGGAATTAACTTATCTGCATCTGATAAAGCTAATTTGAAATCTCAATTGGCTAGCACTATTGAAACTGCAAAAGATACATTTATTAATTCATTAAAATATAGTGACTGGGCAAATCTTGATACAAAATTGCAAGAATTCAAATTGAGTGACTATGTAAACACTGATATGAAAAACAGTGTCCTTACTTCATACTACACAGAACAAGCAAAAGCATACATTTCAACTTATGATGTAGCTGCTGCAATGGGTAAAACATTGAGTACTGATGTTATCGCTTCAATCAAAACTGCATTGAACGGTCAAGTTTCAGGTTGGGTAAGCACATTCGTTGCAGCAGGCTCTGCAAGCGGTGAATTCGAAACTTACTTGAACGGCAAAATCACTGAATATTTGAGCAGTGATGCTGTTAGTGCATTGATTAAAGCAGAAGAAGATAAAAAAATAGCCGAACAAGCTGAAACTCTTAAAGCTGCGGCATCTAGCCTTACTGATGTTTCAGAAAATGTAAAAAGTAACAACCTTTCAGAAATTATTGGAGGAAATGCGACATTACATACTGAATTCGGTATGGATAATAATGGCAATATAGTGTTTGAACAACAAAAAACTACAAATGCTTACAATACATTGTATAATAGAATAAAAACCGAAATAAATAAAACGGAAGCAGGAAAAGCTGCTCTTGAAACATTAGGTGGTGAAAATGTTCTAAAAAAACTTGTGCAAGCAGCTTGGATTGATACATATAACGATTATAGATCTTCTGAATCAAATAATGCAGCAGCATTTGTTTCTAAGGTATTAGATAATTTCCAAAAAATTATGAAAAAACTTTCAACAAATCCTGAATATCTAACAGTTTATACCTCTAGAACTTCTTACGCAGATACAAGTTTGACAAATAATTTGATTCACTATAATACGAACACAACTGGTGGTGGTGATGAAAGGATTGTATATGGTGGTGAAATCAAAACTGAAAGCGATGGAACTATTCATCTTTCAAAAAGTGGGGAAGATGCAGATTATCAAACAACAATGAATGAATTATTGAAAAGATTAAAGAATAAATATTCATCAATAAGTGCAGATGTTGTAACTACTGTATTTAGAAACGCCCAAAAACAAGCTTTAACAACTGCACAACAGAACTTGGATGATTGCCCTTATGGTACTGGAAGAAATTCTCAACGTGTAGAGAATGGCGACAACAAAAACTGGGGTGGCAGAAATGATAGAAAAGGTGATGGTAGCAAAATTGATATGGATGAACTTGTACAATTGACATTGTATTTCTTTGATAAATTGTTATACAAAGAAATTGGAGCTTAAATAATTGATAATCTATAATTAACAATCAAGCAAGTACGGTGGGAAAAGCGCAAGCGGTTCCCACCGTTTATATTATCTATTATTTTGGGTCTACCAATATTTGATTATATAATAAAATATGGTATAATCATTACATGGAATATTTGACACAAATTCAAAACTTAATATATGAAATAAGAGGCACAAAAGTGATGTTGGATTCGGATTTGGCAAAGCTTTATGGTGTAGAAACTTTTAATCTAAACAAAGCTGTTAAACGAAATTTGCATCGTTTCCCAAATGATTTTATGTTCCAACTTACTAAAGAAGAATATGATGCTTTGATATTCCAAATTGGAATATCAAAAAAAGGGCGTGGTGGTAGAAGATTTTTACCATATGTTTTTACAGAGCAAGGTGTTGCGATGCTTTCTACTGTATTAAATTCGGAACAGGCAATTGCAATAAATATACAAATAATGCGTACTTTTGTACAAATTAAAAAATTTGCATTGGAACACAAAGAATTAAATCGTCGTATAACTGACTTAGAACAACTTTTTATACAACATTGCAAAGATAATAAACTTGATAATCAAGAATTAATGGAAGCCATAAATTTACTAATGGATAGAACCAGACCTAACAAAATAGGGTTCTAAATAAAAAACAAACACATATGGTGGGAGAAGCTGAGCGGAGCTCTGATGAGGGTGGCAGAGATGTTGATTAACAGTTCCCCCTCTTTCTCCCGCTCTCTGCAAAAATGTATTTCCAAACTTCAAAAACCGTAACCCACCCGAATCTGTACGGCTCAGCACGGCTTCGCCAACAGCTTCGACCTCCCTATCCATGGCGGTTGCTTCGCCAATTCCCGAACGACTTTAGTCAAACTCCTTCCCTTGTCAGGGAAGGTTTGGATGGGTATCGGTAAAAAGTTAATAACACCCTCTCCCGCCTTCGGCACCCTCCCCATACAAAATTGATAAAAGGGGAGGAAACTAAAGTCGTTCAATCTGTGTAAATCAATTTATGGTATAATGATTCTATGAATAATAAAATTTTTTATATAATTGCAGGTGCAAATGGAAGTGGTAAAAGTACATTAGCAAGTGAACTTTTACCTGCCGAACAATTGGAATATTTAAATGCAGATGATATTGCAAAAGAAATTTGTCCGAATAATATAGAAAGTGTAAAAATTAAGGCAGGTAAAATTGTATTAGAGAAATTATCTGTTTTACTAAATAAGCAGAAATCTTTTGCAATAGAAACAACGCTCTCAGGAAAAATTCACTTAAAAATAATAAAAAAAGCAAAAGAATTAGGATATAAAATTATTTTAATATATTCTTATTTACCCAGTCCATTGATGTGTGAAAATCGTATAAAAATACGGGTATTAAACGGTGGCCATAATATTCCCAAAGAAGATATTGTCAGAAGATTTTATAGGAGCAAACAAAATTTTATAAGCATATACAAAAATATTGTTGATGAATGGAATATTTTTTACAATGGTTCTACTGAATACATTCTAATTGCAAAATCAATAAATGGTAGAGTAGAAATTTTTAATGAAAATATGTATAATGAGTTTATAGGAACAAATTTATGAGTGATATTTCAGGAAAAATATTAATGCTTGGAAATCGAGCAATAAAAAAAGCACAGCAAAACAATAGAGAAAAAGGTATTCCAAATGTCTATTGTATTAATGGGAAAATTATATTTGAATTGCCGAATGGGGATATTACAACTCAATATAAGTTTTCATAGAATTATTTTTTATTTTTCTGTCACTCTCATCAGAACTCCGCTCAGTTTCGCCAACAGCTCCGACCTCCCTATTCATGGAGGTTGCTTCGCCAATTCCCGAACGACTTTAGTTCACTCCCTCGGGGGAGGGGCAGGGGAGAGGGTATTATTAACTTTAAAAAATCTTCTCTCCGTGTTATAATTTTGACCATGAAAAGAAAAATTTTAATAATTGGAAACAGCGCTAAAGAATACGCTTTAGCTAAAAAACTATCAGAAAAACACGATATTTTTGTAACCCCATCAAGCGATGCGATAAAAGAATTTGCTACTTGTCTTGACATAAGAGAAGACGCGTCGGCTGAAATTCTTGAATTTGTGATGGAAAACGGCATTGACTTAACAATACCGACTTCTTTAAAAGCCTTGAAATCCGATATTGTAGAATTATTTAATCAAAACAATCAGGCGATATTTGCGCCGGTAAAAAAAGCGTGCAAACTTGTGTTTGACAAAGCTTTAGCTAAGAAAATTTTATACAAATTGCGCATACCGACTCCGAAATTCGGGATTTTTGAAAAACAAAACATGGTAATGGATTACATCAAAAATCTAAAAAATCCGTTTGTAATCAAAACCGATGATTCAAACAGTGCAACTGTTTTTACAAATACTCAAACTGCTAAAACCTTTGTCGATTCTTTGTTTATAGAAAAAAATAAACGAGTAATTATCGAAGACTATATCTATGGCACACCGTTTTCTTTCTATACAATAACCGATGGTTATAAAGCCTTGCCAATCGGCTCTTCAATTACTTACAAGCACTCTTTGGAAGGTGATGGCGGGCAACTGACAAGCGGAATGGGGGCATGTTCTCCAAATTATAAACTAACGCTTGAGCAGGAATACTACCTGATGGACAATGTAATCTATCCAACGCTTGATTATTGCGAAATAGAAGGTAATCCATACTTGGGTATTCTCGGTGTAAACGGCATTCTGACAGATGACGGAAAGATTTTTGTTTTAGGTTGGCAATCATTCATGCAGGATTGTGATGCTACTGCAGTTTTAGAAGTTTTGGATGAAGATTTGTATGAATTGTTTAAATCTTGCGTTGTGGGTTCTTTTAGCGATGAAATCGAAGGAATTAATTTGTTTAACAAATACGCTTCTTCTTTGGTTTTAACTTGTAAAAACAAAGAAAATACAGAAAATGCAATACTTGGTTTAGATAATTTGGATGAAGAAACAAAAATAACATTCTATCCGAGTGTAAATAAAAACAAATATTTAGAATTTGAAGCGGTTCGTGGCGCTAATATTATATTGACGACCTCAGGGATTACTGCGTCCAAAGCCGTTGATAAAATGTATTTAGAGGTCGAAGATATTGAGTTTAGCGGGAAAGCTTATCGCCGAGATATTTGTAAATTTAAAATTTAGCTTTACAAAACTTTACAATTGATAGCAAAAAAGGCAATTTTTTAAATCTGAAATACTTTATATATATGTAATCACTAAATAAAGTATACAGAGGATAAAAAATAAGGAGTACCAATTATGGCAAGAGTATTGATTTCAATGCCTGAAAGCTTTTTAGGCAAGATTGATGAAGTAGCTGAAAACGAAAGCAGATCACGTTCTGAACTTATTCGTGAAGCATTGAGAAGCTACATCACAAGATCACAAGTTCGTCAGAATACTTTAGCAGATAAAAATGCTAGAATTCTTGAGGCGCTACTAGATTAGAGGCAGGAAATGGGGATAACTTCCCCTGAAGGGAATTTAGGGATTAATAGGAATACATAAACACGAGAAAACACGAGAAGAAATTAAGAACAGAGTAAAAAGAAAAACAACCATAGGAATTCTAAGCAGAATTCCTTTTTTTTGTTTTTATACATTGCGTTATGTTAAGTGAAGTGTTCTATATTCTTGCTTTTTGTTGACCTTCATAATAGAATGTAGCTAATGTGTAACCGGGTCGGAATTAAAAACCTTACCGGAGTAATATAAATTAAGGAGAAAAAAATGACATCAAAAAAATTTTTATTTACTTCTGAATCAGTTACAGAAGGACACCCTGACAAAGTTTGCGATCAAATTTCAGACGCGATTTTAGATGAATTTTTAACAAAAGATCCTCAATCCAGAGTAGCTGCGGAAACAACTGCTACAACAGGTATGGTTCTTGTTTGTGGTGAAATTACATCAAATTGTTATGTAGATATTCCGCAAGTAGTTAGAAATACCGTTAGAAATATCGGCTATGAAGGACAAGCAGGCGGTGGTTTTGATTGCGATACTTGCGCTGTTTTAACAAGTATTGATGAACAATCAGTAGATATCGCAGGCGGTGTAAACAAAGCTCTTGAAAGCAGAAGCGAAAATGCTGATACTTCAAAATCAGAAACTGAAAATATCGGTGCTGGCGACCAAGGTATTATGTTTGGTTACGCTTGTAATGAAACACCTGAACTTATGCCACTTCCAATCAGTTTGGCGCATAAGTTGTCTTATAGATTAACTCAAGTTAGAAAAGAAGGTATCTTAAAATATTTAAGACCTGACGGTAAATCACAAGTTACTGTTGAATATGTTGACGGTAAACCTTCAAGAATTCACACCGTTTTGCTATCTACTCAGCACGCTGCAGAAATCAACGGAATTAGTGATAATTCTAAGGTTCAAGAAATTATTAGAAATGATTTGAAAAGATGCGTAATTGATTATGTATTTGAAACTGAATCTATTAAGCTTGATAGCGAAACAATTATTTTAATCAATCCATCCGGTAGATTTGTAGTTGGTGGCCCTCAAGGGGATTCAGGTTTGACAGGTAGAAAAATTATCGTAGATACATACGGCGGTTATTCTCGTCACGGTGGCGGTGCTTTCTCAGGAAAGGATCCAACGAAGGTTGATAGATCTGCTGCTTACGCTTCAAGATATGTTGCTAAAAATATTGTAGCAGCAGGACTTGCTGAAAAATGTGAAATTGAATTGGCTTATGCTATTGGTGTAGCTGAACCTATTTCAATTTTCGTTGATACTTTTGGCACAGGTAAAATTTCTGATGACGAAATTTCAGAATTAGTAAGAGCTAACTTCGATTTAAGACCGGCTGCAATTATTTCAAACTTTGATTTGAGAAACTTGCCTGCTAAAAATGGCGGTAAATTCTATCAAAAATTAGCAGCTTACGGACACTTGGGACGTACAGACTTAAATCTTCCTTGGGAACAATTAGACAAGGTTGATGTTTTAAAAAAGTCTTTAGATAGCTCTTGTGCTTTGTGCTAATTGATTAGAGATTTTCTAAAAAGACGGCTTTTTAAGCCGTCTTTTTTTTGTTGAGAGATTTCCCTTGCGGGTCATCACCTCACCCTAGCCCTCTCCTGTAAGGCGAGGGAATAACCAAGACTTGTTTATACATTTGATACATATATAAGTATATGCATTATTCAATGAACGACTTTAGGTCATTCCCTCGCCTTACAGGAGAGGGCTAGGGTGAGGTGAAACCCCGAAAGGGAAAACGATTTTTTAATTTATGTAAAAATTTTTCAAATTATAATGACAACTTTACATGCTTAATATATGATTGTATTTGTAAAGAGGGAAAAGGAGTTTTGGCTCGTGATTAATAAGAAGATTGAAACGATTAATCCAATTCAAAGTACATTTTCAAGAGATGATGATGCGTTTACAGCACTTTCTACATCAGCACTTTTAGCAAAAAGTTCTGTACCATATTCACATAGAAGAATTGCTGATAATTATGTAATAATCAAGAAAATCTATCGTTTTCAAGCCGTTCAAAGCAGAATCACAAATTCTGAATTGCAACTTCTTAAAAAATATGATTTCAATACTTTGGAATTCTCTACTATAAAGCAAATCAACGAAGAACTTTCTTATTTGAAAAAATGGTCAACTTCCGGTAACGAGCTTTTGAGAAAAGATGCAGACGATTTACTACAAATAAGATGTAAAGAACTTAAGTACATAATCGCAAGCAGATATGCTACGGTTACAAACGAAATATATAATGGCTATAAGGCTTTAGAGAAGTATTTTGAAGAAATTTCTAAATTCTACTCACCTGTTTGTTAAGAATTTGTTACAATAGGGCAATTTTTGACTTTCACATGTTTTATTATAGCCGAAAGGTTTAAAGCATGAATGTAAGTCCGATTAAATATAATAGCGTTTCAACAAACAAACCTAGTTTTGGGCATGGTAATTTTTGGTCAGAAAGTACGTATTCAACCAAAGATAAGTCTATTATTGCAGGGGCTTCTGCGCTTGGTGTTGTTGCAAGCTTGGCAGTACTTGCAAAATGTGCAAAATATTCTTTAAATCCAACCAAGATGTTTAAAAATTTTAAAGGGAGTTATTTATACAAAGCTCCTTATGATGAACCCGAAATTATAACAATGGGCGTCGGTTCTTGTTTAGGCGGACTTGCGGCGGGTTTTGCAATTGATAAAAACAAGGAAAATCGAAAAGCAAAACTAAAAGAAACTTTAATGCAAATAGCAAATGTTTCTGTTCCTATTATTTTTGTAGCGAGATTTGCAAAACTTGGTAAAAAATTAGGTCAAAAGTTTTTTGAAAAGAATAAAAATGCGGAAACTTACAGAAGTAAGATTCCTAAGGCCATTGCAGCTCTTGTTGGTTTGTTTACGGGAGTTTGGACAAGCAATATAATTGCCAATAAGGTTAATGAAAAGGTCTTTCACCAAGGTAAAGGCAGACCTGTTAAGTTAAGTGATTACTCTGCTCACCTTGATGATTTTTGTATGGCTGCAAGACAAATAGATGAGAAAAATCCTTTAATACATAAAATAACTATGTGTATACCATTGGCTTTGATGATTCCCGGTAATGAAGTTGGTAATAAAAAGGCTTAATTGCAACAATTTTGATAACAGTAGGGCGTGAATTTGCATAGCAAATTCACGCCCTACTTAAATTAAATTTTTCATACTCCCAAAATCTTTACTAAATAAGATTCAGTTTAGACTTAAGCTAGTCCTAAAGCTTTTCTGTACCAAGAAAAAGATTCCAATTCAGTACCATTGAAAGTGGTTTTCAATTGCTGCTTTTTCAAGTAGTTTTCAAATTCATCGTTGAATGCAGATTTAACTGTTTTGATTTCTTTAGAGATAAGTTTCATAGTTTTTTCTCCTATATTAGTAACACACATTTATATAAATATCAGTTAATTTCCACACATTTTATGCGACTATTTTAGCATAAAATAACACCCTTAGCAATCGACATGTAAAGAAATGTGATGAATTTTGCAAAAAATCATTCTTGAGAGTAATGCTTATATAGTTAAATAGTATATATTAAATTTTTAATTTGCAACAAAAAATGTAGGTCAGGCACAGCCTGACAAAAACCTTTAAGTTAATAATACCCTCTCCCGCCTTCGGCACCCTCCCCAGGTAGAATTGACAAAAAGGGGAGGGAACTAAAGTCGTTCAATTTTTGCGATTTACTATGCGCTCAATAAACACAAGTGACTCCCTCCCTTGGGCACTACTGTCCATGATAATTTTTATCAAATGAACGACATTCGCACCGCGAGCGTGCAGCGATTAGCTGCGATAGCGAGCGAGAGAGTGCAAGCTCTGCTTGCTGCATCCATTTAATTTAACGCTCGTAAGAGCGTAGGAAGCGGTAGCGTGTTTTCTCTTTCTTTTGGTCCTTTTCTTTCTCTTTTTCTTCGCAACAAAAGAGAAAGAAAAGGACATTTAAGAAAAAACGTTTTTATTTTAAAACAATTCTTACTTTTTCTTCTTTGAAAAAGCAAGAAGAAAAAGTAATCAAAAAGAAGAAACTCTCACTGTTTCCTACAACCTTACGGTTGTAATTCAAATGGATGTCGCGGGTGAACCCGCACTTTTACGCTCGCTAAAAAACGCTCGCGGTGCAAATGTCGTTCATTTGATAAAAAGTTAAAATTTGAACGATTTTAGTTCCCTCCCCTTTTATCAATTCTACATGAGGAGGGTGCCGAAGGCGGGAGAGGGTATTATTAACTTAAAGGTCTAATTTACTACAACTATTCCAAACATTACACCTAAGCCTCCTGGCACAGCTTCAGTTTTCTCAATTTAAAATTTATAAGAACTAAAAGCTCATACCACATATGTTGCATATTGCAACGAAAAAAAAAAAATGATATTATATTTGGTAATGCAAGAAACTAATTTTGTACGGACATGAGGTGTTTGTGAAAAAGAATTTAAAAGACGCATTTTCGCTAATGGAAATGATGGTAGTTTTGCTTATAGTAGCGATAGTAGCAGCCGCAACCGCTCCAATTGTAACTAAAAAAATGGCTAGGAGTGTAGGAAGTGGAGATAGTCCTTGGTTATTTTCAGGTATAAACGGCAATATTGTATACAATATGAATAAAGCTGATGTTAGTGCAATAATCGGCTCAAGCAGTTATTCAGCAGGTGAAAATGAGCCCACTCGTCCGCGCTTGGTGCTTGCAAGCGGAAATGATGCAAACCACCCTGCGTTAGCATTTGCAGACCAAGATGGAAATTTCAGCGGACAGATTACAATGAATAAAACAACAGGTATTGTAGGCTTAAACAATTCGACAGTAGGAAGGAACTCCGTTGCAATAGGTATGGGACAAACAATAGATAAGAATTCTTTTGATAGTGTTGCAATTGGACATGGGGTTAAAATTACGAGTAATAATAGCACAGCTATTGGGTATAATGCTGAGGCAGGATTTTGTTCGGTGTCGATAGGAAGTGAAACAAAATCAAGCAAAGATGGGGCAATAGCTATTGGATATCATGCACATCCAAGAGAAAATTATGCAGTGGCTATTGGATATGATGCAGGAGTTGATAATAGTTCAATTGCTATTGGAACTCAAGCTGGTGGAACAGGCAATAGCTCAGTTGCAATTGGAACTCGAGCTAATGGCTCTGGTAATAATTCAGTAATGATAGGGACTAATGCAAGACATATATCTAGCGACTCGTCTATTGCAATAGGAACAGATTCCTATACTAGTTTTTCAAATAACTCAATTGCGATTGGAAAAAATGCAGAAATATCTATTAGTAATGACGCAATTGCAATAGGAAATTCTACTCTAGCTAGACACGATTATTCAACCGCAATTGGGGCTGGTGCAGAAACAACGGCAACACATCAAATAGTTTTAGGAACAAAGAATGATACAGTATATATTCCTGGACATTTGGTAGTAGACGGTAATGTTTTGTTAAGTATGCAAGGTAGTACTTCCAGTGGAGCTGTTGGTGGTGTTTACCTGAGGGAAGCATCATTAAACCATGATATAGTTCGTTTTGGATATGCACACGGCAGTAATGGAGCATTTCATAGTACCACTTCAGGTGCAGGAACTGTAAGTGTGATGGGGAAGAAATACACTTACCAAACTTCCGATCGTAGTTTAAAAAATGTAGGCGCAAAATATATGGCAGGTTTGGACGAATTGAAAAAATTAGATTTTTACCATTATACATTCAAAAAAGATGAAGCCAAAACTCCGATGGTTGGCGTAATGGCTCAAGATTTACAGAAAGTATTTCCTGATGCAGTAATCAAAGGTGAAGACGGGTATTTAAGAATTCGTCTTGAAGATATGTTTTATGCTGTAATCAATGCTGTTAAAGAATTGGATAATAAGATTTCTTCTATAAAAACTACAATGCAATTTCAACAGGAAACTATTGAAAAATTGCAGAAAGAGAATGCAGAATTGAAAGAAGAAATCAAGGACATTGAAAATAGAATAAAGAAGCTTGAAAATTAGGGGCTTGTTTGTGCATTATTGAAAATATTTTTTCTGAAAAGGAATTTTCTTTGTCACCCTCATCAGCCCTTCGGGCAGCTTCTCCCCTCAAGGGAGAAGCGGTGAAATACGTCAATTTAGCGCAAGTAACGGCTTCTCCCTTGAGGGGAGAAGCTGCCCGGAGGGCTGATGAGGGTGACAAAGATATAAATCTTGAGAAAAACTTGACTAAATGTCAGTTTGTAGGTCAGGCATTGCCTGATAAAATCTCTTATGTTAATAACACTCTCTTCCGCCTTCGGCATCCTGTCTTGGATTATACGGGCGAGCATAACATTCCAATAACAACAAATTCTTACGGATTTTAGTAGTTATTTTCTTGTTATTTGCTCTTACGGGCTTGCTCGCTAACGCTCGACATCACCCTACCGAAAATTCGCTCCCCCGAGGGAGGGTGTTATTAACAGTTTTTTCAAACTTCACACCTCATCCAAGCATAAACAAATTTTTTATTGCCTCTCACGGGCATACGGGCGGAAGCGAAGCTTCCGCCCTTTCTCTATACAAAAACGTACCTCACAAATACTATCCTAAAACAATTTTCCACTTTCCATTTTCAATTTTCCATTAAATAAGTGCTAAGTCAAAACTTGTGTTTGTTTATTTTTTGATTTACTATAAATAAGTAATAGGGTAGTTTAGGAGTTAAGATTAATGTACAATGTTGCAATTATTGGCGCAGGACCTGCGGGTATTTTTTCTGCTTTAGAAATCGTTAAATTACGTCCTGAGTGGAAAGTTGTTTTAATCGAAAAAGGACAAAAAATTGAAAAAAGAAAATGTCCAATTAGAGAAGGTTCACCAAAATGTGTAAATTGTAAACGCTGCGGTTTGCTCTGCGGTTGGGGCGGAGCAGGTGCTTTTTCTGATGGTAAATTAACACTTACTCCTGATGTCGGCGGGCACCTTGTTGATTACATGAGTCGTGAAAAAGTTGAAGAACTCATTAATTATGCTGACAATATGTATTTAGAGCATGGTGCGACTGATGAAGTTTTCGGCACAAATATGGAAGTGTTTAGAGAAATTGAACGCCAAGCCGCGCTTGCAGAATTAAAACTTGTACATTCTCCTGTAAGACACTTGGGAACAGAACGCAGTTTGGATGTTCTTAAACACATGCAAGACTTTTTAGACGAAAGAATTACTATTCTAAACAATGTAACAGCGCAAAGCCTTATTGTAGAGTGTGAACAAGTTAAAGGAATTGTTCTTGATAATGGTGAAACAATAAAAGCCGAATATACTATTATTGCTCCGGGTAGAGAAGGTGCGGACTGGCTTACGCATGAATTTGCAAAAAATAAAATCGGTATGGTAAATAATGCGGTGGACGTTGGTGTTCGTGTTGAACTTCCTGCGCCTGTGTTTGCCCCATTAACAGACAAATTATATGAATCAAAATTGGTTTATTATTCACCAACTTTTGGCGATGAAGTTCGTACTTTTTGTATGAACCCGAACGGCGAAGTTGTTCAAGAAAATTATAACGGAATTGCGACTGTAAACGGACACAGTTATGCAAATATTAAAACTAATAATACAAACTTTGCATTACTTGTAAGTAAAAAATTCACAGAACCGTTTAAACAACCTATTGCTTATGGTCAACATATTGCAAGCCTTGCAAACATGCTTGCAGGCGGTATTCTTGTTCAAAGATTTGGTGACTTGTTAGAAGGCAGACGCTCAACTCCTGATAGAATTAAATCAAGTATCATTACGCCAACATTGAGCTGTGCAACTCCAGGGGATTTGAGCCTTGTAATTCCTTACAGACAAATGAAGAGTATTATTGAAATGTTGTTTGCGCTTGACAAAATTGCACCGGGAACGGCTTCAAGATATACACTCCTATATGGTATAGAAGTTAAATTCTATTCTGCAAGAGTAAAATTAACAAATGAACTTGAAACTGAAGGTGTTAAAAACTTGTTTACAATTGGTGACGGCGCAGGTGTAACAAGAGGTTTAATTCAAGCTTCAGCTTCGGGTGTTTATGTTGCTCAAACAATTTGTGCAAGAGGATAATAAATTTATATTTTGACTGCGTCACTTTTATGATTATATTGTATAATATGATTATGAAAAAATATGCACTTTTATTTTTAGTATTAGCATTGGCAAATGCCGTTTATGCAGCGTCTATAAATGCAGCGGCATATCGTACTATGCAAATGCAATCTTACAGAAACAATTACAACAGACAAGTTAATAACCGCACGATGCCTTATTGGCAAATGCAATCGAATTATGCAACAAGAAGCAGAGTCGATTATTCAACTTATCAAAATTATGTAAATCAACACAATGACAATGTTAGAATGCAAAGAAGCAGGTATTAATGATTAACATTGATTTTCTGACTTTAAAAGCATTTTTTCAGGAAAATATTGATTTTATAATTGGTGCAAGACTGCAAAAAATTCAACAGCCTACAAGAAGAGATTTTGTCTTTTCTTTGAGAAACAATTCAGAAAGCAGAAAATTATACATAAATATTAATCCGCAAATTTATCATATTTGTTTTATGTCTTCAGAAAACGAAGCTCGCAGAAATATCTCAATTCCTAAACAACCGCCAATGTTTTGTATGTTGCTTAGAAAATATTTGGAAGGGTGTAGAATTTCAGACGCTTTAGTAATAGAAAATGAACGCATTATAGAATTTCATTTTGAAGTTATGGATGAATTCTCTCAAAAACGTTCGCTTTGTCTTTGCGTAGAATTAATGGGAAAGCATTCCAATATGATTCTCTATGATAGAGAAAACTCGGTTATAATCGGTTGCGCGCATAATATTGGTGCAGAAAAGAGCCGATATAGAGAATTACAAGGAGGATTAAAATATATTTATCCCCCTAAAATATTGACTCCCTCTTCACAGGGGAGGGTAGGGGTTTATTCTCTCTCAAACGAACTCAACAAGCAATTTGAAAATTTATCGCAAGAACAAATTAACAATTACTTAAATTCAGAAGAATTTACACCTGCTATATTGGGCAATAGATACACATTGTTTCAAGAGCTTTTGCCGAATTCTGTTGCTCAAGCTACTGTAAATTCAATGCTTGATAACTATTATTCAAAATATCAGGAAGAAATGAATGTGAATAGCGAAAAAGCACGCTTGAATGCGGTTGTTAATCCAAAATTAAAAAAGGTTATAAATTCAATTAATAAAATTTCTGCACTTCTTAAAAAACGGGATAATACAGAAAAATATAAATTATACGGTGAACTTTTAACCGCAAATTTATATCTTAAATGTGATTACTCAAAGCAAATTGAACTTTTTGATTATGTAAATAATCAAAATATAACAATAGATTTAGACGAAACAAAAAGCTTGAAAGAAAATGCTCAACGTTATTTTAAGCTTTATGTAAAAGCAAAAAGTACAAAAGAAAAATCTGCTGAAATGCTTGAAAATTTGAATATTGAAAAAGAGTATTTAGAAAATCTGATTTATAGCATAAATTCTGCGATAACAATAAAGGATTTTGATGAAATTAAGTCAGAATTAAAATTGGATGATGTTAAACCTAAAAAACAGGAAAAAACAGAAATTTTACGATTGGATATTAACGGATTTGAAGTTTATGTAGGGAAAAATAATCGCCAAAATGATTATATTGTTTCAAAATTAGCAAAAGATGAAGATTATTGGTTTCATACGAGACTTTGTGCAGGTTCTCATGTGCTTTTAAAAGTAAAAGACAAAGAACCTGAAGAAACAGTTTTGTTTGAATGTTGTAAGCTTGCAAGAGAGAACTCTTCAGCTTCTCAACCTTCAAAAGTAGGTGTTATTTATACTAAAGTAAAAAATTTAAGAAAACCTCCTGCATCACCACTAGGATATGTAACTTATAAAAATGAAAAAGAAGTTTTAGTTTAAAAAGTTGAATTATACCCATTTGTCAAAATTTACAATTGTAATAAAACATGTTACAATGTCGATAAAAGAAGAGGGTAATATTATGAAATATTTTAAATATATTAAATCAATGATGCTTGTTGCTTTATCGGCAGGTATTTTAACTACAAGTGCGGTTTGCATAGAAAAAGTTTCTGCTCAACCGGCTACGCTTCCGGCAAAAAAATCGGCATCAGTAGAGCAATCAGCAACGACTCAAGTTTTTCAAGTTGCACCGCTTACGGTAGTAAATCATCCGTCAAGTTATTTGAATAAAACAGTTTTAATGAAAGCTAAGTTTGATAAGTTTTCTACACTAGGCTTGGATTATAAACCGGCTTTTAAATCTTCTGATGACTATATTTCTTTCTTAATTAGAAGAGATGATTCTGCGCATGATATTCCTTTGTCAGAAATGAAGTTATTTTTAAAACGTACGGAAGCTGAAAAATTTATTGATTTGAAAACCAATGACGAAGTAGAAATTAAAGGTGTTGTATTTTCTGATGCTTTAGGCGACGCTTGGATTGATGTTAAACAATTAACCGTTACTAAAAAAGCACCTGAAGAGAAGAAAGACGGAGTTAAATAATTATGGCGCAAGTTGCAAGCAATGAAAAAGAAAAAAATAAAGATAAACAAACAAAAAAAGAAGTGTTTTTGACTGTTCACGGTCATTTTTACCAACCACCAAGAGAAAATCCTTGGTTAGAAGCTATTGAACAACAAGATAGTGCTTTGCCGTTCCATGATTGGAATGAGAGAATCAATAACGAATGCTATAATCCAAACTCTGTTTCAAAAATTGTAAATTCAAAGAATCAGATTTTGAATGTTGTAAATAATTATGAATACATCAGTTATAACTTCGGTCCGACACTTTTATCTTGGATGGAAGAATTTGCGCCTTTAGCTTATGAACGTGTAATTAAGGCGGATATAAATTCTCGTCGTGCTCATAACGGGCATGGAAACGCGATTGCGCAAGTTTATAACCACATGATAATGCCTTTAGCAAATGAAAGAGATAAGCAAACCCAAGTAAAATGGGGGATTAAAGATTTTGAATACCGTTTCGGCAGAAAACCTGAAGGTATTTGGCTTGCTGAAACTGCTTGTGACGATGATACATTAAGAGTTTTAGTTGAAAATGGAATTAAATTTACAATTCTGTCACCATATCAAGCTCAAAAAATCAGAAAAGAAGGTGAAAAAACTTGGCAGGATGTAAGTTGGGGAAATATAGACCCTGCACGTTCTTACAGATATTACATCAAATCTGCACCTGGGAAATATATAGATTTGTTCTTTTATGATGGTGCGATTTCTCGTTCTGTTGCGTTTGATGAACTTTTGACAGATGGTAACAAGTTTGTAAATAGATTGAAAGACGGTATTTCTGATTTAAGAAACTATCCTCAGCTTGTAAATATTGCAACTGATGGTGAAAGTTACGGTCACCATACAAAATTTGGCGATATGGCTTTAGCTTACGCGATGAAGTTGAGAGTGAAAGATGCAGGATTTATTGTAACTAATTACGCAGAATACTTAGAAAAATACAAAAGTGATTGGGAAGTAGAAATTAAACCTGTTTCTTCTTGGAGTTGTTCTCACGGAGTTGGCAGATGGTCAGATGATTGCGGTTGCTCAACAGGCGGACATCCGGGGTGGAATCAAAAATGGAGAAAACCTTTAAGACAAGCGTTGGATTACTTGAGAGATGAGATGACTACTTTGTATCATAAGCAAGGTAAAAAGTTCTTTAAAAATCCGCAAGAAACTCGCGATAATTACATATCTGTAATTATGGACAGAAGTGATATAAGCGTTAAAAATTTCCAAGATGAATATTTCTTGGATGATTTAACTGATGAGCAAAAAGTTAAAGCTATGGAACTTTTGGAAATTCAAAGACAAGCAATGCTTATGTATACAAGCTGTGGTTGGTTTTTCTCTGAAATTTCAGGTATAGAAACCGTTCAAATTATGAAATACGCGGCAAGAGTTATGCAACTTGCAAAATCTTTTATGAAAAAAGATTTAGAAACTCCTTTCTTGGAAATTTTGAATGAAGCAAAAAGTAACATTCCTGAATTTGGTACCGGTAAAGATGTTTATGAAAAATTTGTAAAACCATCAATTGTAACTTCTAAACAAATTGTAAGCCTTTGGGCGATTTCATCTTTGTATACCGATATTGAGGATGAAGAAAATGTTTATTGCTATAAAATTAACAAACATTCTTACAAGAGCGTAACTAAAGGTAACTCAAAGCTTGTAATCGGACATATTGAAGTAGAATCAAAAGTAACTTTGGAAAAATCAAATATGATTTTTGCACTTCTTCAATTCTCAGGCGGCGATTTTCATTGTGCAATAAAAGAATATTCTGATGATTTTGAAACAATTCAAAAAGAACTTGTTAGAACTTATCTTGTTTCACCTTTAACAGAAATTATCAGAACAATTGATAATTATTTTGGCAAAGAATACTTTACGCTTAAAGATATCTTTATCGAAGAAAGACGTAAAATATTGCAAACAATGCTTAAAGGTAAGTTGCAAATATTTGCAAATACTTATGAATCAATGTATGACGAAGGCAAAGGCTCAATTTATCAAATGCAAACATTGGGCTTGGATATTCCAAAAGAATTCAAGATTTCTGCTCAATATGTTTTGACAAAACAATTTAATGAATTGTTTATTGAATCTCGCGGCTTCTTGGATACGGATATTATTCAGCAGGCATCTGATTTGAACTTTGAAGCAAAAAGAATTGGTATTGAGATTGATAAAGAACCGACATCAAAGATTTTCAGCAAAAAAATTGCTCAAAACATAAACAGATTGTCTTATGCGCTTGATTTACAACAAGTTGATGCTACGCTCGATTTGTTGGATTGTATTGCAAAACTTGAGATTAAGGTTGATATTGCGGAAGCTCAAAGCTATTATTTCTCAAAAATTGTTGCAAATATGGAGGAAATAATCCAAAAAATCAGCTGCCAAGCAGACAGAGATTTGATTGTGATGCTGTTTGAAATTGGCGAAGATTTGAATATCAATATGGATTATTATAGACAGATGTTTAACAGAGCATTGGTGTCTGCTCCTGTGTAAGAGTAACATTGTAGATTAAAATTATAAAAACTCAAACCCCTTTTCTGAATATTCAGAAAAGGGGTAGTTTTTACTTCCATAGGGGATTTAATGTATTATGGAATGTAATTTTAGCTTATCTTTCTTACCGTCAAGGTGTGAGAAAGAGGAATTCCGCCTTGTACAGCGGGTTTATTGACAACTTGTCCTTTTACGAACATTACCGTTGAACCGCCGCCATCTAAGTTCATTGCATTTACACAACCGAGTTCTTTCATCAAATTTGCGAGTTCTACAAGCGTTAAGCCGATTGATGAACCTTCTCTGCCATCAGCTGTAAGCATAATTAGATGGTTATTTCTTGTATATCCTATTGCAGTTCTTGGGTTTCTGCCACCGATTGAGCCGAGTTTTTGCGCTGTCATATCAACATAGATGTCACCGTTTTTTATCAAATACGGGCCACCGCTTATAATATGATTAACGTCTTTCCACTCAGGGTTAATTTTAATATTTAGTTTGTATCTTTTTGCATCCTTGATACTATTTAAGTTTTTTTCTGCGCCAACAATAACAAATCCGTTTTGAGGTATTCTATTTGCTCCGTAAGAAACTCTCGTTGCTTTACCGTTTTCGACAACTATCTGAAGCCCATACTTTGGACAAGGCGGAGAATATTCGCCCCAATCCGGCGTATAGACGATTGTATGAGTTGACAACATTCTAGGCTGATTGATATTATCAATTTTTAACCCTCCTTTGTTTGTTTCTACTTGAGCTCTAAGTTGAACTCTAGCCATATCAAATCCGTTGTCGAAAATTCCCATAGCCACTCTGTCATAAATCGGGCCTGTGTAAACTTTTTTGTTTATCATCAAAGTCCCTAATGGAACACCCGTTTGAGGTTTAAAGTATCCGCCGTTGATTGCAACAATTGCGTTTTCTCTGTTTGCGATATTTGAGATTTTAGATTTGGATGCTAAAGTTCCTGAAGCAATCGCCGGCTCTACTACTAAATCCTCATTTACACCCTTTGATAGTTCGACTATATTAATTCGGACGGGTTTATTATTATAAAATCTTATCATTCTGACATGTTTAACGCCTTTCTCAACACTAACTACTTTTGAATTTCTATACTTATTTGAAATTTCTTGTTCGAATGCAATTTCTTGTTCTTGTTGTCTTTCTTGAATATAATTCAGGCTTGGTGAAATTCCTGTTAAGTTTTCTACGCGAATATCTTTGGCGGATATTAGTAAATTCTGAGAGAGCATTAAGCATATAGCAATACCGATTCCTGCTGCACTCGTTGCAGTCTTTTCTAACTGGGGTCTTTGTAATCTGTTTACTAATATCGTATCCATCGCTTTCACCATTTGCTTTTTAAGTTACAGGATACCTTTTTTATTTGAGAGTGGTGTGGGGCTATAACACTCTTTAGGGGGTAAATTTCATTACTTGCAAAAAACTTTTTTTAATTTACCATTCCTTTCTCTGTTTTTTAACAGTATTGAAAAGATATTTATTCTTTCTACTATTATTATAACATACACTTAATGCATTCTCAAGAGGGTTGTAAATAAATAATGGTAATACTTTTGGATGATTTAAAAAGAGTATAAAATACACTTAATCGTTTTTAAATATTTTTAGGTATAATTTAACTATGCTAGCAACTTATTTTGGAATCTTAATCAGAATATTTTCAAATTCATACCTAAATGTTTTTCAAAAGATTTTGACTAATAAAGGTCAAAAATCTTCTGTAATCAATTTTTACACATACTTAGGCTTGTCAATTTGCGGTTTGTTTTTTATTAATCAAATTTCAATTACAAATACAATTTTAGCAAACGTATTAATAATGGGATTTTTTGGAGCATTAGGAAATTATTTTATTATAAAAGCGCTTTCGCTTGGTGATTTGTCTGCAATCGCTCCGATAAATTCGTACAAACCGATAGTTGCAATTATTATAGGATTTTTGTATTTAAGAGAAATCCCTAATATAAATGCGTTTTTAGGTATTTTGTTAATAATCTTTGGTACGTATTTCGTATTGGGTGCTAAATCTAAAACAAAAATTGATAAAACAGCCATTTTTTATAGAGTTTTAGCTCTGATTTTTTCAGGTACCGAAGCTATTTTTATTAAAAAAATAATTTTACTTTCAGGAATTACCAACGCATTTTTCTTATGGGCATTTTCAGGCTTGATTTTTTCTCTTTTGTTTGTAGCGGTTTCCCGTCATAAGCCTGAAATTAAGTCTTTAAAATACCAACTGCTTTTAGTTTTGGCAGTTGGTGTTATGCAATATTCCACAAACTATGTTTTTGCAAAAATGAATGTTTCTTACGCGTTAGCTTTGTTCCAACTCTCAACAATTTTGAGTGTATTTTTAGGCGTAAATTTATTTAAAGAAGAAAATTTCAAGGAAAAGTTGATTGGCTCAATAATTATGGCAATCGGTGCGGTTATAATTATTTTAACAAAATAAAATCTTTATTTATAAGTGAGGTGTTTTCCGGTAAGAGTATTATATTCAAATATTACTATAAATGTCCTTTTCTTTCTCTTTTGTTGCGAATAAAAAGATTTTTCACTTCACTTCCAAGTTCGTAAGTATGCCTACAAGTTGAAAGTATTTACCCCAGAAAAGAACGAAAAGAAAGAGAAAACACGCTACCGCTTCCTACGCTCTTACGAGCGTTGTTCAAATGGATGTAGCGGGTGAACCCGCACTCTTACGCTCGCTAAAAACGCTCGCGATGCTAGTGTCGTTCAATTTTGGATTGGATAATAGTAACTTTAAAATTAAAATTGTAAAACAGTTTGCCTCTTAAAACAATCACTTTCATGGTCATTGACGACTCCGATTGCTTGCAGGTAAGAATAAATAATAATTGTTCCTACGTATTTCATACCGCGTATTTTTAAATCTTTGGAAATCTCGTCTGATAAAGGTGTGCTTACAAATTGTTCGTCGGATGTATTTTTAATGATTTTATTGTTGGTAAATTTCCAAATGTAGTTTGAAAAGCTTCCGAATTCTTTTTGAATTTCAATAAAAATTTTTGCATTGTTGATTGCAGAATTGATTTTTCCTTTAGAACGTATAATTTCTTTGTTTTTCAATAACTCATTAACTTTGTTTTCATCATACTTTGCAACTTTTTCGACATCAAAATTGTCAAACGCAACACGAAAAGCCTCACGTTTTTTGAGAACTGTTATCCAAGAAAGCCCTGCCTGAAAAGATTCTAAAACCAAAAGTTCAAAAAGCTCTCTATCATCGTATTTTGGAACACCCCACTCTTCATCATGATATTTAACATAAATTGGCGATTTTTCATCAACCCAATGACATCTTTTCATAGAAACCTCAAATAAATTCTTGTTTTTATATTTTAAATCAAAAATTACCAAACTGTACAAAATCAATATATAAAAAGAAAAAGTTGCTAAAAAGAAGTTTAGCAACATTAAATAAACACGAGGATATTAAGAGAGAGAGTATAAAATAAATCT
>CAKVGS010000017.1 GCA_934747335.1 uncultured Candidatus Melainabacteria bacterium
CATTGGGTCAACATTGAAGTCGCAAGTTAAATGCAATGGCAAATTAGGGTTATATCTAAGCGTTTTAATATTTTCATCTGTAAAGTTTTTAACAACCAAACCGCTTGAATAATTACCAAATTCACCCAAAACATTTATTCTGTAATATTCAGGGTCAAAATCCTCTTTCATACTTTCAAGGTAATGCTCGGGCAGATAGATATTATTTGAAGTCGGAGCAATAACCAAGCGGTAATTTTCTTTTTTGCTTTCAACAAATCTTTTGTAAATCCAACCTTTGTTAGCTTGTGGGTTTGTATGTCCGAAAAGTCTGTAACGAAAATTACCCCAAGATGGTTTTACATTCGTGTTTCTCAAACGTCCGATTAATTGTTTAAATGCTGAATCAGAAATTTGCGAAGCTTCCTCAATTTCCGCCCAATGCAAGTTCAAAGATTTGATTTTTTCGGGATTATCAACACCTTTAAAAAGAATTTCAGAACCGTTTGAAAGTGTCATTTTCTTTTCAATTTTATTAAAAGAATAATGTTTTCCGGCAACATATCCCATATTTTCAAGATGTGAAAAATACGATTCTAATGTTGTATCACGCACCAAAACATATTCTTTTGCACAAACTAAACCACGAGAGCCGGGGTATTTTCTTGCAAGCATTAAACCTAAAAGTGAACCACACCAAGTTTTTCCACTACCATAACCCCCTTGATATATAACTACATCAAGAGAGTTATTGTGAGGAATATTAAAAAATTCTTTTTGTTTTTCTAATAGGGTATATTTCATTTTTTGCCTTCAATAGTATCAAGCCTTTTGTGAGCAGATTTTGTGCTTTCTTCCACTTTAACCATTCGCTCAATTAAGTTATTGTGTTTGTCCTGTTTTTCTTCCAACCGTTTTATCTGTTTCTCAATAAATTTAATACTTGTAGCCAAGCCACCGATAAAAAGTCCTGCTGAAAGAACATTGATAACAATAACCAACAAAAATTCTAAACTAATATTCATTCCATTCTTTCCTGTGATTCATTTGATAAACATCCACGCACCAAGCCATAATATTAGCTTTGATAGTTTTTTCACCCGAGTTCTTTAAAACTTCTCGAAAAGCTAGACTTGTAAGTCTTCTGTATTCCTTCATTGACATAGAAGATTTGAGAACATTTGTGTAAACATCTTTTTTGTTGTCTAACAAATAATCATGAACCATTGATGCCATTAAAAAAGCATTGTCGGTTTTACTTCCAATCAATCGCCAAAAGAAACGTGGGATATCCGCACCGTTCCAAATATATTTGCTTGGAATCGTAAACGAAAACGCTCTCTTGTTCGTAATAATATGTACTGGAACATCATTGTGTAATTTAAACGGATAATCTTTCTTTTCTTGTTTAATTTTTTCTGTATCAGTTTTTTCAATAACACGCACACAAACAATTGGTGTTAAGTCAAACGTAACATACCTAACAATCTCTTTCATATAAGTCCTTTCTTTTGGGGTAAATGGGGCTAAAAATGCAGTAATTTAGCCTAAAATATCATCTAAATCATCACTAGCCGATTTAACATATTTTGCACCTTTTGCCGGAATAAAAGTCTGTGAAGATACCGAACTGAAACTACCCGACCAATAAATGCTTGTATCTTTGCCTAAAAATACTGAAATTGATTGAGCAGATGAAGACAAACAATATCCTGTTTGAACTCCGTTAATGTACAGATATCTTTTTGTAGAACTGTCAGCTGAACAAACATACCAACCGGCACAAGGTGTTGTATAGGCATTACTTGCAGATGTAGGAGTTGTTGATATCTTTAAAATTTGAGTGGTATCAGGCGCAAAATTTTCTAAAATTTCAGCAATAAAATTATCGCAAGGTTTAGAATTACTTAAATCAATATTTGATTTTTTCTCAAACATTCCATAAATATCACCCATAGGAAGTGTGAAATTTTGGTTTTCTGTATCAATAGTAAAATAACTTGCAACACCTTCGTTCTCAAACAATTCTTGCACAAGTTCTCGTGATTCCACATCTGCAATTTTTGCACCTGTTGTGCTTAATTTGTATGGAATTTGAGCGAGTAATCTCGTCTTTTTGCCGTTGAGTTCAATATATGAATGTGCTAAATCAACTTCTACACTACAAGAACCCGACCAAGAATTTTTACCGATATACAATTCTTCAACTGTATTTCTAAGCCAAGCAGAACCAATATTTTCGATTGCTTTCTCTACTTTATCTTGACAGCTGACTTGTCCGTAAAGTCCGTTAATCTCATCATATCCGACATCAACAACATACCTGTCATTTTCTTGAAGTGCTATTCCTGCAGTCTGTAACATTTTTGTGTTGCCGTCATTTGCGTACATATAGACAGAAAGCGCACCGTTATACTGGATTTGAATACCTATCGCCATTTGTTTGGAATAACAAAGGTATGAATTTCCCAAACTTTTTATTATTGCTTCAAGATGGATTTTAAACGGAATTTGCTCATAACCGGAAATATTAATCGGAACAGAAACAAAATCTGTTGTACTTGTTAAACCTTCTGTTATACCGTTTGATAAAGTTAAATTTGAAGACAATGTATAATTTTCTGCAATAACATCAGCCCCCGATAAAGTAGAGTTTTGAAATTCTGATAACAAAGCTGTATAAACATCTTTATCCGTTGATATTGAACCTGTTTTAAGAGCTTTTGACTGATTGATTTTATCCAATGCAACATCAGCAAGATTACTAAAATCATTTTTTGCACTAGAAGATAACACATCATTAACTTCTTTTGATTTTTCGATTGCTTGTTTTGCGGATTCTTCAGCTTTATCTACGAGTAAAGATATACCGGAAGTGTTTTTATAAAACTCGGCAATATCGCTATTCATTTGAATTAGAGTATTTTGCGCAGTATTTGAATAGTTTTGAGTTGCTTGTTTTGCATCATTACAAGCTTGTAAAACTCTACTGGCTTCTGTCCTTGAAATACCTGATGTTTCAACAAAAATATTAATCGTTGTATCATTGACGTTCATTGAAACACTAAGCGAACTATTAACAAATGAAATATCTTCATTAACACCTTTTTTCACAATAAACGGAATAATCGATGTTATCGTTCTAATACGATTATTAGTATCAATGAGTTTTAACTCACCATACTGTTTACCGATTTTCAAATTAGAAGTTATTTCATTACTTAGTACGATTTCAAAAGTTTTACCGCTCAAATCACCATAAGTCATAGTAACATCACCAAGAATGAAATTTGCAGTAAAACCGCTTAAATCAATTTCTGTTTCAAAATTCACTACAAGAAATTGGTCACCTAAAAAGTTTGTATCATCACCTTGAATAATAGTAATATAGTCCATTATGTTCCCTCAACTTCACTTAATCTGTCAGCTAAAGATGCGATAGCCTTAGTATTTGTTGAAATATTTGTAGCATTCGCCGCAATTCTCAAAGTCAATGCTGTTATTTGGTCTTGCAAATCTTTGAAATTCTTGTTCAGCAAAGTCGAACTTGCTAAACTTCCATATTCAATTTCTTCGATAGTCATAAATGTCCTTTCGTTATTGGGGTTGATGTATAATACAATTAGGGTTGGGCGAAAGCTCTTGGTCTTACCGATGGCGAGGGAATCTCTCGCTTTTTTCGTCTTTAGTTGTTTCAAGGTCATAATTCCCATTTCTTACTTCCCATTCAATCCGTTTCATGAGTTTTTTGTAATCAATATTATTGGCTTTGAGTTTTGGTTTAAATTTTTCAATTGCATCCATATCACCATCCAAAAATTTTTCTTTGATATATGAATGTGCTTGGTAATAATTCAAACCTTTTGAAGTTGAATAAAACATATTAATCGGGTGAAAACCTCTCTTACTGCTTGATACCGTAAATGGTGTAAAAGTGTCCTTGTACCTTTCCTTTACGCCTGCTTTATTCCAATTATTTGTGTATTCATCCGACAATTTTGTAACAACAGGATTTATAAGCGGAGCAGATTTGCTTGCTAATTTTCTTATTGCACTATTTGGCATATCTTCCACTATTTCCGGCACTTCAAGTGCTTGTTTGCCTATTCTTGCATATATCTCTCTGCCTTTATCATCATTGGTAATATATGGTCGAGGAAACAATGTTTCTACAACTCTTTTACCGACATTATCACGTTCGGTAAAACGATTGTTGCTATATGAAGAATAATTGATGCCGTCAGAATATTTTTCGGGATTATTAACGGAATCAATTTTTCTAGCACAAGCATTAATCAGATTTGAATAAATAGCAGTCTGAATGAGAAATGTCATAAAATATTGACGTGCTAATTTTCCTCTTATACCTGCACCTTCAACATCATTAGTGAAAGAAGAAAGACCAATTTTTCTTGATAATTCTCTTGCACTTTTCCCAAACTTAGAAGATTTTGCAAACTCGTTTAAAAACTTTTGCCCTGTTTTAGAAGAAAATATCGCAAGTGATTGTCTTAAAGTCGCAGACATATTCCAATCGGGTGAAAGTAATAATCTTCTAGCTGTCTGAACACTTGATGGCTTTATATTCAAAGTTTCCCAATTCTGTCCGCCAAACGTATCATTTACGAGCTGTCCGATATCTTTTCTAACATTATCTGATAGTTGGATTTTCCCGTTTTTTGATGCTCGTTTTATCAATGTATCATACGCTTGTAGTTTGTAGGTATTATGCAAATAATTCCATAAGAATTTATTGTTCAATTCAACATACTTTTTTAAAGGAGTTGTAAGAATTTTGCCTGTTCCAAATGTAACTTTATTTACAAGATTAGAAACACCGTCAATAAAAGTATTCAATTCCTTTATATTAATATCACTAATAGCACCAAACTGAACACCGTCTGCAATTGCTTGTTTTGCAAGCGGAGTGTTTTTAAAAAGTTCGTAATTATTGTTTTTTATTCCATCAATAATTTTAGGTAGATTACCTAATGTTTTTAGTGTTTTAAACGGTAAGATTCCTTCGTGTGCTGATGCACTTTCTGTTAAAGCAACTGCGTGCATTCCATTGAATAAAAATTTACAACCTTTTGCAAAATTATTGACAGTATCGTAAGCTGTGCCTGTTTTTCGTAAAAGTTTTTGAGCAAAGTTTTCAACTTTTTTTTCTTGCTTTCCGGAATTTAAAACAATATCAGAAAGGTCGTAAATCAGTTTTTTGTGTTCGGGATTTGATTTTAAAAGATTTTTTATTTCATCTAAGAATTTTGTATTTTCTGCAGATTCTATTAATTGGTCTGCATGGACTTTTTGAATTTCTGCAAAATCTAAAGTCCTTGGATTTAGATTTATATGTTTGTAAAATCCATCTTCGGCAGGAATGTATAAACCTTTTTCAATGCCTTCTTTGTAAGTTGGGATTATCCTTCTTTTTTCAAATCCCGATTTTGTTCTTAAATAATTTTCAATTGCAATTTTAGCGTTATCATCTAAATTCCAAATGTGAGTAATGTATGTAAACGGATCAACTGAACTTTTTGTACCTTTTATTTTTGATAAATTATTCCAAAAAACTTCCATGTCGTTAAAATGGTTTTGTGCCATTTCTTTTAGTTTAATTCTTTGGTTAAAATCAAGGTTATTAAAAAGTTCTACTAAATCTTTTCTGTGCAAATTCTTTGTTGGTAAACCTTGATTTTCTCTTAGAAATGTTAAAACTTCTCTTACATTTTTAGGATTGAGTTTTAATTCTTTAGAAAAATTATCAATATCAGCAATAAGTTTATTAATTTTCTGTACCGCATCAAATTTTGCAACATCAATATTAGAACGTCTTTTAAGAATCAAATCTCTAACGGTATCTTCAATTTCGCTTGCAGACGGTTTTAATCTTGATTTTGATTTTTCGATAACATCTTTTGTTCTACCAAATTTTGTAGCAATTTTTCCTGCAACTCCACCTAATATTGCACCACCTAAAGCACCGTCTTTTGTGCCGTTCAAACTATCAATGGCAATGTCTTTGATATCGTGGTCTTGCATCATACCTTCACCTAAGCCAAACATTGCTCCGCTTGTAGCACCTGATGCAATTCCACTTCCGATATTTTTAGCAATAACTTTTTTAGATATTTGAGAAAAAGTTGGTTTTGCAAGTTTTAAAGCGATACCACTTCCGAGTCTTGCAACTCCACCGACAGGAATAGCAGAGCTTCCAATTTCCAATCCTGCTCCACCATACAATTTTGCCATTTTAATACGGTGTTCTTTATCTATTCGTTTATTTTCAGAATCACTAATATTTTTAATCTTATTAACTTTTTCTTCCGTCGTTGAAGATGTATCATTCTGAATATTTTGATATGGTGAATTAAATTCAACTCTACCTTTTAAAACAGGAGTATTTTCTTCTGCTTGAAAGTCAATATTAGAAGGTTCAGTTTCCTCTTGAAAATCAATACTGTTTTCTTCAATAAAATCTAAATTATTTTTTACCATTTTTGTATAATCTATATCCTTGTTTTAAAGCATCTGTTAATTGACTTTTTGGTATAGTACCGATTTTATTATCCTTAGAAATTACTTTTACTCTTTCAGAACTTTGAGGTTTTTGAGGAGTTGTTTTAGGTTTGTAACTTGAATACTGCGGTTTATTTTCATACTTAACATACGTTGTATTTTTACTTTCCGGCTTATTACCGTAAGTAACATGAGTGTAATTATGCGTATCGGGTTTTTCACCGTATTCAACCTTGATAACATTTTTACCCTCATTTTTATTGCGCCAATAATTCTGACTGCGTGAGTTTTTATTATCTTGCGCATACTTTCCTGCTTTTGAAATTTGTCCCAAGCCTGTTATATTCAAAATCTCATCAGCTTTGTAATCAGGATTACTGATTAATGCGTTGTATTCATCAATGGTTAGTTGTCCGTTATCAAGCCTAAATTTATCGTATTCACCCCTAGACATATAATCTTTCTGATATTTTCTTGAAGTTAGAATTTTAGATAAATCATCAGCATCAATAATTCCGTTGTTGTTACCGACATCTAAACCTTGTTGTGCCAAAATATCTTTGTATAAATTTGCTTTGTATTTACCGTTAGCGTATTTGTACGCAGAACTCAAACCATACAAAGGGTCGCCCGAAAACAATCCCGACAGACCGCCTGCAATAACACCTTGCACAATAGGATTTTGAGAAACTTTTGCAACTGTTCCGACACCTTCGCCTAAACGGTTCATAAGGCTTTTTGTGTTATCAGATTTTAAATTATTCCAATCAAAATTCTGTGTTTTATTCTCTTTATATCCGCTTAGAAAATCATCCAATCCACTTGCAATACCACCAAAAGCAGATTTTTTAATATCATCCGAACTTGCATTTTGAGGAATCGGAGCTGAAACAATGTCAGTAGCACCAATTGAATTTTGTGGAACTTGGCTTAAATTATTTTTTGCAATATCTATCTGATTATTTGCAAGTTGTTCCGCCTGTTGTCCTGTTTTCTCGGCTCTATGTCTGTTAGAACCATTTAATGCCATAATCCCTAAAGCAATTAAAGCTGTTACAGGATTACTCATAGCACCGCCCATTGCTGAACTTGTTGCACTTGCCCCACCCGTAGCACTAGCACCGGCGGTTGCTCCACTACCAACTGCATTGCCGACACTTCCGATACTACTGATTGCACCTGCACCTTTTTGCAAAGCACTACCAACAGCTTGACTTTTCGCACCCAAACTACCAAGAGAAGTATTGTTTGCCAAATATTCACCAACAGCAGACATACCTTCACCAACTTCTCCGGCACGATTACCAAGATTTTGAATTTTATCAATAATACTAGAATCAGAATGTTGTTTTTGTTGCGCCAACAATGATTCTCTAATCTTTTTATCAATAATTGCTCTAACTAATTCGTTTCCATTATCCATAATTACATACCATAAGAATAAGATTTTGAACTACCTGTGCCTTCTGTTGTAGCATTTCTGCTACTTGTTGATAAAGACAACGCTTGGTTTCCATTAACAGCATTTTGACCTTGCAAATAAGCGTTTGTAAGCAAAGTTATCATATCACCTGTATTTTTTTGGCTATTTGCAAGAAGTTGAGCCGTATAATTAGAAATATTATCCGAAATATTTTTAGACAAATCCGAATAAAGGTTAGTCGCCGCACTTGAACGTAGCATATTCCTTTGTGCCAACGGATTAATAATACTATTCTCTAAAGATTTTTTACTCTCATCATCCAAAGTTTTGGTATAATTCTGCAACAAAGCTTGGTTTGTAGGGGAATTAATACTAGGATTTCTGTATTCTTCAAGCAAAGAATCCATATTTTTGTTCAAATAATCATAGATACTTTTGTAAGCCGTACCTTCTTTTAAACTCGTTGTTGTTCCGTTGTTATCCGTAACAGAAGTTACATACGGATTACTCGTAGTTGTTTTGCTATACGTTGTCTTTGAACTTGAACTCGATTTAGAACTTGAACCACCGCCCATTTTTTATACCACTCTTTCTAGTTTGTATTGTTATTCAACGGTAATGACCATTTAGACTACAAATATATATTTAAACTACTAGGTCATTACCTGTTTAGCGTGCCTACTTTTTTTACTTCACTTTCTGTATTTTTCAAATTTATATAAATCAGCACCAACTTTTTTAAATCCACATTTCAAAATTGTATAAATAGCAGTTTTGTGATGCGTTCTTGCATAGATATCACAATTCCACCAACTAAGTGATAACTTAAAACATTCCATATTGATTAAATGTGTTTTTCTATATGCAACCGCATTAACATACAATTTCCCATCAATTTCATAGAAGTAAATACAACCGATATGTTTACCGTTTTTCAAAAACGAATAGAAAAAAGTGTTTTTAATGACTGTATCAAAATCAAAAAAATCTTCTAATAATGTTTGATTTGCTTCAAAGAGTTTTTTGCATTCAGAGTAATTGAAATTTTTGTCTTTAGGAATAAGAACTTGTATCATATCTGTTTAACCTTGATTTTACTAAACTCAATGTTTTTTATACAAAACCCTTCACCTTTAGCATAAGTATAAAGTTGGATTTCTAATGTCTTAAAAGTTGCAGAAGGTAATTTGTATATTGAGTTAAGCTCTTTTAGTGGGAAATAAGTATTATCCCAATGTCCGACATCATAATACAAAGCATTTTTCATTGTTTTTGTTTTAATCTGCTTTACTTTTGGTGCTTTAAATGTATCATAGTTTTTGATATATCTTATCCAAAAATCACTCGAATAAGTCATATCAATTGTTACTCTCGGTGGGAAATACAAAATCTTTAAAGTGTTATCAACACCTAAGTTTAGAGGGGTACATTTATAGAAACTACGGATAAATTCACCATTAAAAGTATCGGTTTTGTATTCTTCATAAATATTACCGTTTTCACCACCCGAATAAAGTGTATTATTGATAATACAAAAACAAGTAACATCAGGACATTTGCGCTTAACCCATTCTTTATGAATATAGTCAAATATCATTATCGTTTTGACTTCCGGCTCGGTAGTCGGTATCAAAAACCAAATCTCGTTTCTGTCAGACAAAACTATTGATAAAGAGCGAATTTCATTTACTCTTGCAGGGTCAATAAAACAAAGTTCTTCTTGGATATCAAGTGCAATATTATCGCCCAATGTTTTATCACCTGTAACAACTTGATTAAAAGAAAATACACCTTTTTTAGTATCGTCATAGAAATAAAGTTCTGTACCATGAAAAACCAATGCGTTATAACTTGCACAACCCCCGGGGCTTTCGTCAGACTGTGTATAAGGATATTCGCCCGACAAAAGAATAGAGCTGTTTTTAAAGAATATTGCCAAACTTCCTAAATATGGAATAATCGCCGTAATATTTTTTACGTATTCAATGAAACCCGAAGATGTTGAAATCTGCGCATCAGAAGTGTGAAAATCATATATGTTTTCTTGAACAGAATACCAAAGAATGTTACTGCTAAAAATCCAAAGTCTGTTATCATAATTAACAAGTCCTAAGCCTTTTACAAGTCTATCTTCTTTATCAAGAAGCTTCATTTCTTTGATTTCTTCTGTTGCACCGATTTCAATACTCAAAAGGTTTTCACCATTAGAAAACACAAATAAATCCGACCAACCTTGTGCAATATCCAATCCGCAAGAATTTCCTGTTAAAGACAAATCTGAAACTTTTATAGTAATTGTATTTGCAACGGTATCATACAAATAGATTTTACCGACTGTTGAATTTTCAGTATGCACGAAAAAGTAAGTAGTATTTTTCTGTACACTTTCAAAAATATTTATTACACGTTCATCTTTTGGAATTAAATCGCAAACAGAAATATTACCTTTTGCGGTTCTAATTCCAACACCACTATTAATGCCGGTATTAAATAATTCTACATTCTGTAAGTCTGATGCAGAAATTAATTCACTTGCAAAAGTCGCATTAATACGTCTAATTCCGCCAAATCGATTACATTTTAATGATGAAATTTTTGTTACCATGACCGCTTTCTAAATAAAGGACTTGTATTTGATAAAAATGTTTGTAATAATAAAAGAAGATTGAGGTATTTTTAAATACTAGGTCTGTCTTAGGCGGGGAATCCTCGCCATTTTTTATAAATTAAAGGATTGATTTTTTATAAATATAAGTTATAATATTAGTATTAGAGCAGCCCAAGCCTCTTAACAATGCTTAAATGGGGGCTGCCTTTTTTGTATTATGAGAGATTTATTATTGTGAAATTTGAAAAACAAGCTCTAACAGCAGAAGAACAGTTATCATTATTAATTAAAAGAGGCTTAACCGTAAGTGATAAAACCTCTGCTATAAGCATTTTAAAACGCTTAGGATATTACCGACTATCTGCTTATATGAGAAATTTTCAAACAGGGAATGAACATAACTTTATAACAGGTGTCGATTTTCAAGATATTATAGAATTGTATAATTTTGATAAAGAATTGCGCTTATTGTGTTTTGATGCAATTCAAAGTATTGAATTAGCATATAGAACTGCTATCACAAATGTTTTATGCAAAGAATTTGGTTCTCATTGGTTTTTAAATGAAGATTCATTTCGAGATAATAATGATTTAGTAAATTGTGAAGCATTAATACTTAAAGAAATTAAAAAGAAAAATAATGAATATGCAGAAACATTTATTTCGAAATATTATGAAAAATATGATGAACCAAACTATCCACCTTTTTGGGCAATAGTAGAAACTTTTACAATCGGGTCATTAAATCGTCTTTATCAAATGTTACATATAGATAATAAAAGAAAAATTATTAACTATTTAGGTTTTACTTTTGATAAGAAATTTATGATTACTGCTAACTGGTTATATTCGCTTTGTGTTGTAAGAAATATTTGCGCACATCATTCAAGATTGTTTAATCGAGTTTTTAGAATATCTCCTACAAAACAAGCTTTAATTGAAGAATTGAATATTGATACAAGAAATACTTTTTACTATCTTGCAATGATTATTAACTATTATCTTAAAACATTCGCAAATGATGCCAACTTTGAAAATGATTTAAGAAAGTTATTTGCCAAATATCCAACAATTGATAAAACAAAAATGGGTTTTCCTATTGATTGGACTGGATTTACAATTACACAGATAAAAAAACAAAAATCTAAGGTTGAATAATTACCAAAACACTTTTCTTTCTTTTTTCAATCCCGATGTGTAATCTAATAAAATCTTGTATGCTCTCTCATATTGTTCTTTGTACCCCGAGTAGTTTTCATCTGTTTCGGATGCGATTGCATAAAGCATTGATTTTGTTATCAGCGCATTTTTAAAAATGTTTTCGTATTTTTCGGGAATATTAATCGCATCATCATTGTTTTTCAAAGAAAAAATTGCTGTACCAAAATCATCTTCACCAATCGCAAGAGTTAGGTATTCAATAGTTACGATATAGCTTTCGTCGGGAATCGGATAAAGATAGATATTTTCATTTGAAACAAAAAATCCGGTTGGTTTACCGGATTTTTCTTCAAGTGTTTCATAATTATCAAGATATTCTAAATAACTGTTTCCGTTTCTAATTGAATAAACTTGTTTGTTGGAAACGGTTTTCTTTAAAATATTCCCGTTTGGAGTTGCGTATTCATTAATACCTTCTCTTGTAGTAATAATATGAGTTTTTATTCTAAAAGGGAACGGATAAGAACACCAAATTTCAGACAAAGCTTTGTTAATTGATGATTTTAATGCGCTTTCCATTTCATCAACGCTTTCGGCATCACCGTCATACATAGACCAAGCTTGCCCTGCAACGTCATTGTATATTTCAAGAAAAGTTAATGTCATTCAGTTTTATCCTGTTTTTTATTTTCTTTTACTTTTGTCTGTGAAGTTTTTGTTTTTTCTTCAACAACTACTAATTCTTGTACCGATTTCTTGTCTTTTGGCTTCTTTGCTTCCGGCACTTTTCCTTTAAGGACTTTGTAATTTCCTCTATCCTCATTAACAATTCGAATTGCTTCATTATCGGGCAAAGAAAAAATATGACCCGTTGGAATAAATTTTATTTCAATCATTTTTTGCTCCTAACCAAGACTTGCTTTCTTACCAATTGCATAAATAGTTCCTGTAAATTCTGAACCAAAGTCAATATTTATATCGCCATTATTATCAACAAATCTTGAAGGGTCTTGTATTTGAAAAATTGTAGTTGCTGATTTTGCAACTGAAATTGACAAATCACCAAGCATTGAATTTGGGAAACTTTCACCTTTTTTGAATGTAACAGTTGAATCAGATGATGCAGTATTACTGATAAGAATAAACAGAGTGTTATTCATACAAGCCATAGCTTTTTTGAGTACAATTCCGTTTGCAATAGTTACGGACTTTGCCGTAACTGTTTTTAATCCGATAGATTCTGTTCTATCCATTATTGGGGTTTGTATATTTATTTCATCTCTTGCCATTATTCACCTTTCTAAAATTAAGCAACTTCTCTTGTTGATAACATCAAAGGAGCTGTGATTTTAACTGTGCCTAAGTAATCTGCTCTAGGTGCGCCGACACCGTATAAACCATAACCTTTGTATCGGGTATTAAAATTCTTTTCCGGCATATAGTTTTTCATATTCAGATTTTTAGAAATACCACCGGCTAAAGTTTTTCCTTTGATACCAAATAAAGGATAATAGGTTATTGAACCATCACTTTCTGTTACAGAAGCTACGTTGTTTGAAACAACAATTTCCCAACCCGAAAGTTTACCGATATATCCTTTTGCCATTTTTTGATGACCTGATTCAACATATCGCAAATCTTCAAGTTTACCCAAATAGAATTGATATTCAGGTGGAACAATTGCAACCATTTGCCCGTCAATCCAATTTGTATGACCTTTTCTATCGCCACGCTTAAATTCAGCTTGCATATAAGCTAGAATTTCTTTTGCATAATCGGCATCAAGTTTTATTGAAGAATTGCTTGAACCTGATAAATAATGACCTGCTCGGGTATAAAGATTTCCGTATGCAACATCAATTGCAGATGCAAATTGTTTAATCGCATCAGAAGAATATTCTTTTGCAAGGTCAACTTTTTGTTTCAAATCGGGAGCATTGTCAATTCGTTGTTTATCAACTTCATTGACTTCAAAGTGAAATGCTTTACCTTTATCAATTTTAACTTTTGCGGTCGTAGTCGTTGTAAGTTCGGCATCACTCAAATCACCACCTGTATAATCAAACAAATTAACCATTGCAGGCATAGTAACATCAACTTCGATACCTGTTTTTACTTTGTCTTTCAATTCGGTATGCGCAAGTTGTCCGATAACCATTTCATTGTAAATATACTTGTTATAAGCCTTTGTAAAGGTGGTTATCATTAATTGTTCATCAGACATATATTATTTCTCCTATCTAAATTAAGGCTTCAATAGCTTTGTCCAACTCTTCAGGAGTATAATCCTCATATTTTTTATTTACTAAATTTTGAGAATTATTATTAGGACTTAGCTTTTTTAAAATGTTTTTGTCTTTTTCGTTTTCGGAATTGAGTTTTTGTTCTTCCTCAAATTCTTTACGAAAATAATCTTTGAGTTTTTGCAAATGCTGTACTAATTGTGAGGTTTCAAACGCATCACCTTTAACAGCTAAAGCATCTTTGAAGAAATCTACAAACTCGGGAATTTTAAACCAATCGGGATAATCATTAATTGATTTACTTACAAAATTTTGCGCTTCCTGTCTGTATTGTTCATATTTTTCAAGATTAAGTTTTTCTTGAACTTGGGTTTTATATCTTTCTGCAAAAATTGTTGCTCGTTTAACAACATCAACTCCAAATTCTTCCTCTATACGTGCAAGCAACTCGGGATTAGGGTTTTGTGCATAGAGAGCCAACATTCCTTGGATACGCTCCGGCTCTGCTACTGTGTACAAATATTTTTCATATTCTCTAGCTTGTGCCTTTGCAACTTCTCTCACAAGTCGCATATCATCTGTGTCTTGATAGCCTTCGGATTGTGCTTGTTCTAATTGTCGGTTCTGTAAATTTCTTGCAAAATTAACCTGTCTTTCAAGTTCTGCTTTTTCTTTTTCCCAATCAGATTTTTGAGCAACTAAAGGTACAATTTCGTTGTATGATTTTAGCAAATTACTAACATCAACACTCCCGTCCTCTTTCAAAAATTCACTCGGGCAGTCAATTTCTTCTTTTGTTTCAGTTTCTTTAGTTTCAGAATCTTCCACTTGTTCATCAGGATTTTCTTCAACTGCAGAATCTTCATTATCAAAAATTTCTTGGATTTGTGAATCTAAATCGTTTTCATTATCTAACATATATTAATTCCTTTTCTTTGCATTAACAAAATCACTTTTCCATTTATCAGTATCAGCTATAACTTTCAACATTCCTTGAAGAATTAAAGGATTAATTTCGCTATTTGAAAGTTTTAAAATGTTTTCAAGCTGATAAGATTTAATCTTGGAATAATCTTCCGTAGAAATTAAATCGTTCTTTTCCGTTAAAATATCTTTATTCATAAATCTGCATTTTACTTTCAGCACTACCTCTAGGAATTTCAACAGGTTCAGGAGTAGCATTCTTTTGATTTGATTTTTCAGTTTCAGTTTTCTGTATCATTTCTTGAATAGCAGGATTTTGTAGCAAAACTTGTTGAACTTCCATTGGGATTTCTTTCATTGGCTGTAAAAATCTTTCGGGATTTTCAACACCTTTTTGCTCCATATACCAAACAAAAATAGATTGAATATTCAAAGGAATGTGATTAGAAAATCTTTCTACCGCAAGAATTACCATATCCGCAAAACTAAATTTTTCGGTCATAGTATTTCTATCCGAATAAGTATAACGATATTCTCCTTGTCTAATTTCATCCGTAACTACAACATTCTCGGGATTATTATCTTTATTCAAGAAAATATTTTCTGAACCAAATTTAAAATTTGCACAAAGTTTTGCAACCTTTTTGATTGTTGGAATAATAAAATACTGATTTATTACATCCAAAACCATTGATAGCCTTGTAGTTTGCCCCTGTGTTTTTACATTAATTTCAGTTGCCGTTCTGTTACCCGATTCTTCTGCCCCCATCATATTAGGGAATATGCCAGATATCTCACTCATAAGGTCAGATAAAAAACTAATGTCATTAACAAAAATATTGCTCTGAAAACTCATCGGCTGAATACTACTTGAAGTATAAAGTTGAGGGTCATAAGTAATTATCTTTCCGGGATATAGTTCAACATCATCATCGTCAAAAAAATCTTTAGGACACAAAAGAGGTGGATTTTCTGTCAAAGCCTGCATATCAACAGTTTTATTCAGTAAGTTTTCTTGAACATGTGCCAAGTCCATTATTGAATACAACGGACTTATCCCACGTTTAGTGTCGGGGTCTTGTAAAAATGTTCCAAATATAAACGGATTAATAACAAAAATATTTTTCTCAAATCTTACAAGATACTTACCGCCCACAACAACAGCGTGCCAATTCTTTAAAACTTCACCGCTAGGTAGTGTGAAATCACCCCAATGTTCCAAAACTTCAATAGTAGAACCGTTTTTGTGTTTATTAATCAACGCTTCTTTCGATTGGTCGACCAAATCCGATGTATCGGGTGATTTTGAAATCATATTTCTTAAATCTCTTGCAACATCTGCAGAAATTTCATAACACTCATTATTGATTATATCGTTAGGAGTGCGCCAACTTCTATTGATTTTTGGGCAATTATCAAAGTCGGTTGATTGTGTAACATCAAATACAAAATCTGCCGGATTAATGGGGACGATAAAAGGGTTGTCATATACAGTACGCTCATCAATATAGAAATTTTGTCCTTTCGCCTTAGCTTCCATAATTTTAGGAAGATTTTTTACATCATTTTTAAACAACACCTCAAAAAAGTTAATAGGTCTTCGGTATTCCTCTTTTTTAGTGCGCCAAGTACAAAAAGCAAGTAATTCACCATACAAAAGAGAATTATCAATAACCAAATCACAAATTTGAGAATAATCCATTTTTTCAAGAATATCTACAAGCATTGCTTTTTGCTTATTAGAATTGTTATCCGATTCCAAGGATTCACCCGAAACATCAAACATTGAATTTATGCCCGAGTAAGTGTTTTTCCAAATAAAAGCTTTGAAAGTCTGATAAAACATGAAAAGCTTACACATCTTAACTTTAGCTTTCCATTTTTTGTTTTTGTTATTTTCTTTTGATAAATCTTTTTTGAAGAATACTTCTGCTATTAGTTCGTTAGCCTTAGTTAAATTACTCTGTCTTGCTTCATTGTATGTATTAAAATCGCTGACAATTCTTTTTGCAATCTCGTCTTTTTGTTCTTCTGAAAGTTTTTTAGGCTTTTTAAGTTTATCAACAATATATTCCATAACTAAATATTTTTTTCGCTCATACCTTCAATAACCAAAACTTCGGGTTGGTCGAGTTTTATATTACCATCTTCATCCATACCAAGAGCAACACGCAGACCTCTTTGTGCTTTTGAAATGCCGGACATAATTAAATCCATATTATATGCAGATGCTCTGGGTTTTGCTTTACCTTCCGTTAATTCATCTTTGTATTGTTCCAACAAAGTCTGTATCACATCTAAAGATTCATTAAAAAGTTGAATGTGTCGCTCGTTAGCGGCAACTTTTTCTTCCTCAACTCTTGCACAAAGTTTTTCGGTAACTTTTTCTTCAATCTTTTTCTTTTTACGGTTGATGCCTTCTCTACTCATTTTTTCAGAAATAGATGAACGCTTAATATCAAGTTCGGGAATATGCTCCATCACAAAATCTAATGATTCACCACGCAAATACATTGCTCTGATTTTCGCCCAATCTTTTGAATTTGGTTTTCGTTTAACTATTGGTTTATTTTCTTTTGCCATATCTGAATTCCTAAATAAAAAGAAATGGTGGCTAAGGGATAAAGCCACCAACAATCAACACATCACAACATATTAAGGAGTAGGAGTTTTTATTTTTAATGAGAAAATTAATTCTTTGTTGCCGAAAAAGTCGCAACTTTTTTGTCTTATTTCTACAACTTCACCTTTAGAATTATGTATCTCGTGATTTTCACCATAACAAAATCCAAATAGTGAATTTTTAAAATTCGGAAGTGATTTATCTGTATAATTCACTTCTTTGATAAAGCGTTGGGTAAAATTTTCTAACTTTTTACCGCTTATTATTTCGCTAAAAATTTTACCGTCAGATTTTCTTGTTTCTACAAGTTTTGCCAATCCTTTTTTGCAGATAGGGCAAGTTGCAAGGTAAAATTTTCTCTTTCTAAAATTTTTATTATCTTTTAAAAACCAAACCTCTTCCGATTTGAATTTTCTATTACAATGGGTAAACATATACAATAATCCCCGTAGGTTATGATACGTCAACTTCTTTTCATCCATCCCTGGGGTAAACCTTTACACAAAATGTAAAACTACTTCAAATGTCCGTATCAACTACTCTTATATTATCGCTTATTTCTCTAAAAAAGTGGGACTATTTTGACACTATGTAAAAATAGTTTTACAAGCTGTCATTCTTGACCTAAAACAACCTTGGAATATTGTATAATACAGGTATAAGTTGAATTTCATTTTAGGCTCTTTAGCTCTCTCTTTTTAGAGGGAGCTTTTTAATGCCCTTTTTTCTACCCGAGAAATATGGGTATGTATTTTCTATATTTAGAGAAAGTTAAAGCAGGGGGGTACACCCCCCCTGCAATTTTTTAAATCAAGCCTTGCTAAATTGTAAGTGTCTGTAAATTCCGCTTGGAAGTTTTTACTACAAGCCGGTGGGGTGAATAGTTGATGGTGGTTAAAAAGATAAAATTGACATGCCCTAAAATGAGCATTGCCAATAGTAATCACCATTTGTTAATGATATAATCCCATTGTAAAGTGTATTTGCTTTATAGGGTAGTGCCAAATACCTGCTTCCAACACACGAGTACTAAGGTTATTGGTTGGAAAGGAGGTAAAAACTATGAAAGCTGAAACAGTTGCTATCATAGTAAAAGCCCTAGTAATACTAGAGCTTTTGCTTAAGCTAATTTTAGCTTTAATCTCATAGGGTACTAAGTAAAGTTCCCAACAAGATTTTAGGCAGTCTGTTGGGAACTTTCCCCTACTCATATTATTTACGATTAACCCCTTTTTGTCAATCCTTTGTTAATATTTCAAATGATATAAAACTGCCAAAATATGATCTTGCAAAAAGTCTTTCTTCTCATACTCGAAAGTTAAATCCCTTTCGTTTGTAATCTTTAAATCCATACTCCGTAGCTAGTCTTTTCTGTTCTCCCCTATTAAAGCACAAATTACAAATTTTTTGTCAAAATCGTACTGAAATGAAAAATTTGTTACAGTTCCTAACAACAAATCTGTATTTTTAAGTTTTAGCGTTGTTAAGAACCGTAACAAGATTTGTACTATTTTGTCAAAAAACGCTCACGCTATTTGTAATCTGTGCGCCGTAGTTAAGGGTGTGAACAGAAAAGACACGCTACTGCGTAGAAAGGATTTAATTATGGCAAACTCAAGAGAATTTAACTTGTTTTCGTATGTTTACGGCAGACTTTTTGCAGAACAGTATTTTGGCAAAGATGGAACAGGATGTTTATTTGAAACATCACAAAAGATTTACTCTTGGCAAGGTGTTCTCTATTGGTTCAAAAAAGAAGGGTATTTGCTCGAATACCAAATCGGTAACGCTGATTACAATCATTCAGTAATCGCTTACAAATTCAATCGTCAAAAAACTACATTTGAACGCTACATTAAAGCTATCGAAAGAAGCTTAAAAAAGAATTCGCTTGAAATAGAGCCAATGGGCGACCTAATCGAAAAACGTGCTTACGATGAGTTTGAAGCACAGTACAAAAAGCCTATTGAATACCTAGACGTAGCAGACAGATGTCTTAAAGAACTCAACGAAAAGATTATGGAACAGCTCCGTAAGGCTGATTCAGAAGTAGAAAAGAAAGTGGCTTAGGTCGCTTTCTTTTTTGCTTAACGAATGCCCTTTGGTGATAGATAATATGCGCTTGCGCGCACTTGTCTAACCAACATCTTTTCTTTTCAATTATTGCAAATACTTGCGGACAAAATAGGGTGAATGAATTTACTCTATTGTATTCCGCAATTTTTGAGTTGAACAAAAAAGGTCGAGAATAAGCTAAAAAGCTTGTAGCAATTGAATGATAGGAAATAAATCAAAAAATAAGCTTTAGCAATAAATTAGCAAGAATTGTTGAAAAATTGATACTTGTACTTTAAATAGTAGTAAATATTATATCTGATATTAAATACTATCTATCTTTAACTACTTAATAAATTCATTAACTAATATTATATATTATTAATAATATTATATAGTATTTAATATTAACCGGTTAATATTTTAACAAGAGTTAAATCATAACCTATATTAGTTAATATTAACAACTACCATTTGTTAAAGTGTCGTGGGATAGCAAGGGGTTCGGTTTTCCGTTCCCTTTGTTGTTCCAAATTTTGTAATGTTTTCTATTGGTTAAAAAACAACAGAAAGGTCTAATTTTATGAATATAAATTTATTTAAACTGAAATTACAGGAATTTACCGGAACAATGCTTTATCACAAAATAAGTGTTTTTCCGATACTTGCAACTGATGGAGTTGCGTATTTCTGCGAAACTGCAAGTGCATATTGGTTATTTGATGATATGGCACTTTTTACCCTCACACAAAAGAATCAAGAATTTATTGTTGTTAATGCCGTATCAAAAAATAAAAAATGTGATGTTTTCTTTGATGATGGCAACAATAACAAATTAGGGAAAAAACATTATAAATATACAGATTTGCCCGAAGGAAATTGGAAGTTTTATATTTCAAATTATCCAACCGAAAAAATAATAATGTTACCAAGTGAATATTAAATTACCGAACTGTCAGAAATGACAGTTCTTTTTTTTTAGAAAGGAGTAAAAATGATATGTAAATCTTGTGGTAAGATGATAACTTTTAGTCAAGGTAAGATTATAGACCACGAATTTTATTGTGATGATTGTATTGTAAAATGTGATAACTGTGGTGAATATATCCTTGAAGAAAATTCATCAGAAACAGATAACGGTGATGTTATCTGTGAAGAATGTAAGGACAATGAATATAGCACCTGCGAACATTGTGGGGAATTACTTCGACATGAAGATTTAATCGAGATTCAAGCACAAGATATTTGGGTCTGCCAAGATTGTGCGAATAAACATTACTATGAATGTGAGTGTTGTGGGAAATATTTTGTCAGAGAAGACGGGCGTGAAACATTCGATAATCATTGGGTATGTGATGATTGTTGTACATTTAATTATAGAATTTGTGATGATTGTGGTTATGCTGTACATATAGATGTTGCAGAATATTCTGAAAGTGATGAAGTAGATTATTGTCCTGATTGTGCCAAAGAACATCCTGACTGCATCTATGGATATCACGAATATGATGCTTTTCACAAATTAAAAACAAAAGAAGAAATTAATCCGAATGAATATTTTGGATTAGAAATTGAAGTTTCGGGGAATCGAACATATGCAGATGAATTTTTGAACATCGTTCCTAATGTTGTCTTAATGAGTGACAGTTCTATTGAAGATGGTGGTTTTGAAATTGTTACAGAACCAATGACAAGAAAATTTCTAAATGATGTATTCTTACCTAATTTAGAAAAAGGAATGCAGTTTTTAAATTTACATTATTTTTGCGGACATAATCGGGGTGGTATACACATTCACGTTTCGCAAGAAGTTTTTTCAAAAGAAATGTTGTGTGCTTTAAACCAAATTTTGTATTCCGAAATCGAAAATGATTTTGAAGTTTGGAAAGCTATCTCACAAAGACAAAATTCAGAAATTCAACAGTGGTGTAAATTCAAAGATTCTTATTCTTGCAAGGAAGTATTGGAATCAGATGATACTTATCCGCCTCTTTCAGATTCTCGTTACACAGCATTGAATTATGACAGTAGAACGAAAACGTATGAATTTAGAATATTTAATTCCAATACTAGAATTGAACGTATAAAGAAGAATCTGCAAACAGTTTATTCTCTAATAGATTATTCGATAAAAAAGAGTAACGATTATCGTTTTGCAACCACAATCGGATATATAGATTTTGTACTGGAAAACAAAGAAACATACCCCGATTTGCACGAATTTTTGTATGAAATGGGTATTGTTCAACGACTTAATGAAGAAAGGATGGCTGCATAATATGTGTATAGCAATAGTAAAACCACAAAATAAAACAATTTCTGATGAATATTTAGAAAATTGTTTTGAAAACAATAGTGATGGCGCAGGAATAGCGTATGCAAATAATGGAAAATTATACATTGTAAAAGGAATTTTTGATAAACAAAAATTTATACAAGTAGTAAGAAAAGCTGAAAAATTTGCCGAAGGTGATATGTTGATACATTGTAGAATTGGAACAAGCGGATTAAAAAATAAAAATAACTGTCATCCGCATATTGTTAATAACAACCTTGTTATGATACACAACGGCATTTTAAATATTGATGTACCTGAAAATAGTAGGTATTCTGATACCGTTATTTTTATAAAAAAATACTTAAAACCATTAAATCAAGATTTTATAAAAAACAAAGGAATTATAAAATTGATAGAAGATTTTATTGGCAAAAATAACAAATTCGCATTCTTAAACAACAAAGGTGAATCAGTTATTTGCAATAAAGATGCCGGAATTGTAGAAGATGAAATTTGGTATTCAAATGATAGTTTTCAATTTGGTGATTCATATTTTGGTAATTACTCTTTTTATGGCGAACTCGAAATTCAATCTTACATAAAAGAAAGTATTGACTTTTTTGAAGATGAAGAATTTGCTTTTCTTGGCAATAATCCAATGATAGATATAGAAGATTGGTTATTCGTACCGTACGATAAAAAGAAATTGAATATAGACAAATATGTGTTGCTTTTGGATTATTCAAAAGAATTATCTTCTTATTATCAAAGAAGATATAATCAAGCAAGCAGATGTTTAAATGCTAATGTTGCATAAGTTGATTAAACAACTTTGCCTATAAGCGCACCTATGAATAATGTAATAATTGTTGAAAGCAACCATTCAACACCTGCCTTTACTTCATAAGCATTAAAAATGCAACATAAAACCCAAAGAATCAATAAGACAATTATGAATGGCACTAAATATCTATAAATATTTTTTATTGCTTCATTTTTAATGTCTTCTAATGACTGTTTCCGATTATGAGCTTTTTGTTTGGCATCAGCTTCTAATTCAAATTCTTTTTGCAGTTTTTTAGACTTTAGAGTATTCTGATTGACAACATCCTTAGAACTAAAACTAGGTTGTTTAAACTCATTTAAAATATTTGCTTCTTTTGTGGTACTTGTATCATTTATCATAGAAAATACAAACCACCCAATCTATCTGCTCTTATTGTAGCTGCGGATATTGAAACCCCAAAGTAAGACGCTACATCATCAATTGAATCCAAAGACATACATTTGTTTAAGAATATATCTCTTGGCATTAAAACTTCTGCGGCGAAACGATTTGCTTCGGTTTCTAATTTTCTATATTCAGCAGATGAATCGGCAGTAATATCAGTTCTCGCAATACAAGCTTGTGAATCAATATCAATACCTTTTGCACCAGAAATTATTTCATTATCAGTATCAAGTTTTGCTTTGTGCATAAGATAATGTCCTAATTCATGTGCAATTGTAAAAGTTTTACGTCCTGCTGACTGTTCTGCATTAACTAAAATGCAGTATTTATCCCTTTTTTCCTTTGTTTGTTCTTTGCACTGTTTTTTGTAAATTAAACCTGAAACATTTTGAGGAAAATCTTTTGTTTCTTTAACTTCTATGTCTAATGCTTCACATACAGCTATTATATTTCTAGGAAAAGCGTTGTCTAAATAAGGTTGAACTCTATGCAAAGCATTTGCAACCTCTGATTGTACTGTCATACAACCTCCTTTTCTTTTCTTAATATATTTTAACATGAATTTTTTATTTTCGCAAAAAGCTTAATGTATTTTTTATATTATTGTTTTTATCTTACAGGATGAAACGAACCTACAACTCTACCGATAATGCAAAAATGTAAGGTTTTGTCGATTATAAACGGAGTGTAGAGCGGATTTTTTGATATTGCAATTATGCTATCACCGCTTTGTTTCAGTTGTTTGCACATTGGTTGTCCGTTGTAGTTAAAAACGTATATTTGCCCGTCGTGAATAGTTGTTTTAGATTTATCAATAAGCAACATATCATTTGCTTGAATTTCAGGTAACATACTATCACCTTCCGCATAAATAATTTCTGTCATTCTTTTATTTGCACCAAAATAATCAAGTAATTTGTTTGGTAGAGAAAATTCATCAGAAGGTGTTTCGTTATAAACTTCACAACCATGACCACAACTTGCAGAAACTTCTGCTTTTACAGGAATTTTAGAATTATCGCCTAAAACGGAATCAACTTCGTTTGTATATAATGTTTCGTACAAATGAGTATGAGTTGCATTGATTTTTTTTAGATGTTCTATTAACCTTAATTGCTCTTTAATCAATAAGCAAGAATTACTTTTCAATTTCACGCTAACATTTTGTCTTGTAGTCCCCATTATTTCTGCATAAACATTTGCATTAATGTTTTGAATTTCATTTTTATACTTTTCAAAAACATCTTTGTGTAAGAAACTTGTAGGTATATCCTTATATGTTTTTTTATTTTGCATACTCTCCCTTTTAGTCAATATATATTGACTGATTAACATTTTTTACAACTTGTTACAATGTGTCAATTCCTAATTAGAATGATTATCACAGGCTATGACCTATTGTAACGCATTGTTTTTTATTAGTCAATATGTATTGACAGATTAATTTTGTCGATTAATAATAAGTACATAATTTAAAATTTTTGAGAGAGAGATTAACCACAATAGGGATATGTACCAACGCATACCCTGTAATTAAGCTACTTTTGAGCCATATTTTATAGGCTTATTTGTAGTGCAAAAATTTAGAAAAAAGGAGGAAAAATGAAAATTAAAGAAGTCATTGAGGAATTATCAAAAATTGCAAATCAAGATGCAGAATTAATTTTAGCCTTTGCAGATGGCACAGATACTACGGATTATGCGTTTTTAGAAGATAATACCGCATATGAAGATTTTACTTACCTTTTTGTAAACGGCTCATTTGATAACACAGTTTACTAAAAAAGAAAGGAACGCTGAATGTTTACAGCAGAAGAAAGAAGACAATACATTGGTGGTTCAGACATTGCCACAATTATGGGAATGAACAGATGGAAAACACCACTTACCCTATGGTTAGAAAAAACCGGAGAAATTGATAATGACACAAAATCCAACAATGAAGCAATAGAACTTGGAACAGAACTTGAAGATTTTGTTGCTAAAAAGTTTTCTAAACAAACAGGTTTAAAAGTCCGCAAGCGTAGCGAAAAATATACACATAAAAAATATCCGTTTTTAGTTGCGCACGTTGATAGATTAATAAGCGGTTCACAAGAATTACTGGAATGTAAAACTTGTTCAGCTTACAAGCAAAACGAATGGATTGGGGATGAAATTCCTAAAGAGTATATTTTACAAGTTATTTGGTATTTAGGAATAACAGGCAGGAAGAAAGGATATATAGCAGTTTTGATAGGCGGTCAATCTTTCAAATATAAGACAATTGAGTTTGATGAAGAATTGTTTAACCTTATGGTTGAAATGGCTGTTGAATTTTGGAATTGCGTACAAACAAAAACAATGCCTGCGCTTACTCCCGAAGATAACGAAATTATGACTAAAATCTATCCAACTCCAAATGATGAATATATTGAAAATCAAGAATTGGAAAGTCAAGTTGAAAAATTAGTGAATATCAAAGCGGATTTATCGGCTCTTGATATTGAAAGAAAAATGTTGGAAGCAGAACTCAAAAATATCATTAATACCCACGCAGGAATATTAACCAATAAATACAAAGTTTCTTGGTTTAGATGTGTTAAACAAACCGTAAACACAGATAAACTTAAAACAGATAATCTTTTTGACAAATATTCTAACAAATTAGAATATAGAACTCTTAGAGTTGCGAAAAAAGAAGTAGCTTAACCAACAAGAAAGGAAAACACAAATGAAATGTGATTTTTGCGATGGCGACATTCGCAAAGATGAACTAATAGTGGCTTTTGGCAACTATTATTGTCCTCTTTGCAACCAAAATCTAGGAAGTATTTATCACCCCAAAGAAAATAGTCATAAGACAGAAAGGAAATCATGAGTACACAAATTGCAGAATTAAAAAGTCAAGCAATCGAACAACGACAAAAATCTAAACCGATAATGGATTTGATACAAAAGAATTTAACAGAACTTGGTAAAGCATTACCGGCGCATATGACTGCAGAACGTCTAGGAAGAATTGTTTTAACAACAATCAGGAAAAATCCTGAACTTGCGGAATGTACGCAGGAATCATTTTTAGGTGCTTTGTTTCAAACCGCTCAACTTGGTTTAGAACCTGATGTTGACGGACAAGCCTATTTCATAGCTTTTAATAATTCAAGAAAAGTTGGTGGTAAATGGGTAAAACTTAAAGAAGTCCAATTTGTAATCGGATATAAAGGGTATGTAGAACTTTTTTACAGACACGAATTAGGTTTGAAAATCAGTATGCACACCGTTTATGAAAAAGATACATTCCATTATGAATATGGTTCAAATGAATTTATCAAACACATACCTTATGACATACCAAATGAAAAGGGTGAAGTTGATAGAGGAAAACCGATTAAATATTATGCAATAGCGCACCTTGCAAATGGTGGAAATGTGTTTAAAGTTATGAACCGTTCGGAATGTATTAAACACGCTATGAAACACTCAAAATCATATATTGATATGGAATTTAATGAAGTTGAGAAAAAATATGTTCCGATAAAAAATCCGCATTTTAATCCAAACTCCCCTTGGGTAACAGATGAAAATGCAATGTGTAAAAAGACGGTTTTAATCCAGTTAATGAAAACTCTACCTAAATCTACTGAAATCAGAAAAGCACTTGAAATGGATAATACAACCAAAATCAGGATTTTGCCTGATATGTCAGAGGTTAGAGATGAAACAAACTGGAGCGATAAAAATATTATTGAAGTGGAAGGTGGAAAAAATGAATGAATTTAAACTTCTTGGAAGATTGAACTGGTTGAAAATTCAATATTTTGATAACGGAACTTGTATGACAAGTATTTATTTAGCAAAGAAACTCATGCCGGCACAAATATCAAAACTTCCTGCAAATCATAAGGCGGAAGAAGAATATGAAACTTATACAATAATTTTCTTTAATACGCAGAAAGACAATGTTGCAGAACGTATTGCAGAAACGTGCAAGCAAGGCGATTATTTAAGAGTTAGCGGTAAATTAAGTATTAACAATTATTCTTCTAAAGACGAGAAAAAACGTAAGAAACTGGAACTTATCGGCTGGAATTTCAAAAAAGTTTGTTGGGATGGTGAAAACAACAAATATGTTGATTGTGAAGACGAAACACAGGAAATTGCTTAACCCCTTTAAATAATACGAGAGAGAAAATTTATATTAATGATTTTACTAAACGACTATGAACAAGAAATTACCTCAATGTTAGTAGCATCTGATAAAGATATGCAACAGCATATTTTAAGCCAACTATCAAAAAAGATGTTTACAAATCGTTTGTATGCAAAAATTTTTGATATTGCAGAATTATTGTTTAACTCCGGCAAAGAGGTAAATGTTTATAGTATAGTAGAAAAATTGTCCAATAATGAAGATAAAACAAATACTCTTTTTCTTCAAAAGAATTTTATTACTAATATTAACCACAAATTCTATATTAACAAAATTCATGAAGCTTATTTTGATAGAGTTACAAAGAACGCAAGTTCTTTTAGCGAAATTGAGAAGATTCAAAAGGAAAAAGAAAAATATACTGATACCTCAATATTATTGGATATAAATTATGGAGCGAGCAATTTACTTGCAAACAATGAAAAAGTTAAGTTGATAAAAACGGGATATCCTTCTATTGATTCAAGACTTGGATGTATGCAAGGCGGTGATTTTATTATTTTTGCAGGAGCAACCAGTATGGGGAAAACTTGCATGATGATAAATCTTGTAGCCAGTCTTGCAAAGCAAGGTTTCAAAGTTGATGTATTTAGTTTGGAAATGTCTTTAGGGCAGTTGCAAAATCGTCTTATCTGTTCACAAGCTAGGATAGATGCAAGCAAATTAAGAACCAAAAATCTAAGTGGATATGAAAAAGACCTTTATCAAAAATACATCAACGAAACTTTGTCTTATTTGCCGATAAAAATTTGTACTGAATACAATATAACTGTTGATAAGATTAGAAATTTAGAGAAAAAATCCAATAGCGATATTGTATTTATAGATTATTTAGGTTTGATTAGTGGTGGAAGTATAAAGTCAAGTTATGAAAGAATAAGTGATATTTCAAGAGGATTAAAACTTACAGCAATGGAAGTTAATAAACCGTTCTTTGTTTTGCACCAACTTAACAGAGCGTATGCAGACCGACAAGATAAACGACCTCGGCTATCTGATTTGAGAGATTCCGGCAAAATTGAACAAGATGCGGATGCAGTTTGTTTTGTTCATAGACCTGCATATTTTGAGCCTGAAAAATATAGAGATTCCGACTTATGGTTTTTAATCGAGAAGTCAAGACATACAGGTGGTAGCGGTAAGACCGCAAGGCTACACTATGATTCGACTACTCAAACTGTAAAGGAGAAATATTGATGAACGGTAATTTATATTCACAAAATAATATGTCGCAAGTTGATACTGTGCTTAACCACTTAATTATGAATGGGAAAATCACTCCCGAAGAAAGTGTTAGCTTGTATAACATTAAATATTTGGCAAAATGTATCAGCAGATTAAAAGAACGCAAAGTAAATATTTATAGCGTATTTTGCGATACAGAAAAACGATTGGATTCAAAAATCAAAGAATATGTTTTATGCAAAGAACAACCACCTCAAATCAAGCGAATGATTGAAAATATCAGGTCATACAATTTAGAGAAAATTGCATAGGGGGTGTTGTATGGAAAACGGCATTTTAGAAAACAATAACTTACTTACAATTAAAGAAACTGCTACAATTTTTAAAACACAGGAAAGTACAGTTAGAAGTTGGATAAGACGAAAAGACATTCCCCCTAAACTAATTTTAAAAATTGGTGGTGTTGTTAGAGTAAGAAAAAATTTATTAGAAAAATATATTTCAGAAGGGGAGTTTTAAACTCCTCTTTTTTTAAGTTTTATAGAAAGGAATAACTTATGAGCGTTTATCAAAAGAAAAACGGGAAATGGTATTGTCGTGGTAAAGTAAAAGATTCACGCTATCACCAACTTTGCAATGGTGCAAAAAATATGAGTGAAGCTAAAGCCATTGAAGATGGTGTTAGATATCAGTTAAGACAAGAACAATTGGGATTGGTTGAAAAGAAAGAGAAAAAGCCTACTTATACTTTGAAATTTATGGTAAACAAATACTTAGAATACTCAAAAGCAAACAAAGCAAGTTATAAAGCTGATAAAATTTTTACAAATTTTTTTCTTGAATATTTTGGCACTAACAAAGATGTAACAGCAATTTTACCAAACGATATTGAAAGTATGAAGGTAGAGTTAAAAAGTCATAAGAATAAAAAGGGAGAATGTTTGCACAATTCGACAGTTAATAGATATTATAGTGCATTAAAAAAGGCTTATAATATCATGATTGAAAATAACTATATTGATTATAATCCTTGCAGAAAAGTAAAAAAATATATAGAAGATAATAATCGCAATACAATTTTACCTCAAAACTTGCAAGAAGATTTTTTGAAAGCATTACCAAGCGATTTACATCGGGTAATAGTTCTAGTTGCATTACATACGGGATTTAGAAAAAAGAATGTATTATATCTAAATAAATCACAAGTTGATATTGAGAAAAAACAAATCAAATTGTCAAAAATGACTAACAAAGGACGTAAAAATATTGTTATGCCACTTAACAGCTTTATTTTCGATATCATTAAACACTATTATGATTTGGCAGAATATTACTTGTTTATAAATCCAAAAACTCATAAACCATTTACAACAATATTGAAATCTATAAAAAGTGCTAGTGAAAAAGTTGGAATAGATGATTTGCATTTTCATGATTTGAGAAGAACTTTTGGTACAAGATTACTTGAAAATGGTATAAATTTAAGAATAATTCAAGACTTACTTGCACATAGTAATGTGTCAGTAACAGAAAGATATTTATGTGTAGAAGGGGGTGAAAAAGAGCTTGCTCTTGAAGCTTTGGTATAAATTCTATACTAAAAACTGTGTGTACTATGTGTGTACCTTTTTATAAAAAGGCAAGAAATTAGAATTTTATGCAAGGGAAAAGAATTTATTTCAAATGCTGTGTTTGTAAGCGTTTTAGCAGTTTTGATAAAATTTTTCATAAAAAGTAAATATTTCACAAAAATTGGCATATTTTTAAGCATAAAATAAAATAGCAAGGGCTAAAACCCTTGCTATTATTATGTTTTAAATGGTGGGTGTGGTGGGACTCGAACCCACGACCAATTGATTAAGAGTCAACTGCGCTACCAACTGCGCCACGCACCCATGTTTATTTAATTTTTTATTCGCTCCGTTGCCTCCGTCAACTGCTACCTCTCAAAAATCCTCAACGGTTCGGATTTTTTCGGTAGAGTCAACTGCGCCACGCACCAATATTTATTTAATTGTCCTATTTGATGCACAGCAATCTTTTCTATAAGCATATGAATATGTCATTACGACCTTTGCAACAAAACTATATTATCACAAATGTTTTTATTTTCAAATACCTAGCAAAAAAAATTTTTACATGTTTATATAATAACATCATGAAAATTTCACAAATTCAAAACACACCAAATTTTTACAATAATTCTAAATCACAAAAACGAGAATTTATAGATGTTTTAACAGAAAACGTTAAAAATCCTAGAGATGTAAACGATTGTGTCGCCGTACCGAGAGGAATTTTTAAAGCATATCTTTACTTAATGGCAGGAAGCTCTACGATGATGTTAGCAAATTTTCTACCGCAAAAATGGAAAGGCGTAAAAACTGCAACAAATGTCTTGGGAGTTATTTTAAATTTTATTAGCGCGGTTTATTTTGCAAAACCGTTTGCGCTTAAAGGTTTATCACCAACTGTTAAACAAGAGAATATCAATAAATAAAAACAGGATGACAATTTCTTATCATCCTGTTTCTAAAATTTTATTCCGTTAAATCGAACTATCTTAATTTTACAGTTACTGATTTAGCTTTTTGAGTGTATTCTAGTTTATCTTCTCTTGATAACCAGCCTAAACCCATTTCAGCAAAGTTTTCGTTTAAGCTAAGGTCTTTTTTCATCTTATTGATTGAAACTTCACCTTTGTTTGAAAGGTAGTTGTAAATTTGACCTGCTGATTCAATAATTTGTTCTTGGATACCTTTTCTTTCTTCTTTAACTTTTGCCATTTTAAATCTCCTTCTTAAATAGTGTCGTCTGTAAAAACTTACCCCTTAATTGTAGTAAAAATTTTCTTGTTTTGCAATACTTTTGAAAGGCGTTTGTGATAAAATAGTCCATAAGGAGTATGTTATTAAATTTTATTAAAGTCGATTTTCGTACTAAAATTTTAGTCGATAAATATTTAGAGCTTATCTCTGTTGGCGTGAAACCATCAGAAATACTGGTGCTTGTTCAAAATTCAACTTTAAAAAAACAATTTAGCGATAAAGTTTTAGAAAAGATTAGCGTTAACGCAATAGAAAAATTAAACATACATTCTTTCTTTTCAATCGTCTATAATACATTGATTGAAAATTGGTGTTTTATAGAAAATTCAATTCCGTCAGATAAACATTTTATACTCCCAAACCTTGTTGGCTTAGAGGTTTCACAGTTTTTGTTAAAAGATATTTTAAAGAAAGTTGAAGTAAAAGGTTATAATTCTAAAAAATCATTGCTTCACCAAATTTTCAGAAGATATTCGCTTATTGTTCAAAATAATTTAACAAATGAAGAAGTAAAAGAGCGTTCAAAAATTTTGAAGGAATCTTTTGCAGAAGATGCGGAAATAATTATAAAAAGATTATTGTCTTCGACTCTAAAAAGTAGAAGTTTAGATTATTTAAGACAAACATTAATTTTTAATCATGTTTATAAACACACTGATTATTTCAAAAATATTAAATATCTTTTAGTTGATGATGCGGATGAAATGACGCCGGTTTGTTTTGATTTTATCAAATATTTAAAACCACAATTGAAGGATTGGATTATTTGTTTTGATTCTCTTGGCTCAAGCAGATGCGGATATTTGAGTGCGGATACGTCGATTGAATTTAAATTGAAAGAAGTTTTTGGGGAAGATATTATTAGTGATTATAAAAAATTGAAAAGTTTTTCACCTCACCCTAACCCTCTCCTCAAAGGAGAGGGAATAATCACGGACGCTCAATATATGTCACATACACCCCTCACCCCAACCCTCTCCCACAAGGAGCGAGGGAGCGAAGCTTACGACGCTCAATCTTTGTCAAATATATTTCCGCAAGGTGAAATTATTTTTTCAAACATCTTAGAAAATAAGCATGAAAGATTAGAAAATTTTACATTAACTTCTCTGTCTAAACGTGCGGAAATATTAGATTACACGATTGAAAAGATACAAAAATTATTCAAAAAAAACATCCTGCCAAAAGATATTACGATAATAACTCCGCTCCAAGATGACATGCTTCATTTTACTTTAAGGGAAAATTTAAAATGCAACCTTCTTTTTTTATCAGGCAGTGAAAAACTTATTGATAACCAACTTGTAAAAGCAAGTTTGAACATCCTAAAACTTATGCTGGGTTTGGAAATTACAGAGATGGATTTGCGCGTAATTTTAGCGGATTATGTTGGAATTCCTATTAAATATTGCCACAAGATTTTAGAAGTTTATAAACAGTCAGGACTTCTTCCTGCGATGAAACTTGATTTTTATGATTCTAATTATCAAAAATTTTATGAAGCTTTTGAAAGCGGAAAAGAAAAAGTTGAAAACGGAAAATGTAAACTATCAAACGCTGTTTATGAAATGTTTTATAAAGTAGTAACTTATGTTGATGAAACAAAGATTAACAAGTTTAATTTCTTTATCAAACAATTGAAAGATTTTGAAAGTGTTTTGGGTTGGAAAAATGTAATAGAACGCGCTAATGAAATCATTGTTCAAATTGAAAACTCAATTATTGCAGAAAATCCAAGCTCTACTTTAGATATTAAAGATGATGATTTAATTGTCGCAACACCTCAAAAAATTATTGATAATAAGATTTCAACAAAATATCAATTTTGGCTCGATGTTTCTCATTCAGATTGGGTTAAAAATGATACAGGACCTTTGTATAATGCGTGGGTAATGCAGGCGGATTGGACAAAAGACGAATACACAATTGAAGATGATATCTTTTTATCAAAACAAAAAACTGCAAGAATTTTGAGAAAATTATTATTGCTCGCTAAAAATCATATTTGGGCTTGTTCAAGTTTATTTGACCCGACCGGTGCTGAAAATTTAGGCGGAATTGAAGATTATTTAGCAGGTGGTGATGATAATGAAATTATTGAAGAAAAGAAAGTTTTCAAAATTATTCCGCGCGATGACCAAAAACCTGTTTTAGAATATAAAAAAGGTTCAATGGCAATTTCTGCTGTCCCCGGGGCAGGAAAAACCACAATTTTACTTGCGCTTATTATAAAACTTATTAATCGTGGAGTTGTTCCGACAAATATTTTTGTTTTAACTTATATGGACTCTGCTGCCAGAAACTTTAGAGAACGCATAAAAAACATGTGCCCAAATTCTAATACATTACCAAACATAAGCACAATTCACGGACTGGCTTTAAAAATTTTAAAAGAAAATTCAAATTATGAAAGATTAAATTTGTCTTCCGATTTTGATATTTGTGATGATACGCAAAGAATGAGAATAATTAAAGGAATCGTGGGTAAATTTACAAAAACAGAAATGGAAGAATTTGACCGTGCAATTTCTGTTCTTAAACTCCAAGAAGGTAATATTGACACACCATCTTCTGATAAAAAGATTGCCAAATTTAAGACATTTTTTAAAGAATATCAAGCTCAATTAAGAGAAGGAAATTTGATTGATTATGATGATATTTTAATTATGTCAGTTAAATTGCTTGAACAAAATTCTGATATTTTAGAATACTATCAAAATATTTGCGAATATATTATTGAAGACGAAGCGCAAGACTCTTCCGGAGTTCAACAAAAATTAATCGGACTTTTAAGCGGAAAACATAAGAATTTGATTCGTTGCGGTGATATTAACCAAGCAATTACTACAACTTTTTCTAACGCAGACGTGGAAGGTTTTAGAGCGTTTATTAAAAACGCAGATACAACAGTAGAAATGAATCATTCACAACGCTGCACGCAAGACGTTATGACTTTAGCAAACAATCTTGTAGATTTCGGAAACGGAATTTTACCGAAAGCGTTTTTCACAAGCTATATGCAGGGAGTTAAAGGTAAAAATCCGGAAAGTGAAAATGCGATTTATTCGAAGATTTTTGAGAATGCTTTTGCAGAAAGAAATTTTGTATTAAAGGAAATTAAAAATATTTTAACAAGGAATAAAGACGCGACTATCGGAATTTTATTGAGGAACAATTTTCAAGTTGCAAATTGGACGCATTTTATTAATGATGCCGGTTTAAAAACTATTACAAGAAGCGAATCTTTAGGCCAAAAAGGAGTGTTTAATACAATTTATTCAATTCTTAAATTCATTCAAAATCCTTTTGATAACGAAGTTTTGGTTTCCACTTATGAAACACTTTCAGATTTAGGATTTTATCGTCAAAGATTACAGTTAGAAATCAGAAATTCAGAAACTCCGTTTATTGAAAAAGATGGTGATGATATAGAATCAACAAGCCTTTCACAATTCTTGTGGGATATGCAATATTGGCTAAACTCATCAACACTTCCACTAGAAGAATTAGTTATAAGAATCGGATTATTTTATTATACAAGTGATATTGAAAAATCAAACGTGTATTTAATTGCAACGCTTGTAAAACGACTTAACGCCAGCGGTAAATTCGATTTAACCTTGCAAAGATTAGAAGAACTTTCTAAGAAGCCTTCTTTAAGTGGTTTTAAATTCTTCTCGGAAGAAGAGGATAAAGACGCCGCAAAAGGTAAAGTTCAAATTATGACTCTGCATAAATCTAAAGGTGATGAGTTTGAATATGTATTTTTACCTGAGATGGCAGAAAAAAATCTTTCTATTGACGTAAATCAAGCAAAACTTAAAGCCTCATCTTTATTTATGGAGGAAGTTAAATCGTTTAATCCGAATTATAAACGCAAATCGGAATTAGAACTCAAAGAATTTAATTCGGAAGAAAGTTTAAGACTTTTGTATGTTGCAGTTACAAGAGCGCAAAAGAAATTGTTTATTACAACATCCGCTAAAGCTAAAGGCTGGGGAAATAAAGAAGTTGAACAAAGCCCGAGCGTGATTTTTTCAAATATATTGTAAATTTTTGTTTCATTTTTCATTAATGTAGCAAAAATTTTTTTTACACACCTTTTAAAAAATATGAGAATTTTATTTAACACCACATCATACTCTGCAACCAACAATTACAATTCCGCTTACCAACAAAATCTAAATTTTTCTGGCAGACAAAAACTGAACATTCCTAAAGATGTGCTGGAAAATTTAATAGAAGAAGGTTTAAACGAAACAACAATTGCAAAAAGATTAGGAATACGCCCCTCACACTTAATCTCTTTGTTAACAAAACACAAATTAGAAACTAAACCTCGTATAGCACAAAACAAACTAATCGACGATGTCGAAAATCTGGTTTTACAAGGTTTTTCCTGCACGCAAATGGGTAAAATGTACAATATGAAAAGCAGAGACGCATATTATATTGCAATAAAAGTTCTTGGTGCCGATGGTTATAAAAAATGTAAAAGAAAAGGTGACATATTAAGAGCCTCTCGTTCCCAAATTGTACCCAAAAAACAAAAGCCCCAAAAAGTTCATGAATTAAGCCCAAAGTCTATTGAATTAAATTTTAAGATTTTAAGCAAATTCCACAGTGAAAGCGATTTAAACAAAATAAAAGCTCAAATGGAACGAAAAGAAAATCCGGAAGAAGACATTGCAATAAGAGAATGTTTAAGAGAAAAGTTAAAACCATTATTGCAAAAAAAATGTTCAAAAGAAGAAATTAAACGAAATATGGGATTTCCTTTAGAAAAAATAATTGATTTTATTGTCGGAAAAAATTTATAATAAACTTATACAAAAAATTACTGCTAATAATAACAGTAATTTTTTAACACTTAATTTTATCCAATAAATTTAATCTTCAAAAGGAATTGTCACAATATACTTATTGCCTTTACGTTCTTTAACGATTTTGTTTGGCATAAGTTTTTCATCAAGATAAAAAGATTGTGAAAAATTCATAATTTTTTCACCTCTAAGTTCCTTTTTCTGCATATCGCCTGAAACAGTAATTATATTATTGTCCAATTTGACATCAACGTTTTTTTCATCATCACCAAGAGGTTTTAAATCTACAATAATTTTGTATTCATTTGATTCTTTTACTAAATTTACTAACATTGGTGACATTTTGGGCACAAATGGACTTTCCATCATCCTTTCATCAAACCTTTGAATATTATTCATAGTTTTTTCCATTTTACGGATTTGATACTCAGGATTAAACATTCTGTTCAATGTCAAATCTACTGCCAAATAAAAAGCTAAAAATGCTCCTAAAAATGTTGCAACAATTACTCCGATAACTTTAAATAAATGATGTTTGTTTTCTTCTGGCATAAAAAAACTCCTTTCCTTTATCAAATTTTTTACATCATTGTAATAAAGATTGCAATAGCCAAGGTGGAGAGTAATACAAGAAGAGCAAGCTATCAAAGCATTTCATAAATTTCATTATATTTTTCTATGATTTCAAAACTCCAACGCGTATCATAATTCATCGCATTTTTGATTAGCAAATTCCAACTTGAATGATTGTTTGTATATAAATTTAGTGCCTTATTTAATATCGCAAGATAATCTTCTTCTGCATCCGCATCATTCAAAAGCGTTTTTTTGGTCTTAAATCCACATCCCAAAACCATATCATCAAAAATATCCGCAACAGTGTCATTAAGTATTCCAACTCTTGCAGCAACAGGAATACAACCTAATTCCATACCATACAGATATTCAATATTAGGGCTGTTGATACGTCTTGGTAAAAGATTAATATCAGACGCTGCATAAAATTGTTCTGTATTAATTTTGCCGTCTATATATAACCATCTGCCATTAAAATCAAAATGATTTTCTAAAAATTCAACCCAAGATTTTATAAAATTATTACTTAAACCGTTTGGAATATTAACAATCACCTGAATATTTTTTCTTAATTCAAAAAGCTTCAAAATTGAACTAAACGCAACATCAACCCCGTTTTTAAAAATATCATTATCAAATTTTGCAAATATAAGCGGTGCTTCATAAAAAGAATCAAGATAACCTCTAATTTCGCAATCTTCTGATTTCAAAAGATTAATATCCACAAATTTTGTTTTCACTCTTTGCGCCGAAAATTCTTTCAACAAATATGTTTTATTTTTTTGTCTTAACTCTCTAAAATTACCAACATCAAAAGGCTGATAAAGTTTTGTTTTAATTTCTCCAATGCCTAAATTTACAAAGCCGCTTTTTGATTTTGTTTGATTAATTCTGGTTTTTAAATCAACACAGGGATTTTCAAAAATTTCTTTATAATAGCTCTCAGAAATCACAGCCCAAAAATCTGTTTTTTTGAGCGTAAAATACATTTTGTCATAATAACTGTTATTCTCAAACCGAAGTTCAGGAAAAAGTTTTAACACTCTTGCATTCATTCTCTTGAATAAAATATTTTCATCAAGTTCTTCTTCTCTGTTAATATTTTCTCTGAATTTCACATAATTTTGATAAATAAAATCCAAACAATCACGCATTTGGCGAAAATTCTTTGTGCTGTGCAAATTAAAAAGCGACGCAATACATTTTTGAATAATTTTATCACGACACAGTTTTTTCATGCCTTGAGGATTAACAAGATTAATCGCCGCCCAAAAAGGTTCTATTTTCTCACTCTCCAAGGTATAAAAATCATCAACAATTTGCAAAACTCTAATCGGATAAGACAATTTGCTTTCAAACTCCGCGCCCAAAAAGAACGGGATTTTATCCACATGAATGATATCAGGTTTGAGTTTTTTTGCGCAAATTCTAACCGCTTTCATAAACGGTGCTAAAAATTGAAGTTTAGAAAAATCATTATTCTCAAGAGTGAAAAAAGCAGAAGAATATAAGCCGAAAATTTCTACGTTCTCCGCAATCCTCGGAAATTTGTACAATCTCGCTTCATTGTTTTTGTTTTGTAAGAAGAAATCAAAACTAATATTTGTTTTTTCCAAATTTTCAACGTTATTTACTGGTACAAGAACTTTAATATCTTTATCGGGATATTGTTTCCTAAACGCCAAAATATAAGCAATTGGCGGTTCTTGAACAGTTACAATCAGAACTTGTTTGAAATCTTTTTTCAACTTTTTTCTTAATAAAGATGATAGATTTTTTCTCAAAAACCTGAATTGAGTCTTAAAATCATGAAACATGTCTACATTTTCAACTTGCTGAACAACTTTTTTTGAAGGTCGTTCAAACATCAAATCGAGTTCTTTTGTATGTGTTTCTGTTTCAAAATTTTCCATAACCCTTAAATAAGTTCTTTTTCTTTAATATAACGAGGTCTTGCTTTAACTTCATTAAAAATTTGTCCTAAATATTCGCCAATAATACCCAAGCAGAACAATTGCAAACCGCCAAAAAAAGCAAGCAAGACAACAAGCGTAGCCCAGCCGCTAGGAGTGTTATGTAAAAAATATTTTTCAAAAACAACTTCTGTTGCGAGTAAAAAACTGCCTAAAACAGTTAAAACACCAATAGCAGCAATTATTCTGAGAGGAACAATACTGAAAGCAGTAATACCATTGAGAGCAAGACTTGTAAGCGAAAAGAAATTAAACTTTGAAGAACCTAAAGCTCTTGGCTTAACATTAAAATGCACATAAGCCGTTTTTAAACCGATTTCGTGAAAAAATCCGCGCAAAAATAAGCCTGCTTCTTGATATTTTTCCAAAATTTCAAGCCCTTTAGAACTTACCAAACGAAAATCAGAATGATTTGGCGGAATTTTTACGCCTAAAAGATTCATCAATTTGTAAAAACAAAGAGCTGTGTATTTTTTGAAAAACGAATCTGTTTTACGGTCGTTTCTGATACCCGAAACAATTTCAGCGCCATTATGATACTCATCAATAAAGGTTTCAATCGCATTTTCATCCTGCTGTAAATCAGCATCAATTGAGATTACACAGTCGCATCCGATGTTTTTAACTCCCAAAAGTCCTGCGATAAGTGCTTTTTGGTTACCATAGTTACGAATAAACTTTGTCCCCTTAACTCTTGCGCCATAAGTTTGGTGCAAGTTTTCAATAATTTCCCAAGTTTTGTCTTTAGAACCGTCGTCAACAAGATAAATATAGCTGTCTTCAGAAATTTTTCCTTTTGCGATAATTCCGTCCAAGACTTTTAAAAGCGTTTCAACAGTGGATTTAACCACCAATTCTTCGTTAAAACATGGAATAATAATTGCAAGTTTTGTTTTGTTTTCGCTCATCGTAACCTCTTTTGTGATAATCATACTATATAATAAGCAATATGGGAATAGAGTAACGACAAATTTGATTTAGATTTATTATTTTCAATATTTTTAAAGTACAATATAGATGTGAGTTATATAACTTTCTTCAAAATAAGAGGGGAAAGGAAAAAATGAAAAAATTTATACTTAACGCTGATGATTTTGGAATGAGCAACGCTTATAATAGAGCGGTTTTAGAAGGTTACGAATCAGGTATTTTAAAAAGCACAAGTCTTACTGCAAATGGTGAAGCTTTTGAAGAAGCATGTGAAAAAATTATTCCCGCTTGTCCAAATTTGGGTGTTGGAATTCATTTAAATATTATTGAAGGAAAGTCATTATGCTCTGATTTAGACCAACTTACAGATAATCAAGGTAATTTTAACAACTCTTTCGGCGCATTGCTTTTAAAATCGTTAAATCCTAATAACAAAACATTTTTAGAGCAGATTGAAAAAGAATTCAGAGCTCAAATAGAAAAAGTCATTAGCCGCACAAAAGTTACTCATATCGACTCACATGTGCATACTCATTCC
>CAKVGS010000018.1 GCA_934747335.1 uncultured Candidatus Melainabacteria bacterium
TCAGAGCTCCGCTCAGCTTCTCCCCTCAAGGGAGAAGCGGTAAAATGTGTCAATTTAGCGCAAGTAACGGCTTCTCCCTTGAGGGGAGAAGCTGAGCGGAGCTCTGATGAGGGTGGTATAGATAATAAAAATCCAAACCATCTCCCGAAAATCTAAATTAGGCTAAACTTTCTTTTTCTTGTCGTCGTCTGCACCTGCGTTTGCAGTTGTACTACCACCGGCAGTTCCGGCGCCGTTTGTCATTCCCCCAAAAGTTGTCGCCCCTGCACCGCTATTAACAGATTGTCCGCCTGTTCCGTCAGTAGGAGCAGAAGGTGCTGATAATACAGCTCCAGATTCTTCACCAAGCTGTTCTGCAAGTCCTTCAGGATCTTCCATGTCTTCAGGAATTTCCATTTCCAAATCTTCAACGCCTTCCAATTGTCCTTGGTAGACATCAATATTCTCGTCGTACATTTCGAGTGATGTAGCATTTATGTCTTGAGTTTCACGACGCTTATCAATTTCATTACCAACTTTGCCTGCCCATTGAAATTGTTGCGTAGCTGCAACACCACTAGACGCAGCGGCTGCAACTCCAATACCAGCAAATGCCCAACCCCACGGACCTTTACCAAGTAATTTAGCAGCTGCAATGCCAGCACCAGTAGCATTCAAAGTTTGAGCGCCAGACTCGAAATAACATGATGTTTTTGTAGCCTCATCAAAACTTTCGGCATAATCAGTTACCCCTTCAACTTCGCCCATAGTTTCTGCTGCATTATCATAAGTATCCTGATAAGTACCCATTTCATCATATATTTCACCTACTAAATCAGTAGTTTCTTGAGATGTTTCACTTATTCCAAGACCTAACTGTTGCATAATCGGTACAAGTTCTTGTAATAATGCTTTTTCATCTTCTGATAAAGTTTCACCTGATTTAACTTTTTCCATCAAAGCATCATAACTGGCTTTGTACATATCATATTCGGTTTTCTTATCTTCAATATCATCATTTGCATCTTCATTATATGCAATAGCTTGATCTGATAAATCAACAATTTCATCACCTGCTGATGTCATGTCTTCTTGTGCCATTTGTAACGATGCTTGAGAATCATCCATTGTGTTTTGTAATTCATCACAAGCTTGTTTTTGTTCTTTGTTTGGCTTCGCAATATAGTACTTTGCGGCAGTAGCAGATGCTAATATAACAGTTGCGACATCACCCAAATGTTTTGAACTTGACCCTCCGCCAGATTTCGCTGCTATTTTCAACCCTACTTTATTAACAGCGCCTCCACCATTTTGCATTAAAAATGTACCAACAGCCTTATTTAAAACCGTAGACGTAAGTGCTGTTGTAGCTCCCAGTGCACAATCAGTAGTAGTATTTGCAATCATGCCACCCTTACCACCATCGTAACCGGTTTTATCCTTCGCAGATTCTTTACCGTTCAATTTTGCAGTTGAATAATCATCATCTTCGATTTCGTATTTATTATCATCGTTTTCAGCATTCGCACGCCAGTTTTTAAGTTCACTGTTCCATGTTTGAGTGATTTCGCCCATATCTTTAGCAGAAATCTTCATTGTGTTATTGCCATAATTGTAATTGTACCAACATTTGTATGCATAAGATTGTGATGTGGTAGCTTGTGAAAGGTTAAAAGAATCTTTAATAGCCATAGTTCCTCCAATGTTTTTCTTTTGGTATTTATATCGGCATTTTTTTGAAAAACTTTAGGGTTTTGGAAGAAATTGTTACAAAAGTTTACAGTTTGAACCCCTCTCTTTGGGAGAGGGTAGAAAATCAAGTTGAGAGCCGAATGTTTTTTAGGCTCGAAACTTTGATTTTCGGGTGAGGGTTCAAGCCGAAGGCTGGTTGGATTATAAAATTTGTTTACTGTGCGTATTGCAAAACCCTCTCCTTAGCCCTCTCTGTCACTTTCGTGACATCTCTCCCAATAAATGGATGCTGTGGGAGAGAACAAAGTTTAAAAATAATCTGTACCTCTCCCTCGGAGAGGGGAATAACCTAAAGTCGTTCGTTGGTTGGCAGAGCAACCTCCATGGATAGGGAGGTCGGAGCTGTTGGCGAAGTTGTGCTGAGCCGTACAGATGCGGGTGGGTTACGGTCAAGAATAGTTAATAATACCCTCTCCCCTCAAGGGAGAAGCCGTTACTTGCGCTATTTTGACACATTCTACCGCTTCGCCCTTGAGGGGAGAAGCTGCCCGGAGGGCTGATGAGGGTGATATAGACAATAAAGAATTAAATTTCATTCTTGTATCTAAACTTTTAATTGCTATAATCAAGCTATGACACAAAGAAAATTCGATTTTTACATAGTTCCGACTCCAATCGGGAATATAAAAGATATCACATTTAGAGCAATAGAAGTTTTAAAATCCGTTGATTTAATCGCATGTGAGGACACTCGAATCACTCAAAAGCTTTTAAACCATTACGAAATTTCTACCAAATGCGTTTCTTATCACAAGTACAACGAGCGCGAACGAATAGATTTTTTCTTAAACCAAATCCGAGAAGGAAAGTCCGTTGCGCTTGTATCTGATGCAGGAACTCCGATGATATGCGACCCGGGGGAAGTTATTGTTTCTGCGCTACTTAAAGAAGGATTTTCAGTAACATCATTAGCCGGAGCCTGTGCCATAACAACATTTTTATCACAACTTCCAAGGCAAAATGAACAGTTTTCTTTTATCGGATTTATTCCAAGAACCGAAAACCAAATCAAGGAGTTGTGCAAAAAATATTCTGCTCAAAATATGGTATTTTACGATTCTCCTGAAAGAATTCTAAAAACATTAAATACCATCAAAGAGTTTCGTGGCGACATAAAAATTTCTTTAGGGCGAGAAATCACAAAGCTTTTTGAAGAAGTTGTAACCGACAAGATATCTAATGTTTTAGAACACTTTAATTCAGGAATAAAAGGTGAAATCGTTTGCATGTTATATGCAGAAGAAGATAATTCAGATTTTGAATTAAAAAATCACATTATAGAACTTAAGAAAAAAGGCTTTAGAGATAAAGACATTTCTGTTATTTTATCAACGATTTTTGGTGTTAATAAGAACGAAGTTTACAAGGCTGCATTAGAGGTATAGATGGGAATTGCAAGGTATGTCGGATAGCTTTGACTTACTGAGTTAATAATACCGATACCCATCCCTAACCAGGGATGGAGTTGTACTAAAGTCGTTCGATTTATTTTTCGGTTTCTTTAAATTCGACCTTATCCCCTTCTTTAAGGTTGTCGTTTATATTTGTAATTAATTTTTCGTCGCCTTTTAGGCCTTCCAAGATTTCGACCTTTTCGCCGAAATCACGTCCTTGCTTAACCTTGATAAAATGGATGGTTGAATCAGGTTTGACTTCTGCTACATACTGGTCGGGCGAATTAAACGTAGTTAAGCATGCTGGATTAATTGTCAAATATTTTTGTTTATCCTTAACATCAATATTAGTTTTTACATACAAACCGCTATAAAGCCCTGATTTTCCATCATTTGGAATAATAAGCGCAACTTCCATAGCACGTGAAACATTATCCAATTTGCCTGAAATCTGAGAAATATATCCTTTAAATTTTTGGCTCGGATTTTCTGGTATATAAACTTCAACAGCCTGTCCGTCTTTTATAAATCTAACATAATTTTGAGGAACAAAAATAGTTGCTCTGAATTTATCAATCTGCTGAATCTCAAAAAGGCTTGTACTTGTTGAACTTCCGCCTGATACTACGTTTGCACCGGCATCAATATTATATTTACTAATTACTCCGTCAAACGGTGCAACTACTCGCTTATATCCTTGAAGTGCAGTCAACCTGTTTAAATCCTGTTTTGCTTTGTCAACATCCGCTTGCGCGCCTAAATAGTTCATTTCAGAAGTCTTAAATTCGTTATACTTAGTATCCAAATCTTGCCTTGAAATTGCACCATCTGAAGATGAATTCTTAAATCTTTCATAAGTTTGTTTTGCAAAATTATATTGATACTTGGTTTCCATCAAATGTTTTTCGGCAGAAATAAGAGCTGATTTAGCACTCGCGGCTTCCGCGTCTAAATCAGGAGTATCAATAGTTGCAAGCAATTGTCCTTTTTTTACGTGGTCACCAAGTTGAACGCATCTTTCAGAAACAAGTCCGTTTATTCTCGAAAACATCTCTGTCTGCAAATACGGTTTCAATTCCCCTGAAAGCTCCAAACCGTCTTCACCGTTTGTCAAAGTCGGTTTTTCAACAAGCGCAACATACTTTGCTTCTCTTGCGTTAATTGATGTCGTTATAAAGCGCACAACTTTTGGAATAATTCCAACGAGCAATAAAAATGCCACAATTGCGGTTATTATATTTTTCTTATTAATCTTCATCTTTTTCTACCTCAAATTTTTTGTTTTTGTTCATAATTGCGAATAACAATGGAACAATTACAAGTGTTGCAAAAGTTGCAAACAATAAACCGCCGATTACGGTTCTACCGATTGGCGCGTTTTGTTCGCCACCTTCACCTATACCTAAAGCCATCGGTAACATACCCAAAATCATAGCAGAAGCTGTCATAATTACGGGTCTTATTCTTGTATAGCCTGATTCTATTGCTGCTAGAGTAGAAGAGTAGCCTTCTTTCATTTTATCAGTCGCAAAAGACACAACTAAAATAGAGTTTGCGCAAGATACACCAACCGCCATAATAGAACCCATCAAGGCTTGAACGCTAAATGTCGTATCAGATATAAACAGCATCCAAATTATGCCTGAAAGCGCCAAAGGTACGGGAGTTATGATAATAAACGGATTTCTCCAAGACTGAAAGTTTACTACGATGAGCAAATATACCAACACAAGCGCGAGCATCAAACCTGAAAGAAGTGACGAAAATACATAGTTCATTGATTTTGCTTGACCTAACAAGTTAATGAATGTACCGCGCGGTGCGTCTTTTTCGTATTTTTTAATAACTTTATTAACGTCATTTGAAACACCCGCCAAATCTCTATCTTGAAGGTTAATCAAAATATCAAACACAGGCATGATGTCATAATGGTTTACTACACTTGCGGCTTCACTTGAGCGAACAGAGGCAATGTTCGCAAGCCTTACAGGGCTATTATTTGCATAAGCAACAGGAATATCCGTTACGTTTTTAACTGTATCCACATTAAATTGCGGTACTCTTAGAGCCAAAGTGTAGTTTACGCCGTTTGTCGGATCTACCCAATAGTTAGGAGCTACCTGACCGCTTGAAGTTAAAGCTGTCAGAACATTTCTTGAAACAGTTTCTTGTGACAAATGCATCATACTTGCTCTTGTTTTATCAACATCAATCTTGATTTCAGGTGTGTCTGTGATTTGGTGAATATGTGCGTCAGCAACACCTCTGATTTTCTTAACATCCGCAAGCATTTTTTGCGCCAGCTTATAATTTTCTTGAACGCTTTTACCTTGAATTTGTATATCAATAGGAGATGCCAAGCCAAAGTTAAGGATTTTACCTACCATATCTGCGTTTTGGAAGAAGAACGTCATATCAGGAAATTCTTTATTAAGATTTTTTCTTAATTTCTTAACATAAGTTTTTGTTGGCTTGTGTTTTTCGCCTAGAGCAATCAGAATTTCGCCATCGCCAACACCTATTTGAGAGTTATCCATAAAAGCAAGATTCAAGCTACTTGCAGGGAGCCCGATATTATCAAGTATTGTATCCAATTCTTTTGGCGGAATTGTTTTTCTGATTACATCTTCAACTTTCGTAAATTCTCTTGCGGTTTCTTCAATACGAGTACCGTGCGGTGCGTAAACGTGAAGTCTGATTTGACCTGCATCAACTTCAGGGAAGAAGTTTTCACCGATAAACGGAGTTAGGATTAAAGCAGAAAGAACTACCGCACCATAAATTACGGCTACTTTTTTCGGCTTTCTTAAAATCATTTTTACAAGGAATTTTTTGTAAACATTCCTAAAAGTCACAAAATTCGTATTTACAAAGTTGTTAATCTTAAACAAAATTGATGACTCATTTAAAACTTCTTTTTTCTTCAATAATTTATCTACAAGAACGGGAACAAGCGTATTTGATAGCATGTAAGAACCAAGCATAGAAAAAATTACTGACATTGCAAGCGGAATGAATAAATATTTTGTAGCGCCTTCCATTAAGAATATCGGTGCAAATACCGTACAAATAGAAAGCGTTGAAACAAGAGTCGGCGTAGCTACTTCACTTGCGGATTTATAAATAACATCCTTAATTGTTGCCATTTGCATCGTTTCTTTGTTACGTAAAATATTTTCAATAACTACGGTTGCGTTATCAACAAGCATACCGATAGCCAGTCCTAAGCCGCTTAATGACATCATATTAATCGTTTGACCGCACAGTGATGAGCAAATAACCGCAAACAAAACCGAAAGCGGAATTGAAATTGCGATAATAAAGGTTGAGCGAACGCTACCCAAGAATATCAAAATCATTAACGCTGTTAAAATTGCAGCCAAAGTCCCTGAAAAAATTACATCTCGAATAGATGCTTTTACGAAAACTGATTGGTCAAACAAAACTTGCATGTTTACTTCTTTTGGAATGGTTTTTGCAATTATTGGAAGTAATTTTTTAGTACCGTCAACAACTTTCAAGGATGAAACAGTACCTGACTTATAAACCGTCATAAGAGAGCCTGCATTGCCGTTTTGACGTACAATATTTGTTTGGATAGCGTTACCGTCATGAATATAGCCGACATCAGACAAGTAAACAACTTGGTTAGTTTTTGGCGAAACAATAGGGAAATTGTTCATTTCTTCAACTGTTGCGCTCGCGTTATTCAAAGAAATTAAATAATCTTTGTCGCCAATTTTCGTGTTACCGGACGGTATAATTACGTTTTGACCTGCAACAGCTTTAGTAACGTCAGCAGGAGTCAAACCTCTGGCTTCCATTTTTTGCATATCCAAATCGACTATGATTTGGCGAACTTTACCACCCATAGGTAGTGGAGCTTGCGCGCCTTCTACTTTAGTCAACTGAACTTTAATATTGTTTTGCGCATAGTCTGTAACCTTTTGAATAGGGAGTTTCAAAGATGAAATTACAACCTGCAAAACAGGAATTGTCGTTGGTTTGTATTTCAAAATATTAGGCGGCATGATACCGCTTGGCATAGTTTTCATACAAACGTGAGATGTCGCACTAACCTGTGTAATCCCTGTATTAATATCCGAACCGGGGTGAAGGAATACTCTGATTACACCTGCGCCCAAAAGCGACTGTGATTCAATATGTTCAACGTTATCAACGCTTGTAACGTAAGCTCTTTCAGCAATTGTAACAATTCTCCGCTCGATATCTTTTGCCGGCATGCCTGTATAAGTCCAAACGGCAGTAACTACCGGTGTATTGATTTCAGGAAAAATATCAATAGGTGTTTTTGCAATGGTTACAAGTCCCATAATCAAAATGAACAAAGCCATTACGACAACAGTATAATAATACTTTAAAATCATTTTCATAAAGTTTTTCATTCGATTTCGCTCCCCAATGACTTATAAATATCTACTGTGTCGATTAATGTACTGACTTTGGCGTTATACATAGAATTTTCGTTAAGCAAAAGCTTGCGCTTTGCGTCCAATTCATCTATTTTATTGCCTGTTCCGTTTGTATATCTGATATTCGCTACATTATAAAAATGGTTTGATTTTTCGATAGCACCGCTAAAGCCTTGATAAGAATTATAGTCTGTTCTCAAGCTTGAAAGCGCGTTTTCAATTTCGCAAAACGCATTTAATAAAACGTTGTTGTATTCGTGTAGTTTTTCAATCGCAAGTTCTTTGTTGTATTTCAAATAAGATGTTTTCGCTCCGCCTGTATATAAATCCATCAACAAGCCTGCACCAAGCTGATAAACCGTACTGTCCCAATTAAAAATTCGTCCGGCTTTAATAGATTCAAAACCAATCATCTCGTTTAAATTAATTGACGGCAAGAACATTTTTTTAGCAACTTTCACATCAAATGCGGCCTTTTTTATTCCAAATTCTGCTTGAATAACATCAGGGCGATTGAAAATTAAATCAGAAGAAATTTCTTTATTAATATCAAACGGGAAATTCAAATCTTCAATATTTGCTCGCTCAATATCATTTCCACCTTCAGGCGAAACTCCTCTCAAAACTGCAAACTGATGAAGCAGAATTTCTCTTTTTTTAAGTAGCGCATTCAATTCATTTTGATAAACAACTTGCTCATACTCTGTCGTATAAAGGTTATCGTAGGCAATAATTCCACCATCATAAAGCTGTTGCTTAAGTTTGATTGTTTCGTTTATATTAGAAACCAACTCTTCATAATTATTTATAAGAGCATCCGCTAAAATTATATTAAAATAAGACGCCGTAACTTCTGAAGAAACAGAAAGCTTTGCAATATCCAAATCTTCTTTGCTGATTTTTACGTTGTATCCGGAAGATTTAACTTTGTCGTTAATTTTTCCAAAAATATCAACTTCCCAGTTAAGCAAAAGCGGAAAATTCAAAAGATAACCGCTACCGTATTTTCCCGTCCAACGAGAAATCGTTTTAAAAGGGTAAATACTAGGATTGAAGCTTAATTGAGGAAGTCTTTGCGCGTTTATTGTGCCTAACAAAGCTTCTGATTCACGAACACGATTTGTAGCAATCTTAATATCAAAATTGTTTTCTAACGCGTCTTGTATGTAACCGTTCAGAAGCTCATCATTATAGCTTTCCCAGTAAGGTTGAAGCGTAAAAGTCTTATCAGGAGCATTTTTACTTTTCTTAATTTGGACATCATAAGTATCGCTTTTAAACGCAAAAACTACGCCCTGCGAGAATAAAAGACAACTTGCTATTAATAGTGTAATAATCCTTTTCACGTTAATACATCCTAACCCAATTAATTATTATATACGCTAATCTTTTCTTGTATAGATATATTGTATTAAAGATTTGTTAAGTTTAGGTTAGAGTACGTTATGCAAAAAATTCTCGTACAATTTTTTCAATTTGAACAGATGCAGTTCCATCCCCATAAGGATTTTGAGCCTTTAGACGGGTCAATTCTTTTGTAGATGATAGAATTTTTTCGGCTTCTTCTAAAATCTTATCGTAATCTGCCCCAACAAGTTTTGAAACCCCGGCTTCAACACCTTCTTTACGTTCAGTTTCATAACGCATTACTAAAGTTGGACATGCAAATGATGGGGCTTCTTCTTGAATTCCGCCGGAATCAGTTAAAATAAGCTTTGCATGCTTCATTAAATAAACTAAATACGGATAATCCAAAGGTGTTAACAAATGAATATTTTCAAAATGTTCCAATCTTTCGTGAATCTTATTTTTAACATTCGGATTAGGATGAACAGGTATTACAAAAGTATGGTCAGAATACTTCTTAGCTAAATAACTTATTGCATCTATAATTCTATCTATTCTTTCGCCATGATTTTCGCGTCTGTGAGCAGTTATTAACACAAGTTTATCATCTATTTGAATCCCCTTATCATTATAGAATTTTTCAGAATTTTCTACAACCTCTTTTGACAAACAGAAAAGTGCATCAATAACTGTATTACCGACAACATGGATTTTATCTTCTGCAATATCTTCTTTAAGTAAAGCCTTTTTATTAACTTCAGTTGGCGCAAAATGCAAAGCTGCAACACGAGATGTCATTTGACGCATAACTTCTTCAGGAAACGGTTCATATATATCGTATGAACGCAAGCCTGCTTCTACATGAAATACAGGAATTTTATGATAAAAACTCGTCAAAGCTCCGCACAAAACAGTCATTGTATCACCTTGAACAATTGTTGCATCAATATCATGTTCACAAAAAACTTTATCTAAAGAAGTTAAAATTCTTGCTTGAACAGAAGATAGAGATTGGTTTTCTCTCATACAATCAAGGTTTATATCAGCTTTCAAACCAAAATATTCTAACGTTTGATTTGATAACTGTTTTTGTTGTTCAGTATTACAAATAATTACATTATAATCTTGCGGATATTTTTTCAATTCTAATATTACCGGCGCAAGTTTAATAATTTCCGGACGAGTTCCAAATATAAAAATAACATTTTTCATAAAAATAGCTTCCCTTTTATTAAATCTTGCATTAACTATCTCAAGTTTGTAACTGCCGTTACAACTACTTCTGCAGCATCTTCCGGTTTAACTTTTGAAATTTCTTCAGTTTCTCTAACCTTGAATTCTACAAGACCTTCACTAATAGTTTTGCCAACTGTAATTCTATATGGGAAACCGATTAAATCAGCGTCTTTAAATTTAACACCCGGACGTTCGTCACGGTCATCAATTACAGCTTCCACTCCGTGTTTGCGCAATGTTTCATACAAATCATTAGCAACTTTCATTTGAGTTTCATCTTTTGTACTTACAGGAATAATTACTGCGTGGTATGGCGCAATTGCTAATGGCCATTTGATACCGTGTTCGTCATAATGAGCTTCAACCGCAGCTGCTGCTGTTCTTGAAATACCAATGCCATAACATCCCATAACGAAAGGTTTTGCTTTGCCATCAGTATCTAAATAAACTGCGTTCATTGGTTTAGAATATTTTGTACCTAATTGGAAAATATTACCGACTTCGATACCTCTTGTAACTTTTAGAGGTTTTCCGCATTCAGGGCAAAGTTCTCCGGCTTCGACTAAACGAATATCTGTAACGATTTCAGGTAATTCAATTTCTGAACCCCAATTTCCACCTACCATGTGAGCATCTTTTTTGTTTACTCCGACTACAAAATTTTTCAATTCTTTAACAGTTTCATCAGCTACAATTTGGATATCATATTCGCCATATTTTTTCAAGCCTTTTGGTCCTATAAATCCACGTTCTGCATCAAAACCATTTTCTGCCATCATTTCTTCAATTTCGCCTGCAGTTGCAATTCTAATATCCATACCGCCAACAGCATTCATAAGTTTTGTTTCTTCTATTTGTTTATCACCTCTGATTAATGCTAAAACAGGTTTTTTATCAACAATATAAAGAAGTGATTTTACAATAATTGTTGCTGGAATTTTTAAGAAATCGCACAATTCTTCAATAGAATGAGTATTTGGCGTATCAACAATTTCAGCTTTTTCAAATTTACCAACAACTTCTGCAGGTTGCAATTTTGAAACTGCGTGATTTGAGTTTGCTGAATAATCGCAATCATCACAATAGAATACGTCATTTTCGCCTGCGTCAGTATCCGTGATTACCATAAATTCGTGACTTACACTTCCGCCAATTGCACCTGAATCTGATTGAACCATTTTTGTATTAAGTCCGCAACGTTTGAAAATTCTGGTGTAAGCTTGCGCCATATTTTCATATTCTTTTTCCAAACCTTCTTGAGAAGTATCAAAGCTGTACGCGTCTTTCATAATGAATTCTCTACCCCTTAGTAACCCAAAACGCGGACGAACTTCATCACGGAATTTTGATTGAATTTGGTATAAGTTTACAGGTAATTGTTTGTATGACTTAATACCTTCACGAGCGATTGATGTGATAATTTCTTCGTGAGTTGGTCCAAGACACATTTCGCGATTATGTCTATCTCTCAAGCGCATAAGTTCTTTTCCGTAAGCATTCCATCTGCCTGATTCTTCCCAAAGCTCTTTTGGTTGAACAAACGGCATAAGAAGTTCTTGCGCGCCTGCGTTATCCATTTCTTCTCTTACAATATTTTCAATTTTCTTTAAAACTCTCCACATAAGTGGCAAATAGTTATAAACTCCGCTTGTTAATTTTCTTATATATCCTGCTCTTACAAGCATTTTGTGTGATATTACTTCAGCATCAGAAGGAAATTCCCTCAAAGTCTGAACAAATAATTTTGACATTTTCATGACTAATCTTCCCCTATATTCTATATATGTGATTTTATCATGAATATTGAAAATATAAAATTTCATCTAAAAAAATGAACATTATTTTTTTATAGTCGTTTATAATATGTACAAATAATTATGTTTAAAAATAAACAAATATCACTATGAAAAACAAATTTAAGTTTTTAATAATTACATTATGTCTGAGTTTGAGCCTTCAAGCAGGTGCAATACAAACTATAAAAATTGAACAAAATTCTGATTTAGGTTTGAACGATTGTATAAAAATCGCACTCAACAACAGTCCTGTAATCAAAAAATATATCTTAAATCTTGATGTTGCAAAATCTACTGTTGGAGTTGCAAAATCGGCATATTTTCCGAGCATAAGCTTGGGTGCAGGGTATAAACAGGGCTTTGGTGAAAGAAGTCACAATATTGGAAGTTATCAAACAAGAACACTTCCGGGGTTTGATGCTTCTTTATCACAACTTTTGTGGAACTTCGGTAAAACTGACGCGAATATCAGGATGGAAAAATTTAATAAAATTGCAGCGGAATTCGATTTTGATGAAATGGTTTTGACAACGATTTATAATGTGAAACTTCAATACTATGGAGTTTTGGCTGCAAAATCTTTGATGGAGGTCGAACGTTTAAATGTTCAGATTAACGAACGCAACTACCAAAGAACGCTTGCTTATTTTGACGAGGGTTTGAAATCCAAAATCGACTTAGTGAACGCAGAAGTAAATTTGAGCGACTCAAAAATCGCACTCGTTAAAGCTGAAAATACTTATAAAAACGCAATCGTAAGTTTGAATAATTCTATGTATGTAGCTTATGCGCCGAGTTATAGTATAAAAAATACAGAAACTTTTAACCTTGGTAATCCTTATGTGCCGATGAGTTTGACAAATATTGAAAACTACAAAAAGCTTCTTACTTTGCCTGATGATGTTTCAAGCGCGACTTATGCAGTAAAAGCCGAAAAAGCGGATTTTTTGAAGGATTATGTTTTTCAAAAATATCCTTATACATTTGAAAAATCAGTAAGTATAGCAAAAGAAAATCGTCCTGATTTGAAAGCTCTTAATGCGACGGTTAAAGCCATGCGACAATATGTTTTACTTACTAAGCGTCAATATTTGCCTGATTTAAAAGGCGGAGTGGGGTATAGTTATGCAAATAATCGAAATTATGCTGATAGTGGGATGAATGTTTCCGTGAATTTGAATACAACATTTAATATGATGCAAGTTAAGCACGAAGTTGATATTGCGAATTCTCAATTAAACCTTGCCAAAACCGAAGTCGAATTACTTAATCAAAATTTGTATTTTGATATTCAAAGTGCCTATGTTGATATGATTCAGCTTGAAAAACAAATCCCGCTTTTGGAAACAAAAGTACGCCAAACTTTAGAAAATCTGGAACTTGCGGACGGTCGTTATAGCGTTGGTCTGGGCGATTATATTCAATTGCAGGATGCGAGAGTGAATTATAATAATGCTCAAAGTTCTTATGTTCAGGCGGTTTATAATTATAATGTTGCAAGGGCAACGCTTGAAAGAGAAATCGCACTTCCACAAGAAGAAACTTTGACAGTAGAAGATGTTAAAGATTTCCAAAAGGATTTAAAGAAGCAAGAGAAAAGTAAATTAACAGTCAAAAATAATCAAAAGAATTCCAAAAAGGATAACGTATGAAGATTTTAGATAAAATAAAAACAATAAAGAAAAGATATATAACGGCAGGAATTGTGACCATTTTTATTGTGTTTACGGTAATTTCCGGCATGATGAAAAACAAAGTTGAATATGAAATTGCGCCGATTGAAAGACGAACAATCACTCAAGTAGTTGAAGCTTCAGGTACGATTAATCCTGTAAATACGGTTTCTGTCGGTTCTACTGTTTCAGGATTGATTAGCGCGATTTATGTTGACTTTAATTCTGTTGTTAAAAAAGGTCAGTTGCTTGCAGAAATCGACCCTAGAACTTTCCAAGCAACAGTAGACCAAAATTTAGCCTCTGTAAATTCTGCGCAAGCGGATTTGGCTAATAAACAAGCTGCTTATGAAATGAGTGCAAAAACTCTTCGACGTTACAAAAATCTTTATGCAAGAAGTTTTGTTCCAAAATCAGAACTTGACCAAGCAGAAGCGGATTATAAAGCAGATTTGGCGCAAGTAAACGCAGCAAGAGCAAAGATTACACAGGCAAGAGCGCAATATAATCAGTCTTTGGTTAACTTGAATTATACAAAAATTACTGCGCCTGTTGATGGTATGATTATATCTCGTGAAATAGACTTGGGACAGCCGGTTGCAGCAAGTTTCCAGGCACCTGAATTATTTACAATAGCGCAAGATTTAGAGAAAATGCAAATTGAAGTAAATGTTTCAGAAGCTGATATCGGTGAAGTTAAAGAAGGGCAGGATGTAACTTATACGCTTGACGGATATCCGAACAGCGAATTTTATGGAAAAGTTACACAAGTTAGAATTTCTCCGACTACGGTTTCAAATGTTGTAACATATTCTGTAATTGTAACTGTTGATAACAGTGATTTAAAGCTTAAACCGGGGATGACAGCGAATGTTTCAATTATAACTGCAAAAAACGAAAATGTTCTTTGCGTTCCAAATATCGCGTTAAAATTCACTCCAAAAACTGACGGTCAAAAATATAAAACACAAGGACTTTGGATTAAGGATGGTTTAAAGCTTGCAAGAATTGATATTAAAACAGGTGCGAGCGATGATTCATATACCGAAGTTATCGGAGATAATATAAAAGAAGGTGAAAAGGTTTTGGTTGGAATAAAAGGGGGTAAAAAGAAATCAAATGATACTCCGCCACCAAGAATGTAAGTAAAAAATCAAGCAAAATATTTTGCTTGATTTTTTTTTATTAAAAATTCAGACTCAATTATTATTCACCATCTTTTTTCTCTGTTTTTTCTGCACCATCAGCTTTAGTCTCAGGTTTAGCTTCAGGTTTTACTTCGCCTTCAGCCTTTTTAGCACCTTCTGAAACTTCTTCGGTTACTTTTTTTGCTTCATTTTCTTTCGGACCTAGTGCTTCAAGACTTTCTTTCCTAAGTTTACCTTTATTCCAAAAACCATCTGTATATTTTGTTTCTAAAATTTCTCGAGTTGCATCATTCGCATCTTGCAATTTTTTAGCTTTAGCTAATGCTTCGTCCTTTGCTTTTACAGCCTCATCTTTCGCTTTAACAGCGGCATCTTTAGCTTCTTCTGCCAGTTTTGCACCTTTGCTTCCCCATGAATGTCCTGCCCAAAGCGCTAAACCAGCAATTCCGACAGCTGCCAATGCTTTTAATGCAAGACCACTGCTTGCAGATTCTTTCTTTTCTTCCATCGTTGGGTCGTAAACCATTGGCATTGAAGAATAATCTTCTTCAGGAACTTGTTGCACATCATTTTGTTGTGGCGGCATTGTCATTGCATAATCATTTACGCCTGCATTTTTAATTGGGTCCATTTTTACCTTCTTTCACAAATTTCAACTACTACACTTTTTATGCCTATTTAAAAACAACTCAATGTTTAAAATTGCGCGTTTGTAACGAAATTGTTACATATTACTTACTACGTTGGAAGAATTTTGCGATATCTTTATGCTCAATTATATGTGAAATTGGTCTGCCATGAGGACAAGTAAATGGTTTTTCGCACTTTCTCCAATTTTTTATAATTTCTTGCATTTGAAACATATTCAGGTATGTGTTTGCTTTTACTGCAGATTTGCAAGAAGTTGTTATTAAAATCTTTTCTTCTATATTATCAATATCGCCTGAAATGTTTTCTAAAATATCTGCTAAGATTTCTTTTGGTGAAACTTTTGACAATAGTTGCGGAACTTTTTTGAAAATAACTTCATAATCTGACAAAAATTCTATTTCATATCCGAATTTTGCAAGTTTGTCTTTATTATGTTCCAAAAGCTCTTTATCGCTTGGAGAAACTTCTAATACATCCGAAATAAACAATAATTGACAGTCAATATTTTTCGAATTTTTAAGTTTTTCGTAAATATATCTTTCTTCAGCAATGTGTTGATCGACAATTTCTAAACCCTCTTCTTTTTCAATCAGAATATATGTTTTTTTGTATTGACCGATAATTACATCTTCCACTTCAGGAACACTTGAAGCAACAAATTTTGATTGTTCGGTTTTTGGGAATTCTCTTACAACAGTTTTTGGAGAAATATCTTCCACATTGTTTTTTTGAAGTTCTTCAAAAACATAGCCGATATTTTGTCTGTCACTAATATAAACATCCTCAGAAGACTTCGGTTGAAAACTTGGCATACGCACTTGATTTACAACCTGCAATTGCTGTGCTTCTTCTTGAATTTCGTTTGCAACTTGTTCTTCTGTTACTTGCGGTTGTTCTTTTTCTACATAGCCAGAAAGTGCCATATCTATTGCAGAATGAATGAAATTAAAAATCTGATTAGGATTTTTATATCGAACTTCTTTTTTTGTCGGGTGAACATTTACATCCACATCCTCAGGCGGGATTTCCAAATTCAAAATAATAAACGGATATCTTGAACCTATTAAATTTTTGTACGCCATATCAACTGATTTTTGGAAAATCGGACATTTAACAATACGCGAATTTACGTACATGTAATAATCTTTTTTGCTTGCTCTTGTATAATCGGGAGTGCTTATTAATCCTGATATTTTAAGGTTAGAAATTCTATCTGTTTTAAGAACTGGACGTAAATTCTTAAGAACTTCATCCGAAAAAACTTCTTTTACTGTTTGTCCTAAATCGTTTTGTCCTGTCGTTTTTAGGGTCGTTTTACCGTTATTTTTGAGCTCAAATGCAACATCAGGATGAGTTAAAGCTAATGACTGAATAAGTTCGTTTATATAAGCAAATTCAGTTTTTGGAGATTTTAAGAATTTAAGTCTTGCCGGAAGATTATAGAATAAATCCTTGATATCCATAATTGTGCCTATTGCACAACCTGTTTGAGCTTTTTTAACTTCCGAATTTTCACACTCAACTTTTGTACCAAAATCAAAATCTTTCGTTCTTGTTATACAAGTCAATTTTGAAATTGAAATAATACTTGCTAAAGCTTCGCCTCTAAATCCCATAGTTTTAACGGCATACAAGTCTTCTCCCGTCGAGATTTTGCTTGTTGCGTGTTTAGAGAATGCTAGTAAAATATCATCAGGATGAATTCCTGAACCGTTATCCGCTACACGAAGATTCCTGCACTCATTAGAAACTTCTATACTAATTCTTGTAGCACCTGCGTCTACTGAGTTTTCTACAAGCTCTTTTACAACAGAAAATGGACGTTCAATAACTTCTCCCGCTGCAATTTGGTTAATAACATTTTTTGATAGTTGAATAATTCTTCCCAAACTAAACCCCTCGACTTGTAAAGTCAAACAACATATATTAGAATAATAGCATGAATATTAATATACGAAAAATGAAATTTGAAGATAAAGTTGAAGTTATTTCTATGATGAAAACTTTTTATTCTTCAGAAGCAGTTTTTACAAATGGCAGTGATGAAATATTTGAAGCCGATTTTAAAGCATGCATAAATAATTCACTATATTTAGAAGGTTATGTTTTTACTTCTGACGAAGTTATTTTAGGTTATGCAATGCTTGCAAAAGGTTTTTCTACCGAGTTTGGAAAACCTTGTATTTGGTTTGAGGACTTATACTTAAAGCCTGAATATAGAGGGCATAAAATAGTTCCACGTTTTATTAAATATGCGGAAGCTTTACATCAAGATTCTATTTTTAGATTAGAAGTTGAAAAAGAAAACTCTCACGCATGCCATGTATATAAAAAGCAAGGATTTACTGAATTACCTTATTGTGAGATGGTAAAAATAAAAATTTAAGAATTTGGACTCAATACAACCATTTCACAGTTTTTACAGTCAAAAATTAGCGGATATTTTTGACCGTGTTCATCTTCCAAAATCAGCTTTTGTGGAGATTTACACATATTTAGAGCATATTTAATACAATGTTTTGTACGCATTAATTCAATTTGCTGTTTTGGTAATTTTTCTTCCATAGCTGGCTCTAAAACTTTGCAATCGCATTCAGAATAAAATCCAACAGCTTGGTTGTTGAAGACATTTGCTCTATAATCAACTTCTTTTTTGTAAAAAGGAGTCGATTTTAACGGCTTTTGAATTTCTCTTTTATATTGTTTTAAACGTTCCGACATAAGAACTTCAAAAGCTTGACGTCGCAATTGATTTATTTTACTGACAGGTAAAAAAGGAAGTTCAGAATGTATTTCAATATTTTCTATATAAAAATCACTTTCTCCTGTTTTTGAAAATTGTTTAACAAACGAATCCTTCATTTTATCAGGGTTATTAGCAATTTCACCTTCTATCGGGAGGTTTATTGAGATGTTGTTTTCATCAATTAGAGTTAACAAAACGCTTTGTTTGGACTCATCATCAGGATTTTGTAGAACTTGCACCTGCACACCAATTTGTCGTTTTACAGGCAAAGATAGCTGTTTTTCAAATTCCACATCGGAGTTTCTATAAATTTCATCACCCGTTTTTAGTTTTATTTTTTTGTTCGGATAAATAATAAAACCTTTATGTTTTACGGATACTTGAGCTTTATTTACTAAACAACCGTCGGTTCCTATAACAAGACCATCTTGAGCATGGATTTCTTTATCCGTTTTTATCACAAAATAATCTTTATTTACTTCTACAACTTTTCCTAAATATTCTCCTTTTGATTTTGGTGAAATAAAATTAAAACAATTTTTTCTTTTTTCTAAAAAATAATCCGTAAATCCACGATTAAAACTTTTTTCAGGATTCGGTTCAAAAGGATAAAATGATTTACCCGAACTTATTTTTTCTGAATATTTGTCCAACTCTTGCCTATAAAATGCTGTAACATTTTTAACATATCCGGTTTCTTTCAATCTTCCTTCTATTTTGAAAGAAAAAATACCTGCATCTATCATAGATTTTAAATGTTTAGATGCGTTGAAATCTTTTAGACATAATGCATGAATATCTTTTGCAATAATTTTATTCTCATCATTTTTTATCGTATATTTTTTTCTGCATGGTTGAGCGCATTCGCCTCTATTTGCGGAACGACCGCCAATAAACTGACTCAAATAACATTGACCGCTGTATGAAACACATAATGCACCATGAACAAATGCCTCAAGTTCAAGATTAGGGTTTGTATTATGAATTTCTTTTATTTTCTCTAAGGAAAGTTCTCTTGCCAAAACAACTCTTGATACACCGAGTTTATTGAAAAAAACAACTTTTTCCAATTCTCTGTTATCGCATTGAGTGCTTATATGAATCGGAAGAGTCAGATTTAACTGCATTAATCTTTTCAAGAGTCCCATATCTTGAATAATAATTGCATCAACTCCGATTTTATCAAGCTTTTTAACCAATTCAACAGCATCGTCAAGTTCTGTATCATTTAAAATTGTATTTACTGTAATAAAAACCTTTGCCCAAAATTTATGAGCATAATTTACAACTTCACTAATATCTTCTAATGAATTTGGTGCATTTTTTCTTGCACCAAACGATGTCGCACCCATATAAACAGCATCCGCGCCACAATTAATAGCTTCAATTGCAGTTTGTTTATCCTTAGCAGGTGAGAGAAGTTCGGTTTTCATATTTCCTCAAAAATTCGTAAAAACTGTAAATCTATATTACGTCAAAAAAAATCCTCTTGCAAAACATAATTGTTTATAATATTATATTCTTACGGCGACATGGCCAAGTGGTAAGGCAGAAGCCTGCAAAGCTTTTATCCCCAGTTCGAATCTGGGTGTCGCCTTTTTTATTTAGCAAATCAATAGAGTTGTATGGAAAATATAGAGTTAAAACGTTTTTGGGAACAAATTAAGGAAGAATTAATTGGTACTTTGCCCGAAAATGTTCACCCTTGGATTTATCCGCTTGAAATTTCAGGTTATGATAAAGGCGTTCTGACAGTCGTAACAGGTCAAATGATGGGGCGCGATTTATTAAGGCGCAACCATTATGAGCAAATGAATCAGGCTTTGCAAAAAATTTCAGGCGAAAAAAATGCAAGGTTTGTGATTATTTACGATGAAAATGCAGCGAAAACTCTAAAAAAAGAAACAGAAAAAATTCAAAAAAAGATTAGTGAAAAAAATCTCAAAGAAATGGCAATGGAAAATTTGAGCAACATGCAATCTTCGTCTAATCTTAATTTGAAATACAAATTTGAAAACTTTGTTGTTGGCGAAAACAACGAATTTGCTTATAAAGTAGCAAAGGCCGTTGCTGAAAATCCTGCAACAAAATACAATCCGTTATTTATTTACGGCAATTCAGGTTTAGGAAAGACTCACTTGATGCAAGCTATCGGGCATTACACAATATTCAACAATCCTAAATTAAGAGTGAAATACACAAAAACAGAAGATTACGTAAACGATTATATTTCAAATAGCCGTAAAACTAACAGCAACATTGAAAACATGTCAAAATTTAACCGCAAATATACAAATATTGACATAATTTTGATTGACGATATTCAATTCATTGAATCAAAAATGAAATCAATGGAAAATTTGCAGTACACTTTTGACAGCCTCTATAACAAAGGCAAACAAATTGTTATCACTTCAGACAGAGTTCCAAAAGACATTCCAAAACTGACAGCAGCTTTATGTTCAAGATTTGAAATGGGCTTGATGTTGGAGTTAACTCCGCCTGATTTGGAAACAAGATTTGAAATCATCAAAAAACTTGCAAATGACAATGATTTAGATTATGAAGAAAAAGCGCTTTTATATATTGCACAAAATTTCTCCAAAAATGTAAGAGAATTGGAAGGCGCGTTCACTAAAGTTTGCGCTTATGCTGAAATCACAGAACAGCCGTTAACTTTAGCTTTAGCAAAAGATGTTTTAAAATGTAATTCTGCCGAAAATGAAATTAGCTTTGACAAAATCGCAAGAGTTACTGCAAGTTATTATGACGTAAATATTGACGATTTGAAAGGTACTGCAAGAGGTCAAAAAGTTGCAACAGCAAGGCATTTGTCTATCTACATGTGCCGTGAAATCACAAACCAAAGTTTTGAAAATATTGCAGAATTTTATAACAAAAAACATACAACAATAATGTATGCGTATGAAAAAGTAAAAAAAGACAAAGACACTAATAGAGAAATTGCAACTGCCATAAGGGAGATTAAGCAAGCATTAAAAGTAATATAGCCGACTTAACACTCGTTTTTATTTGGGATTTGTGATAAAAAATTATTAGAGTGAATGGGGAAATTGGAGCAAATATGCTTGATAATATAAAATACCTTGTGTGTCTGAAAACAATAGATAAACTTATTTCTGAAAACAATTATGATTTGGCTTTAGAAAAGCTAAATTATCTGATTGGGCAAGAATACAAGCCGTCGGAGACATTTCTTAAGCGCGGCAGATTGTGTCATAAATTGTTGATGTTGGATGATGCGTATTCTGATTTTACATACATCATTACGCATTGCTCTAAAAAAGAAAAAGCATATCAAGAACGACTAATGCTTAATTTTGAAATCGGAAATTTTTATGAAACAATAAAAGACGCGGATAAAATTCTAACTTGGGATGAAGAAAATTTTGAAGTTAAGCGCATAAAATTCTTATCACTGGTTTATTCAAATGAAGAAGATATTGCAAAGGATTTTATTCTTAATTTGTTTGAGTTTAATAAATATAAAACTATTCAATTTTTATTTAAAGAAGTTGCAATGGTTTTAGCGAACGATGAATTATCAAAAGGATTAAAACTATTAGGTTTAATTGATTTAATAGATAAAGATAACCCGATAAAATTACTAAAAGAAGCAACTATTTATGGCATGGCTAACCAAGTTGACAAACAAAACGAGATTTTAAAGAAAATTGACTCCGTTTTTCCTAAGTATTTTATTTCACATTTCAGATTTACTGATATGTACAAAGAAAAAGACTTGATGGAAATTTGTTTTCTTTTAGAATTAAAAATATTTGATAAGCAAAAGCTTTTTGCTTATCCTATGGCAATTTTAGAAGGTTATAAAAATCATATTGAAGGACATATTATTGACTCTAAAGAGTGCTTTGAGCACGCGATTGAAATCAATCCGAACAAACCTGAAGCCTATGTTTTACTTGCGCAAACTCTTCAATTGATGTCAGGATATGACAATCCTGAATACAAAAACGATGCGGAAGAAAACTACAAAAAAGCTATGGAAATTTATCGTAGAGAAAACTTGAAGGATAAGGCGGAAGAAATGCGTAAGCAGCTTAAACATTTAAATTCTAATTTAGTTTTGGGATAAAAAAGGTCGCGATTTTCAATCGCGACCTTTTTCTTACATTTCCAAATTCATTTGAGAGAATTGAATTATTTTATTTTTTCCTCTGTGCTTAGCGTTATAAAGGGCATGTTCTGCGTATCTGATAACCGTATTTGCATCTTCTTCTACGTCAGTCATGCAAGGATAAGTTGAAATACCGCCTGAAATTGTAACCTTGTGAGGTTCTTCTTCACCTGCCGGTATAAATTCCATTTTTTCAACTTCTCTTCTAAATCTTTCACCAAATAAGAAAGCGTTATCTTCTGATGTATTTGGAAGAACAAGCAAGAATTCTTCATCGCCATAACGAGTCAGGATATCTTCTTTTCTTATCATCGCGTTAAGTTTATTAGCGATTTTTGTTAATAAAATATCGCCCCATTCATAGCCGTACATATCGTTTACAACTTTGAAGAAATCTATATCAAACAGAATACAAGAAAGCTTTGTGCCATAACGTCTTGCACGTGAAATTTCTTCTTCCAAACGTTCTTGCAAGTATTTTCTGTTATGCAAGCCTGTCAAATCATCCGTTGTAGAAACTCTTTCCAACTTGTCTTTGATAGTTTTTATTTTTAATAACGCATTTACACGAACAATTAATTCATCTGTATTTGCAGGATCCTTAATAAAATCAAAACCTTCTGCTCTAACTGTTACATCCCTTCTAGTAGGTCCAAAGAATAAAATTGGACAAGGGAATTTGTTTGTCATTAACGCATCTTTTGCTAAATCTATATTTTCTACAATAATCAAAGAAGGGTTAATAACTGCATAATCCTTCATTTTATCAATAGAAACAACTCTTACCTCTGCTTCATCAATATCCATCAATGTGGCTTGAAGTTCAGGCATAGGTTTTGTTGAATAAATTACAATATTACTCATAAATCTTCCTCTTATTTAACTCGCCGACTTTATACTTATAATACACTATTTGTAACAATTTGTAAATAAAAATATACAGCTTATAATAATTTGATAAACTTCTCAAATCGCTCTATAAATTCTTGTTTCGTTAAATTAGGTAATATTTCGTTCACGGTTGTAATTCCTTGAACCTGTTCATTAAATAATCTTTCCAATAAACTTTTATCATATCCAAACAAAATTGAGCCGTGTTGCAAGATATATCCGTTTTTTCTACACTGAGCCGAACCGATGATTTTTTGTCCTTTATAACAAACATCAGCACCGGTTGAAAGCAACATACAATAATCATAATGTGTTGAAACCCGTTTATTTTCGCCAAAATCGAGTTCAACTCCAAGAGTTTTAAAAAAATCAATCAAAATACCTGAAATGTATTTATAAGAATCTACAACACTTTGACCGTTTAGAATCATATCAACAGGAGCTACGCAACAATATGTAATTTCATTGTCGTGTAACAGCGCTCTACCGCCTGTAAGCCTTCTTACCGCTTCAATGTCACCTGTCAGAAAATCACCTTTTTGATTTCTGCCCAAAGAGATACACATTGGCGACCACCCGTAAAGTCTGAAAAGAATATCTTTTTCAGAACTTGCAATCGCATTCTCCAGTATTTGCGCGTCAATTTCCATATTTTTAGAGCCGGAATTAACGCTATAACCTAAGTATTTCATTCTCTTTCACGAGCCTTCTTTAATAAAGCATCATCACTTGTTTTATCAGCAAGCGGCATTGGAATAAACAAATCTTTATAGCGTCTGATTGCGTACTGATCCGTCATCCCTGAAATATGGTCTGTTACAATTTGCGGAATTTCGTCTGCGTCATAATAAGGTTGAAGCATATTTACGTAATACTCAAACAAAGAACGAATAATGTTTTTTGCCTTCTTTTCCTCCGCTTTTGCAATCGGGTCTAAATAAACGTTATCAAACATCCAAGTTCTTAGTTTTGTCACATAGAACCAACCTTCTTCTGACATTGTAACTTTAGGATTATCCATTGAGCTTGTGATAACATCCGTAATCATTTTGCCCAAACGCGCAGACTGGTTAGAAGTAAAATATTTTACGCAATCGGAAGGTAAATCATCCTCCGAAATGATTCCCGCACGCACGGAATCTTCAATATCGTGGTTTATATACGCGATTTTATCGGCATATTGAACAACTTGAGCTTCAGGAGTTTTAGGCTTATACCCCCAAGTATGAGTTAAAATTCCATCGACAGTTTCTCTGCAAAGATTCATATCTTCAAGAACTTCTACAACTCTGACGCTCTGCAAATTGTGATGAAATCCATTTGGCAAAAGTTCGTCCAATGTACCTTCTCCGCAATGTCCGAAAGCTGTATGCCCCAAATCGTGACCAAGAGCAATAGCTTCTACTAAATCCTCATTTAGGTTTAAAGCTCGTGCCATCGTTCTGCCAATTTGAGCAACTTCAAGAGTATGAGTCAAACGAGTTCTAAAGTGGTCATTAAACGGTGACAAAAAGACTTGTGTCTTGTGTTTAAGTCTTCTAAATGATTTTGAGTGCAAAATCTTATCTCTATCTCGTTGGAATTCGGTTCTTATTTCAAATTGATCTTCACGCTTACGTTTTCTGCCTTTTGAATTTAAACATTTTGTAGCGTAAGGACTCAATATTTCAAGTTCTCGTTGCTCTAATTTATCTTTAATAGTCTTAAATTCAGTGTTCATACCTGAATTATACACTAAAGACGGCTATTTACCTACTCCTTGTGCAGTATTTTTGTTTACAAATTCCTATCCAAAAATATATTTTTGTCTAATTGAACAAAAAATTCTTGGTAGACTTCGGGAGGGAAATTTCTAAAAACATCTCTTGGTGAAGACTTAACGGTCGTATAACCGTCAGCATTTTCTAAAACTTTTTCCACAACGACAAATCTGACCTTAGTGCGTCTTCCAACTCTTTGTACAACGACATTTGAATCAAATATTACCGTATGCGGTGCAATCTCGTTTTTTATACGCATTGAATCTTGAAACATCCCGATAATTGCAGCAGGATTTGCGCCAAAACTTAATGCTAAGCAAGTTGTATTGAGAGCAAAACTTGTTGAATATAAAGCAACGCGACCTTTCATTGTTCGTTTAAGTTTAATATCTTTTTGTGCTCTTATATAACCCAAATCAAAGTCTGCTTTATTTATTACAAAACCGTTATCTTGTAATGTATTTATAACAGCCTTCATAACCATAAAAGTATCAGCCGTATCAAAATAACGTGTTTGTCTTTCACGCAACTCGAGCATAGAAGGCGATGGCGGAACTTCTACCGCACAGCAAAAAGATGCCTGAAAGAAGCAAAATATTAAAACTAAAATTTTACAAAAAAATCTTTTCATTATATCTTTTGTTTTTGAATAAATATTGCTTTATCTACTTTACTAAAGAAATTTTGGTAATACGTTTCATCCGTCACATCTTCAATCTTCTGAGCATTACCATAAACGTTCAACAGTTTACGCTTAAAATTCACTCTGACTTTAAACGATTTTCCGTATTCAGAAATATTAGCAGTAGTTTCAATTACTGCAACGACCGCACCTGCTTCTTTTTTTGCACCAAACTCTTGTTCAAAATTTATGGTTTTATCTCTGGTACTAAATTCTTTTGCACCTGAAATAAAGCCCAACAGAGAACTTGCATTATTAACAATAAAACCTTCGTCCTGCAAAACATTTAACATTGCTTTCATCAAAGTAGCTTTGTCTATATTATCATATTGTCTTGTTTGATATTGGCGCTTCTGTAATTGTGTTTGAGGAGTTATAACTTCATTTTTTGCAAAGCATGGCGTCGTAAAGGTTGCAAACGCTATTAGTACTAAAAATATACCTAAAAATCTTTTCATAAGAACTCCTAGAAATTACTCATGTGATATTTGAATGATTCAACTTTTTGATTATTGAATTTAATAACAATAGTCAAAGTTCTTTGATTAGATTGAGCATTGCCGCCTGAAGTACCATAGCTTGTACCAATTAAACCTCCGCCTGCTCCATGGCTGCCGTATCCACCGCCACCAAGTTTCGCGCCGATTTCGAAGCCGTTTGTGTTGTATGATTGAACAGATGCAACTTTATCATAAATCCAAGTTTCTTTGCCATCAGAATCAGTTGTAACGATGTTTGGTGAACCTAGAGCCATTGCAACTTCTGTTTGTGAAGTACCTATTTTAACGCTTTTTTGTGCGACACCAAGAGTCAACTTAGTTTCTACCATTGGACTTGCAGTACATCTTTCAGGATGTTTAACACATTGTATTTCTTGTTTTCTTTTAATTTTTTCCAATTTTCTCTGATACTTAATTTCAGCTTTTTGAACTTCCGTATTATCAACTATTGCAAAAGCAGGCATAACAAAAGCTAAAGCAATTAACATCAAAAACAATTTTTTCATACTTAAAAACTCCTTTTGATGTAAGTTTAGCATATTTTTTAATCTTAATAAATATATTGTTAAAAATTATTAATCTAAATAATGTTTCAAATAGTTGATATCACCTTCTTATTTTTTTAGAGTTTATGCCACCCTCATCAGAGCTCCGCTCAGCTTCTCCCCTCGGAGGGAGAAGCAGTGAAACGCGTCAGTTTAGCACAAGTGACCGCTTCGGCTGGAAGCCTGATGAGGGTGATATAGACTCAAGAACATGAGGATAGCACTGATTCAAAAAATAACATGAAAAAGCCAACATCCCCTTAATTAAACTAAAAAATCACCATTTTACGCAATTGTTACAAAATTTTAATAATATTTTTTAATGCATTCTCAATTGTTAAGAAATTCCAAAAATCTTTACAATTGGCGCAAACGTAGTAGTAGTAGTAGTAGTAGTAGTAGTAGTAGTAGTAGTAGTAGTAGTAGTAGTAGTAGTAGTAGTTTTGCGTAAATTGGTTTTAAAAGTCCTAAAGTTTTCACAAAAAATGTCGATATACAAATTGTAAGATACAAAACTCATAACGTATGAAAGGAGTACTAACGATGGGAAATGAACAAATTAGATTTGGCATGAGCGATTACAACGGCTCAAAAGGTTTTAGAATTCGTAATTTTAACAAATTAGCAAACGAAATTAGAATTGATGACATTTTTAATCAACTGGGTGGTGAAAAGAAGATGTCAGAAAAAACAAAAAACACTATGATGAGTTTATTTATTAGTATTGCCGGCCAAGATGGTGTTATTGATAAAAATGAACTAAAAAAATATTTAATGGCGCTAGACAAAGCTGCTGCTGATGGTGATGTTTTTTCTGTCGATAAAGAAACATTAGACAGAAATGAACTTTACGACTTGGAAGCAAAGCGTGGTAATGTCAAACCACAAGAACATATTTTAGGAATACCTGTAAACATAGATAAAGAGGCGCGTGTTACATTAGGACGATTTGTTAAGGCATTAGTAAATGCAAACGATAAAAATGTTGTCAAAGAAGCTAAAGAAGAAGCTGCTAAAAAAGCAGAAGCAGCAGATTTAGCAAGAAGAACTAGTTATGATAAACAAGGCAATCGTATTGTTAAATATGATGACAAAACCGTTATATACAGTGGTAAAAGTAATCATGTAATGAAAGAAATTGTTGATGATAAAGATTATGTTTGGACAACAAAGTATTTAAAAGATGATAGAGTTACTCAAAAAACGACCAAGCGCAAAGATGGTAGTTATAGCTCCGTTCAAAATTATTATTATAATAAGAATGGAACACTTACAAAAACCGTAGAAAAAGATAATAATGGTGTCGTTGATACCAGACATTATTATAAAAGCGGAAATGTATCAAAAGAAATATACAATGATCCACATATAAATGAAGTTACAGAAAATTATTACAAAGACGGTGCTTATAATTCATACAAAGAAGTTGTAAAAGATAAAGCCGGTAATGTAGAACAGACAACAATGTTCAAAAATACAAAAGAAGGAAATCGCATCAGTTCGGAAACAAAGAATGCTGATGGCAAAACAACACATACTGCTAATTATGATAAAAATGGTGATGTAAAAACAGAAACATATTATGCAGAGACTGGTCATTCATCAACTTATACTCTTGGAAAACATGGTCGTATTATATCAGGTGTACACAAAGACGCTAATGGTAAAGTTGTTGAAACAGAACAACATTTTTATGATGCTAAAGGTCGTGATGCAAAATTTGTGAGAAAAGATACCGATGGTAATATTACTGAAACAAGTACAACAACTTATGGTAAAAATTCGTTAAGTAGAACCGAAATTAGAGATGCTGACGGTAATTTAAAAGAAGTTTTCATACTGAATAAAAATAAAAAAATATCTGAAAGATACAATGGTAACAAGTTATTGTGCACTGAAGAAACGACTTCTGATAATAAATCGATTTACAAAAATGCAGAAGGTGAAGTTATTACAGAAGATGAATATATGGGAATAATACGCGCTCACAGAGAACGATAAATTTAAATCAAAAATTTCTAAAGTTGGTATGGTTTGATGTTAATCATCAAACCATACTTTTTAAATAAAATGTTTTGTATCACCCTCATCAGGCTTCCAGCCAGCTTCTCCCCTCAAGGGAGAAGCTGGCTGGAAGCCTGATGAGGGTGGTATAGATTCAAGAGCATGAGGGTAGCAAAGATAGCTAATAAACACAGGAAAAACAAACAATAAAAAAACTGGCAATGATTAAACATTGCCAGTTTTTTTTAAACCAACTCTTATTTCAAAGCAACTGTCATATCAGCTTCGATACAAACTTTGCCGTCTACATAGCCTACGCCATGGCTCTTGCAGATAGGGCCTTTTGCCTTAATTAATTCAATGTGCATTTCAAATCTGTCACCAGGTCTTACAATGTTTTTAAATCTAACATTATCAACTCCTGCATACAAAGTCAATTTACCTTTATATTGTGGCAAGCACATCAAAACAGGTGCTGAGCATTGAGCCAAAGCTTCCAGTTGCAATACACCAGGCATTACAGGATTACCTGGGAAGTGACCTTGGAAAAATGCTTCATTCATAGTTAAGTTTTTATAGCCTTTTGCATATTTACCGGGAACACATTCTGTAATTCTATCTACCAACAAAAATGGGTATCTGTGAGGAATCATTTCCATAATTTGCATAACGTCAAATGATAAAATGTCTTCACCATTCTCAGTTTCGCCAATTTTTACTCCTAATTCTTCTGTCATTTAATTTCTCCTTATATTTTTACTAATTTGTTTTTTAATACTTGAGCAACTTTTGTGTGAACAGCATGTCCTGCTTCTTTCACCAAAATTTGCGCTTTGAAATTGAGCGGTGAAACACCTGTTAAATACAAATCACCAATCAAATCCAAAATTTTGTGTTTAATAGGTTCGTTTTCTGAGCGTAATTCCGTAGTAAAGCCTTCATCCTTCAAACCAACTGTATTATCAATAGTCACACCCTTTGCAAATCCGAGCATTTGATATTTTTTCAAATCCTTAAAGAAACCAAAAGTTCTAGCCTCAATAATTTCTTCCAAATTTTTATTGTCCATTGTTACCCAACATCCGCGCAAATCGGGGTGGTCATAGTTTACAGAATAAGTAATTCTAAGTTCTTTATCAGGAACAATAATAAGGCTTGTTTTTCCATTCAAATAATAAACCGGTTCTGACACTGTATAAGCGTCTTTATTTACACCTTCTATACCGGCTTTTTTAAACAATTCAACCCAAACTTTTGAACTACCGTCAAAAATCGGCATCTCGGTTTCAGATAAGTAAACATCAATCGAATCAATTCCGCATATAGCGCAAGCTGCAATAAAGTGTTCACAAAGCATTACTTTGTATTTATAGTCACCCAACAAAGTTCTGTGTTCTTTACTACACAGAGTTACGCAATGGTCTGTTGAATATAAGTTTTCTATGCTAACATTAAACGGCACATCCGCACCTTTTGAAAAAATACGAATATTACCACCGCGTGAAGGTTTTATTAAAACCTCACATTCGCGATTTTTCATTAATCCTTTACCTGATGTTTTTATTTCTGATTTTATTGTTCCCATACCAATTATTCCTTAGGGGAATAAGCCCCCACCCTAGCCCTCCCCCGAGGAGAGGGAATGCAAGACTTGTTTTCTTTATTGTAGGTTGGGCTTTCAGCCCAACAATAATTACTTACCTTCGCCTTCGTTTACGCTTTCTTCAAATGATTTAAGAAGTGGTTCGTATTTTTTGAATTTAGCAATTAAATCGCCTGCATCTTTCATAATCTTCAACTGCTTGATAAATTCTTTTCTTGGAACAGCAGGTGCGCCAACTACAATTGATTTTGCAGGGAAACTCTTTGTAACACCTGCTTGAGCTGCAATAATTGTATCATCACCAATTGAAATATGATCAGCTAAACCGGCTTGACCTGCAATAACTACTCTATCGCCTATTACACAGCTACCTGCAATACCAACTTGAGAAACAATCATACAACCTTTACCAATACGGCAATTATGACCAATCATTACCAAGTCGTCGATTTTTGTGTTATCACCAACAACCGTATTTTCAATAGTACCTCTGTCAATAGCTGTATTAGCACCAATTTCTACATTGTTACCGATTACAACAGAACCGATTGAAGGTATTTTGAAGATAACTTGTTGAACGTCATTTTCTTTAATTTCACCATCTTTACGAGCTTGTTCTATGTTGTTCGGATTTTCAGTTACGAAACTGAAACCGTCAGCACCAAGAGAGACTCCGTGGTGTAAAATTACTTTATTACCAACTTTTACTCTGTCACCAATACAAACCGCCGGGTGGAAGAAACATTCAGCGCCGATTTGTGCACCGTTTCCAATATAACCGTTAGCTAAAATCTTTGTATTGTCACCAATTACAGCATTTTCTGCTACAACAACATTTGCGCCTAAAGATACGTTTTGACCGATTTTTGCAGAAGGATGAACAACTGCAGTTGGGTGAATACCTGAATTAACATGTGGTTCTTCGTAGAACATTGTAATTAATTTCATCATTGCCAATCTTGGTCTTTCTACTTCGATTGTTGAATAACCATCTATATTTACACCCAAAGGAACAAGAGCTGCTTGAGCTTTTGTTTTAGAAAGATTATTAATTTCATCTTCACCTAAAGCTAAAGCCAATGTATTTTCATCTGCCAAAAGAGGTGGAGCTATGTTTGTAATAGCTACATCTTTTGCTTTAGAAAGCATACCGCCTGTAATTTGTGCAATTTGTTCCAATGTAAAAGTTTTCATAATACACTCCTTTTATTATCCTAAACACTTTTTAATTACGTTTGTAGTTGATTTTCCGGCTACAAAGTCGATAAATTCAACTTTTATATTATTTTTGATTACGATTTCTCTCTCAGGAAGAGTTTCTAACGTGTAATCAGCACCTTTTGTATAGATATCCGGCTTAATTGCTTCCAATAAAGCTGCCGGAGATTTCTCTTCAAATAATACCACATAATCAACGCATGACAAAGCACTTAACAATTCGGCTCTATCTTGTTCATTATTAATTGGTCTGTCTTCGCCTTTAATCATTTTTACTGATTTATCGGAATTAAGCATGACAATTGAATAATCCGCTAGTGCTTTGGTTTTCTGCAAATATCTTACATGACCTACATGCAAAATATCAAAACAGCCGTTTGTTGCAGCAAATGTTTTACCTTTTGCCTGCCCTTTTCTTACTATATCAATAATTTCTTTTTGTGAAACTAATTTTCCCACGCTTAACCTCTAATTATTTTTTCAATAGAAACGCTAATGGAGTTTTTCATTTTTTGGAAAGAATCTGCTTGAGATTTTATTTTTACACTGGTTTCTTTTGGCAAAATACTTTCAACAAATTCTTTTGCTTTTCTCATCTTCCTGTCAGTCGGTCTAATGTTTAAATTTGCTATTCTTGGTACGTTCATTTAAAATAACCCCATTTCTATTACTCTTTTGCATATTCTAACAGTATTTAATGCCGCCCCAATTCTCAAATTATCAGCGACACACCACAATGAAATACCATTATCAAACGCTAAATTTTTTCTTATTCTTCCAACAAAAACCGGATCAACACCGCTTGCATCCCTCGTTGTAGGGTATTCGAAGTTTGCAGGATTGTCTATAACCTTTACACCATAAGCATTTGATAAAATTTCTCTAACCTTTTCTGGTGTAACTTCTTTATTAAATTCAATATCAACAGCCTCAGAATGTCCGTTAAATACAGGAACACGAGCAGCTGTACAAGAAATCATCGTACTTTCGTCCAAGTGTAAAATTTTTCTTGTTTCATTAACAACTTTCATTTCTTCTTTTGTATAACCATTTTCACAAAATACATCAATTTGCGGAATTACATTAAATGAAATAGGTTTTTTGAAACATTTGTTTTCAAAAGGTTTGCCTTCTAAATTTGCAATTGTATCTTCTTTTAGCTCATTTATTGCAGCTAATCCTGCACCTGACACTGCCTGATAAGTTGATACAATTAGTCTTTTATAGCCAAATTGTTTTAAAGGTTCAAGTACTAACATTAATTGAGATGTTGAACAGTTCGGATTTGCAATAATGCCTTTATGTTTTCTTAAATCTTCATCGTTTACACCCGCAATAACAAGCGGTACATCTTTTTCCATTCTAAAAGCAGATGAATTATCAATAATTAGACCACCACGTTTAACGATTTCAGGTGCGAACTTTTGGCTTGTAGAACCGCCTGCTGATGCCATAACAATATCAACATCGTCAAAAACATCAGGCGTAGCTTCAATTACTGTATATTCCTGCCCTTTAAAAGTGATTTTTGAACCTGCACTTTTTACACTTGATAAGAATTTAATACTTTCAAATTCTATACCAAGTTCTTCCGTAATCTTTGTAATTTCTCTTCCTACAACGCCAGTCGCGCCTAAAATAGCTATTCTCGGTTTTCTCATTAAATATTGCTCCACTAAGCTTAGTCTAAAATATTTTCTAATCCGTAAACAAATTCTTTGTTTTCATTAACAAATCTAACAGCTCTTAAAACTCCGTCCATATAGCATTCTCTGTTCATTGAATCGTGTCGGATTGTTAAGATTTGACCGCTTGCGCCAAACAAAACTTCTTGAGAAGCGATATATCCGGGCATTCTAACAGAATGAATATGAATATTATTGTAAGAATTAGCACCTCTTGCACCTTTTATGGTTTCAACTTCTTGACAATTTCCTGTTGTAAAATTAGTATTTTCACCTGCCATCATTAAAGCTGTTTTTACCGCTGTACCTGATGGTGCGTCCTTCTTTTGATTATGGTGTAATTCAATAATTTCTGCATTATCAAAATATTTAGAGGCCATTTGAGCAAATTTCATCATTAAAACTGCACCAGTTGAGAAATTCGGTGCAATTAAACAACCCAAACCTGTTTTTTGAGAAAGGTTCTTCAGTTCTACTATTTCTTCATCTGATAAACCCGTTGTTCCAATTACTATATTGATACCGTTATTCAAACAGTATAGCGCGTTTTCATAAATTGATTTTGGTTGTGTAAAATCAACTAACACATCAATATTAACCGAGCTTTTTGCATCTTTTATAGTTGCAAATTCACCATCTTTAATATCAATTTTTGCGACAAGTGACATGCCATTATTAGCTTCAACAGCCTTAATGACTTCTTGTCCCATCTTGCCGTTAGCGCCACATACAGCTACATTAATCATTAAAACCCTCCTCTAGACAAAACAATTATACCACAAATATTACAAATGCAAAAAGTAAAATAAGTTAAAATAAAACAAATTTCAACTTCTATGAATAGGGAGGTCGCAGCTGTTAGCGAGGCTATGCCAAACTTTTAAGATTCGGGTGGGTTTCTGCAAGTTAAAATTTAATATTTAGTTTTATCTAAAAATGTTTTTACTGCATCTGTTAAATTTTCAGGTGTTACAAGTGAAGTTTCTCCGGATTGTTGATCTTGTTTCGGCGCGAGAATACTTGCTCTGATTTTGTTATAAATAGTCAAAAATACAAACAACAAGATTGAAGAAACTGCAACTCCGCCCATTGCCATCAAAAACTTTTTAGCCATTTTTCGTTTGCTAACAGGCTGTTTATATGGAATTGTATCGAGTTGCGGTAGTTCTTCTTGTGCAGCTTGAACATTTTCTTGCGTTGTTTCAGCAATTGGCATTAAAGCCTCACCGGTAGCTTCTTCTGCTATTACCGGTGAAACTAACATTAATGCTATAACAATTGTAAGAATTTTATTCTTCAACATTTTTCTTTGTTGTCTTTCTTGTTCTTTTTTGAGAATTCCTGTTAGGTCTTCTTGTTCTTTTTGGTTTTTCTTCCGAAGTTTCTTCAGTTTTAGCGTCTTCTACTTTTTCAGCAGTAACTTCTGCAACTTTTTCTTCAACTACCTGAGTTTTTTCTTCTGCAGCCGGTTCTTCAGCCTTTTTAGCTGCATCTTCTGCAATAACCGGCGCAATTTCAGAAGTTTCATTGATTACTGTTTGAGCAATATTTTCAGCCTTAATTTCAGTTTCTTTGACCTTACGTCTACCTCTACCGCGAGATTTTTTAACCTCTTTTTCTTGTTTAATTTCTTGAACTTCAACTTGAGCCTCAACGGAAGGATTTTCGGTAATTGGTTCAAGTTTTTCTTCTTGAACTACTGTTTCCTTAATTTCTTCTTGCGGTTTATTATTAAATTTATTATTGTTATTAAATTTCTTTTTACCGCCCATTGGAAGTTTTAACTTAGCTGCCTTAGCTCTGTATTCGCCTTCTGAAGTAGCTGATGCGAATTTGATATCTTCCATAATATATCCGTTACCTTGGCAGTGCGGACAACGTTTTGCAAAAATTTCACTGATCGCTTGACCTTGTCTGTGTCTTGTCATTTCAACAAGTCCTAAATCAGAAAGTTGACCGACTTGAGGCTTAGCTTTATCTGCTTCTACAGCCAATTCTAATTCTTCCATCATAGCGAGTTTATCAACACGGTTTGTCATATCAATAAAGTCAATGATAATCATACCACCGATGTTTCTAAGTCTTAATTGACGCGCGATTTCGTGAACTGCTTCAATATTTGTTTTAAGAATTGTTTCATCTTGAGTTGCTGAATTTGTAAATTTACCACTGTTAACATCAATTACAGTAAGTGCTTCCGTAGTTTGGATAAATAAATAACCGCCTGATGGCAAATTAACTTTCATTTGTAAAGCTGCTTTGATTTCTTTATGAATATCCATTGCAACAAGCAAAGGTTCAGAGCCTTTGTATAAAGTAACATTGATGTTTTTGTTCATGTGCCAGTTTTGAAGAATGTTTTGAACTCTATTTAATGCAAATGCCGTATCAACAACAATTTCTTGAGTTTCTTCATTGCAAGCTTCTCTTATTACTCTGTAAAGCAAATCTTGGTCACGGTACAACAAACTTGGAGGTGTCATACTTTCTGCTGACGTAATAATATTATTCCATTTTTCCAAAAGAATTTCTAAATCTTCTTGAATATCAGCTTCGGTTTGACCTTCAGCCTCTGTTCTAACAATAACGCCCACTCCAACAGGTTTTAGTAAGTTTACAATTGATTTTAATCTAGCTCTTTCTTTAGCAGAAGTAATTTTTTTACTTACGTTAATCCCTGCTTCATTTGGCATCAATACCAAAAATCTTCCCGGAAGTGAAATTTCGGTCGTAACTCTAGGACCTTTGTGTCCAACAGGTTCTTTTACAACTTGAACAACAATTTTTTGTTTTGGTTTAAGTTTGTCTTGCAATGCGCCTTTTCCCATAACATCTTGTGCGTGCAAGAAGCCCATCTTGTCAGAACCTACGTTTACAAACGCAGCTTCTATTGACGGTAAAATATTTTCAACTTGTGCAAGGTAAACATCACCTAAGATAATTTCACCTCTATGCACATAAAATTCTGCAACTTTTCCTTTTTCAATAACCGCAGCGATATTATCACGCTCAGCTATTATAATTTTGTTAGCGATTGAATCTTTCATTCTTTTAAATCCTTTACAATTCTTTTAAGTGGATATGTTGATAAGTGGAAAAGTTTGTTTAATCGGATTAATCCGATATTTAGGATAAATTTTATTAAAATGAACTTTTCAACCTTTCAACTATTTAACTTTGCTTAATTTCTAAGCATATTCTACATCTCGTCGAGGTTTTTGTCTAAAAGCTTTTTAATATCTCGCTCTTCATTACAAGTTTCATAAAATTATCCGCTATTATTGCGTGAATTAGAATCTTGTTTTTAGACATATAAACAGATATTTTTCTTCAAGTTTATGTATTTGATAGATTATCTATTGTTTTTTGAAACCTTTTTTGTTTTTCTTCGTGATTAATTTCCAGCGGAAGATAAAACCTCTTTTTTATCATACTAAAATTTTTTAAAATTGTAAAGAGAGTGTAACAAAAGATATATAACAAAAAATATTTTTAGCAGTTTTTTGTTAATATGGTATTAAAAGGTATAGAAAGGAATTAATCAGATGAAAATTTTAAAAACACTTGCTGTTGCAACTCCATTGGCAATTTCAGCTCTTGCTATAACAGGATGTCATTCAAACGATAACAACAAAGTATCCCAATCTGTTTCTAAAGATTACAGTTCTATGCCTATCGAACAAAAATATAACGCCAAATCTGAAGAAAAAATAGACAACAATACGCCAAATTTACCAAGACGCGTTAATTCCGACATTATACAATACAGAAATTTATCAGGAAAGCTTGTTGACGTAAAAATTGTTGATGATGCAACAATTTCACTTTACAGCGCAATCCATAAACATTCGACTAAGAATTCTCCTGAAATAAAAGACATTGGAGGCTTTTATGCCGATGTAGAATCAAATATTAGCAAAGCTCAATATGATGAGTCCGACAACATGACTGCGCAAGGCAGTATTTATGAGCTGAACGGTCAGAATGTAGTAGCACTAAGACATTTGCAATGTTCTACAATGTTTAATAAATTGTTTGATATTTTTACATCACCAAAGAGTGAAGGTGGTGAAAATATAACAGTTAATGAGTATACTAAAATGATGGATGCTTGGTCGTCAACAGGGATTAGAAATAATCGTTAATCAATTATCATAGATAAACATAAATGGTGCAAAAAATTGCACCCTACAATTAACAAAGAAATATATGTTCAATTTTGAACGTATTTTATTCAAGAAACGTAGGGTGCAATTTTTTGCACCATTTACATTTTTTCGGAGAGAAAAATGTTCGCTTTTACCACCCTACTTGCTAAAAAAGTAATAAAACTTAATAAAACAAAACGTTTATATTAAGTTTTGTAAACAAGAGTTTTTTGTAATATGATTATATTTTGGCGATTTTTGCTAATTTTTTCACAGGCTTAACATTCAAAACCCTAAAGTTTTTTGAAAATATGCCGATAAAATAAATATCGAATTGCAAAATACTAATTTACATTCAAACAATTATATATATTAATTAATTTAGTGTGTATAGTACGATTTGCATTCTAATACCAAATAAAGAACTCAACTAAATGAAAGGAGCACAGTATGAAAGTAGATGGAACAGGCACTAATAGGCAAGAAGCTTATACACAAAATATCTCTACTAAAGTAGGGTCTGACAGTAAAGAATATAGCATTTTTGATATAGATAAGGATGGAACTGTGTCTGTTGAAGAACAGATAAATTATATGCAAAAAAATGCTACAGTAGAAAATGAAATAATAAAAAAAGCCGTCGATCTAGGATTTAACTTAAAAAGCGCCATTGATGATCTTAGTCATTACTTAGAGTCTGAAACACGTATTGACAAGGTAGCGCGCTTAATAGAACGCTCTATAACTGTTATTGGAGCAAGAGCAGAAAGATATTTAAAACAGATTCCAGATCTTGATAAAAAAGAGGGAAACTTAAATGAGTATGTTAATATGCAGTTTATAATACCTGATAAAGAAAATAAAACTGCTCTTGAGTCAACAATGTCAAAACAACTAGCAGAACTTAATTCTTTACTTCAAAATGAAGTAGATGAAACACCTACATCAAAAGAGTCAGAAAAAACTCAAATTACAGAAGAGCAAGCTCAAAAAAACAAAGAAATTTATTCAAAATATGACAATAATAATGGAAAAATTACAAGAGAAGGCTTAGAAGAATTAGTTGACGATTTAATTAAGCCAACAGGATTTTTTGATAAATTTGAACATGCAAGAGTTAGCATTTTAAGAGATTTATCAATATATATTGATGATGATTGGACAAGTAGTTTTGAAGAAATAAAAGAGGACATAGTTAGCTCAATGGCACTTCAACGTTATGCTGCAGCATATGGAGCAGAAGCAGAAGGAAATAAACCGATAGATATAGGAAATTATGGTGGCACTAAAGTCAATAAAATGATAAATAAAATCAAGAAAAAGTTGGGAGATTAAAAAATTTAGAACGTAGAGATACTTCTAGTAACTTTTAACAAAACTCAACACAAAGCAGAATGTAGGGTGGGAAAAGCGTGAGCGGTTCCCACCTTTTATCACAACTCTTTCAAATTTTCATCCAAGAAGTGAAGTCTTGTAATATCAAACAATTTTTCGGAATTCACAAGCTGCATCAAGCTATCTGCTCTCAAAGCCGGAATGTCAGAGCCTTGTCCTGTTTTTAGGAATATATAAAGACTACCTTCGTCAAACTTGTAAGTTCCCACTGACTTTTTGAAATCAGTAGTTTTTTCAACTCCTTTTTTATTTTTCTTTGAAATTAAAATCTCAGGTGAAGTTAGCACTCTTTCAACATCCTTTTTAAATTCCTCAAAATCATAGTTCTCGTTAGATTTACAATAAGGTGTTATACAATATTCCGCCCACTGAGCAGCTATATCAACTGCCGTTGTGTATCTTTCAACCCTTTTAACATCAACAATTTTTGCACCGTCAGGGAGTTTTGGATTAATAATATCCATAACTTATCTTAGAAATTTAGATGGAAAGCATTATATTAAAGTGGCTAGAAAAAGAAGAGGTGGAAATTTTGATTTATGATATATTAGTTGTGGAAGATGATGAGGATATAATAAAATTATTAAAAATATATTTAGAAGGCGATGGCTATAGAGTTATAAGTGCTGAAAATGGAATT
>CAKVGS010000019.1 GCA_934747335.1 uncultured Candidatus Melainabacteria bacterium
GATATATACTTCTTACACTAACATTATTGCAACATTACATAACAAAAGTAAACTCTTTTGTTATATTTTTTTACAAATCTTTATATAAGTTTAAATATCTTAATGAATTAATGCCTGTTGGTGTAAAACGCGACTTCTTTTGTAAAAAGTAGGTTGCAATTTTTTACCATTAACATTTTTACAAATTCTATTTTTTATGCTTTAATAACGTTATGAAAGAATTTGAATTAACTAATAAGATAAGAGCTTGTTTTAAAAAGAATGAAAATACTCCGAGAGTTGCATTAACTCTTAATTTTACAATCACAAACGCTGAAAAAAATGCGGGCGAATACACAATGATGAATCGCCTTCTTATGAAGGGAACCAAAAAATACAGCTCTGAAGAACTTTCTTCTATTTTGGATGAAAACGCAATTGAATTAAGCTCTGAAATGAAGTCTGATTATTTAAGATTCAGATTTGTTTGTTTAAACGAAGATTTTGAACTTGCATTATCTATTTTGCAAGATATTATATTGAATACAACTTTTCAAGAATTTGAAAAAGAAAAACAAATGCTAAAAGGCGAACTTATGGCAGAATTGGATTCTGCTAAAGTTAAAGTGTCTGATTTGTTTACAAAAACTATCTATAAAAACCATTTTTACGGAAATAGTTATACAAAAATTCTTGATGAAATTGACAACGTAAAACAAGAAGATGTAATCAATTCTTACAAACAAATTTTAAATAACAGCAGAAAAACATTGGCTCTTGTCGGTGATGTAGATGAAAAACTTGTAGAAAAATATTTAGGCAAACTTCCTGCATCAATTGAAATAGAATCTGAAATTCCGACTCCGAAAGCTTTATCACAAGAATACAGCGAAATAATTAAACCTGACGCTAATCAAGCACAAATTTTGCAAGGATGGCGCGTTCCAACAATCGGGGACAAGGATTATCCTGCGATTATGTTATTAAATGTAATTCTAGGTGCCAGCGGACTTTCTTCAAGATTATTTTTGGAGTTAAGAGAGAAAAAAGGCTTAGCATACACAGTAAGAACAGCCTATGAAACGCACAAAAAATCAGCAGTGTTCAGTATTTATATAGGAACTGAACCCGGCAACATTGAAACTTCTATCAACGGATTCAAAGAAGAAATCGAAAAGATTAAAAATATTCCTGTCGGCGAAGAAGAGTTGCATAACGCTAAGAACAATTTAATCGGTAAACAACAATTTATTAGCGAAACTAACGCTCAACAAGCAAATATGATGGCGTATTATTCAATTATGGGTAAACCTTTTGAATACCAAAAAGAAGTTATTGCACAATTGAAAGCTGTTACAAGCGAACAATTGCAAGAGTGCGCTAATAAGTATTTCACCGACGATTACGTATTATCAATTATAAAACCATAAGGGATTGAAGATGGTTAAAACAGCGCAAGGTAACTCAATCAATCTTTTTATGAACAAAGAACATAATTCAGTTCTTGTGTTGGGTTGCATGCACGGTGATGAGCCTCAAGGCGAGCATTTGATTAATGAATATATTAAATCAAATACTGATACAAAACTAATGTTTGTGCCTTGTGTAAATCCTGACGGAGTTAAGGCAAAAACAAGAGTAAATTCTAACGGAGTTGATATAAACAGAAATTTCCCGACAAAGAATTGGGAATTAACCGAGAAAAACGAATTTTTCGGTGGAAATATTCCTGCTAGCGAAATTGAAACAAAGTTTTTGGTTGAAATTATTGAAAAATATAAACCGAAATTTATTTTAACTTTACACGCGCCATATAAAGTCGTAAACTACGATGGTGACGCGCTAGAGCTTGCAGAAAAGATTTCTGAAATTATTAACTATCCTGTCGAGTCATCTATCGGATATCCTACTCCAGGGAGTTTCGGAACTTGGGCGGGAATAGAAAAAAATATTCCTACAATAACTTTAGAATTGGATGAAGAAATTGATGTAAAAGAGCTTGAAAAACCAATGTTTGAGATTTTTGAAATGTTAGAAAAATTATAACGGAATATGGGGAAATAAGCCCCCACCCTAACCCTCCCCCGAGGAGAGGGGACACGCGGTAAATGTAGGTTGGGCTTTCAGCCCAACAAAACTTAGGAAATAAAAATGGAAGATATAAAAAAGATTGTTGAAGAATGTGATTTAAAACACGTAGCTATAATTATGGACGGTAACAGACGCTGGGCAAAAGAAAGAAATTTGCCGTCGGCTTTCGGGCATAAAAAAGGCGTTGATGCACTAAAAGCAACAATGCGTGCCTGCGATGATTTTGGTATAAAATACCTGACTGTTTATGCGTTTTCTACTGAAAATTGGAACAGAAAGCCTGAAGAAGTTAATTTCCTGATGGATTTATTGGGACAAACTCTTAAAAACGAATTAAAAGAAATGCATGAAAATAATGTTGTGATTTCTTTTATCGGAGATACAACAAAATTAAGTGCTAAATTACAGGAAATTTTAAATCATTCTGTTGAAACAACAAAAAATAATACGGGCGTTAATTTACAAATCGCGTTTAATTACGGTTCTCGTGATGAAATTGTACATGCTGTGCGTGAAATAGTTGCATCAGGCGAAACGGAAGATATAACGGAAGAAACAATTTCTAAACATTTGTATACTGCAAATATTCCTGATCCTGATTTATTAATCAGAACCGGCGGTGAAATGAGAGTTTCAAATTATTTATTGTGGCAGATTGCTTATTCAGAGTTCATCGTGCTTCAAAAATTTTGGCCTGAATTTGATAAACAAGCTCTTGCTGATTGTGTGATTGAATATAAACGCAGAAACCGCAGATTTGGTGCGTAATAGAAACTTTAAGATTTTAAATTTTATAGTATAATAGTCATATTATGCTAGTTAGAAATTTTTATATTAAGGATATTTTAAATATCGCTTTTCCGATTATGCTTGGAAACCTCGGTTTTATCTTAATCGGTGTTGGCGACGTAATCGTAGCAGGCAGACATTCAACTGAAACGCTTGCCTCTGTTAGTATTGCAAATGCTATTATTAACTGCATTGTAATGATTGGCATTGGAATAATTAGCAGCCTTTCTGCAATTTTATCCAATTACAGGGGTGCAGGTAAAAGTGCAGAAAGATATTTTTATCCTGCTTTAAAATTTACAACAATTGCTTCTATTATTATTTCTTTTGCAGTTATGGCATTTATTCCTATAATTGATAAATTAGGTTTTGAACCACATTTGGCGCAACTTGTAAAAGATTATTTTTGGATAATTTCGTTTTCAATTTTTGGCGCATATTTGCATTGTATGTCGAAAGAATACTTGCAAGCTTTCGAAATAGTTGTTTTTCCAAATGTATTAACCGTTATTTGTATATTTGTAAATTTAATTTTAAACATTATTTTTGCGTTTGGTTACGGTCCGATACCCGAAATGGGAACAAAAGGTTTAGCGTTATCTACGCTTATTACAAGATATTTAATGGGTGGAATTCTTTTTTGGTACTGTTTCCACAAAACTAACATTCAACATTATAAAGATAAAGAATTCTATAAAGATTTATTGAAAGTCGGAACGCCATCATCTTTAGCTGTTGTTATAGAATTTATAGGCTTTAACGCTACAACTGTTATTTTAGGTAGAATTTCAGGAATTTATGCGGCAGCGCAAAACATTGTTTGCACATTAACTACGGTTTCGTTCATGATTCCATTTGCTATATCTAACGCAACAGCTGTTAAAGTCGGCTTTGCAAACGGGGCAAAATATTATAAATCTCTTAAAACTTACGCGTTCACAGGAATTACAATGGCAGTAGCTTTTATGGCTTGTTCTGCTATTGTAGTCGGTACATTTCCAAAATTCTTGGTAAGTTTATTTACAAAAGACCAAGAACTTATAAATGTTTGTATACCAATTGTTTTTGCACTTTGTTTCTTCCAAGTTTTCGACGGTTTACAAGTTGCTCTTGCAGGTATTTTCAGAGGCTTAAAACAAACAGGTATTGTTATGATTTCGAATTTCATTGGCTATTGGCTTGTATCAATCCCATTGGGCTGTTTATTGGCATTTAAATATAAAATGGATTTATTAGGATTTTGGTATGGTTTAGTTTGCGCAGCAGTTGTTTTATGTTCTATAATGTTTACAACAATGTTAATAAAATTCAAAAAAATGAACTGATAAGGATTTTATATGCCACATTTTTTTATTGATTCAAATAATAAAACAGATAATAAAATTGTAATTTCTGATGCTGACAATTACCGCCATATCGCACGCTCTTTGCGCGCCAGATGCGGAGAAAAGCTGTTATTAATTGATGAAAATCAAATTCAATACGAAACAAAAATTTCTGAAATTAATTCAAAAGAAGTTATTTGTGAGATAGAAAAATCATATTTATCAAAGCGAGATTTAGAATTTGATTTGTATTTGGCACAATCGCCTTTGAGAAGTGATGCTCAATTAACAGTAATGGAAAAGGCGACCGAGCTCGGCGTGCGCGGAGTTTATCCTGTTTTTACAGACAATTGCGCATTAAGAGTAAATAAACAAGAAAAGTGGCAAAAGGTTATGTTTGAGGCTTCAAAACAATGTGAGCGTGCAAAAATTCCAACTTGTTTTGCACCGACTACATTTGAAGAAATTCTGCAAAAAGATTTTGATAAAATAATTGTTTTGGCCGAACGCTCTACTGAAAAAAGCTTAAAACAATACTTAAGTGAAAATCCGACAAAAAAAGGTGAAAGAATTCTTGCTATAATCGGGCCTGAAGGCGGTTTTTCACAAAAAGAATTTGATTTTTTCAAAAGTAAAAATCTACCTTTAATAAGTTTGGGTGATTTAATTTTAAAAGCTGAAACAGCTGTAATTGTGACGCTTGGAGATATCGTTTATGAATATCAGGGATGATTTTGTTTTAAAAGAAATAAACGAAGGCTACCTTGTCGGCGGTTCTATTAGAGATTTGTTTACAAAAAATTGTGTTTTCTGCGATAGAGATATAAGCATTAAAGGTGCTGAAAATTTTGCAAGAAAAATCGCTAATAAATGGGATGGAACGTTTATTGAACTGGATAATGAAAACAAGATTTACAGAGTTGTTTTGCCTGACAAAATCAATTTCCTTGATATTTCTGAATTACAAGGAAATACTATTGAAGAAGATTTGAAAAGGCGCGATTTCACAATAAACGCAATTGCTTATGATTTAGCCAATGACAAATTTATCGATGTTACTGGCGGCTTAAAAGATTTAAAAAACAAAGTTTTACGACATATTGATGATAAGAATTTCGAAGATGACCCGCTAAGAATATTAAGAGCGTTTAGATTTTATGCCGTAACCGGTTTTAAAATGACAATAGAGCTTGAAAACGCATTAAAAAAATATATGCCTATGGCTCTAAACCCTGCCAAAGAAAGAATTAATTATGAAATAATGAAACTTTTTGGTGGAAATTTCGCGTCTGGCGCGTTGTTAAAAATGGATGAATTTGGACTGTTAGAAAAAATATTCCCTTGCGTAACAGAAATGAAAAAAGTTACACCAAATACTCATCATCATTTGGATTTATTTCACCATGTTGTAGAAACTGTTAGACAAATTGAAATTTTGTACAATGAAATTTCAGGCTTTGAAAAAGAGCATTTGGATGCGATTGATTTTGGGGGATTTCCTCGCATAAATCATTTAAAACTTGCAGGATTTTTGCATGATATCGGTAAATTTTCAACTTGGACAATAGAAGAAGGCGGACGACATCGTTTTATTAAACATGATGATGTCGGTTCTAAAATGGTATTACCATTACTTAGAGATTTGAAATTTTCTAAAAAACAAATCGAATACATATCTTGTATGATTAAAAATCATATTTACCCTTCAAATGTAATAGTTGCGCCAAGTTTGAATGACAAAGTAATGATGCGCTATGTTCGCAAAATGGGTGATAATGTTATTGATAACATTATTCTAGCTAAAGCCGACCGTTTATCAGCCAAAGGCGTTGATATAACGGAAGAAATCGTGTACGCGAATATCAGCGGATTAGAAAAGCTTTTGGATTTTTATTTAAGCAAAAAAGACTCTCTTGCCCCGTTACCTAAACTTATTGACGGGCGAGAAATTATGGAGATTTTAAATATAAAACCATCGCCAAAATTGGGTGAAATAATTAATGCAATAAATGAAGCCCAATTAAATGGCGATATTTCGACTCATGAAGATGCTGTAAAAATGGTTTTAGATATTAGCTAATTACCTGCAATTTATACAAAAAGAAAAACCCTTCAAAAGAAGGGTTTGGAATCTTGTTTAATAATTCCTCATGTGTAGAAGGTTAGTGTGTAGGTTGTATGAAAGGTTTGTGTTATGTGTTTCGTGTTTATTTAATGTTTATCGTTTTTATTTTCGACTTACATATATATAAAGTATATTTTCATTCTTGAATTGCGCAATACTCTTTATATTGTTACAAAACTTTACATAATTATGAATGGTACCTCTTTGCTTTTCTCATAGCAATGAAATTTTATGCTATAATACTGGAATAAAGGGAGTATTTTATGTCAAAAACTTTAATTCTTATAGATGGACATGCTTTGGCTTACCGCCAGTTTTTTGCACTTGAAAGAACAGGAATGAAGAATTCTGAAAACCAACCGACTTGGGCGGTTTATGGTTTCTTTAAAGCAATTTTTGATTTATTGGCTAAAATACATCCTGATTACATTGCAGTTGCGTTTGATGTTGGCAGAAGAACTTTTCGTACTGAAAAATTTGAAGAATATAAGGCTAATCGTGAAGCAATGCCTGATACTATGCGAAGCCAATTAGGAATCATATGCGAAGGCTTAAAAGCTTTTGATATTCCTATTATTACAAAAGAGGGTTTTGAAGCGGATGACGTTATAGGAACAATTTCAAAAAACGCATCTGACAAAGGTCATAACACACTTATTTTAACGGGCGATCAAGATAGCTTTCAACTTATCGATAAAGATGGAACTGTAAAAGTTCTTATCCCATCGAAAGGAGAATTAGTTGAATACGATTGGAATAAAGTTTACGAAAAGCTTGGAGTTTATCCTGATCAAGTTATTGATTATAAGGGCTTACGTGGTGATACTTCTGATAATATTCCCGGAATTCGCGGTATCGGAGAAAAAACAGCGCAAAAGCTTTTGAACAGATATAATCACCTTGAAGATGTTTTGGCTGATTGTGATAATATTCCTGAAAAAGCTGTTCAGAAAAAGATTTGCGAGCAAAAAGACATTGCAATTTTGTCAAAAGATTTAGCTACAATTGTTAGAAATGTAGAGCTTGATTTTGATATTGATACAGCAACAGTTACTTTGCCTAAAATAGAAGATGTTTCTGCATTTTTAAGAAAAATGCAGTTTTATACTTTTATCAAAAATATTGATAAAATTTTAACATCATTCAATCCAAATGCAGAAGTTGAAGAAAACGAGAATTTGAATTTATTTAATCAAGCGCCGAAGCAAGATAACGTTCAGCAGAGTCTTTTTGCACAAGCTATAAAAGAAACAGTAGAAGAAGCAAATATTGAATTCAAAATTGTTAATGCAAATAATATTGAAGAAATTTTGGCTCAACTTGAAAAAGCCGAACGAATCGCAATGAAGTTTTATTCAAACGAAGATAAGATTATTTCTGCGTCTGTTTCTGACGGTGAAAATTTCTTCTTTGACACAAACGAAGTTGAAAAACTTAAACCAATTATTGAAAATCCTAATATTAAGAAAATTGGATTTGACGCAAAATCTGATTATCATTTGCTTTTAAATAATGGTTATACTTTAAAAGGCTTAGAATATGATGTACTTTTAGCAAGTTATGTTAAAGACCCGAATAGAAAGCATACGCTTGAAGCTCAAGCTTTGGATTTTCTAAACCATATTATTATGTCTAATGAAAATGAGATGGGCAAATGCGATGAAGCTTATACAATTTTTAGGCTTTATGAATATTGGCAAAAGAATTTGGATGAGAGAGAACAAAAAATTGTAAACGAAATTGAAATTCCATTGACTTTGGTTCTTGCAAAAATGGAGCACACAGGAGTTGCAATTGATTGTGAATATTTAAAAGAGCTTTCTTCTTATATGACTGAAAAACTTGCAGAACTGGAAGATTTAATATATCAGCTTGCAGGCGAACCATTTAATATCAATTCGCCAAAACAAGTTGCAGAAGTTCTTTTTGACAAATTAGAATTAAAAACTAAAAAGAAAAAATCTCGTTCAACAAGCGCAGAAGTTTTAGAAGAATTAGCGCAAGAATATGAAATTTGTGAATACATTTTGCAGCACAGAAAATTTGCAAAACTAAAATCTACTTATACCGACGCATTGCCAACTCTTATCAGTAAAAAAGACGGTAGAATTCATACAACTTATAATCAAGCCTTGACGGTTACGGGACGTCTTTCTTCTTCAAATCCGAATTTACAAAACATTCCGATAAGAAGTGAGGAAGGAAATAAAATTCGTTCAGCTTTTTGTGCAATGGATAAAGAAAATTCATTTATTTTATCAGCCGATTATTCGCAAATAGAGTTAAGATTGTTAGCGCACGTTTCAGGTGATGAACATTTAATCCACGCGTTCACTAGCGGTGAAGATGTTCACGCAATGACTGCCGCAAAAGTTTTTGGAGTAGAACTAAAAGACGTCACAAAAGAAATGAGAAGACGCGCAAAGGCTGTTAATTTCGGTATTGTATACGGTCAATCTAAATATGGTTTGGCAAAAAGTTTGGGTATAACAAACGCGGAAGCTCAAGAGTTTATCGACAAGTATTTTGAAACTTATCCGAAAGTTAAAGAGTATATGAATAATGAAGTTGAGTTTGTAACTCAAAACGGTTATGTAGAAACAGCCTTTGGACGTAAAAGATACTTAGCATCAGAGCTTCAAAGTTCAAATTATCAAATAAGAGAGTTTGCTCAACGCGCTGCAATTAACCAGCCTTTACAGGGAACTGCTGCGGATTTGATTAAGATTGCAATGATTCGTGTAGATAAAGCAATCGCCGGCATGAAAACTAAAATGATTATGCAAGTACATGACGAACTTGTTTTTGAAGTTCCAAAAGAAGAGCTGGAACAATTAAAATCTATTATTTTAGACTGTATGGCACTCAAAGACCAAAATCTAAAAATTCCGCTTGATGTTGATATAAATTACGGTTCAAGTTGGAAAGAGGGATAATTTCATTAAAAATTTAATTATAATGACCAAGAGGAAAATCGCAAACGCTGTTTATACATTCAAGAAATTCTTCTTCTAAAGTCTTGCTATTTTCTTTAAGTTCTTCTGATTTTTTTATTGATTCATCTAAAACCTTATTAGGACTTGAAATTCCCTTTATAAAATCGTCTTCAATAACTCGAGTTGACTCAGAGTTGTTAATTTTCTTTAAAATATTTTGTCGACCACAAAACTTAATTGTTGATACATTATTGATTCTCATTATATACTTGCTTTCTTTTTCACATAAAAATAGGTCGATTTAAAAAAACCGACCTATCTTTATATTTTATAAAATTATGCTTCTGTCTTTTCTTCAGCAGGAACTTCTTCAGCATTTTCAGCCGGAGTGTCTTGCACTTCTTCGCCTTTAAATGCAGGAGCTTTTGGCGCTTCTTCAGTCGCTACTTCTTCACCTTTAAATGCAGGTGCTTTTGGTGCTTCTTCGGTCGCTACTTCTTCACCTTTAAATGCAGGTGCTTTTGGTGCTTCTTCAGTTGCTACTTCTTCGCCTTTAAATGCAGGTGCTTTTGGTGCTTCTTCAGTTGCTACTTCTTCACCTTTAAATGCAGGAGCTTTTGGTGCTTCTTCAGTCGCTACTTCTTCGCCTTTAAATGCAGGAGCTTTTGGTGCTTCTTCAGTCGCTACTTCTTCACCTTTGAATGCAGGTGCTTTTGGTTCTGTCTCCCCATCTACTGCTAAAAATGCTTTATTATAAGCAGCCAATGCGTTAGCACCTTTAAAAGATGCTGCATTTTCAATAGGAGTTGTTACTGTTTCTGTTTTTGGAGCTTCTGTTTCAACCGGTTTTGTTAATTCAACATTGCCTGCACTAGCTCTAAAGTTAATCGGACTAATCATCATGATACTTATACCTTCCATTATCTGATACACATTGTTAAAAACTCGACAATAAAAAAAATTGCCATTTTTTTTATAAATTGTTACAAAAGTTATTAAAAAAGCTCTCTTTTTCAAGAGAGCTTTTTACAAACCTCTTAAGCTTCGACAGGAGCTTCTTCTGCTTGAGCTGCTTCTTCAGCTTTTTTTGCTTCTTCCTCAGCCTTCTTAGCTTGAGCTTTTTTAGAAAGCTTAACTACTTCTGATTTTTTGTAGTTCAAAGTGCCGTCTTCATTGCAGTTAGCCATCAAATACTTAACTGTATCTGTTGGTTGAGCACCTTTTTTAACCCATGCTTCAGCAGAAGCTTTATTCAATTTCATTTCTTTTGTTTTTGGATTGTAGTAACCTAATTCTTCAACAGGTCTACCTTCACGTTTTGTAGTAGAGTTGATAACGATAACTCTGTATGTTGGAGCTTTTTTAGCACCTAATCTTTTCAATCTGATTTTTAACATTTCTTTTTCCTTCTATTTTTTAATATAAGTGGAGCTTCTTAACTTGAAAGATTGGCTCCTAGCCGCTTATACAAAACAGGCTTTTAGAGGATATGCCTGCATAATAATACCTAATCACAAATATTCATAATAATCAATAGATTGTTAAGTAAAATTTAATATTTTTATATATTAAAACTCTTTCTAGAACCTTCTTCGTGGTACAAACCGCCACCACAAATTGTTTCAACAACTTTTAATACAAATTCTCTTGAAGAATCTGTATTATTCAAGAAAAACTCGCGGTTTGATAAGTGTCTGATTTTAAAAATTGAATTCTGAGTTTTATCAGCGGGTACAAACAATGATGCAACTTCTTTATCCAAAAGAACTTCCATCATTTGATTTCTGGATGTAATACCTTCCATCAACTCATTATAATTCCCGTTTATCGCCATAATTCTGCCCGAAAACATTGGTGGTGCGCTTTCTCTAAACAAAGCTTGAGGCTCATAATTACATCTTGTCGTAAGGCTAATTGTATGCCAAAGAATATTAATTACAACAACTGTCTTATCTTTGTCGTAATCAACATAAATATTCTCGGTAGTAATTCCTCTTGCAGCAAAAGACTGTTTAAGAGAATCCGCAATAGCTTTCAAGTTATCAATCATTTCCACAAAAATCTCTGCAGTGTTTAATGTCGCATGCTGATAGTCCAAGAATTGTTTGTACATGTGGGTAGAAACAAGCCCAATACGTTCTTGGATTAGTGTGGATTTTCTGAAAGATGTTTCTGAGTTATTAAAATTTTCGTAGCCTTTACTCAAATTTATAAAGCCTCCTTATACAATTGTACACTCAACATGCCTTTTGTGTAAACATGATATGTAACAGTTTGTAACAAGGTTTATAAAACAAAAAAACAAGGTCGGAGTTTTAAAAAGCTCCGACTTTGTTTATCACCTTACATCTAATTTAATTATTCCATTACAAATGCTCTAACTACTGTTACAGAACCATCAACATTCTTACGAACACCAGTGTCTGTTTCATCATCATCCAAGTCAGCTGCATAAGCTACCGGGGTGTATGGTTGAGCAGCATCTACTGCATCAGGTTTTTCGAAGCTCTTTAGAACTTTAACGTTGTCGTTGTCTTCAGGATTGATGATTGGTTCATCAGGTTCTGGAGTTGGTACAACAGGTTTATCAGGACCAACCAAGTAAGTTGTATCGTTTGGTCTTGGGTCACGAGTGTTATAACCATCAGGACCGTTTGTTAATTCATAAGTAATTACGTCTGAACCTTTAACTGTAACTTCTTTTGCGTCACGAATGTTTGTATACTTTAATGTATAATCTCTAGAAGGAAAATCAACTTTTAACTTGTCTGTTTCTTTACCAACGATAATGTTGTCTGCGTGAACTTTATCGCCTGTAATTTCAATATATTTACCAGGGGCTGTGATATGAACATCTTTAGCGTTTGCACCAGTCAATTTAACATCACCTTTAGAAGCGATATAAGCAACTGATGGTGTATCAATCTTTGTAATAGTACCACCTGCGATATTCATATTAGAAGGAGTTTTTACAGAGTTTGGAATGTGTTTGTAATTTTCCATTACTGCAATAATAACTTCATCAACCGTATTGTTTTCAGTACCGCTCAAACCGCCGATATAACCGTTTGCAGAGAATTCATATTCGTTTGCGCTCAATGTTGCTTTACCATCTGATAATACGTTCAAGTTATCGGATTTTAAAGAAATCTTATTTGCACTTGTATCAACCGTAACCATTACGTGTCCGTCTTGAGCGTGAGCTGTTAAGTTACCACCAACTGTCAAACTGCCATCAAGAAGTTTCTTTTCTTCGAAATTATAGTTACCGATGTGGATGTTATCTTTAGAATTAATAGTTGCGTTTCCACCAATTTTATTGTTGCCGACTACGTGAACAAAATGTTTATATCCTTGAGGATTTTCAGATTTTGCAACTGTTGTAAGATTCATATCTTTACCAACGTGAACATTACCAACTTCCAAGAAACCACCGCCGTTTGTCATATTCAAATTGCCGTCAACCTTTGTGTTTCTTGCGTACATCATAACGCCGTTACCTTCAACATCAACATCGCCTGTTACGTGAAGAACTTTGCCGTTATCAACATAGTTTAAAGCAACGCTGTCATCGGATTTAATATTCAAGTTACCCTTGATATCACCGCCGCCAACGGTTTTAACGATACCTTTGTCTGCGATAACATAAACATTACCGTCTATGTTAACGGCTTCAAGTCTTACGCCTTTTGTAGAATCATCATTGCCTGTTGAAAGATAATCTTGACCGTTTTCTGTAATCAATTTCAAGCCGTCTTTTGTTTTAACTGTTCCTCTAACAACATTGATTGATGGAGCTAAGATATTGAATTGACCACCCACATTAAAGTTAGAATCTTGAATTGTTACAACACCGACAGGAGTTGTTGTAGCAACATTGGAAATATCCATTGCACCGTTTACGAAAGTAGCTGTCATTGGTTGTGTTGTAATCATTGCATCACCTGCTGTCGTAAATGTTGCACCATCAAATAAAACACCATTTGGGTTTGAAATAATCAATTTACCGATGCCGCCGTTTGCACTGATTTGACCATAAATGTTTGACATGCCATGATTAACAGTGTTCAAAATTGTTAAATTATTTGCACCGTCAACAGCATTGAAGTTCAAGCTTTCACCTTTGTTTACGTTCAATGAATCCCAGTTAACGTGAGCATCGCCGTTAAAGTTCAAATCTGCTGAACCGTTGCCTGTTTTAATATCAACAAACCCGCCTGTTGTATTATTAATTACCGCACCGCCATTACCTACACCTAAACCTGTATCAATGGCTGCGTATGAAACTTGCATAGAAGCAAATAATGCTGTTAGAGCTAATGCTGAAAATTTTCTTTTTAAACTTTTCATATAATACTCCTAATTTTTATATACTCGTAATATATTAAAGTATTCAAATTTTCAAAAATTGCTTAATTGTAACAAAACTTTACAAAACTTAATTTATAAACATGCAGTCGCCATAACTATAAAAACGATATTTTTCTTTTATAGCTTCCTGATAAGCTTCAAAAATAAAATCTTTTGTTGCCAAGGCACTTACAAGCATTAATAGAGTTGATTTTGGCAAGTGGAAGTTTGTAATCAATTTATCAACAACCTTGAATTCATAAGGAGGATAAATAAACAACTCAGAAGCACCTTTGCATGCCTGAATTCCACCAAACAATTTATAAGCGGTTTCCAATGTTCTAACGCTTGTTGTTCCAACTGCTACAAGTTTTTTACCTTCTTGCTTCGCTTTATTAATCAAATCTGCGGTTTCTTGCGTAATTTCAAAAGTTTCAGAGTCCATGTGGTGGTCTAAAATATTATCACATTTAACAGGTCTGAAAGTTCCAATCCCTACATTTAAAGTAACATATCCTATTTGAACGCCTTTATCTGCAAGTTTTTTCAAGATATCTTGAGTAAAATGTAAACCTGCAGTCGGAGCTGCAACAGAGCCTTCTTCTTTCGCGTAAACTGTTTGATAACGTTCAAAATCAAGCTTTTTCAACTCTTCATTTGACATTTTACGTTCAATATAAGGCGGAAGTGGGATGTTTCCTACTCTATGTAAAATTTCAAAAATATCACCTTCATAAACCATTTGAACAAGCCATTTGCCATCATCAGGAAGTGGCATTTTTACTTCACATGACAATTCGTCTGAAATCTTAATAACGGTGCCGACTCTAACGCGCTTAGAAGGCTTAATCAAAACTTCCCATTCTTTGTTTTCTCTTTCTTTAAGTAAGAAAACCTCAATCTTTGCACCTGTATCTTTATAGCCGTAAAGACGAGCAGGAATAACTTTTGTATTATTTAATATCAGAATATGATTTTCATCTAACAAGTCTACAATATCGTAAAAATGTTTGTTTAATATTTTATGTTCATCACGATTTAGAACCATCATGCGCGAATTTTCACGTTTGTCTGTCGGACGTTGCGCAATTAGTTCTTCCGGTAATTGATAATCAAATTCTGATAGTAACATATTTTTACTCCTTTTTGAGTGGATTGCCACATCGCCCCAACGGATACTGCTCCTCGCAATGACTTGGCGTTACACTTAGCAGTGTGCTGTCATTGCGAGCCTCGTAAGAGGCGTGGCAATCCATATAAATAACCCTCCCTCAAAAAGGGAGGGTATTAAATTTTATTTTTCTTTAATCTGTTTTGCATTAGCTATATCAATATCATCGACTTTAGCTTCTTTTTTTGCATCTTCTGCTTCTAACTGTTTATTAATAACCAAAGTTTGTGCTACTTGGAAAATATTGCTTGAAATCAAATAAAGAAGTACGCCGGCAGGAATTGGAATAATTACGAATGTAAATGTCAACATAATCGGCATAAACGTATTCATAGATTTTTGCATAGCTGCCTGTGCAGGATCTTGTTGTGAAGATTTATTCATTGCCATCATAGCTTTTTGAGAGAATACCATTGTTACAGCAAACAATGCGATTAACAATAATACATCATAATGGAATGAAGCTTTCATTTCTTTTGTAGGAATTGAGCTAATCAAGATACCGTCTTTTCTTTCAAAATTCAATGTTTCAGTTTCTTTTGTTTGAACATCTGTTACATCAATTTCAGCTTTTTCAATTTGGTCAAGCTGGCTGAATTTTAAATTCAAACTATCAAGACTAACTTTAAAATCTGCGTTTTCACCGGGAGTAAGTTCGCCTTGAACTTCAACAGCCTTTGTAGGTTTTACAACCTTAACGTTAAGTAGAGGTTCTTCTACACCCTTCAAATAAACTTTAGCAGTTTTGCCTGCCATAAATGTATCATACTTTGCTACTCCCAAAACTCCATCATGTGAAACACCCGCAGAAGTTTTTAAAGTTGCATCTAATCTATTAATAAATAAGAAATGAGAATCGCCTGCCATTTGAATAAATTGCGGACTCATCAAAGTTGAATACAACAAAATGAAAATTGGCATTTGAATAAGCAATGGAAAACATCCTGCCATTGGATTGAACTTGTGCTCTTTGTAGAATTCCATCATTTTTTGTTGCATTACTTGAGGATTGCTTTTGTATCTTTCTTGAATAGCCTTCATTTTAGGCTGCAACATTTGCATAGTTCTCATAGAACGCTGTTGTGACAAGCCTAGAGGCCACATCGCAGCTCTAACAAGAACTGTTAGTAAAATAATCCCTATACCATAACTTCCTGCAACAGAAAGCATTTTTAAAACGTCGATAGTTAGTGTTGTAAAATCCATATTTCTCTTCCCTAAATTATTCTAGTGTCCTTAAAAAGTACTAATCGTACCTTTGTTAGGATACTTTAAATATAGGTGCAAGTCAAGAAAATGCAAATTTGTGTTAACATTTGCATTTATTAGAAATTACTTTTTTATCAGTTGATTGAGTTGAAGATTCAAAACATCACACAACTGAACAACGATTGTTATACTTGGGTTAACCTTTTCATTTTCAATTGAATTTAGATATTTTGTAGAAATGCCCGCCATTTCTGCCAACTTTTCTTGGCTTAATCTTTGTCTGAATCTTTCCATGCGAATTGCTTCCGCAACTTGTTTAATAATATCAACTTTATCCATAATAGAAACATAAATTAAGTTTCAAAACAAAAACATCCATGATAGTATTATTTAGAAGAACTATCGTTCTCATAGAAGATATAATATTACTTTTTTATGGAGTTATTATGGATTTAGTAGATTTAAAATTTCAGCTAGAAGAAATAAGAAGTTGTTTAATTATGACAAAAAGAGCCATTGACAATGAATTTGAAGATATTACCGCTTCAGACATTAGCAATTGCCTTGAAATTTCAATCAGATTGATGAACAAAGCCATTTTTAATACTGAACAAATTAAACCTTAAATAATAGCTTCACAAAATACTTTTTATTTAAAATAGTGCTAATAACATGTTGTTCTTATTGAAATGTTATGCTCGCCCGAATAATCCAAGACAGGTTGGGATGGGTATTAGCCAGTGGGGAATATTATACTAAACTTTTGCAATCATGATTTTTTCTAATTCTTTTACTGCATTTTCAACAGTATCGTTCACAACCTTATAATCAAACTGTTTTGAATTCTCGATTTCCAATTTAATAGATGCAAGGCGTTTTTGAATAGCCTCCTCTGTTTCAGTGTGACGTCCTCTCAAACGAGATTCAAGTTCTTCAACTGAAGGCGGTGCAATAAAAATTAATTCAGCTTCAGGCATGATTTTTTTTACATTCAATGCGCCTTTTGTATCAATTTCCAAAATCAAGTTTTCACCATTATTTAAGCAATCTTCAACAAAAGCTTTTTTTGTACCGTAATGATTGCCTGAAAATTCAGCCCATTCTAAGAATTCGTCGTTTGAAATACATTCTTTAAATTCATTCGGGCTTAAAAAGAAATAATTTACACCATGAACTTCACCTTCACGTTTTCCACGAGTTGTACAAGAAATTGAAAGCCTGAATTCAGGATGTTTATTTAAAAATTCTTTAATTACAGTACCTTTACCAACTCCTGATGAGCCTGAAATTACAAAAAGTTTTGTCATTTATTCAATTCCTTCCAATCCTTTGTGAACAACTGTTTCATAATCAAAACTTACATCGTCAGATTTTAGTTCAAAAACTTCTTTTTCTTCTTTTTTATCATTGCAATATTGTTCTTGCGCAGAAGAGTTTGCAAGTTTTTGAGTATTATTTCTAAGATTTGCAATAACTTCTTCCGTAAGTTTTGGCATATCCATTGATTCAGTGCAAATTTCTATATAACATAATTTGTTCATAATTTGCGTTACTTTTAAAGCTTTGTCAAAGTCTTCTGCTGTTGTAACTTTTGTTGACCAAACATCACCATCAAAAACTCTTGCAAATTTTGCATAATTCATTTGCATAATATCGTTAAACTTATCATCAGGACTGTCTGAAAGCACTCTTTCAACAGTATAACCTTTGTTATTTAAAACGATTACAATCGGTTTAATACCGCGTCTTAGCATATTACCAATTTCCATCGCTGTAAGTTGATGTGAGCCTTCGCCCGTAATTAAAATTACTCTTGATTTTGGTTTAGCCAAACAAGCGCCGAGAGTTGCGGGAGTTGCCCAACCGATTGAACCCCAAAGTGTTTGAGTTTGCAAATCAACATTATTAGGGAATTTCATTGAAACAACGCCGTGCGGAATGATTCCTGTTTCGGCAATAACAATATCGTTTTCCTTTATAAATTCTTGCAATCTCGGATAGATGTATTCAGAAGTCAAAGCTTTCGAGCTGGTAGGAACATGCTCATAACCGATTTTTGGCTTTTCAACAAACATTTCTTTTGTATCTACAAGTTTTGTTATTTCTTCTAAAACATCTGCCATTTTTACGTTTTCGTATTTTGTTCCATCTACATAAGTATATGTACCGTAAATTGCGATATGATTATTTATTGAATAAGGGAGATTAAAGCCGAATGAATTTAAATCTGTATAAACAGGACCTACTGCAATTAGACAATCAGTTTCGTTTACGTATTTTTCAGCAATAGGATTTTTGAATTTTGAATAATAACCGCCGATATATTTTTCATAATCCATATCAATAAGGTTTGTGCCCATTAAAAAATTAGTAACAGGAATTCCGCTTTTTTCAACAAACTCTTTAAATTCTATTTGAGCATCAAATCTTTTAACAAGCAAATCGCCTAAAATAACAGGCTTTTTAGAATTATTTATTTTAGCAACGATTTTTGTAGTAACTTTTTTTAAATTTTCTTCATCACTTATCCAATCATAATTTACTTCTTTATCTGAAATTTCAGCTTTGGCAATGTCAAGCGGAATTGCAACGTATACAGGTTTCTTTTCTTTTACAAAAACTTTAAGAATTCTGTCGATTTCCATTTTTGCATTATCACGTGTTAAGTAAGCTGTCGTTGCTGTTACAGGTTTGTGTGCTTCATAACAAGCATAATAATTCACATCTTGAAAATTGTGATGCAAGCAAGAGTTGGCTTCTATACATTTTGTCGCAGGAACACCTACTATACTGATTACAGGCACATTTTCAGCATTGCTGCCTGCAATCGCATTGATTGCACTAAGTTCTCCAACTCCATAAGTTGTAATAATTGCACCATAACCACGCATTCTTGCATAACCGTCTGCAGCGTATCCTGCGTTTAACTCGTTTGTACATCCAATCCAATTCGTGTTTGGATTGTTTTCTACTGCGTATAAAATGTTAAAGTTATAATCCCCCGGAAGTCCGAAAAAATCGTTAATTCCAAGTTCTTCAAGTTTTTTAATTAAATATTCGGCTGTGTTCATAAATATCTCTCCATATTTCGTTTATTTTAGCATGTGAAAAGTTATTAATAAAGTAAAAATTTTTTTAAATTGAATAATATTGAGTCAAGACTAAAATTGAACGACATTCGCGCCGCGAGCGTTTTTTAGCGAGCGAAAGAGTGCGGGTTTACCCGCTACATCCATTCAGACCACAACCGCAAGGTTGTAAAAAACAATGCGTTTTTTCTTCTTTTTGCTTACTTTTTCTTCTTTTATCGCAATAAAGAAGAAAAAGTAAAAACTATTTTGAAATAAAAAAAAAGTTTTTGGAAATGTCCTTTTCTTTCTCTTTTGTTGCGAATAAAAAGAGAAAGAAAAGAACGAAAAGAAAGAGAAAACACGCTACCGCTTCCTACGCTCTTACGAGCGTTAGATAAAAAGGCTGAATAGCAAGCAGAGCTTGCACTCTTACGCTCACTATCGCAGCTAATCGCTGCATGTTCGCGGTACGAATGTCGTTCTTTTTATAAAATTTATCATGGACAGTAGTACCCAAAGAGAGGGAATTAGCAAGACTTGTTAAAATCTTGAAGCAATCATCAATTAAATAATTTGACTTATGATTTTTTTTATATTAATATAAAGCTTGTCGATATAAGTCATATCGCAGAGAAATGACAATTTAATAATCCGCATGCCCTTGTGGCGGAATCGGTAGACGCGTTGGACTTAAAATCCAATCGGGGTTCACCCTCGGTGCCAGTTCAAGTCTGGCCAAGGGCAATTTTAAAAAGACTTTCCTTTTCGGAAAGTCTTTTTTTATTCAAATAATAACCAATTAAAATTAAATAACCAAATTTTTCTAAAAAATAGTATTTCTTTAGATTCAACCATTTATTAATAAATAATTTTTTTTTATACCCTCTCCCACAAGGGGCGAGGGTATAAAAAAAAGAGCCTGAACGGCTCTGGAATTAAGAATAGCTGGAAGTATGAAAAAGATTTAATAATTATATTTAACTCCGATTGAGGTTGTGACGCTATTCGACAAGTCGACAATTCAGTATTACCCGAATGGGGAATATTGATAAAAAAGGTCATGATTTAAATAAATCATGACCTTTTTTAAGTTATTGTTGGGCAGGTATGCCCAACCGACAATTATTTTTTGTATGAAATAAAATCCAAAATACCATTAATAAATGTTAATGGGTGAACCGGACATCCAGGAATGTACAAATCAATCGGATATTTTTCCAAAAATTCTCTATTCAATTTTGAAGATTCTTGGAATACACCGCCTGAAATTGAGCAAGCGCCTGCTAAGATTACAATCTTAGGATCAGGAGTTGCTTTATAGGCGTCTTCCAATGCCCAAGCCATGTTTTCAGAAATAGGACCTGTAACAACCAAACCGTCAGCGTGTCTAGGTGAAGCTACAAAGTTGATACCAAATCTGCCCATATCGAAGTTACAGTTTGAGCAAGCGTTTAATTCCATTTCGCAACCGTTACATCCTGCTGCAGAAACCTGTCTGAGTTTCAAAGATTTTCCAAAAACTTTTTTGATTTCTTTTCTAGCTGTAATAGCTGCTTTTTCAAAATCTTCAGGTGTCATGTTCTCAGTAACGATTAATTTATTTTTATCGGTAGAAGATAGTTTATAATAGTTACTGAAACGAATTGCACCGCATTCACATTGACCGCAAAGCGTACATTTACCCAAGTCAATTGACAACGGGTCAGCTTTCAAAGCACCTGTTGGACAAATAGATTCATCAACAGTACAGCCTTCACAGTTTTTTAAGATAGGAAAACCTCTGAATTGGCTACGCATTGGTGCGTTTGGAATATCAGGAATGAATTGTTTTCCTTGAAAATATTTTAATTTTAGTGTATCTAGCATAATAAATTCCTTTTTAAGTTTATTAGTTTAGGAGTTTAGAAGTTGAGAAGAAGTTAAAATTTCTCCTAAACTACTCAACTTCTAAACTTATCTTCTTATAAATCATTTCCACAATAAGACAAGTTAAAGCTTTTGTTACACAATGGGAAGTCTGAAACACCGTTGTTTCTTACTGCCATTGCAAGCATATACCAGTTGTTGAAAGAAGGGTCTTTCATCTTGTATCTCAATAGCTCGCCATTTGCGCCTGTTACAGCGATGTGAACAATTTCACCTCTCCAGCCTTCTGTCATAGAAACTACAAAAGAATTTGGAGTCAGATTTTTATTCGGTGTAACTTTAATAGGTTCAGCCTTGTACTCTTTAAGTTTAGCAAGTAATTTTTTAACTATTTGCATTGATTGCTTAACTTCTTTGTATCTTAACTTAAATCTTGAGTGAACATCACCTGTCGCTTTAAATGGTTTTACAACATCAAGAGATGTATACCACTTATCGTTGAAATCAAATCTTGTATCAATATCAACACCTGAAGAACGAGCAGCCATACCAACAGCACCCAATGATTTAGCACTGTCTTGAGAAACAACGCCTGTTCTTTCCATTCTTGAGATACAAGAAGGAGTTCTTAGCATAACTTTTGTTGTTCTATCAACCGTTTTAGCTACGCCGTCAAGCATTTCTATAATTTTGTCTGACATTTTTTCATCAATATCAAAATTAACACCGCCAACATTAATCAAACCTCTACCGAAACGGCTTCCTGAGATTTCCAACATTGTGTTAATTACTAAAGTTCTTGTGATACCAAAAATTGATGCGCCCATCAGATATGCCATGTCACCGCCGATTGCACCCATATCACCGATATGAATTGCCATTCTTTCCATTTCTAAAGCGACACGTCTTATTATTTGTGCTTTATTAGAAACTGCAGAATCTGACAAAGCTTCCATTGCTTGAGAGTAAGCCATGTTATAACCAATTACGGAATCACCACAAACTGATTCAGCCAATCTGTTATTATAGCCTTTACCCTTCAAGAATAATTCTTCAACGCCTCTGTGTTGATAACCAAGCATGATTTCCAAATCATAAACCTTTTCACCTTGGCACATAAATCTAAAATGTCCCGGTTCAATAACACCTGCGTGAATAGGTCCAACAGCAACTTGGTGAACATCTTCGCCTTGCATTTCAAAGAATGGGTATTTGTCCTGATTCTTTCTCAAAGGTTTTAACCAAGGGTGATGCAATGGCTCAATTCCAAACTCTTCATAAAATTCTCTTTCAAAAATATGAAAAGCAGGAACTTTTTGTGTAATAGATTCATAAGATTTAACATCAGGTGTAAACAATGTTGAAGTTACATACAATTTGCCAACCTTATCATCAGCCATTACAACATATAATCTTACATTTGCGAATTCTTGTTTTCCGAAGAAACCAACAACTCTCATTTTCATTTTCTCAACGTCTGCTCTGATTTCGTCTATCGAAATAGTCGGAATATCAAACGCATTTATCTTTTTGTTGTTTTCAGTTATTATCCAATTCATAATTACCTTCTTTTAATATTATCATTAAGAGGATAAACCCTCACCCGAATTTCTAAGTTTCGCGAAGCTCAACTTGAAATTCTACCCTCTCCCTAGGAGAGGGTAATTAAGTATTAAAATCCTGCAACAGTTGCAAGAATTGCTTGAGTCAAACCTTGTGGCATGTAAATACCAATTACGAATGCTAAAATAAGCATTACAACTTGTGGTAAATACATTGTCCAACTTAGTTTAACAGACTCAACTTCATGAGTTGGAGCTGAGAAAGACATCTTAACAACAGCTTTGCCCAAACCATAAAGAACAATTGTTAATAATAGCAAGAACAATGCACACATAATAAAATGACCTTTCAAGAACATTGTCTTAACCATTAAAAATTCACTGATAAATAAAACTGATGGTGGAAATGCAACTATTCCCAAGAATGATGCAACCCATAACCAACCAGTCTTTTTATCGGTTTTCAAAAGTCCTGTTACTGATTTAATTTTCTTTGTTCCATAAATTTCAAGAACGTTTCCTGAAGTTAGGAAGAAAGAAGCTTTAATCAATGAGTGACCGATTAAGTGAATGATAGCAGCCAACATACCAACACCGCCTAACGCAGTACCGATTGCCAAAATACCCATATTTTCGATTGATGAGTATGCTAACATTCTCTTGTAGTTGTTGATATGGTAAACAAAAACTGCTGTAATGAACAATGACAAAAAGCCCATTGCCAAAAGCATTAATCTTGCGAAACTGTCACAACCTGAAAGCACCATAATTCTAAATACGTTTACAATCATCAAAAATGCTGAGTTTAACAAAGTTGCTGAAAGTAAAGCTGAGATTGGTGATGGTGCTTCTGCGTGAGCATCAGGTAACCAAAAGTGAACAGGTGCAAGACCCATTTTTGTACCAATACCAAATAATATAAATACAAATGATAATTGAAGCCAAAAATGATTAAATAGTGGAGCATTATTAAATAATTCACTATAAAATAATGTGTTCAAGCTGCCTGTTGCAACTGTCATTAAGATAATACCAACAAATGCTAAAGCAATACCGATTGAACAAATAAATACATATTTCCAAGCTGCTTCAATTGAATGTTTTGTTTTGTGAAAATAAATTAAATACGCACTTGCTAATGTTGTACCTTCAATGAATACCCAAGAAGCACCCAAGTTTGTACTTAAAACCGCACCTGTCATAGAGAATACAAAGAACAATACCATATATGTATAATGTCTAAGTTTTCTGGTCAAAGACGCTTCGTTTTTTGTATAGCCGTTGTTATAAATAGCAACTGCAAGGAATACTATTGACATAACCATCAAAAAAATCTTGTTAGTGCTATCGACAGCAAAGAACTTACTTGGCTGCCACATTGGCAAGAAATCAATGTTTAAGCAGAATGCCAATGAAACAACGAAGTGCAACAATGCGTATAAATTAATCATTAAATTGTTTAAGAATTTGCTCTTAAATAAGAACAATATAAGACACGCTAAAAGCGGAAATAATAAAATTAAATTAATCATTGTACTCGTAATCCTTCAAATCTGATAATTGTGAAACTTCCAAATCGTCAAATTCATTGTTAATTTCTTTAACTAACATACCCAAGATGAATACGGCGATAAAGATATCAAGTAAAACACCCAAGTTTACGATAATTGGCATTTCTTTTGCAACAGATAATGATAACAAGAAGATACCATTTTCCATTGTGATGAAACCAATTACATTTGATAAAACTTTGTGTTTAATTGTAATTAACCACAAGCTTGTAATAATCATTGCGATTGAAACTCCAAAGTACATTGGTGATACCAATTTAAATTGTGGAGCATCAATATTTGCAACCAAGAAGCCAGCAAATAAGATTATACTTGATATAAATAAACAGTAAAAGTGAGGGATATTCGCATCTGTATCTCTGTGAGCTTGCGTTTTCTTCACAACCTTTTTAAGAAACAAAGGAATAACAAACGCTTTTACAATTAACGTTTCAACTATTACAAATAATAAACCTATGATGTGCGGCATATTTGCTAAGATTGATTCAGGACCTGAAATCATTGTCCAGTTGAACCAAGGTTCTTTAGCAAAACCTGACAAACATACGAAAAACAACAACCAACCTTGCGCAATAAGCATATTTACGTGCGCAGCCAAACGGCTTGTTGCAGCTATGTATATCATAGATAAACCTAATAAAATTATAAATATGTTTTCCATAATATGTTTTTGTATTAACCTCTTTTTGTTTTTTTATCTCGCAGAACTACCCTCTAGTAGTCCCTCTTTGAGGATGACATGTAGTTTTAATACCAACTTGTAATATTAACTAATGTCATCCGACCAAATGTCTACGTGCGTAGCACCTAGCCTCCGTATACTCTATAAGTAACTAGAGCAAGAATTAGAAGTGCTGTCAAAGACATGATGAAAATGAATTCAAACACGTGAGTCATTCTGAATCTTGCCATAGATGATTCAACAGTACCGATTATTACTGAAAGAATAAATATAACTGCAACATAAGCCAAAATAGCTTCAATTCCCGTCCAAGAAGAAGGAATTATTAAGTTTGCAATCAAAGATTCAAACAATAATAGTTTAATAGCAGACGCCCAAGTGATTAAACCTAAATCCATACCTGAGTTATCAAGAATCATAACTTCGTGAATCATAGTCAACTCTAAGTGAGTTGTAGGATCATCAACCGGAACTCTGCAACCTTCAATCAGTAACATAATAAACAAAGTTACTGCAAGAAGGATTATAATTAGAACGCCGTAAACACCGGCATTTTCTAAAATCATTCTTAAGTTTGCGAAACTAAAGTTTCCTGTTAAAGCAACAACAGATGCCATTGCGATAAAGAAAGCAGGTTCAACGATTGTTGAGAAGCAAGCTTCACGAGCTGCGCCCATACCTTCAAAACTGCTACCTGTATCCATTGCTGATAACAAAGCAAAGAATTTACCCAAACTTAGTGAATAAGCGAATACAATAAACGCACAAGGAATGTTTATAATAGACATTCCATTAATCATTGGAACAAACAATGCTGCAAATATTGTTGTAGCAAATCCGACAACAGGAGCAAACTTAAATACCCAAGAAGTTGTTGTACTGATTACAAATTCCTTCTTCATAAGTCTTAAGAAGTCCCATAATGGTTGCCAAATGCAAACACCTTTTCTTCCGGCGAAAAATGCTTTTGTTTTTTTGATTACGCCAATCAATAAGAATGGAGCTATTAAAAGAACTAATATATTTATTAATAATATGATTAAATTCATTAGTTTAATCCTCCAAACCAAACAAGACATACAATAGTCAATACAAGAAATGCTAAACCGTAAGCAATGTATTGTTGGATGTTACCGCTCTGAATTCTTTCGAATTTAGAAAGTAATTTTTCATCCCACTTGATTAGCGGTTTAACAATATAAGCTTCTTCAATGTCTTCAATATCTTGTTCATAATGAGCTTCCTTAGGGAATAATTCCTTAGGTTTCTTAATATGTGTAACTCTTTTGAACAAAGGTTTTAATGTTGATAAGAACAAGCTTACGTAAGATGCGCCTGTATATTGAACATGAGCGTTGCCTCTATTATATCCGCAACCCCAAGTTGTATGTTCTGCAACTTTTTTGTGTGCCAACATTTTGTATGCATACAATGCAATAATTAGAACTGCCAAGATAAAGAAACAAATTGAAAGAATTTGCATCATTGTTAAAACAGTCATTGGAACAACAGCGTTTGATACATTTACAAACATACTGATTGGTCCCATAATTAATGCTACGAATACCTGTGGCATCATACCAATAGCAAGAGCAGCAACAGCAAGTAATGCCATTGGAACCCACATGCATTTTGGTACATCTTTTTCTACGTGGTTGTAGATTTCTTCGTTTCTTGGTTGTCCCAAGAAAGTAATACTTGCAGCTTTAGTAAAGCAAAGCATTGCCATTGTTCCAACCATAGCCAAACCTGCCATAGCTAGAATTAATGTAATCAATAAAGCTGTATTGCTTCCCAATGTACCTTTTAACATACCAAAGTATATTAAAAATTCACTGATAAAGCCGTTAAATGGTGGCAAACCGCTAATAGCAGCTGCGCCAATTATGAATAAAGAAGCTGTGTTAGGCATCTTCTTAATCAAACCGCCCAAAACTTCCATATCTCTTGTATGAGTTCTGTTATAAACTGAACCTGCACCAAAGAACATCAATTCTTTGAAAATTGAGTGGTTCAAAATATGCAAAATACCGCCTGCAAAACCAAGCATTGCAACAAGTTGGTTTCCATAAGTCAAGCCTATCATACCTAAGCCGATACCTAAGCCGATAATACCGATATTTTCAATTGATGAATAAGCCAAAAGCTTTTTCAAATCTCTTTGAGCCAAAGCGTATAAAATACCATACAAAGCAGTTACCAAAGCAACTACAAATACAGTATACGCAATACACTTTGAAGGTGTTCCGATAAGAAATAATATTCTCAAGATTCCGTACAAACCTGTTTTAATCATTACACCTGACATAATTGCTGAAACGTGTGATGGTGCAGCAGGGTGAGCGTCAGGCAACCAATTATGAAACGGAACAAAACCTGCTTTTATACCAAAGCCCAAAAATGCAAGGAAGAAAACAATATTTGCAAATTGTTCGCTACCTTGAAGAGCCGGTGCAAAATCAGCAAAGTTCAAACTGTTTGACTGTATGTTTAACATTACAAATGCCGCAATAATAAATATTACTGACAAATGCATATAAACTAAATACTTAATACCCGCAGAAATAACTTCTTTCTTTTCACCCTCGAATATTACAAGGAAGAATGATGACAATGACATCAATTCCCAAACGATAAGGAAGAACAAAGCATTCTGCACTGTTACAACCATTGTCATTGACATAATCAACATCATCAAGAAGAAACAGTGTGATGAAACATTCATGCCCTTATCAAAATAAGGTTTCATGTAACCATTCGCATAAACTGTTCCCAAGAAGCTCATAATTGAAATAACAATTACGAAAAATGCTGATAATGGGTCAATTACAAAATTTACATCACCTAAAATCGGTGACATGTAAACTGTAGTGCTTAGAGGTACTCCGGTAAGCATTACAGCCGCTGCCGGCAATAATAATAAAACGGCTGACAGCAATGAAAATACTGAGCAAACTTTAAATTTAAAGCGCTCTTTTACTACTACGGACAATAAAGCTCCCAATAGCAGTAATCCTAATGCTAAAAAATAAATTTCCATACTATTTACATTCCCAAAACTGTATTTTTACCATCTACCGTTATATTGCTAACAAAGTAAAAATTCAAGCCCTACTTTTTCTGTCGAAAAAGTAGGCAAAAAGACTTTTCATACATTGTCGGCTACTAAGTAAAAACGACAAAATCATATTAAAATTACCAACTCCGCCTCAAAGAAAAATCTACTAATAGTAAGCAAAAAGAAAAAACACATTGTCAGGTGACATGTTTTTAGCTAAAAGTTTGTATTCAAGCACCATGTTCCCCTATTTAGTCAAAAATACAAATTGGGCGTTCCCCTCGCCCCTTGTGGGAGAGGGGATAGGGGTGAGGGGTATAATTTCACATAAAATTATCCAAATGATAAATATTAATAAATAAAAGTCATGATTTAAAATTAAATCATGACTTTTTATTCTCAAGTTTTTGTTGGGCAAGTATGCCCAACCGACATTACCATGATAATTTGGATGCAATGAAGATAAATGGTGGGAATAGCTTTGCTATTCCCACCATATCTTCTATATTTTTAAAAATTTAATTTTCAATAACAGAAAAAATTAAAATATGAAAAAGCCCGCATAAGCGGGCTTTTTCATATTTCCAGTTTCAAAATTTTTCTATTATTAGTTAATCATAGGGAATGCTCTTACTACTGTTACAGAGCCGTCTACGTTTTTACGAACGCCTGTATCAACTTCATCATCGTCCAAATCTGCTGCATAAGCAACCGGCGTATATGGTTGAGCTGCATCTACCGCTGTTGGTCTTTCATAACTTCTTAAGACTTTGATGTTTTCATTGTCGTCAGGAGTTGGTGGATTTGGATTTGGTTCAGGATCCGGAGCAGGAGGGTTTGGAGCATCAGGACCTACCAAGTAAGTTGTATCATTTGGTCTTGGGTCACGCGTATTGTAACCTTTAGGACCATTTGTCAATTCATAAGTGATTTCATCTGTTCCATTAACTGTAACTTCTTTTGCATCACGAATATTTGTATACTTCAAAGTGTAATCTCTTGAAGGGAAATCAACTTTCAACTTATCAGTTTCTTTTCCAACAATGATATTATCAGCATGTACATTCGGTCCTGTAATTTCAATATATTTACCAGGTGCTGTAATATGAACATTTTTTGCATTTGCCCCTGTTAATGTTACATCACCTTTTGATGCTATATAAGCGTTTGTAGGTGTATCAATTTTTGTAATATTACCACCTGCTATATTAACATTTGTAGGTTCTGCAAAACCTTCAACATGTCTATAATTTTCCATTACATCAACAATTACATCATCAATTGAATAATTTCCTTTTGATAAATCAACAGTTTTTCCATCAACTGTATATTTACCAGTATTATTCATACCGCCAATATAACCGTTTGCAGAAAATTCATATTCATTAGCCGTCAAAGTTGCTTTTCCGTCTGTTAAAACATTGTAATTATCAGATTTCAAAGAAATTTTATTAGCACTTGTATCAATTGTTGTCATAACATGACCGTTATGAGCGTGTGCGGTTAAATCACCGCCAACTGTTAATTTACCGTCTGCTAATTTTTTAGCATCATAATCATAACCACCAATGTGAATGTTTTGAGATGAATCAATCTTCAAATCTCCACCGATATTTGTATCACCGATTACGTGAACGAAGTGATTATATCTTGTATTATTCATGTCGCCTTCGCCGGTAGTAATCAAAGTTGCGTTTTTAGCTACATTCGTATCGCCAACATCAACAAAACCACCGCTGTTTGACATTGTTAAATTACCTTTAACATCCGCTTTTCTTAAAAATACTGCTTGACCACCACTTTTAACATTAACATCACCATCAACAACCAATTTTTCGCCATTGTTGCTATAATTTAATGCTACGGATTCAGCAGAATCAACATTTAAGTTTCCGTTAATTTTACCGCCGTTAACCGTTTTTACAATACCTTTACCGGCAGTAATGTAAACATCGCCATCAATATTTACAGCTTCTAATCTAACACCTGCGATTTGTTTATTGTCTTTTGGAGTTCCACCCAATGCCAAGTAATCATGACCATTTGATGTAACTAGTTTTAAAGATTTTGCACCAATTGTTGATGAAACTGCATTGATAACAGGAGCTGCGATATTGTAATCTCCGCCGATTTGGAAATCAGAATTTTTAATTGTTATACCGATAATCTCACCATTATCATTATAAATTTTATTAAATTTTGCATTATCTAAATTCAAGTTGCCTAAATCTTCCACTCTTACATTAGACAAATCTTTTGTTGTTAAAAGCAAATCACCAGCTGTCGTAAATTTTGCACCATCAAATAAAACACCATTTGGGTTTGAAATAATCAATTTCCCGATACCGCTGTTTGAATTAATTTGACCATAAATTGTTGACATTCCACTATTTACCGTATTCAAAACTGTCAAATTATTTGCACCATTAACAGCGTTAAAATTTAAACTTTCACCTTTATTTACATTTAAAGAATCCCAATTTACATGAGCATTTCCATTAAAATTTAAATCATAGGAATTATTTCCGGCTACACCATTAACAAAACCGCCGGTCACGTTATTAATAACCGCGCCACCATTGCCATTGCCTAAACCTGTATCAACTAAGGCATAGGACACTTGCATTGACGCGAACAATGCAGTCACAGCTAAAGCTGATAATTTTCTCCTTAAGTTTTTCATAAAAACAAATCCTTCTTATGTTGACTGTTCATCTATTACTATACTATTAAAAAAAATCCAACATAAAAAAATTTGCGCTTTTTAGCGCAAATTCTGTTCAAATTGTTACATTTATTAACAATAATTATCCGACGATTGCCTTATATATGAGGCTTGATGCTTTTACAATAAAATCTTTACCCTGAGGCGCATTATGTGGGCGATTTGCAAGAATTACCACTATATATTTTTTGCCGTTTGGTGCAAAAACAATACCCGCATCACCAAGCATAGTTCCAATATCACCCGTTTTGTGAATAAACATTGCACCGTCACCCAAACCTGCTGCTATTAATCTGTTATTTTTTACATGACTCATATAATCAATAATAAATTCTCTTGAGTTAACATTCAGAAATCCGGGATTATCAAGGTTATAAAGAATTTTCGCCATGTCTTTTGCGGTTGTTTTATTAGTTCCCTTCAAATCAGGAAGCCAAGTTCTAACATAAGTTTTTGAGATTCCCCAATCTCTTAAACCTACATTAATATCATCCATGCCACCTAACTTTGCCATAATCATGTTTGTAGAAGTATTATCGGAATCTTGAATCATGGTTTTTGCCAAACTGTCCAAAGAATATTTTCTTCCCGTTTGAGCATATTGAAGATTTCCGGAACCTGGTGATTGATAATAATCAGTTAAAAGCATTTCATCATAAATTGTCATTTGATTTGCTTCAATTGATTTAAACAAACGAACGAGAACCGGAAGCTTAATTATACTCGCAGCTGAATACAAGTTGTCTCCGTTAATATCAACGTACTGACCTTTTTCGTATTCCCAAACATAAATTGAAGGCTTAATCATAGGGTATTGAGCCATAAGTCCTGTTAGCTGTGATTTAAGCCCTGCCATCTCATTTGTATGATACATAGTCGTAATTTCACTGTGCGTTTTTTCAATGGTTGGAGTCAAAAGCAAACGATTATTGAACATGTCGTTGCTTAAATAATTCGTCATAGGATTTGCAATTTTATATAAATCAGCTCCCACAGGCTTTTTAAACTTAGCTTGAGCCAAGTTTACGTTCGATTTTGTATTCATTGGAATTGAATCAGGCATGAAAACCTGTTTAACAAGTCTGTTGTAAGCAGTCGGAAATACAAAATACATAAAAACAGCTAAAAATAAAAAAACAACAGACATTCTGAACAATTCCAACACAGGATTTTTCTTCTTTTTGATTTGTCTTGTTTTATGATTTTTATTTGGAACTACATGCAAATTACGATGCGTTCTCTGCTGTTGCTGATAAGCGTACACAAATATCTCCTCCAAATCCCATCTTATAATATCATTATACTAAAAATATAGCCATCCTTCAAAAAGTTGAAAAATTTGTTTTCTATTTTAGTTTAATTTTCAATCCTAACAAACGCAAAACTTTAGTCTTAGTCTTTCCTTTGTATTCATTTTTAACCGATAAAATTTGTCTGAGAAGAGGTTCTTTATTGGACGGTTCTTTTGACGCCATATAATCTCTTAATAACTCATCGTAAATATTAGTTCTTTTAGCAACTTCCCACCATTCGTCTTTGAATTTATTACCACAACCTTTAAATGCAGGCTTTAAGCCTGTAAGGTGGACGATTACGGGGTTTTCTTTTGCTTGTAAATACTCAGTTTCTTCTTCACCTTCAAATTCATAGTATCCACCTCTCCACCAAGTATCCATCAGATTGTATTTTGGTGAAATTACAAGTTTATGTTCATCAACAACCTTATTGATTGAATCCTGATCGCAGAATTCAATAATCTTCGCGTTATTTTTTGCAAAATCGACAACCTTATCAAAAAAATGTTCTTTTCTGCAATAATCACAATTAAACAACAGCATGCCGGAATTTACATATACTCCGCTTTTCATCCCGAGTCTTTTAACGTATTTTGAAACACCCCAAACATCTTTAACCCCTGCCAGATATTTATCAGTCAAGTCTAATGAAAATAATTCGTCTAAATTTCCGCGAATAAGCGTATCGCAATCGAGATAAAGAACTTTATCCAAATCTTTGCATAAATCAGGAAGTTTAATTCTAAACCAAGCTTGCACAGTAACCCATTTTGAAAGAGTTAAATCCGCAAATTGGCTTTCATCCATTTTTATAAGCCTTAAACTTCCACCAACTGTACCCAACTTTTGCATGCTTTCAGCAGAAAGTTTTGAATACATAATTATAAATTCAACTTGTTTATTATGTTCTAATGCGCTTTTCATTGAAACAACTGTTTGATTAACATAATTATCATCAGGTGCATAAGCTATACTAATCTTCATTATTTAAACTCCTCTAAAATATGTTCGAAGAATGTTCCTTCTATCTTTATTTCTTTCTTTTTTGTTAAAACTTTTTTCTTATGCGTCAATTTATGAATTGGCGTTGTTTTCTTTAATTGCGTCCAACGTTTTTCATCAAACGGGTTCAACAATTCGGTTTGCAACCTTTGAACGGGGTAAAAACTAAAAAATGGAATTTTTGCCCATTCATCTTCATTACGTCTTGCAACCATTGTAATAATATGCATATGTGTAAAATAATTAACCAAAAAACGATTTTCATTCCAATAAGCAAGCATTGAAGCGAGCGTTTGTTTAAGTATTTTGTTTTCAGGTTTTGCTTCAATAAAATAATTTGTTCCACAAAGTCCATCCAAATCAACTTTTTCATCATTTTGGAAAAAGAACAAATCTGACTCAACAAAATCAGGTAGTTCTTCTGTCAACAAAACCGTTGAGTCTATCCAAATACCACCATATTGAATTAACAATGCAGTTCTTACAATATCAACAAAATGTGCAAGATTCATTTTGCCGTTTTCTTTCAGTTCATAAATTTTTTGCGGTAAATCAATATAATCTTTCAACTTATCATAAGTCAAGATAATTCTTGTACGATTACCTTTAAATTTATCAACACTGTTTAGGCAAGCTTGTACAAGCGGAGGAATTGAGCCGTCTTTACTTTCCCAGTATTGCCAAATAATTTGAGAGTTAGGAATATCAGCTTTAGGCGTGCCGTCATTGCGAGAGGAACTTTGTTCCTCGTGGCAATCCATATCATTTTGTGGATTGCTTCGTCGCCCATCTTCACTGCTGCTCCTCGCAATGACCGGACGTGAATCGCCAAGTCGAACGACTTCGGTCATTCCCTCTCCTTGGGAGAGGGTTTTATTAAAATCCTTACAACCCTTTACCACATACTTTCTCAAATAAAATTTTGCCCAATTACCCTTCAAAATTCTTCTGATTTTTCTATCAAACACAAAAATTTCAAGACAAATTTTTACAATCGAATTTATAATTTGCCAAAACAAAGATTTTATTAGCATTCTGCTTCCTCTTTTTCAAGAATTTCAAGTAGTTGTGGATATTTCTTCAGCATAATTTCATACGCTTCATCCAAAGACATTCCAACGCCTTTTTTATTGATTTTACAAAGCCCGTATTGTTGTGAATTTTCAACATAATTAATTGATTCAGAATATCCTTTGACCAATCTGGTTTTATATCCGTTCAATGTTGCCATCGCCCAAAGCCAAATATCGTCATGTGTAGGAATCAATTCCTTGATTAAACTTTCATCACACACATCTTTGTAAAAACAATTTGGCGGATACAAAACTGCGCCATAACCTGTAAGTCTGTTATGAAAGCTTGCAACACCTCTATGTCTGTCTAAATATAATTCACGCGTCTTTTCCCACTTAATAACTTTTTTCTGTGTTTGAGCGTCGCAAGTATCATCCCCTCCCTTTATAGGGGGAGGGTTAGGGTGGGGGCTTATCTCTTGAACATCCATTTCCACCTTCAACCAATCGCACCTGTGCGCATGCACCTCATTCTTATGTTCCAAATATGTTTTATACAAACTCTCAACCGTATCAGGCGCATAATAAATATCATCATCAGTCGTAATAATAACCGCATTTGGATATTTTTTTAATGTTGGAATAATTTTTTTATACGAACGAATATCTTTATACCAGTCAATCGTCAAACCATATTGTTTTAAATCCAATAACTCTTGCGGTAAATCTTTTTCACCATTCGGAAATTGTTCCGGCGCAAGCCAAAGTATAACCGCATCAGGTTTAAGTGTTTGAGTTAAAAGTGTTTTAATAGTTTTAACTACTATATTAATTCTAGCCGGAAAACTTGTCAGAGAAACAATTATTTTTTCTCCCTCGCCCCTTGTGGGAGAGGGTTGGAGTGAGGGGGTTGTTATACCACATTCCACAACTTCCGGACAATTATACTTAAAACTATGCTTTACCCTTATAAGCAACCCGAAAAAATTAATAACAATATGTCCATCAAAGTATTGTACAAACTTCATTATTTAAATCCTTAAAAGCATTCATAATTTCACTCGGAGTCACATTCTCGCCAATCAATATTCGGCAAGGATAAAGCGTTTCATCAGACGCCCAACGTTCCGCACAATCCGCATAAAAAACTTCTACAACAGGAACATTTAAAGCATTTGCAAAGTGTAAAGTTCCTGTATCTACCGTAATACAGCGATTGCAGATTTTCAAAATATTTGCAAATTCAGGAAAAGTTGTGCAATCTATTAAATCAACGTAATTAAAATATCCCGATTTTTTTAATCCTAAATTAAAATCCTCAGCTGTTTTTCCTGCGCCCGTTAAAAGCGACGTAAACCCTTCTTCATTAAGTTTTTTCATTAACTCAATACAATCAGCAACTTTCATATCTTTTTTATAAAAATTACTTGTCGTACAAACTACAACAGGATTTTTAAGAGTCTTAACCATATTGACAACAGGCGTATCAGTTTCAGGCGGACAGTATTTTATCGGCAAATTTTTATGTTCACCGACTAACAGTTCAATCAAACCACCCCATTGGTCTTTCATGTGAACGTATTCTTTTAATTCAAACTGTTCTTTTGTATTCCATATTTTGCATTTGTTGTGCGAAATTATATGCTTTGCACCCAAAAGTCTTGAGATAAGCAAATTTCTTTCATTTGCATAAGTTACAAATGAAGCGAACGGCTTTTTGTACGGAAATCTTTTTACGAAATTCAAAATTCCTTTTAAAGATTTATCCTTTTTCTTATCAAAAACTATTACATCATCCACACCATCTTGATATTTTGCAACATCTACAAACGGCGTATTGCATACAAAAATAATTTTTGACTCAGGATAGAATGCCTTGATATTTTGCACAAGAGTATTCGTCACCAACATATCGCCGATACAGGCCGTATTAAAAACTAAAAAAACCTTCTCCATAGATAAAATTTTATCACAAATATATTATTATTGTTGTTGTTCAGAATGTTCTTCATGAGGTTCAATAGGTTGAGGTTTTGTCATTACGCTAACAACGCTTAATGCAACCATAATCAGAATTAAAACAGCGATATATATAAAATAGTTTTTTAAAGTTCCGGTAAAATATGTTGCAACAGCGCCACCAACAATCGCAACAGAAGTTAAAATTGCAACTGTTTTCTTTTGAGAAAAGCCTGCTTTAAGTAACTTATGGTGGATGTGTTCCGCGTCAGCCACAAACGGAGATTTACCCTTCATAATTCTTCTTAAGCTTGAATAAGTAATATCCATGATTGGCACGGCTAAAACCAAAAAAGGTAATAACACTGCTAACGCAGCACCCTTCATAACACCTGCAATTGAAAGTGTTGCAAGTAAGAACCCTGAAAATAATGCACCTGAATCACCCATGAATATTTTTGCAGGATTAAAATTAAAGGTTAAAAATGCAAGCATAGAACCTGCAAGAATAAATGCAATTAATGCTGTGATTGGCTGAGCAGGAGTAATTGCAACAGCTATAAGTGCCAAAGTTATTGAACTTACTGTGATAACAGAACCAGCTAAACCGTCTACACCGTCAATAAAGTTAACGGCATTAGAAATGCCAACAATCCACAAAATTGTAATCGGATAAGAAAATACTCCCAAATGTATAACTCCGCCAAACGGGTTAAAAATTGTATCAATCTGAACGCCTAAAAGGTAAACGATTGTTGCGATTGATAGTTGTATTACAAGTTTGAATTTTGCATCAAGGTTGTAAACATCATCAACAAGTCCGAGCAAGAACATCAAAGAACCGCCAAGCAAAATTCCTGAAAGTAAACTTCCATAAGGATAATAACTTAAGAGTACCAAGAATAAAAATGTCAGCATTGCACTTGTCCAAATTGCGATACCGCCAAGTCTTGAGATTGGTACTTTGTGAATTTTTCTTGCGTTTGGTAAGTCTACTAAACCTTCTTTTTGAGAAAATTCAATTACGAAAGGCACAATAAACACCCCTATCAGGTATGAAATAAATGCACCTATTATGTGAGCTTGTGTTAGTTTAATTATCATGATAATCCTTTGTTTTTTATTTTATTATACCAAATAAAAACTATTCTCAAATATAAATATTTTTATGCAAAAAGTTATTGTTGGGCAAGAATGCCCAACCTACAACATTAAATTAACAAGCCTTGGTTATTACCTCTCCTGACAGGCACTACTGTCCTAGATAAATTCATCTATAATTTACAAAAAGTAGTTAAGTCAAGGCTTTTTAAAAATAATAGTTAATAAAAAGCTGGATTGCTTCAGGCTAATCGCCTTCGCAATGACGCGACGTGAAACTATCGGTTGGGCGTCATTGTGAGGTGCGATTTTTACGCTTCACTTCCATACTTGTAGTCTTAACTACCAACTTGGAAGTGTATTGTAAAACGAAACAATCCAGCCTTTTAATAACTTTTTTTATTAAATTAAAACCTTAATTAGTACAGCGGATATTTTTTGCAAAGTTTTGCGGAATCTAATCTTAATTCATTCAAAACTTTTTCATCATCAGAATTTTTGATAGCTTCTGCAATAATTCTTGCAACTTCTTTCATGTCATCTTCTTTGAAGCCACGAGTTGTCATAGCTGCTGCACCAAGTCTGATACCGCTTGTTACAAATGGGCTTTGCGGGTCGTTTGGAACTGTATTTTTGTTAGCTGTTATGCCAACTCTTTCCAAAACATTCGCCATGTCTTTTCCTGTTTTACCTGTTTTTCTTAAATCTAATGTCATTAAGTGGTTTTCAGTCATGCCACCTACGATTTCCATGCCGTTATCAATAAGACCTTCTGCCATAGCTTTAGCATTCTTAACAATTTGTTTTGCGTATTCCTTAAATTCAGGTGACATAGCTTCTTTTAAAGCAACTGCTTTACCTGCGATAATATGTTCTAAAGGCCCGCCTTGAATTCCTGGGAAAACTGCTTTATCAATAGCTGCTGCGTATTCTTCATCACACATAATAATACCACCCCTTGGGCCTCTTAAAGTCTTATGAGTGGTTGTTGTAACGATTTGCGCATAACCCGCAGGTGATGAGTGAACGCCGCCTGCAACAAGTCCTGCAATGTGTGCAATATCGGCCATTAATATTGCGCCAACTTCGTCGGCTATTTCTCTAAATTTTTTGAAATCAATAACTTTAGAATAGTTGCTTGCTCCGCAAATAATTAATTTTGGTTTGTATTCGTGTGCTTTTTTTCTTACATCTTCATAGTCAATATTACCTTCGCTGTCTACGCCATAGCTTTTTGCATCAAAATATGTTCCTGAAAAATTTACAGGACAGCCATGACTCAAGTGTCCGCCATTTGATAAATCCATACCCAAAATTGTATCGCCATGTTTAAGTAGTGCAAAAAATACAGCCATATTTGCTTGCGCGCCGGAATGTGGTTGAACATTCGCATGGTCCATCTTAAATAATTCGCAAG
>CAKVGS010000020.1 GCA_934747335.1 uncultured Candidatus Melainabacteria bacterium
AGAAAAGGTATGGAAGAAGCTCTTGAAGGCGGTATCTTAGCAGGATTCCCTATGATTGACGTTAAAGTTGAACTTTACGATGGTTCTTACCACGAAGTTGACTCTTCAGAAATGGCGTTCAAAATTGCCGGTTCTATGGCTATCAAGGAAGGTACTAGAAAAGCTCAACCTTGCATCCTTGAACCAATGATGAAAGTTGAAATTGAAATTCCTGATGAATTCACAGGTACAATCATCGGTGACATTTCAAGAAGACGTGGTCGTGTTGAAGGTCAAGAACCTCAAGGCAACACAGGTAACGTAATCGTTAGAGCATTAGTTCCATTGGCTAATATGTTCGGTTACGCAACTGACTTGAGATCTAACACTCAAGGTCGTGGTACATTCTCTATGGAATTCCACAACTACGAACAAGTTCCTGCAAATATCGAAAAAGAAATTATCGAAAAAGCGGGAGCGAGCAGAGGCTAGAGCAATTTTGCCAAATACCGATTAGGTATGTCGGCAAAATGCGGAACGCCGTCTAACGCGAGCGAACAAGACGGCAGGCGCTTCTAAGTAAGAGTTGCTAAATAATTCTGTTTAATACGTGTGAAAATTTTTAAATTTTCACACGTATTTTTATTGGGTGAAAGTTAATGGTGCTATTTTTTGCATCATTATATAGACCAAATGGTCTATTTTTTATTTTCAATTTTAATCTTTCGATTGATGTTGCTTCCAATTAAATATATTACACTTTTATTGGGAAGTAATATCCCGAAATTGTAGATAAAGACTTGGGTAAGTAAAAAAGAATAAGCGGAGAGAGGTAAGTAAGGTGAATCTTACAAGCTTGGACGTAACATTACAACGTATTAATATGATTGAAAATCAATTTCAATCACTTATGTCTTATGGCGCAAAACCTGACGAAGATTTTCAAAAAATCCTCGACTCTTCAATTGCTCATAAATCTAACCCAACAGACACATCCAGAAGTGAAATCAATGACTTAATCGAAAAATACGCAGAAAAAAACGGTCTTGATTCAGACTTCGTAAAAGCTGTTGTTAAGCAAGAATCAGGATTTAATCCTCAAGCAACTTCAAGTTGCGGCGCAATGGGCTTAATGCAATTAATGCCGGGGACAGCTCAAGGTTTGGGTGTTACAAATGCTTATGACGCTGAACAAAACATTATGGGTGGAACAAAGTACTTAAAAGGACTTATGGACAGATTTGATAACAACAAATCTTTAGCTTTAGCGGCTTATAACGCCGGCCCTAATGCGGTTAAGAAGTATGGCGGAATTCCACCTTATATGGAAACGCAAAACTATGTTAAAAGTGTTCTTAGCAATTATGACAAAATGAAAGGAGCGAACTAACAAATGCTAGTAAGAAGTTTTGAATCAGCTGCAAATGGTATGCTTGCTCTTATGGATATGAACGACAATACTGCTAATAACCTTGCAAACGTAAATACGGTTGGTTATAAAAAAGGTTCTTTGCGTTTCAAAGATGTTATGCAATCAGCTGTGTATTCTCAAGAAGGTTCAATTTTAAGAAATGATTCAAACAGATATTTAGGAAATATCAGCTGTGGAAGTCAGAGCATGCAATATACACACGATTTTTCACAAGGTGCTTTGACAAAGACTTCAAACCCTTACGATGTAGCGATTGAAGGCGATGGTTTCTTCAAAATTCAAGATGACAACGGTAATGTGTCATATACTCGTAACGGTTCTTTTGTTGTAGATAGAGGTTATTGGTTAAAGACAAAACAAGGCGAATATGTTTTGGATATTAACAACAGAAGAATTAGAATGCTTCCTGAAGATATGGAAGATGAAACAGTTTTCAGAGATAGAAAAGATATCGTTATTGCCGAAAACGGTAACATCGAAATCAATTCTTACAACCAAAAAATTCCGCTTCAAACAATTGGGGTGTGGGATTTTTCAGACAAAGACGATTTGTTTGAAGTTGGTGACGCAAAATTTATTCCGCGTGATACAGTGAACAATCCGGAATTGCGTTCTGAAAAATTCACAGTACAACAAGGGATGTTAGAGCTTTCCAACTCAAATGTAATTAAGGAAATGATTAATACAATTAACACAACAAGAAATTATGAAAGTTTAACAAAACTTGTAAGCACAAATAGCGATATGCTGACTACGGCAGTTTCGGTGGGACGTATTCGAACATCGTAGAAACGAAAAATAGTTTAGTAGTTTAGGAGTTGAGAAGTTTAGAAGAAGTTATAAAATTTTCAACAAATAAACCGGTCATAGAAAAATAATCTAAAATTTCTTCTCAACTACTAAACTACTAAACTTCTAAACTAAAATGAGGAACAAAAATGTTAAGAGCACTAACAACAGCAGCAACAGGTATGATAGCACAACAAAACTATCTTGACGTTATCGCAAACAACGTAGCGAACGTTAATACTACTGCGTTTAAACAATCTCGTATTGAGTTTCAAGACTTGTTATCACAAGCCGTTAGAACTCCGGGGGCATTGATGAACCAAGGTACTTATCAACCTGTTGGTATCGAAATCGGATTAGGTGTTAAGACAGCTGCAACAACTCGTGTTTTCACTCAAGGTGTTGCAATTTCTACGGGTCGTCAACTTGATATTGAAATCGAAGGCGAAGGCTTTTTACAAGTTATGAAAGAAGATGGCTCATTAGCATACACTCGTGACGGTTGTTTACAAGTGGATTCTTTAGGTCAGTTGTGTACAAACGATGGTTTACTAATCCAGCCTTCCGTTTCAATTCCACGTGACGCAACAGAAATCACAATTACACAAGACGGTAATATTTCTGTAACACTTCCGGGGCAAACACAACAATCAATTGTTGGTTCTTTGCAGTTGGTTAAATTCCAAAACCCATCAGGTTTGTTGTCAATTGGACACAACTTGTACAAAGAAACTCAAGCATCAGGCAACCCTGTTCAAGATACTCCGGGGCAAAACGGTTTAGGTTTGATTCAACAATGTATGTTAGAAGGTTCAAATGTTCAAATCGTAGATGAGCTTGTAGGTTTGATTAAGGCAGAAAGAGCATTTGAATCAAATTCAAAAATCATTAACGCATCAAGTAGTATATTACAGTTGACGAATCAGATGAGCTAGGGGAGAGGAGAAAGTTGAAAGGTTGAAGGGTTGAATAGTTGAAAAGTTTGTTAAGCTCGCTTACGCTCACTATTCTATTTATGACCGAAGGGAATTTAAAGAACTTTTCCGCTCTTCCACTCTTCAACTCTTCAACTCAAAAAGGTAGTCAAGTGAAAAAATTTGTAGTAACAGCATTAATATTAACACTAAGCACTCTAGGCGCAAACGCTCAGATGGTTAGTTCTGCTGACGTTAAAGCTTCTGTTGCTAAGATTTTGGAAACTAATTACAGCAAAATGATTAACGGCGATGTTGAGGTTAAAGTTTCAGCAACTCCGTTTGCTCAATTGCAATTACCTGATGGAAAGGTTTCATACAAAGTTGTTTCTGGCGGTGATAAAATTATGCCGCGCGATATCAAAAGAGTTGATGTTTATGTGAACAACGCTTTTATCAAGACTTTAAACTTGCCCGTTCAAACAAGCGTTTATCAAAACGTGCTTGTAGCGAGCGATACAATCGACAGAGAACAGGCAATTACAAGAGAATGCACAACTGTTAAAAAAGTTGATGTTTCTATGAAAATGGATTACGTACTTCCTGAAAAAATGCTATCTAAAGAAATGACAACTAAAAAAGCATTTCAAAAGGGAGAAGTGATAGACAAAAGATTTGTAAAAATTCGTCCTGACGTACAAAGAAACGGTGAAGTCAGAATTTTCTTTGTATCTAATGGGGATGTGATGGTTACAATCGACGGAACTGCGATGGCAGACGGTATGACAGGCGATTACATTAACGTTGAAAACAAAAATTACAAGAAGGTTTACAATGGGAAGGTAATTGGGGAGAATCGAGTTTTGGTGGCAATTTAAGAGAGAGGATGAGTTTATAAGTTTATAAGTTTAGAAGAAATTTTAGTTATTTTATTTTATCAAACTTGTTTATTTATTGAAAATTTATAACTTCTTCTCAACTTCTAAACTCCTAAACTTCTCCCCTAAATATAGGTAAGTATAATGAAAAAATTTTTAGCAACAATATTAGCAATATTTATGTTGGTTGGTTGTATGCCTGCTCAGGCAATCAACGCCAAGGTTCGTATAATGGATTTGACGCATATTAAAGGTGTGCGAGAAAACCAACTTGTTGGATACGGCGTTGTAGTTGGTCTTCCTGGGACTGGTGATAACTCTCGTTCAACACAAATTACGAACAAGATGTTACTAAGAAATTTAGGTACAGTAATTGAGCAAGAAAACTATATCCAAAAAGGTGCATCAGCAGCGGTAATCGTTACTGCAACTGTTCCTCCGTTCTCTAAAAACGGCGACAAAATTGACGTAACAGTTTCTGCAATGGCTGACTGTAAAAGTTTAGAAGGCGGTGTTCTTGTTCAAACAATTTTGAAAGCACCAAACGGTGAAGCCGTAGCAGTTGCTCAAGGCCCTCTTTCAGTAGGTGGTATCAATAAAATTGCCGGAGGTTCATCAGCTAGAACTGCAATCACTACAACAGGTCGTATCCCTGGGGGTGCAATAATTGAACGTGATATTTACACAGAAATCGGTGATGAAAATTCAATTACACTTTCTATTGATCGTTCAGACTATACACTTGTTTCAAGAATTGCAAAAACAGTTTCTCAAGTAGCGCCTGCTAAAGCTATTGACGGAAGTTCAGTAAGAGTAGAAATCCCTGCAAGATTTATTAACGACAGAGTTTCTTTCTTATCAATTATTGAAAATTTGGAAGTTGCGCCGACGTTAGAGCCTGCAAAAGTTGTTGTAAACGAAAGAACAGGAACGGTTGTAATCGGTGCGGATGTTAAGCTTCTTCCTGCAGCCGTTGCACACGGAAACATCACGGTTACTGTTTCTACAACAAATGATGTTTCACAGCCAAACGGTTTTTCAAACGGTGCAACTGTTGGGTTTGAAAACTCTGATATTCAGATAAATAAAGCACCGGGAAGTTTGGTTACAATGCCTGCTAACAGTAATTTAAATGATTTAGTAAGGGCATTAAACTCAATCGGCGTAGCACCGGTTGACCTAATCTCAATCTTGCAAGCATTGAAAAAATCAGGAAGTTTGCAAGCGGAGTTGGTTATAATTTAGAGAAGGGGAGAAGTTTAGGAGTTTATAAGTTGAGAAGAAGTTATAAATTTTCAATAAATAAACAAGTCAGATAATAGAAAATAACTAAAATTTCTTCTAAACTACTCAACTTCTAAACTCCTAAACTCCTAAACTACAATGTTCTTTAATTACTGCAACAAATAAGGAGCAAAAATGGACTTTTCAACACCTACAATAGATTTAATAAAAAACGGTTTGCACAATGCGCAGACAGTGAATGCTGATCAGGTTTTGTATAACAGAATCAAAGAATCAGGCGATAATAAAGAGCAATTAAGAAAAGTTGCAACAGAATTCGAGAGTATTTTTGTTACAAAAATGCTTTCACAAATGGATAAAACCGTTGACCACGAAAACGGTTTGTTCGGACAAGAACAACACTACATAGATACCTTTAAACCTATTGTTTATCAACAAATGGGTAGAGATATCGCAAATAATCCGAGAACAAGCTTTGGCTTTGCAGATCAGATTTATAGACAGATGGAGAAGTATGTTAATTAAAGTTTATAAGTTGAGGAGTTTAGTAGTTGAGAAGAAGTTATAAAATTTTCAATAGGCAAACAAGTTCAATAAAAAGTAATAACTAAAATTTCTTCTAAACTCCTAAACTTATAAACTACTAAACTACTAAACTAGAAAGAAAGGTCACCATGCTACCAAGAATAGAATCAAATTCAGTACAACAATTCAGCGCACTAAGTGCGTTTAAGTCTAATAAAAATTTAGCACCTCAAAAAGAGGAAAATTCAGAAATTGAAGTTTCTCGCGGAACGGAAACGGCATCTGCAAAATCTTTATTGGATAGAATTGATGTAAATGATGTACGAGAATGTGCAAAAACTGTTGGAGAATTCAACATTTCGGATGATGACATAAAGTATGGATTGCTTTATGGTAGAAGTGTGATAGCAGAATTTTTGTGCTAGACAAGGGGAAAATAAGAGTGGAGAAGTTTGTTAATTAAAGTTTATAAGTTTAGGAGTTTAGTAGTTGAGAAGAAGTTATAAAATTTTCAATAGGTCAACTAGTTCAACAAAAAATAATAACTAAAATTTCTTCTAAACTACTAAACTCCTAAACTTCTCCACTAAATAAAGGTAAGTATATGAAAAAAGTTATATTAACAATAGCATTAATCTTAACCACAGCAACAATGGGTGTGCAAGCAGAGTCTTTGTTCACACTTGGTGCAACACAAAACTACGCAGGTGTTCCTCGTTCTTTGTTCGGCGGAGTACAAGCGCACCAAATTGGCGATTTGTTATCAATAATTATGAGTGAAAATATCACTGTTAGTGATAATTTAACATATTCTTCAGAAAAATCTTCAACAACAGAAGATTCTTTCACAAACTTTATTAAAGATTGGTTTGGACTTAAATTCTTAAAAAGTTCAAACGGTTATGGCGGCTCTAACGAGGTTTCAAACTCAGCTGCCGGCGGTCGTTCTATGTCATTTGGCGATAAAATCGCAGTACAGGTTGTACAACAACTTCCTAACGGAAACCTTGCAGTACAAGGTAAAAAGACATTAGTAAACGGCAATGAAAGAATGGATTTTATTATAACGGGTGTGGTCGATCCTCGTTGGCTTAACGTAAATGGCGAAATCTATTCTTATAATGTTTCTAACCTACAATTTGCATTGTCAGGTAGAGGCGCAATATCTAGAAACCAAAACGAAGGAATATTTAATAGGTTTATTAAGTATTTGTTCTAATAAAGAGGTGAGTTTAGGAGTTTAGAAGTTGAGAAGATGTTATAATATTTTCAATAAATAAACTTGTTTTACAAAAAAAAATAATCTAAAACATCTTCTCAACTTCTAAACTCTTAAACTTCTAAACTAAAATGAACACACAATTCCAAAAACTAAACGAAATACTAGATAATGAAATCAAGGCTTACACTAAGCTTAAAGCGTTTTTTGAAGAAAAACGCGATAGCTTGAAAAGTTCTAAGCCTGATGATTTGGGTGTTCTTGATAACAAGATATTGGCGCTTAATAATCAGATTACAAAGTTTAATAATCAACGCATGGATGTTGCTGCAGAACTTGGAAAACCTGACGCAAATATGTCTTGGTTTATTGAGAAGGCGCAAGAACAAGCGCCTGAATATGTTGAAGTTCTAAAAGAGAAAAAAGTTAAGATTTGTAAATTAATTTCAGAATTAACGTTATTAAATAATCAAAATGTGGAACTATTAAAACATGGCATTATAATTTCTAACAAGATGTTGGAAACAGTTATAAATGCTTTTGCTCCTCAAGGATGTTTTTATAATGGAGCAGGAAAAACAGACACGCATGACGTTGACATGTGGACAATAAACGAAGAAATATGATGAACTTGTATGCGCTTGCGTAAAAGTTTCTGATTATTTGCACTGAAAAATAGGATATGAGGTACAACAATGGTTAGCTTATTATCAGCACTAAATATGACAGGTAACACGCTTTCAGTAAACGAAAAAGCGATTAGCGTTGTTTCGCATAACGTTGCGAACATGAACACTGATGGATATCACAAACAACGTGCTAACCTTGAAACCCGTAATATAGCCGGTGTAATCGGTAATAATGTTAACAATCAAGTACGCGCAAACGGTGGTGTGAAAATTGCTAATATTATGCGCTACAATGATGAATATCTTAACAATTACTACCGTACACAACTTTCTGAACAGGCAAAATTAAACGCTCAGCTTGATGGCTTAGGTGATTTGTCAAGTATTCTTAATGACTTGGAAGGAACTGGTATAGATGCTCAACTTTCAAAGTTTTATGAAGCATTAAATAATTTGAACAAATATCCTGCTGATTCTACTGCAAGAACAAATTTTATTGAAACAGCAAAAACTTTGACTTCTGTTTTGAACGGCAAATATACACAACTTCAACAAAACACATCTGAAGCTTTGGGTGATGGTGAATCAATAGAAAGCTTGAAAAATTCAAAAATTTACGTTCAATATTCAGCTTTTAACAATAAGCTGGAAGAACTTGCAGCTGTAAACAAGGCTTTAATTTCAACTCAAACAGGAACTCTTGAAGCAAACAACTTGCTTGATAAACGTGATTTGATTTTGAATGATTTAGCAAAATTTAGCGATATTACCGTAGAAGAAAAACATAATGGCGCTGTTAATGTTTATATTGGCGGTAATTCGGTTGTTGAGTGTGCTAAGGTTACAGGGAAATTGGAAATTGAAACTGCAAAATCATATTGTGACAAGCAAAATCCTCCAATCACTTATCCTGATGATTGGAAGGGTGAAAATGCAGTAATTAGTATTGTTAATCCTGAAACAAAAGAAGTTATAAGCGCAAATGCCAACGCAGACATTACTTCAGGTACATTAGGCGGTTTGCTTCACTTCGCAACTGATATTGGCGATGGCGCAAACGGGATTAATGCAGGTACTGTAATGAATGGTTTGAACAAGCTTGCGCAAACTATTGCAAATGTGTTTAACGATTTGAACACAAGAAATGGCGCTTATTGTATTGACCCAAATGACACAAGCAAATTAAAGGCAACTGATGCGGACAATTTAATTTTCGTAGGGCCTGACGGAAAAACAGCAACAGGAATCACCGCCGGAAACCTTCAAATAAATTCTGCTCTTTTGACAGAAGACGGTTGTTGGAAGCTTTCTTGCGCATATTTTGATGACGCTGCAAATTTTGATGAAAATGCAGTAGGTAACGCGCAAAACGTTGAAAGTATGATTGGTACAAGAAATGCCAAAAATGCTGATTTAAATAATACTTCTATTGAAGAATTCTATACAGCTTTAGTCGGTAAAGTAGCTTCTGCAGGAAGTAATATAAAATCATTGGCGGATACACAAGATCAAGTTGTTCAGTCAATTGAAAGCAAAATTAAGGATTCAACAGGCGTTGATTTGAACGAAGAATTAGTAGACTTAGTTAAGTATCAAACAGCATATCAAGCAGCCGCACAAGTTTTCAATACTTGTAACAATTGTTTGAGTGTGCTTATGAATTTGGGAGGTTAGTTGAATGGTAAATAGAATTTCAACAAGCGGAAAATATTCTCAATTAGTTGCTGATATGCAAAAGCAACTCAATAATTATAACAAACTTACTAAACAATTGGCTTCCGGAAGTAAAATTACAAATATTACGGATGATCCTATTGCAGCGGTAAATATTTTAAATACAAATCGTCAATTGGGTCAGATTGATACTTTTGCTCAAAACGTAGAAATTGCTCAAAAAGAATTGAGTACTTTGGATGATTTGATGGATTTGGCAAACGGTTATTTATCAAACGCTTGGGATAAAGCTGTTCAGGCTAATAACCAAACTTATAGTGAAACATCATTGAAGGCTTTGAAGGTTGAGATTGATGAATTAACAAAAACAATGGTGGATTTAGCAAATACAGAATATGATAATAATTATATTTTCTCAGGCGCAAACACTAAAACGATTCCTTATACTATTGATGAAAACGGCGATATAACTTATCACGGAACACCGCACGACAATCCTGATTATATCAGACAAACAGAAGTTGCAGACGGCGTTTTTGAAATAATTAATACAACCGGCGATAAAGTATTTGGTTATTACACAACAAAAGATGCAAAAGGAAACAATTTGTTTACGGATGCTAACGGCGATACGGTTATTGAAACGGTTGATGCTCAAACAGGTGTAAAGAGCTATGCGTACGAAAACGGCAATACATACAACGGAGATGTAAAGGATTTGACTCCGAAAGAAGAGTTCTCAGGAGTTATGGGTGCTTTAAAGAAATTAAGTAATTCTATTCAAAAAGTTCTTGATGGCAATACAGAAGAAGGCTATAAAGAAATGAATTCTACTTTAGATATGTTTGCTAATTCTTTAACCCAAATTACAACCGAACAAACTAAGTTTGGCGGTGTTGCAAACAGATTGGAAATGACAAGTTCGACATTGGAAACAAATAATGAAAACTTAACGGGTTATTTGTCAGAAATTAAGGATATTGATTTAACAACAGCAATTACAAACTGGATGCAAGCACAATACGCTTATCAGGCAAGCTTGCAAGTTACGTCAGCTTCTATGGGCATGAGTTTATTGAATTATCTATAAAAATTGTGTTAGCCTTCCTCACGGATGAAGAAGGCTAACGATAAAAAAGGGTAGGGTGCAATTTTTTGCACCAAAAACAAATAATAAATAATCTACAATTTTAATATACTTACCATTTTCAAGGACATTCTATGTCCTTTTTTATTATGATTTATAATCTTTTGTTTTAAATATCTATATCCAAAAAATCTAACAAATTTACTTCTTCAGGTTTTTGTGGAGCAGAAAATTTTATTTTTTGTTTTTTGGGTGGTAGTAATTTTGCAATTTGTGAATCATCATTCATAATATATCCAATTTTATTGTCTTCCCAGCCAATAATGCGAGAACGGTGTTTTTTAGCTTTGTTTATAATGCTTTTGTTTAATGCGTATGTTGTTTTGTTATCATTATTAAGATTGATAAAATTTTCAATAATGGTTATAGGTGAAAAATAGTGCTGGCATGTTTTTGCTGCGCCTACAATTTGTTCGCCATCTCTTATTGCAATGAAGTAATCCCCTTCGCGAGTTTTTTTATTAAGAAAATCCTTAAAAAAAAGATTTAAGTTCTGATGTTTTTTATTAACAAGTTTTTTGTTGTTTTTTATTATGTCGGAACATGATTTTATAAAATAGTCATCTGTACCAAATTTCAGTTGAAATACATCTATTTTTCTTTCTGTATTATTCGCAAGAATTTTACTTGTTGTTAAAATTTTGTTGGCTTTAAAATTGACGGTGCTGTTTTTTATATCCATTGGGCACTCCTTTGATATTTTTTATTTATTATTTCGATTCAAAAACTTGGTTTTGAGTTTTTGTAAAAAACTCTGTTTCTTTTGATTTGGTGAGCTTTCGTTGTTATTATCCGGCAATAAGTACGTAAGTTTTATTAAATGGTATTTTTTGTCTTTATCTTTTACTAACTCATTTTGTGTGCACAAAAACATCGATTCTCTAGGAAATGTATGATTCCAATCATCCGCAATTTGTGCTCCTTTTGGAACAGTTATTTCATATAGAATGCCGTCATCTTGAGTATAAATTCCTTCTGCGTATGCTTTGTCATCACTGGCGTATGCGTATTCTCTCATTCTTAAAATATCGCCTTCTTTAAGCTCTTTGCACTGAGCGAGGAGTTTTTCCAAGTACGGGTTGTTATAAATTTCTGCTCCACAAATTCCACGCCACAATGTAAGTTCTTTATTCGTTTTCTTGAAATTTTTAAAATCTTTATCAGTTTCTGCGATAACAAGGCTGGCATTCTTTCCGGCCATTGGTTTTGAACCGTTCATTAGGTATTGATTAATTTCATGTATATAAAAACTTTGGCTTAAATTCTTAGTTGGAGTTGCATTATTGGAAAGAATATGTCTCCAATACTTTTTGCAAAATAGTTCTTGATTTTGGATTTTATTAATATGCATACTAACATAAAAAACGCTAAAAAAATTTTTTGCTACCGAATTTTCTTTATAAATCGCTTTGTTTATGCTATTCTTGATACAAAATGTAGGTTAGACATAAGCTAACAATAACTTAGAGTTAAGATACATGAGGAATAAAATATGGAATACAAAGAAACGTTAAACTTGCCAAAGACTACTTTGGAAATGAGAGCAAACGCTACTAAAAAAGAACCTGAAACTCAAAAGTTTTGGGAAGAACATGAAATTTACGAAAAAAATATTGCACAAAGAGACAAAGCAAACAAGTTTATTTTGCACGACGGTCCTCCATATTTGAGTTCCGAAAAAATTCACGTTGGTACAGCCTTAAACAAAATTTTAAAAGATATTTTGATTAAGTATAAATCTATGTCAGGCTTCTATGCGCCTTACGTTCCGGGTTATGACGGACACGGTTTGCCAATTGAAAATAAAGTTGTTAAAAACATCAAAGGCGGACGTGAAGCGGTTACTCCTGCAGAATTAAGAGCAAAATGCAGAGAATTTGCTTGGAACAGCTTGAAAGGTCAAGAATCAGAATTCAAACGTCTTGGTGTTTGGGGTGATTGGGAACATCCTTATTTAACGATTAATCCTGAATTTGAAGCTGAACAAGTTAGAGTTTTCGGCGATATGTATAAAAAAGGTTATATCGAAAAAGGCTTAAAACCTGTTTACTGGTGCGCTTCTTGCGAAACTGCTTTAGCTGAAGCAGAAGTTGAATATGCAGACCATACTTCAACTTCAATCTATGTAAGATTCAAATTTGACGAAGAAGGGGTAAATAAAATTAAGCAATTAGTTGATTTGCCAAATGATAATGTTTATACAGTAATTTGGACAACAACTCCTTGGACAATTCCGTCAAACATGGCAATCAGTATGCACCCAAGATTTGATTATACATTCTTTACATACAAGAATGATGTTTATGTAATCGCTCAAGGCTTGTTGGCAAGCTTCCTAGAAGGTGTAAATTGGGAAGAAAAAGATATTAACGTAATCGGCTCTGTTAAGGGTGCTGATTTAGAATTATTGAATACAAATCACCCGCTTTATAACAGAAAATCACCAATTATTTTAGGTGAACACGTTACACTTGAAGCCGGTACAGGTGCGGTTCACACGGCACCGGGACACGGTCTTGAAGACTATGAAGTAGGTTGCAGATACAACATTGAAGTATTTTCACCGCTTGATAGTAAAGGCGTTTGGACAGAAATCGTTGGAGATAAAGATTTAGAAGGAATTCCTTACTATAAAGGCGGTAAAATCGTTATTGAAAAACTTCAAAACTGTGGCGCATTGCTTGCAGCAGCTGATATTAACCACTCTTATCCACACTGCTGGAGATGTAAAAATCCTGTAATTTACAGAGCAACTCCTCAATGGTTTGTTAAGGTTGATAAATTCCGTGATGCTACATTAGAAGCAATTAAAGGCGTAAAATGGATTCCTGCAAGCGGTGAAGCAAGAATTTCTAACATGGTTCAAGGTCGTACGGATTGGTGTATTTCACGTCAAAGAGCGTGGGGAGTTCCAATTCCTGTATTCTACTGTGAAGAATGCGGAGAACCTATTGTTACAGATGAAACTATTGAAAACGTAGCAAAAATGTTTGAAAAAGAAAGCTCTGATGCTTGGGTTAAATATTCTGCAGAAGAATTGTTGCCAAAAGACTTTGTTTGTCCAAAGTGTGGAAAAAAACATTTCAGAAAAGAAAAAGACATTATGGACGTTTGGTTTGATTCAGGTGTAACTTGGAGAGCTGTTGTAGAAAAACGTTCAGAACAATTAGGTCACACTCCTGTTGAAATGTATTTGGAAGGTTCTGACCAACACAGAGGTTGGTTCCAATCTTCTCTATTAACTTCTATGGCTGTACAAGGAAAAGCACCTTACAAATCAGTTCTTACACACGGTTTTGTATTTGGTGAAGACGGTAGAAAAATGTCTAAATCTTTAGGTAATTACATAAGACCTGACGATATTATCAAAAACTATGGTGCAGATATTTTAAGACTTTGGGCAGCGTCAGTAGATTATAGAAACGATACAAAAATCGGTGATAATATTATTAAACAGCTTGCTGAAATTTTTAAGAAAACAAGAAACACTGCAAGATTTTTGCTTGGTAATATTTTCGATTTCAATCCTGAAACTGATTATGTGAAATACGAAGATTTGAAACCAATTGATAAATTCGCGCTTCACAAACTAAACAAGGTGGTTGAAGAAGTAACAGTTGCGTTTGATAACTATGAATTCTACAAGTATTTCCAATGCTTGCAAAACTTCGCAGCGGTAGACTTGAGTTCATTCTATCTTGATATCGTAAAAGACAGACTTTATACTGCGGGCAAAAAATCAGTTTCAAGACGTGCTTGCCAAACTGTTCTTTATGAAACATTACAAGTTTTGGTTAGAATTTTAACTCCTGTAATGCCTCACCAAGCAGAAGACATTTGGCAAAACACTCCTGAAATGCAACGTGGCGGATTGGAAAGTATTTTGCTTGCTGATTGGGTAAAATTTAATAAAGAATGGGATAACGCTCAATTAGAAGAAGATTTTACAAAAATCTTGAAGACTAGAGAAGTTGTAACTCGTGCAATTGAACCTCTTAGAGCAGAAAAGAAAGTTGGAAGTTCTTTAGAAGTTGCGGTTTATGTTAAATCTGATGATAGTGAAATCTTGAAAGCGAACGCTAAAGATTTAGCAGACATCTTTATTACTTCTCAAGCTTATGTGGCTGATGAAGCTCCAAGCGAAGTGTTAAACGAATACACAGAAAACGGCATAACTGTTTGGGTAACAAAAGCGGAAGGTGAAAAATGCGAACGTTGCTGGAAGTTTAGAAAACTCGGCGAACACGCAGGACACGAAACAATTTGTTCAGATTGTTATGACGCTGTAACTGAATAAGATATACAAAACAGGGGAACGCTTTAGCGTTCCCCTGTTTTTTGTATTAATATCATTCTTTAATACATATCCAATTGTTAAGCAAGCTGAAAAATTGTTACAATTGACGCAAATGTAGTAGTAATAATAATAGTAGCAGTAGTGATGCGCCAAACTTTTTTAATTATCTCTAAAGTTTTTGAAAAAAATGCCGATAAACATAATAATCAACAAATTAAATAATGAAAGGATTATTATGGATTACAACTTAACTCTTGGTAAAGGAAAAGATGCACAACAAATTTCAATCGCTGATTTGAAAGGCGGGGTGAAGAAAGAAGACATCAAAGATGAAAAAATGCGTACTATTTTTGAAGCCCTAGATAACGGTAACGGAATTTTAGAAGGAAATGAAGTAGCTTCTTTGCAAGCAAGAGTGGTAAATGCTGCTGAAAAAGATGGTGATAGAACAAATTTGAGTAATAAAGAGGCAAATCACCTGATTAAATCGCTCGGACTAAAAGGATTTAAGGTAGAAGATGTTTTCAGATTCTTGAGTACCGTAAAAGCTGCAGGAGCTAATATAGATTATCAAACAAAAGATGCTGAAAATCCTGATGAAATTGTAATCAAATATAAACCTGATGCTGAAGGCAATTCTGTTATAGAAAGACATCGCAGTAATGATGGTGGTCTTATTGGAAGCATTGTTCAAGACAAAAATAATAATACTATGATAAAAAATGCCGATAATAGAATTACCGGCGGTAAAAATGATGTTGGAGAATATACAAGAACCTATAACGAAGACGGTGGTTATACAGATACTTATAAAGACGGACGAATTCGAAATTTTGATGAAAATGGTGAATGGATAAGCGGAACTAGTACAGATGGTAAAACTTATACAAAAAAATATAATAAAGATGGTAGTTATACTATAACTTATAGCGATAGTGAAACTCGGGAATACGACAAAAATGGTAAGGAACTAAGCGGTAAGCTTGCTGATGGTAAGACTTGGAAAAACGAGTATCATGAAGATGGAAGTTACACTACGACTTACAGCGATGGAAAAACTGAAGAATACGACAAAAACGATAAGCAACTAAGCGGTAAGCTTGCTAATGGTACGACTTGGAAAAACGAGTATCATGAAGATGGAAGTTACACTACGACTTACAGCGATAGCAGGACGGAAGAATACGACAAAAACGATAAGCAACTAAGCGGTAAGCTTGCTAATGGTACGACTTATAAAAACGAGTATCATGAAGATGGTAGTTACACTAAGACTTACAGCGATGGTGATATTCAAGAATACGATAAAAACGGCAAAGGACTAAGCGGCAAGCTTGCTAATGGTACGACTTATGAAGTAAGATACGGAGACGATGGAAGCCTAAAATATACAGAATTTACCGAAGAAGATAGTTCAAAATATTATTATGGAGCAGATGATAAAAGTTATGCTACAAAAACCGCAAATGGTAACTATAAAGTAAGTCCTAAGCAAGGTGAAACTTTTAATGATACAATGAACAGATTAGGTATAACAGATTCTGACGACCAAGAAATGTTTAAAAAAGCAAACCCTAAAGCATATAAGAGAGGTTACTTTTTGCTAACAGATCCGGGTAAAGCAAATGGTGATGTATATATTCCAAAAGCATTGGCGGATAAGTTGAACGTCGAAGACATGCTTGTAGATGAAACTGCCGAAATGGAAAAACATAAACAGGCGCTTAAAGCACCACAAATGGGCATATAGTTAACGATTAAAGTGTTTAAAAAACAACAACGACCGAAACTCGGTCGTTGTTGTTTGTATTTTTTATTAATCAGAACTTAGTCTTTCTTAACCGTACTTTTGATGTGCAATTCTCTCAACTGTTGCAATGAAGCTTCCCCCGGAGCATCACTCATCAAGCACTTAGCGCTTGCATTCTTAGGGAATGCGATAACATCACGGATTGAATCAGTTCTGCAAAGAAGTGCAACTAATCTATCCAAACCGATTGCTAAGCCGGCATGTGGTGGAGTACCGTATTGAAGAGCGTTAACCATAAATCCGAATTTTTCGGTTGCTTCTTCTTCTGTTAATCCCAATGCCTTGAAGATTTTCTTTTGAACTTCAGATGAGTGAATTCTTACAGAACCACCACCTAATTCAGTACCGTTATATACGATATCGTAAGCAATAGATTTTACGTTACCTAAATCACCGCTATCTAATTTATCCAAATCAGCTAAGTTTGGAGATGTGAATGGGTGGTGCATTGCCATAAATCTGCCTTCTTCGTCTGACCATTCGAACATTGGGAAGTCTACAACCCACAATAAGTTGTGTTTGTTTTCGTCAATTAAGTTCAAAGATTTTCCGAAGTGCAATCTCAATCTGCCCATAATATCGTAAACTAATTTTGGTTTATCAGCTACGAAGAAAATAATATCTCCTGCTTCTGCACCAGCTCTTTCTTGAATTTGTTTTGCTTGTTCTTCTGTAACGAATTTCAATACAGGAGATTTTGCAGAACCGTCTTCCAAGTAAATAATATTAGCTAATGCTTTAGCACCAAATGATACTGCAAGTTTTGTAATATCATCAATATCTTTTCTTGAATATTTAGCACCGCCGGGGATTCTGATACCACGAACAATACCGCCATTTTCAAGAGTCTTTTTAACGATATCAAAGTTAGATTGTAAAATAATATCGCCAATATCAAATAACTCTAAACCAAATCTTGTATCAGGTTTATCAGAACCAAATCTGTCCATAGCTTCCTGCCAAGTGATTTGTTTAAATGGAGGGTGAATATCTACACCCGCTGCCTTGAACGCATCAACTAACAAGCCTTCGACAACCTTGATAACGTCAGGTTGTTCAACAAATGACATTTCCATGTCGATTTGAGTGAATTCAGGTTGTCTGTCAGCTCTCAAATCTTCATCACGGAAGCATTTTGCAACTTGATAATATTTTTCAATACCGCCAACCATCAATAATTGTTTGAAGATTTGTGGTGATTGAGGAAGTGCGAAGAATTTGCCTTCTTGAACACGAGAAGGTACTAAGTAATCTCTTGCACCTTCCGGAGTTGTTTTAATCAAGATAGGTGTTTCAACTTCCATAAAGTCTTGATTGTTCAAATAATTTCTAACAGCTTGAACGATGTTGTGTCTTGTTTTCAAGTTGTGTAACATTTTTTCGTTTCTGATATCTAAATATCTGTATTTAAGTCTGATATCTTCTGAAACGCTTTCATCACCAAGAACGAAAGGTAAAACTTTTGATTCAGCCAAAATTTCAACTGATTCAGGATACATTTCAACTTGACCCGTAGGATATTTTTCGTTATAAGTTTCTTCCGGTCTTTTTGTAACTTTACCTTTAACCATAATTACATATTCGCTTCTAACTTTTTCAAAAACTTTATGCACATCAGGGTTAACTTGCGGATTTGCAACCAATTGGAAAAAACCGCTTCTATCTCTTAATTCGATAAACAAAATGCCGCCTAAATCTCTAACAGTTGAAACCCAGCCGGATAGTGTAATTTCTTCATTCAAATTGCTTAGGTTTAATTCACCGCAATTGTTTGTTTTCATTCTTGTTTTCAATTTATTCATCTCCCTATAATTTTTCTGTTATATTCCTAAATCCTAACAAAAAGGGGGTGGATTGTAAAGCTTACTTTTTCTTTACTGAAAGAAAAAGTAAGCAAAAAGAAAAGAATACATTGTCGAAAGACATAAGTAAGGTTACCAGTGGAAATTGAAATGCAAAGTCTTTCTCAAAGTATTACTACCAGTTTAAAGTAGTTTTGGCTAAAAAGAAAAGCGGATTGCGAGCAGAGTGCGTAGCATAACCTCCCTGATTAGGGAGGTCGCAGTTGTTCGAGCGTTAGCGAGTTACAAATGCGGGTGGGTATTAGTTAGAATTTAATGTTTTTGTTGGGCTGAAAGCCCAACCTACTGTCGGATTGACGTTAAAACGGATTGCTTTGTCGCTCCAAAAACATTAATTATAACAATTTAGCAACTGCAATATGTCTTTTATCTGTCCCGTTTTCTCTGCGGTAAGAATAAAACAAATCGTTATCACAGCTTGTGCAATATGGGCAAATATCAATCTTCTCGACGCCGATTTCTTTAAGCTGTTGTGCGTTTATTCTTTTTAAATCAACATTTCTGTTTATAAAAAGTCCCTCTGTTTCTTTAACGGTCGAAAGCAGCGTATCTCTAACCTCTTCTGAAACTTCATAACAGCACATAGAAATAGCAGGGCCAATCAACGCAATAATATCCTTTGGAACTGATTGCATTTTCTCAATCGTTTTGACACCTATTTTTTGCGCAGTTCCGCGCCAACCGGCATGAGAAACTGCTGCAATTTTTTGAGTTGTATCATAAAATATCAATGGTGTGCAATCCGCAAATCTTAAATATACTGCATTATTTTGGTTTGTTAAAATTAAGCCGTCAGTATTTGGATATTCACTTCTCTCATCTACAAACTCGACATTGTCACTGTGAGTCTGATTAGGTGAAAGAATTCTGTCAGCTCCTAATTTGGTCAAATCAGGCAAATCCCTTGTAGAAAAGAATGCAGTTATTCCTTCTAACAAATCACTCTTCAGAATTTTTGTTCCGTAAAAATCTTCAAAATAAAACATGGGTACAATGTAGCATAAAAAGATGTTTAATAAAAGTTGATTTATATTTAAAATATCGCCTTCGGCTTGAACCCTCACCCGAAAATCTAAGTTTCGAGCCTTAAAAACAGTTGGCTCTCAACTTGATTTTATTCCCTCTCCCAAATAGACACTAGTGTCCGAGATAAATTCATCTGAAACTTCTAAATTTTCAGTCAGAACAAGAAATGCAATTAAATTTTTATTGAACAGACTAAAAAATAATAGTTAATAAAAAGCTGGATTGCTTCAGGCTAATCGCCTTTGCAATGACGGCACGCTTAGAAGTCTAACGCCAAGTCATTGCGAGGAACAGCGATTTTTATAGTGACGAAGCAATCCGGCTTTTTAAAAGATATATATGCTTTTTCAAAATTATCATGGACAATAGTGCCAAAATAGAGGGTGTCGCAAAAAGTACAAAAGTGTTTATAATTAAAAAATAGGGTACAATTTTTGTACCCTTAATTTTTTAAAAAACTAATTTCTTTTTTCAATCCTAATTGCGCTATCAGGACAAGTCATTGCACAAGCTCCACAAGCAATACAAATTTCAGGATTTGGCGCAACCGCAGGAGTTTGATACAAACCGACTTCTTTTGACCACGTCAAACATTCCTTGCCAGCTTTATTCATAGGGCATTTTGCAATGCAAAGACCACAGCCTTTGCACAAATCAGTATAAACATAATAGTCGGCTTTACCTTTGCCAACGCCTTCTATTTTATATCCATGATATTTTTTTTCTGTCATTGTTTATCCTTTCATTCGAGTTTAGTAGTTTAGAAGTTTAGGAGTTGAAAAGAAATTATAATAATTACTATCAACTAACAAGTTTAATAGTTAAATATTTAATTTTTCTTCTAAACTACTAAACTTAGTTCTTCTAAACTTTTCCTACACTTTCGCTCCGACGTTTACCATTTCCATTCCCATTTCAAGAGCCTTATAATTTAATTCTCTCAATTCGGGTTTGGCGTCGAATTTTTTACCAAGTGCCATTTCCATTGCATTTTTGATATCTTCCAATCTCAAAACATTAGTTGCTGCAAGCAAAACGCCCAAAATAATTATATTGAATACTCTTGCACTAAGTTTTTCGTTCGCAATCTTATTCGCATCAACACCAATTACTTGTCTGCATTTAACTTGAGGTTTTTTAGTACAAACGGATGTATCGTAAACAACTGTTGAATTTTCGCTTACGTAAGCTTCGCATCTGTCGATTGCTCTATCAGAAAGCATAATAATGATATCGCCTTTTGCAAATCTTGGCTCACCGATTCTTTCATCAGCAATTTGGCAAAATGCAATTGAAACACCGCCTCTTTGTTCTACACCAAAGTTTGGAATATATAAAACTTGCTTACCGGCTTCATAACCCGCTTCAACAAGAATTTTAGCAATAGATTGAACGCCTTGTCCGCCTTCACCGGCCAATACTATTTTTGTTCTAGACATTGTTATCTCCTTTTGAGTTTAGTAGTTTTGAAATAAGGGAAACTTGTTTAGAAGTTTATAAGTTGAGGAGTTTAGAAGAAATTTTAATTTATTTTTTTATTTCTAACAAGTATATAATTGAAATTATTATAACTTCTTCTAAACTTATAAACTTCTCAACTCCTAAACTAAATACTTTTCATCTAAGCCTTTTCATCTCTATTTGGAAGTAAGAATTCTTTCACTTCAAAGAATTCTTCCATTTGTTTAAGTCTGCCAAACGTATCAACATTGTTTGTTCTCCAGTTTAGCGGACAAATTGAAAGAACTTCTACAAATGAAAAACCGCCATTTTCAACGTTCTTCAAACCTTTTACAAAAGTTTGTTTAAGCTTCATAAAATTAGAAACAGTTGAACGTGCTACGAAAGATTTTGACTTATCAGCAATTGATGCAACCATTTCAGCAGCTTTTGCAGGTTTGCCTGTCACTTCACAATCTCTGCCGTAAGGTGTTGTTTCTGTTTTTTGACCCGGCATTGTTGTTGGTGACATCTGACCGCCTGTCATACCGTAGTTTGTATTGTTTACAACAACAATCATCATTCTTTCACCACGAACAGTAGCGTTTACCAAGTGTTGCGCGCCAATTGCAAGACCACCGCCATCGCCCATATAGGCAATACCGATAGCATCTTTGTTTGCTCTTGTGAAACCGTAGATAACAGGAGTTGTTCTACCGTGGTGAGTTTGAACAGTATCTACGTCCAAATAATTCCACGCCAAAAGTGAACATCCGATATCACAACCAAAAACAGTTTTTTGTTGGATACCAAGTTCATCAATTGCGCTTTCTAGTGCTTTTAAAGTTATTCCGTGTCCGCATCCGGGGCAAAATTTACTTGCACCAACCTCAGCATTCTGAGATTTTGGTAAATTTGGTGGAAGGGTTAATAATTCTGACATATATTTTCTCCTTGAGTTTAGTAGTTTAGTAGTTGAGGAGTTTAGAAGAAGTTTTAATCAAAAATTTAAAGTGATGTTTGTGTAATTTAAGAACTTTCTTCTAAACTTCTAAACCACTTAACTTAATTTTTTTAATTGTGAATTTCTTAACGCATTAAGCATTCTAGATATTTCTTCTACGTTTTGTCTTATAATCAAATAATCAGCTTCTGAAATATAATCTAATTCTTTTGCTATTATTGTTTGATTTAAAACTTCCATTAAACTGCCATAGGCTATTTCTGAAAATTTTATTTGTTCTTTCGGAGAGTATTTTACGTAACCTTCAGCTATATTTGAAGAAATTGATACGACTGCTCTCTGAATTTGGGACGATAAACCGTAGGTTTCATTTCTAGGGAATTTTGAAGTTATAGAGTAGATTATTTTCGCTAATTCTATAGATTTTTGCCAAACAATAAGCTTTTCAAAACCATAAACAAAATTTTTAACTTCTTCTAAACTACTCAACTTCTCAACTCCTAAACTTTAACAAGCATTCCTTCTACTTTCGCAACAATATCATCACCTGTTACGCCAACGCCCATTTTAAATAGCGTTTGGTATGGAGTTGTTAAGCCGTAAAGTTTTTCAAGCACCATTTGAGCAAGTTGACCGTTCGCAGATTCTGTAAATAATATTTGCTTAGCTCTGCTTACCGCTGCTCTTAAAGGTTTAACCGCCAATGGTCTGATTGTTATAGGTCTGAATAATCCGGCTTTAATACCTTTTTCTCTCAATTCATCAATCGCTGTTCTAGCAGAACGTGCTACAATACCGTGAGCAATCACAAGAATTTCAGCATCTTCAGCCTTATATTCTTCCCATTCTTGAACTTCTTCTGCCATCTTATCAAAATCAGCTTGATATCCGTCAAGAACATTCATCAATTCTTCTTCCATATTGTATGTATTTCTCATGTGAGCAGATTTTCTGTCAATACCGATTTGACCGTCTGCAAGAAGTGATTTTTCAGTAGGAACCATTGTGATACCACGAGAAGCCGGATCATACAATGTTACAGGTTCTCTCATCTTACCTTGATAACCGTCAGCCAATACATAAGTTGGGAATCTGTATTTCCAAGCTGTGTTGAATGCTTTTATCATATAATCGTACAAATCTTGGTGACCTGCTGTTGAATAAACAATTCTAAAACCTTCGCCGTTTCCGCCAAAACAAGTTAATCTGGTTTCTTGTTGAGCGTAAATAACGGTTGCAGTGGAAGGTCCGCCTCTTTGCATAACCGCACAAACAAATGGAATTCTCATCATTTCAGCCATTGATTGAGCGTCTTGCATAATTACATTCCCAGGGCCGGCAGTTGCCGTAAATGCTCTTCTTCCGGCTAAAATACCGCCGATTGTTGAAAAGCCTGCAGAAATTTCGTCTTCTGTTTGCAAAAATCCTGCGCCCGTTTTTGGTAAGAGTTTACACCAAGTATGCATAATTTCGTTCTGAGGTGTAATCGGATAACCATACATAAAATCAGCCTCTGCCGAATTCGCGGCATAAGCCAACACTTCATTTCCTGTAAGGAACATCTTGGTGTCTTCTTTAATAAGTTTGTTTACCATTTTTTCTAACCTTCCCTTAATATATACACCAACATTTTACTACAAAAGGGATAAAAAAGGGTAGAAAAATTTTATAAATTTAAGCAACTTTATATGAACGCGTGCTCAAAGTTGCAGCAGGATCTTTTGTTAAAATTGCACTTTTCTTATAAGCTTCTTGTGCCTTATTAATCGCAACTGCTTGTTCAGGAGTATAACCGTGCTTTAATGAATTTTGAACAATATCTTTTGAAGAAGCTTTTGATGCTTGAAATGCTGTTACATCAATAGTAGTTTTTTCTTCTGTATCTTTATTATTCTCAACTTTATTGCCATTATATTTTGGAGGAAATTCTTTATTTGCAATATTAACGCTATTTTTATCCTCTGGCAATTCGTAAATCATTTTTGCTTGAGGTTTGCCTTTAAAATGCTCACGAGAATATACCTTAGACTCGTTTTCATCAACTTTGTCATAAGGCGTATGCGCATTAATTTTGATTTTTTGTGGCGTAAACGGTGATGTCAGCTGTCCATAGACTGTATCAGGTGAATACGCTCCAATAGCTTCTGTACTCATGATTCTTATTTACAATTTGGTTAATAATATACTTATATACACTCATTATAAACCATGTTACATCCTCTCAAAAGCCTATTTTTGAGAAAACTTTACAAAAGTTAATATTCTAACTTCTTTTTCAGACGTTCAAATTCATTAATCAAAAGCTGTTTTCGCGGATAGTTTTCAACCACATCCCAAGGCAAAGTTTCATCAACGTTATATCCGTCTATCGCTTTTGTAATATCAATTTTTAAATCTTTGAGAGCTGATTTATATGCGCCGATTTTCCCACCGCGTTTATAAACTTCTACAAGTAATGGGGCGATTTCTGCGCCTGCTCTTGATAAAATTGTTTGCCAATAATCCCATTTTATACTGCAAAATTTCGCGCCAACACCTATTTTTGCCAAAGATTTTTCTAAATATTTTTGTTTTGCCTCTAAGCTTTTGGTGTCTTCTCGCTTTGACCACTGAAGTGGTGTTTGAGGTTTTGGAACAAAAGAAGAAAACGAAAATTCGATATTAAATCCTTTGTTTTCGCTTTTTAGAATTTTTGCGAGTCTTAAAAATTCGTCAATATCTTCTTGTGTTTCGTTTGGAATTCCAATCATAGAATAAATTTTAAGTCCCTTTAATCCGTTTTCGCGTGCGACTTTTACGGCATTAAGAATCTGTTCTTCCTTTAAATTCTTGTTGATAAATTTTCTTAATCGCTCACTTGCGCTTTCTATTGCAATTGTAGAATGTTTTTGACCGCCCATAACAAGGGTTTGAACCATCTCAGGTGTTACTGAATCTGTTCTTAAAGATGAAATACCAAGTTGAATTTCTTCGCCGTTTTCCATCTTTGCTCTCAAATATTTCATTATGTCGTTAAAACGAGGATGTGCGCTGATTTGTGCACCTAATAATGCAATTTTATTTGTATGTCTTAAGCCCAAATCAATGGCTTCAATAATTTTTTCATACCCATAATGTCTAAACGGTAAGTTGATATATGAAGCGGTGCAAAAAGCGCATCTGTTCATGCAGCCACGTGCAACTTCAATTATAAATGTATCTTTGAAATAACTTTTTTCGCTCAAAATCGGTGTATAAATCACATCATTGAGTGTTGCTGTATATTTTTTAACAGGTTTTTCAGGAATATAAATTCCTTCAACATCTTCAAGTAGTTTTAGAGCTGTTTTTTTATCGTTATTTTTTATAATTTCAAGAACTTTTACAAAACAATCTTCGCCATCTCCAATCATCATAAAATCGAAAAATTCTTCATAAGGTCTTGGATTTGTTGTTAAAACAGGTCCTCCTGCGAAAATTAACGGAGAGTTTTCATCACGTTCTTTTCTTGAAAATGGGATATTCAGTTTTTCCAAGATTTCAAAAACACCCATAAAATCAAAGTCAAAAGACATTGAAAAAGCCATTGCACCAAAATTTTTTATATTTGGAATATTATCTGTCGAAATTCTTGTTGTGTTAATTCCTTCTTGCATATCAGCTAATTTGTATAGCCAAAGATAGCCGAGAGATGCCAACGCAAACTCTTCAATAGCCGGATATGCCATCAAAAAATTAAAATTACCGTTAGTTTTTGTGTACAGATATTTTTCCATATTAATTTACATTCTTTATATAAAGTTCTTCAATCAAAACGCAAACTGTTGCTGCGATTGCAGGCGCGAACACAACACCGATTACGCCCAAATATTGTGCTGTTACGAACAAGAAGAAGTAAATAATTAGCGGATGTAAATCCAAGAATTTTGAAAAGATGTAAGGTCTAACAAAATTGTTTTCTGCCCACTGAGCGATTGCAAAAACTACAACAATAAAGAATAAAGTTACAGCGCCCATTTTATAAGAAGCTACAAGCATTATGACAAGCGCAATTGCAGGGCCGACAACAGGAATTAAATCCAAAACAGAAGTCAATAAGCCAAGTAAAATTGCGTAATCAACTCTCAAAATCAAAAGTCCGATTGTCATAATAATACCAACGCTTGCAATAGTTACCAATTGAGCGATTACGTATCCGCCGATTTTTTGCGAAATTGAATCAAGAATTTCTTCCGCTCTTACCTTCATTTCTTTAGGAAAAAGACTCATGTAAGTTTTTCTGACAGCTTCTTTATCTGCCATAAAGTAGTAAACAATGATGCAGCCTGCAAAGAAGTAAATAATTGCACTTGCTAAGCCCATACTTGCGTTTATTGAACTGTTTACAAAATTAGTTGTAACGCCTGAAGCTGAGGCTATGATTTCGCCGAAATCCAAAGAACCTTGTAATGAGTTTTGGATAAGCGGAATGTTCATTAAAAATTCTTTCACTGCATCAATATGTTCGGGAATTGCTCCCAAAAATGATTTTATCTGATGTCCTGCCATAATTCCGATTGGAATAACAAACAAAGACGCAATCAAAAGCCCTCCGCCAAGCACCAAACCTGAAGCAAGCGGACGTTTCATTTTTTCTTCCAATTTATCAACAATTGGGTTAAGAGAACACGCAACTACGTAAGATGCGAAAAAGAGAATTGCAATGTCTTTGATTTTTGTGATAAATACCAAAAATAGAATTGCGATTATAAAGAAAATGATATTCTTTACCGTGATGTATTTTTTTACGAACATATCAAACATAGTTGCTCCTTTTGTTTTTATTTTGTTCCCCTCGCCCCTTGTGAGAGAGGGGTTAGGGGTGAGGGGTGTTATCCCTCTTAGTTTTTGTTGGGCTGAAAGCCCAACCTACATTCTAGAGTGATGTGTCATTTTTTACACAAAAAACACCTTAACCTTTTAGCCAATTCTAACATAAACTCAACCATGATAAAATAATTGCATGGATAATTTATTAGAAATCAAAAATCTTACGGTTGAGTATAAAAGCATAAAAAACGAAGTGACATCAACGGTTACAGCCGTAAAAAATGTTTCGCTGAAAATTAAACAAGGTGAAATCTACGCTCTTGCAGGTGAATCAGGCTGCGGAAAATCTACGCTTTCAAAGGCTGTTACAAAGCTTGTAAAACCGATAAGCGGTGAAATATTATTTGAAGGTAAAAATATTTTTGAACAAACAAAAGAGGAAAAGAAACGTTATCCTATGAATGTTCAAATGGTTTTTCAAAATCCTTATTCAAGCTTGAACCCTAAAATGAAAATTGGCGAAACGCTTGTTGAACCGCTGGATATCAATACCAATTTTTCGAAATCAAGAAAGAGGGCGGTTGTAAGAGAAGTATTGGAAGAAGTCGGGTTGACTGAAGACGCTTTGAGTCGTTATCCTCACGAATTTTCAGGCGGACAAAGACAGAGAATCGCAATCGCGAGAGCTTTGATTTTGAATCCGAAACTTTTGATTGCGGATGAACCTGTTAGTGCACTGGACGCGAGTATTCAAGCGCAAATAATTAATTTGATGAAAGAACTCAAAAAAGAAAGAAATCTTACGATTTTATTCATTTCGCACGATTTGAGCGTAATAAAATATTTAGCTGACAGGATTGGTATAATGTATTTTGGAGAATTGATAGAAGAGAACGCAACAAGCACAATTTTCAATTATCCAAAGGAAGATTACACAAAAATTTTACTCAAATCTGCTCCTGTTTTAAAAGTTTAGCATGCTTTTTGGCATTTTCTGTGAACTTATTTTAAGCTCAAAACTCATGGGGACTCGACATTTAATCTTTTTTCAGGTAGTATAAATTTATACTAGCCCAATAATTATTAAAGGAGAAAAAGAAATGCAAGTAATATTGAAAAAAGAAGTTCAAAACATTGGTGAAGCTGGCGATTTAGTAAACGTTAAAGACGGTTATGCTAGAAACTTCCTAATTCCTAAAAACTATGCAGAAGTAGCTACTGAAGGTGCTTTGAAAAACAGAGAACAAAATTTAGCAAGACTTCAAGCTAAACAAGAAAAATTACATCAAGAAGCTTTGGCTAAAGCTGAACAAATCGAAAAATTAGGTTCTATTGAATTATCAGCTAAAGCCGGTGAAAGCGGTAAATTGTTCGGTACAATCACAACTAAGAAATTGTGCGAAGAATTAAAAGAAAAAGCAGGTATTGAAGTTGACAGAAAAACTGTTTCATTGAACGCTCCAATCAACAGAATTGGTGAATTCACAATGCTAATCAAATTAACTTCAAAAGTTAAAACTGAATTAAAAGTTGTTGTAACAGCTTCAGAAGTTGTTAAAGAATCTGTTGAAGAAACAGAAGAAGCTGAAGCATAGTTTAATTAAGTGTTATAAAAACGTGCCAATAGCTTTATTGGCACGTTTTTTAATAAAGAGAGTTTTTAAAGATGGCAAATCCAAAATTTTTATTAAAATGTTTACCCGTAGGAAATCTTCCTTATGAAGATAAGTCTTTAGCTACAAAGATGATGTTGAAATTGTTTGAAACATCACCGTATTTAGCTTTTTTACCAAAAATTTTACAAGATGATAATGTTACAAATACGACATTGACAAATATCCCCGGGATTGCTCTTAAAGAAAAAAAATATTATTTAATAAATAATGCTGAAAAGTTCAAACAAATTAGTCTTTATTTGGACTCTGTATACAACGAGCCAACTCCTGAAAAGCTTGAATTATTTGAAATTAATACTTGTTTTATGCAAAAATATTTGCAAATATTAAATCGTTTAAAACCTGCAGAAACAGTAGTTAATCTGCTAGGACCATTTAGTATATCGCAAATTTTAATTCACAGATCGGGTGTACAAATTTTAGCAGATAAAATGTATAGAAAATTTATTATTCAATCTCTTACTGCGAAAGCGCTTTGGCTAATAAGTGAAATTAAATCAGCATCCCCTGATACAACACCGATTATTCTTTTAGAAGAGCCGTTACTTTATAAAATTGGTGATGTAAAACGTGAAAATGAAGAAATTACAAAAGATGTTATCGTGAATTTGTTTGCAAAAGTTATTCAAAAGATTAAAGAATATCATGGACTTGTTGGTATTCAATGTTTTGAAAAATGCGATTGGCAAATCCCGATTGAAGCAGGCGCTGATATAATTTCCTTTGATGCCTATAATAATCCGAATAATTTAACAATTATTGCAGACAAAGTGAACAACTATTTGGCAGGCGGAGGTAGAATAAACTGGGGTATTGTTCCTGTTATGACAGAAGCTCTTGTAAAATCTTTAACAATTGACCAAGTGTATGATAGATTCGCGAATACTATTGAAAACTTGGTTATAGCAGGTGTTAGCGAACGACTGGCATATAATAGAGCAATGGTATCTATTAATGGAAATGTTGACAAATTGCCATTAATTTTTGCAGAAAAAGCTTTGATGTTATCAGCTCAACTAGCTAAAAGAATTCCACATAAAAGCTAAAAATCATTATGCTGCTTCTTTAATACTGTTAGAATCAATGAAAATAGTATTCCTAATAAACGCGTGTGCCATTAAAAGTAAATAAGGATTCATTTCATTAGTTGCAGAAAGATTAATTTTTGCTTCAGGTTTTTCAAAAGTTTCTTTTTTAATAGGTTCAACTGATTCAACATCAATTGTTGTGTTCATTGCGTGCGCAGAACTTTCTTCCATCAGACTCTTTTGAAGAGTTTTCTTTGGAAAATCTTCAGAACACAAAATATAAATATCAACAGAATTTGAGGTTGTTAATGTGAATACGCCTTTAACATTGCCATAGTTTCTTGTTTGGATAAGCACCGTTAGTTTAGAGTTGTTTGACTCATTTTCACCGTCAGGTGTTTCTACTTCCAAATCAAAGCCGACGCCTTCATTAAGCGGTAACCAAGGCAGGTATAAAAGCATCAAACTTTTTAGAGTTTGTGCAGGATTATCGGAGCTTGCCATTGAAACGCAAGAGTTTATAATGCTTAAAGTTTCTGTTATTTGTTCATTCGACATTCCGCCTTTTGAAGCGGAAGCCATTGCGATAATAAGGCTTGCAACAGCCTGTTTGCTGTTTTTCAAAATCATTTCTGATATTGCAGGCATTTGAATCATGCCGCTAAAAAATAGCATTACTGCGTCTTTTTGATTTGCGGCAATTTGTGTTTGAATGTTCTGAGAAGTTGCATTTAGAGGAATGTCAGAAGTATCATCAAACAATTGAGAAATCATTTTCTGATTTTTCAAAAGTTCTTCGTTCAAATCGTTCAACAATAGAGTATTCGTATTAATTGTATTAATCGGACGATTTTTATCCTGCACGGCAAGTAAAATCTCACCTAAAGTTTGTGGTAATCCGAGCAGGTTTTTAATATAAATCGACCTGTCCATGCTCGCAATTTGGTTCATTTGCAATTGCTGCATCAAGCCAACTGTTGAAGAAACTGTTTGAGCGATGTTTGGCTTAGGTTGGGTTAAAGAATTGTTAAAGCCTGTGTTAGTGCCAATTCCATCTTGTTGCTTAAGTTTCTTTAGATATATTTCGGGGTTTCTTAAACCTGCTAAAATTTTTCCAATACTGAATCCGTCCATAATTCAATTATAACAATTTGTATGATGAAATCAATATCAGTTTTTATTTAGTGGTTTTCTTTTTGGCTCTTTTAACTGTCTTTTTCGTAAACTGTTGAGGCGATGCACTATAAGATGTTTGGATACGTTTTACGCTGTAAACATCAGGCATGGATTGAATTGCAGTCATAACTTTTCTTAATGTGTCAATGTTATCCAACTCGATTCCGAGTTCAATAATACCGACTTTACCTTTAGATTTAACATTTGCAGACGTAATATTTGTATTGTTATCCGAAACAATACCGATAACATCTTTGAGCAATCCCAATTTTTCAGCTGTTTCAATTCGGATTGTTGTGCTGTATGTTTTGTTAACGTTATTTCCTGACCAATGGATGTCTAAAAGTCTTTCAACTGGAATGTTTTCCAACGTTTTGCAGTCCAAACGGTGAACGGTAACGCCTTTTGAACGAGTTACAACGCCGACAATTGGTTCGCCCGGAATTGGAGAACAACATCTTGCAAACGAGTACAAAAGACCTTCCAAACCGATAATATCTTTTTCAGAAGCCTTTCTAGGTTTGTGTTGAACGGTTGTTTCCTGTTTTTGAGGTTTTCTTAGGCGGTTAACAATCTTATTAACGGTAGTTTCGCCATAACCTAAAGCTGCAAATAAATCATCTGCACTCACGTAATTCATTTGTTTTGCGATTTTATCAAATTCACCATTTTTTACGTATTCATCAAAAACGGTTTTTGTAAGTTCGTGTTCGAGGTTTGCTTTACCGATATCAATATGGTCTTCACGTTTGTTTTTCTTGTACCATTGACGAATTTTTGAAGCAGCCTGTTTTGTTACAACAAAGTTTAACCAGTCAAGACGCGGTGCTGCAACTTTAGAAGTCATGATTTCAATAATATCGCCGTTTTTCAACTTTGTATCAAGTTGTGCAATACGTCCGTTAATCAAAGCTCCGACAGTTTTATGTCCGACATCCGAGTGAATACGATAGGCAAAGTCAACAGGTGTTGCGCCTTGTGGAAGGTCAATTACGTCACCGCCAGGAGTAAACGCAAAAACTTGATCGGAGAATAAATCCAATTTAACCGAATTTACGTAATCTTCTGCATTCGTTGTATCTTTGTTGTATTCAACCAATTTTCTCATCCAAGAAAATTTGATGTCAGTTGCTGAATCCGCTTTCTTTGAACCTTTTTCTTTATATCTCCAGTGCGCAGCGATACCATATTCAGCGATTTCATGCATTTCCCAAGTTCTAATTTGAACTTCCAAAGGTTTTTGACGAGGGCCGATTACGGATGTGTGCAAAGATTGGTACATGTTACCTTTTGGCATTGCAATATAATCTTTGAAACGTCCCGGGATTGGCTTAAATTGTGAGTGAATAAGCCCGAGAACTTCGTAGCATTCTTTTTCTGTGTCAACGATAACACGAACCGCTGTGATGTCGTATAAATCGTGGAAAGCTACATTTAAACGGCGCATCTTGTTGTAAATGCTGTAATAGTGTTTCGCGCGTCCTGTGATTTGTGCGTTTATACCGCTTGCTTTAACGTCTTTTGAAATCTTATCAATCAAAAGCTTAACGGTCATTTCACGCTCGGCTTTTTTTTGAGAAACAAGCTGAGCAATTTCATAGTATTTATCAGGATGAAGATATTTTAATGATAAATCTTCAAGTTCTGCTTTAATTTTACCAACCCCTAAACGGTTTGCGAGCGGTGCAAAAATATCTAAAGTTTCTTGCGCAATTCTTTGCTGCTTAACAGGTGTCATATAGTTTAGAGTTCGCATGTTATGCAATCTGTCAGCAAGTTTAAGAAGGATAATTCTAACATCACTTGCCATTGCAATAAACATACGTCTAAAGTTTTCCGCTTGACGTTCTTCAGTTGATTTAAATTGCAATTTCCCTAATTTTGTAACACCTTGAACGAGGTTAAGTACATCTTCGCCAAAAAGTTCTTTGATTTCTTCGGGCTTTGTGTCGGTATCTTCCAAAATATCATGTAAAAAACCAGCCATAAGAGTGTGCTTATCGGCTCTCAAGCCTATTAAGATTTTTACAACTTCCATCGGGTGAATAATATAAGGCTCTTCTGAAACCCTGTATTGTCCTGCGTGAAGTTTTTTTGCAAACTCAAAAGCTTTTTCCAGTTCTTCTATATCTTTTTCTGCATATTGCTGCTCTGTTAATAAAGCTCTAATCTCGTCAAATGTAATTACAAATTGTTCCATAATACATTTATAATAGTGTTTTTTTGTCAAGAATTCAAGTGTTTGAGCGTAAAATCGTGTTAATAAAGTAGGAATGGTAATAATTTGGGTTTGATTTTTAACTACATAATATTTGTTATAGAATTAGAAGAAGGAGGTCTGTTGTGGCAATTTGTATATTTGCAGGAACGTTTAATCCTATACACGAAGCGCATTTAAGAGTTGCAGAATTTGCTCTTGAACATTATGGATTTGAGAAAATAATATTTATTCCTGCTTTTGTACCGCCTCATAAGGAAATAAATCCAGAACTTGCAAAACACAGATTAGAAATGGTAAAAATTGCAACCGCGCATGAACCAAAATTCGAGGTTTCGGATATAGAATACAAGCTCTGTGAAAATGGTGAAAAATCTTATTCACTAAATACTGTAAAAAAAATAAGAGAAATTTATAATATAAAAGAAAAATTAAATTTTCTTATAGGAACAGATGCTTTTGAAAAAATTGAAAGTTGGTATAAGGCAGAAGAATTAAGCGGATTGGTTCACTTTATAGTTTTTCCGAGAGGTGTAAAATTAACTCCAAAAGAAAATTTTGATTATGAGATGGCGCCAATGAAATTTTTTGATGTTTCATCAACAGATTTAAGGGCGCATCATTCACAGAATAACAGGTTGAAGGAAGTAGAGGAATATATTAAGAAAAATGGTTTGTACAATTGATTATATTAAAAATTGGCTTAAAGCAAATTTAAACGAAGAAAGATATGAACACTCATTAGGAACGGCTGATTGTGCGAAAGAGCTGGCGGAAAAATTTGGCTTAGATAAAGATAAGGCATATTTCACCGGACTTATACACGATTGTGCAAAGTGTATGCCAAAAGATGATACTATGGCAATTTTGAAAAATTTACCGTTGGAAGATGGCGAATTGTGTAATCCCAAAACTCATCATGCGCCTGTTGGTGCTTATGTTGCAAAAAAAGAATTTGGAGTTGATGATGAAGAAATTTTATCTGCAATAAGGTGGCATACTTTAGGAAAAGTTGACATGACACCTTTTGAAAAAATAATATTTTTAGCGGACAAAATTGAGGAAAGAACCAGACCAAGTGAACATTATGAACCTATTAAAAAAGCTCTGGAAGATGGTGGCATCGATTCTGCGCTTTTAGTTTGCTATGAAAACACTATTAAAAGTCTTGTTGATAGAAAACTTCGAATTTGCTTAGCAACAATTGAGATTTATAATAGTTTGCTTAAATAGGCGGATTATATTTTAACTAAATCTTTTTTTATAAAATTATAAAATCTTTCGTCTATGTTATAAAAATCAGTGAAATTTACAATGAATGGTAAATCAGATTTATCAAACATGAATTTAATGAGTTCTAATTCTGAATATGGCATTTGTGTTTGCCCATGAATTAATATATCCAAATCTGACGTTTTTTCAAAATTTCCTTTTACTCTAGAGCCATAATAGAAAAAATTAAAATCAGATTTGTGGGGTGTTAATATGTTTTGGATTATTTGTTCTTCTTGCGGTGTTATGCCTTTAATCATTAAATTGAATCCCATTTTTGTAATAAGAAATTTACGCTTTCGATGAATTCGGGAATAATTTCCAACAGGTTTCTTGATTTTTCGATGTTGTATTCGTGAGCGGTATTATTTCTCTTGGAATAATAATCTCGCCAATTTGTCCAACTTTTAGCAAAACCATAGGCTTCCATATATCTGAAAATATTATTCATTGTAAGCTCTTCTTCTTTTTTGCTGTATTGAAGTTTAAAATACTTTTTCATTGTTTTCCAAGCAGTTTCAAAAGTATATTCAAACCTTTTTACGCAAGAATCTGCATAAATCGCACACATTTCTTCATCGTCACTCCCTTCAAGAAAAACGCTGTATGCTTTTTCGAGTGAAGATTCTGCTTTTCTGAGAGCTTCAATGTCTAATTCGATAATATCTTCCATAGCTTTATTCTACAAAAAATAATAAGATTAAGCAACTTTACAGAAATAATCTTGTATAAATAAAAATTTTGTTTTTCAGAAAAAAGATAGTATAATTAGACTATGAGGAAGAGGTTAGCTGGATTAATTTTATCTGTAATGTTGGCAAATACAGCTTTAGCTGATATGCCTTATCAAGGTCATGCAGAGTTTGACGAACAGTACACTGCACCTGATGAAAAACTTTTTACGGGAAAAACCGAATATCTTGAAAAAAAAGACGTTATAGAAATGACAGTTTCTCAAGTTCTTGACGGTTCTTATTCCTTAGAAGGTGATGAATTTTTTGCAACTGTAACATCCGATGTTTTGGGTGATAAAGGTGTTATTATTCCAAAAGGAACGGTTGCTCACGGCTCAATCACACAAACTAGCGAAGCTAAAAGACTCGGTCGTGACGGACATTTAAGTCTTAGTTTTGATTATCTTGTAACGCCCGACGGAAGAGAAATTCCAATCGAAGGCAAAATGTCTACAAAACTTCATCCTCTAAAAGCTGCTACAAAAATTGTTGCAACTGATGTCGGTTATACTGCTGTCGGTGGTGTAGCAGGCGGTTTATTTGCCTTGCAAGCTTTGGGCTTAGAAGCAGCGATAGCATCCCAAGGCTACACAGTAGCAGGTGGTGCAGCTTTAGGCGGTACAATCGGTTTAGGTATGTCATTATATAGAAAAGGTAAAAATGTTCTAATTGCCCCGGGAGATGAAATTAAAGTTAGAATTTTATCAAATGTAGAGCTTCCTGTATATAAAGACGAGGCTTTACAAAAACAAGAAATGAACTACCCGGGACTTGATATAAGAATTGCAAATATTCTTTATGAAAAAGACCCGTTTGGAGAAGTTAATACAATTACGCTTTCTCTATCAATTTCTAATATGTCTAAAAAAGCGTTTTCCGGCATGGATTTAGCATTGGTTAATGATTATAATACCGTTTTTAATCCATCAATTTTTGGTGATACAAAACTATTGTTTTCACAACTTAAACCGGGGGATAGATTCGCCGGAAGAATATCTTTTTCGGTTCATAATGTTAAACAATCTTATTGGTTAATAGTTAATGATAGAGCAACAAACAAACCAATTGCGAAAATTTCTTTAGATAACGCGTACAAAAATGTTTCAAAAGACGTTAAGAAACGTAATGATAAAATGAAGCGCGGCAAGAAAAACTATTACAAGGAAGAATCGCCATTTGATTTATAAATTTTCAATAAAAAAATGCGCTCACTTCTGAGCGCATTTTTTATTACTATAATTAATTAATCTAAATCATAATTTAACATTGAAACAACTTTTACTCCTGTTGCTTCGATTTTTTCTCTGCCTTTTAGAGGGTCAAGTTCAATAATGAAAGCTGAAGCTACAACCTCAGCACCGATTCTTTTAACAAGATTGCAAGCAGCTAAAGCCGTTCCGCCAGTTGCCAATAAATCATCAATTACAAGCACTCTATCACCTTTTTTAAGAGCATCTGCGTGGATTTCAATTGTATCAGTGCCATATTCTAAAGCGTATTCTTCCTTAATTGTTTCAGCAGGAAGTTTATTTGGTTTTCTTATAGGCACAAAACCTGCACCGAGCTTGTAAGCAACTGCTGCACCAAAAATAAATCCGCGAGATTCAATACCCGTTACATAATCGATTTTTTCATCTTTAAATTGTTCATACAAAAAATCGGTCATGTATTGCATTGCTTTAGCATCTTTTGTTGCAGTTGTAATATCTAAAAACAAAATACCTTTTTTAGGGAAATCAGGCACTTCTCTTACATGTTCTCTTACATATTGAAATCTATCTGTCATCTATTTATACCTCTTGCATTTCTAATTCTTGTCTGTTTTGTTCTTCAACTACAAGACCGTGAGCAGTCTTGCCCCAATTCATATCTTTTTTACAGAATAATATTTTACCACAAATGAATAATTCCATCGGAAACCAAATTATTAAAAAGTAAACGGTTGTTTCTAATGCTTGTCTGAATGCGCTCATTCTAGGTACAAAATCGTATTTTCTTAAACTATATCTGATTGCACCAAAGAAACCTAAACCAACTACTGCTGAAACAATCAGAGAAGACCACAATACATTGTGTAAGCTGTAAGGGTCAATTTTATCCGTTAATAATTTGATTATTCTAAAAACAACCTCCATCATAAACCAAAGTGGCATGATAAATTGCGTAATATAAACCGCCATATCCAATCTTGCACGCAATGACATTTTTTTAGATTTCATTGCCGCGCCAAAATATTCTAAATATCTTCTGATTGTACCTTCTAACCAGCGACGTCTTTGGCGGAAAAGCGGAAAAACATAAACAATGCCTTCTTCATACACACAAGCATCGGGGCAAAAACGTACGTCCCAACCCTTTATGTGCAATCTTGTAGACATGTCTAAATCGTCTGTTATAGTATAATTATTCCAACCGTCAATGTCTTCTAAAGCTTGGCGTTTAATCAATTCGCCGTTACCGCGAAGCTCAACCGCCCCTTTTATCGCATCTCTGCTTACTTGAAGATATGTATCAAATGTGTATTCATTGTTTTGACATCTTGTTAAAAAGTTTACATCTTTGTTTCTGATAATTTTTCTGGCTTGAACTGCACCCACGTCAGCAGGTTCAAGATTTGGTACAAGTTTATTTAAGAAATCAGGTTCAACAGTAGCATCTGCATCAAATACTAAAATAGCTTCACCGTGTGCCATTTTTAATGCATCATTTAGAACAGCAGATTTTCCCGGAAATGCATCTTTTTCTCTGATTAAAGCTCTAACTTGTTCATGTTTTGCTTCCAAATCCTTGATTACAGAAGCTGTATTATCTGAACTTCTATCATCTATAACAATAACTTCAAAATTCGGATAATCCATATTTAGGATGTTTTCTACCGTATTAGTAATTACGGATTCCTCATCATGAGCAGGAATCATAACAGTTACAAACGGTTTAAAGTTTTCATTCACAACTATCGGGTGCTTTTTCAACTTACGCTTTTGATACTTTGTAGCTGCAAGTGAATAAAGCCCATACACAACCATACACGCACATAAAATAACGAAACCAACTACCGTGTTGACATAGTTTTGGAAAACATAAAGAAACACGCCCAAGCACGATAATATTATAAATAAAAGAATTCTTTCCCTCATAATCTCCCAACACTCTTAATTCTAAGATATCTTATGTGTCAATTATACCAAAAACAAGCATTGATGGGCGCGGATGTTTACAAAACTTCACGGAGAGAGATTTTTTAGAAGTGAATAGCTTAATGAGTTTGTTTTTAACGCAAACTACGTTAAAAATCTTTAAAACCTCTTATTCCCCTATTCCCTTTAACAATTATTAAGAATTTCCCATTTTTTTAAACTCAACTTTACAAAACTTCACAAAACGCATCAAAAAAGGCAATTTTTGAAAAGTTAAATACTTTATATATACATAAGAGATAACCAAGGAGAGTAAACAAGATGTTATTCACAACAGAAACAATTTCAAAC
>CAKVGS010000021.1 GCA_934747335.1 uncultured Candidatus Melainabacteria bacterium
ATCTTGTACGGGTGGGCTTTTGAGTTCTAAATTAACGGATGTAAGTGGAAGTTCGGCTTTTGTTCATTTGAATTTTGTTACTTATTCTAACGAAGCTAAACACAAAATCCTTGGTGTCAGTAATGAAACTTTAGAAAAATTTGGTGCTGTGAGTGAAGAATGCTCAATTGAGATGGCAAAAGGCTTGCATAACGTAACAGGTGCTGATATTTGTGTTTCAACAACAGGTATTGCCGGCCCTACTGGTGGAAGTGCCGAAAAACCTGTCGGTTTAATGTATTCTACAATTTATACAAAAAATAAAACTGAATCGTTTAAAGTTCTGCTTTCTCCTGATATAGAGCGAATACAAATGAAAGAAGCTTTTGCACAAGCCGTTTTAGAAAAAGTTTACACTTTTTTGCTTTTTGTATAAAATTAAATTATGGGGTTGAGTACAAAATATCTCGTTTTTTTAGGCGTTTTTGTAATGCTTTTATTTCCTGTGTACGCATCAGAATTTGATTATAATAAGTACAGAGGTAATATAGAGCTACAAAACGACTTTGCTTCTTATATGAATACTTTACAAGCAAAAATTCAACGGAATTGGAATCCTCCTGATTTTGTAGAAGATGGTGATGCGACTGTTATGTTTAAAGTTACAAGGTGGGGGAAAGTTGTGAGTGCGGAATTCGTAAAAAGCTCTGATGATGAACTTTTTAATGAATCCGCGATGGAAGCTTTGAGAAAATCGGAACCTTTTGATAAATTCCCTGCTACAACTACAAAAGATGCTCTAACAATAAAATATAATTTCCATACTTCAATTGTAAAAACGGATACAATGCGTGAATACGTTGATAGTGCAGATAAATTTTACAATGTAGATAATCAACAAGCTTTAAAATACATTAATTTAGCTATTGATGAAGTAGAAGGTGATATTGAATCATATTTTTTATACGAAAAAAGAAGTAAAATCAAAAAATCATTGGGTGACATAAAAGGTGCAAATGAAGATTATGCAGAATCTAGAAGACTTAAAGAAAAATATGATTTAAAACGAATTAAAACTTGTAAACTCATTGCAGAAATGGAACATACTCCATTTTCATATTTCTATTTGGCGCATGCTTATGAAATTGCAGGCGATTATGAAAACGCTTTAGATGCGATTGATAAAGCAATTGAATTAACAGAATTAAATAATCAATATAAAAGATATCGTGCTGAGTTGGAACAAAAACACGGACAATAATATTTCCTATTGGGCTCGCCTCCATTCTATCCCTTCCAGAGAAGACACCGGTGCACATGCAAAATTTCATCAAATGAACGACACTCGCGCTGCGAATGTGCACTCTTGCGCTTGCTAAAAACGTTCGCTGAGCGAATGATGTTCAATTTATTGTAGATTGTGTTGGACAATTGTCATCCAACATGACAAATACACAAGAGTTATTGGTGCAAAAAATTGCACCCTACAATTGAAAAAGAAATATATGTTCGATTTTGAACGTATTTTATTCAAGAAATGTAGGGTGCAATTTTTTGCACCAATAATACAAGTTTTTTATAATATTTTACTGTTTTTTGATTAAACCTGTTTTCATTTTAAATTCATATTCATTCATGAATGAAAATTTTTGAATTAATTTTCTAAATTGGTCTTTTTTCGTCAAAACAATAGGTGCTTTTCCTTCTTCTTTTGCATATAGGATATGTGAAGCTGCACCATTTTCAAATCCTTTTCCGTAGCTTATTGTAAGATGGTCAGAATTTGGTATTTCAGAAAATCTTCTTACTGCAGAACAGAATTGTTTATATTGTCCTTTTGATTGTTTTTTTAAATAACCGTCAGCCGCATCCAAAAATTTACCCTCAATATTAGCTCGAAAAGCAGGTTGTTGATAAGATATTGTGTTGTTCATATGTACTCCTTTCTCTTATATATAAACTTGTCAAAATAAATTTTGCCAGATGTTAAAAATGACTGTAATAAAATGTTACAAACACAATAAAGTTGAACGACATTCGTGCCGCGAACGTGCAGCGATTAGCTGCGATAGTGAGCGTGAAAGTGCAAGCTCTACTTGCTAATCAGCCATTTTATCTAACGCTCGTAAGAGCGTAGGAAACTATTGCGTAATATCTCTTTCTTTTGGTACTTTTCTTTCTCTTTGCTTCGCAAATAAAGAGAAAGAAAAGTACATCAATCTACATCAATCGGGCTTCTTTGAATCAAATTAATAGCTTCTCTTGCCGTAAATACTAAATCTTCAGGTATGTTGGCAATTGTACAGAATTGTCTTAAAACATCAATTACGCGTTTGAAACATCTCACGATGTCACCTTCACCCATATCAACCTGATCAATAATATCATCCCACTCAGAACCGTTCACCCACATTTCAATTAATGGTGAATAGTAGCCGTTAATGTACATAGGGTCTTCTACATCGTGATGTTTTTGTTTCTTTTCTAAATCACGGCGAATATCTTTAATTTTGTTCAAGCGTTTTCTAACAGTTGGAGAAAGTGGAAGTTGTGAATACAAATCAGCTCTCATATCTTCCGTTGTGATTGCACAAACTACACTTGCGAGTTCTGCCGGAGTCAAATTATCTAAAACACCTGAGAAAATAATTTGCGCCAAGAATAATTCGTTTTCTGAACGTAATTGTGAGATAGTAACTCCGCGCTCTGTCGGATAATTATCTACAATATAACCGTAATCAATTAAAACAGCTCTATGAGATAAGAATTTATTCCAAAAAATATCTTTTTGTTTTTCAATTTCTTTATCCAAGTTTTTTTGCTTTGAAACATATCTATTCAATAAATCTATATTTTTCATGTGCTTCTTGAATAACTTACATGTATCACATTGATAAGAATGCATTTTTTCAAGCATAATTTTATTTTGACGTCCAAATTCTTGAGCTTCTTCCGTCAAAGGTCTGTTTTTTTTCTTTTCTTGTTTTTGAATAGTTTTGAATACGCGTCTGTTCTGAACGTAAATATCGCGAATTTTGTTATACTCTAACAAATCTTCATTTGTGCGTTTATAACAACAAACAAACGCATTACATTCATTAATTTTTTCATTAATTTCATCATGTAATAAAATCAAAGGCTCAATTCTATAATTAGAGGAGAAATATCCAAAACTTTTAAGCACAAGCTCTTTTGCTTCTTCTAACGTGAATCTTTGAAGCAAATTCAAAACCATAGAATAGCTTGGCGAGAATTTGCTTTCAAGTGGATTTGCGTCACTTAATACAAGTTCTGCTACCTCTTCAGGAGTTTGGAAAGGTGAACCAACAATTGTAACATAGCCTATTTCGTCCATTCCGCGTCGTCCTGCACGACCTGACATTTGTAAAAATTCGCTCGGAGTAAGAATTCTGTGTCCGCTATCGGTTCGCTTGCTTATAGAACTGATAACCGTTGAGCGAGCTGGCATATTGATTCCCGCAGCCAATGTTTCAGTCGCAAACACAACTTTTATCAATCCTTTTTGGAATAGTTTTTCAACTAACATTTTCCACCCCGGAAGTAATCCTGCATGATGCGATGCTACACCTTGCAATAAATATTCTATATGTTTATTTTTATAAAGATATGGGTTTTCAGCTATATAATCATCTATAATTTGCCTAATTTCTGCTTGCTCTTGAGGTGTTACAAGGCAAAGTGACGCACAATTTTCCATTTGTTCATCACATTTTTTACGAGAAAATGTAAAATAAATTGCAGGCAACATGTCTTTTTCTTGCAAATTTCTTACAACGTCTTTAACCACATTTCTTTTTTGAACAGCTTTACCGCGTTTAAATTCTTTCTTTTCGGGTTTGATTTTTTTATTCAAAGCTCCGCTTGGTGTAAGCAACGGTAATAAATTATTAGGCTGCGATGAGTCAAAGTAATAAAATCTCAAAGGAACCGGTCTAAAATCAGTATTGATTAGTTCCGTTTTTGAATGAACTGTATTAATCCAATCAGTTAATTTATCAGCGTTTGCAACTGTTGCAGAGAGTGCAATAATTTGGACGTTGGTCGGACAATAAATAATACTTTCTTCCCAAACCGTTCCGCGCTGTTCGTCATTCATATAGTGAACTTCGTCTAAGATTACATAACGTACATCTTTAAGGTTGTCTGTTACTGAACCGAAATTTGTACCATAAAGCATATTTCTGAAAACTTCTGTTGTCATAACAACAATTTGCGCACTACGGTTTATTGAAGAATCACCTGTAAGAAGTCCGACTTTATCAGCACCGTATTTTTCTGAAAAGTCGTTGTATTTTTGGTTAGAAAGAGCTTTTAGAGGCGTTGTATAAAAGACTTTAAACCCTTTTTCTAAAGCGCAATGAATCGCGTGTTGAGCAATAACAGTCTTACCTGCCCCTGTCGGTGCACATACAACTACACTTTTCCCCTCTGATATACATTTACATGCATCTTTTTGAAAATCATCTAACTCAAAGGGAAAATCATACATAAAAATACCTCTTTCAACTATTCTAACCTAATTGTAACATAGATTGCCCATCTTGTGAATGTTTAAAAAATAGGTGAGAAGTATGTTTAATTTAAAACTTTTGTTAAGTTTTGTAACAAATCTAGAAATAAATGAAATTAAATAACGTTTCTATACTTTATATATATAACGAATATAAAATCTACGAGGTACGAATTATGGTAAGATTAAATTGTCACAGCGCATTTAAACATTACGAAATGTTCCATCATTCCTATGGTGATGTAATAAACATTGGCAGTAATAACACAACCATTTTCAACATGGGTACCGGCTTTGGTGGCGGAAGCTTTTGGAGCGGTCTTGGTTATGGCTTGGGCAATGGCATCGGAAGTATATTCGGCGGTTTATTCGGTGGCGGAATGGGCGGATTCGGCAATTACGGCGGTTATGGAATGAGTCCGTTCGGAATGGGCGGATTTAGTCCATTTGGTAATATGGGTACTTGGTGGAATTCTATGAGCACAGGCGGTGGTGCTCGTTCTGGCAAGAGTGCAGATAGTGACTGTACTTGTCATTGTAAACATGACAAAGCCTCTAACGACAAATCTTGCAATGATCCTGATTTGAAAAAAATCAATGGCTTTAGAGATGCTGTACAAGGCATACAAGATTTAGATAGCCCTGACAAAGCAAAAGTTAAAGCTAAATATGATGAAATTGTAAAAGCTAAGAAAGACCAAGATGATACTCATAAAGCTGAAAATACAGCTGCTTATGACAATTTATTGGAAGATTTACAAAAAATTGCTGATAAAAACGGCTGGGGCAATCTTGACAAAGAAGCAAAAGTCGGTATCGAGAACCCTGAAAGTACGGTTAAGCCAAGTGATTCAAACAAACCGGGCAAATCTGATGGTGTAAACAACGCAGATGGTGCCGGTGCAAAAGATGGAAATTCTGACATATCAAAATTAACGCCGGAACAAATTAGTAAATTGACGGCTGAGCAAATTTCAAAACTAACACCTGAGGAAGCAAAAATGTTACTTGGTAAATTAGGTGCATTAAACGAAAATGGCGATGGTGTCAATGCAACTACAAACCTTACAAAATTGCTTTTAGCTCAACAATCAGGCTTGCCATTATCCTGCGGACATAATAAATCCTTAACTAATATTCAAGGTGCAGATGCATATTTAAAAGGCAAAATCTCAAATGTAACTCTAAGTGGTGAAAATATAACATTTGAGATTGAGACAGATAATATGAAGTTAAAAATGAAATGTAAAGCTGATAGCTCTTCATATCAAATTGACAAAACAATAGAACAAAAAACTCAAATTTATAAAGATGCTAAATCAGGAATTACTTATGAAATTGTTAAAGACGAAGAATATGGAATAAGAGAAGGTGCTCCTGCTGCAAATAGAAAATAAATAAAAGCTCCGATATCGGAGCTTTTATTTTATAAAAACATATTTCCCACCAAATCTATCAACTTCCTTGCTAGTTTCAAGCGGAAGTTTTTTTAAAAATTCACCCAAATTGCACATAATCGGATTTGAAACGAACAAATTTCCTTTTACGTTCAATATTTCATTTCTCGTCAAAAGCTTTGTTACGGCTTCTTCACTGGCAAACATTGGGACTCCTTTTGTGTGTTGGTACATGGGAGAGTTTAACATTAATAATAAAGTTTTTCAAGTTGTTTGATTTATAAATGAAAGTTGTTAATTTGAACGACATTAGCGCCGCGAGCGTGCAGCGATTAGCTGCGATAGCGAGCGTGAAAGTGCGGGTTCACCCGCTACATCCATTTTATCAACGCTCGTAAGAGCGTAGGAAACGGTAGCGTGTTTTCTCTTTCTTTTGGTCCTTTTCTTTCTCTTTACCTCGCAACAAAAGAGAAAGAAAAGGACATTTCAAAAAAACTTTTTATTTTATTTCAAAATAGTTCTTACTTTTTTCTTTTTTGTTGCGAAATAAAAAGAAAAAAGTAAGCAAAAAAGAAAAATAACGCACTGTTTTCTACAACCTTACGGTTGTGGTCTGAATGGATGTAGCGGGTGAACCCGCACTCTTACGCTCGCTAAAAAACGCTCGCGGCGCGATTGTCGTTCAACATTGATTTTATTCTATTTTAGAGATTTTTCAAAAAATTATCATGGACAGTAGTGCCGGCCTTCGGCAATGATGTATCTCCAATATCCAAAAGCCGTAACCCACCCGTATCTGTAAGGCTCAGCAAAGCTTCACCAACAGCTCCGACCTCCCTATCCATGGATGTTGCTAACGCCATCTGCGAACGACTTTTGGAAAGGTTGGGATGGGTTTGTGTAACCCCTCTCTTTGGGAGAGGGCAGAAAATCGAATTGAGAGCCAACAGCTTTGGGGCTCGAAATTCAGATTTTCGGGTGAGGGTTCAAGCCGGAGGCAAATTCTATTTTTTACTCCTAATGTATTTAATGTATTGTAACTCCTTAAAATATAAACTATAATTATAAAAAATAGGAGAATAGAGAACATGTTACCAATCATAACAGAAGATATGTCCGAAGAAATTTTTACAGAAACATTCCAAGATGTGCAAGCTTGGAGAAAGAACATGGTTCAGTATCTAAAAGAAGAAAATCCTGAAATTAATTCTGCAATTTTAGAAGTTGCAAAACATGATGAAAGTATCGATTTAAAAGCAGTTGCTCTTGGAGCATATCTAACATACAGATTGCTTGAAGTTGCAACAGAAAATGATGGACTTTCAATAGAAGAATAGTCTATTTCTTTAAAATACTTTCACCTGAAATTTTTTCACCTTTGATGGTGTATTTTGCATGCTCTGTTTTCATCAAATGATTATCAACCAATGAATAAGATTCAAGAGTCAAATCGTTTATCCCTGAAAAAGTATTGTCAGAAAGTCTTAAAGTAACAGTATCTGTTAGAATTTTGTTGTCATAAGGAGCTTTTTTAGAAAAAACAACCAAGTTGCCTTCAACTGCTTTTACTGAAATTTCTGCATTTGCTCCGCTAAAAGGATTTGATAAAGTAATTTTATCGCCAACTCTTGATAAATTCCACATATCAGTACTTACAGGTTTAAATGTTCCATAGCTGTTTGTGTTAACCAGTTGTGCTGTTACTCTCCAACTTCCGAAAAATGCTTTTGGAATGTCATTAATCGCAATACCTGTGCTTAAAATAACTTCATCCGCAAATAACGGTAATGCTGAAAATATAAAAAATAATAAAATTAAAAATTTTTTCATAAAATTATTATAACAATTATTAAAAAAAAGTCATATTATTTACAATGATTTTAAATGGTTAAGCGGCCAAAACAAAAAGACCGCACGCCCGATAAAACGTTCTTTTGGTAACGTCCCCCAAAAACGGCTATCCATTGAGTTTCCTCTATTGTCGCCCATCATAAAATATTGACCTTCAGGGATTATAAGCGGGCCGCAAAACATGTCTGCCTTACATTTATGGAAATCATATTCACTCATAATATAATCTTCTTGTAAGGGTTTATCATTGATATAAACTTTATAAGCACCGTTTGTTCCTTGTTTGATTTCCAGTTTTTCTCCCGGAAGTCCCACCACTCTTTTAATATAAGCTATATCCTTACAGAAAAAACCAGTTAGACGGCTAAACACAGCCCAAGGTGTTGTTTTAAGTTTTACAAAAGGCGGATAAAAAATCATTACGTCACCGCGCTGAGGCGTATTTTCAAAATGGTGTGTTTTAATTAAATTAGGAAACTTTGTAAGTTTTTCAACAACTATTCTATCGCCTTCGACAAGTGTTGGTTTCATAGAACCTGACGGAATCCATCTCAATTCTGCTACAAAAAATCTTATCAAAATAACTGCTATTACTACAAAAACGATTGTATCAACAGTTTCTTTTAAATTAGCTTTAAATTTTTCTTTATCAATCATATTAACCTTAATAATTCCTCTAAACCTTTTGAGTAATCATTTTGAGGCAAATCCCCAATTTCACTCCTCATCTCTTCTAAATAATTATCCATTAAAGCTTGAGTTTTTTCAATCCCTAAAATATCTTTGAGTGTGTGAATATTATTATTTTTATCCACAGCTTCGGATTTTGCTTCTAAATCATTTTTTATTTGAAACAAAATTCCAAAATTTTCTGCAAATTTTTGCGCCATATTGATATCCAATTTTGCTAGCTCTGCTGAGCTTTTTAGAGTCGCCACAAACAATTCAGCCGTTTTGCCTTTTGCAATTTCCAAATATTCTTTTTTTGTCGGATACTTTCCTCTTAAAGAATATTGCAACAATTCAGCTTCGCTCATTTTTTGTATGCAGGTTTGAAAATTATTGATAACATTCCAATTTTGAATTTTGATTAACTTTGAGGTTGCAAGTGATAATAAGTAATCACCACTTAGAATTGCAATATGAGAATTGAATTTCTTATTGAAAGTTTTATCATTACGCCTAAAATCAGCGTTATCAATCACATCATCATGCAAAAGCGAAGCATTATGAATAAGTTCACATGCTGTTAACAAATCAATATTAACATCTTTTGAAAACGCTTTTGTATAAAGAATTGTCAAAAGCGAACGAATACGTTTTTGGGGACTTTTAAGAAAATGATAAAGTTCTTTAAATATCTCATTTTCTGTATGAAGTAGATTATATAAACTCTCATCAACCAAATTTAATTCGGCTTTTACGATTTGTGCAATTTTTTCCATAAAATAATTTTAGCATGAAGCTGATAGGAGATATAGTAGCAAGGTTGCTAGATTGTTTTTTAGGTTAATAAAACCCTCTCCCGCCTTCGGCACCCTCCCCCGAGGGAGGGCACTAAAGTCGTTCACTTTACGCAAACTTGACTACATTAAATTAACACAAGTTACTCCCTCTCTTGGGAGAGGGGAAGGGGATAGGGTGTTATTAACTATGTTGCTAACTTAAGATTTTTCTTTCAAAAATCTTACATAGTAAGAAGATACAGCAGGTACTATGCTCAATAGTACAAGTACATTCATTATGCCAAATTTTTGCGCAACTGCACCTAAAATTGACATGCACAATGCAACAATTCCCCAACAAAATCCATTAATAAATCCTGCAACAATACTTTTATATTCAGGTAGAGTTCTCTGCGCCCAAACCATTGTAACAGGCTGTGCCAACATTGTTGCAAATCCGATTGCAAAAAATATTACAAGTGATAATACAGGATGAGTTTTATAAGTGAAAGCAAACAATAGCATCATTGGGAAAGTAGCCCACATTGAGAAATACACGACAGACTTTGAACCGAAAATCTTTTCTGCTTTCGGGCTTAAAAAAGAACTGAATGCTCCTGCAAATACAAATAAGAATAGAGCAAAACCAATGTAGAAAGGCGAATATCCCATTGATTTCCATAAGAATGGAAGTAATATGCAAGAGCTGTTCGTAATCAATGATTTCATCATAGAAATTAACATCAAATAATTCATTTGCTTATTAGATAAAATATCTTTGAAAGATTTAAAAAATTCTTTTCTAATCGGAGGCTTTTCAATTTTTGATAATTTAGGAACGCAGAAAAACATCAAAGAAGCCAAAGCTAAACCGATTAGTGAGGTGTAAGAAATCATTGATAAGCCCAAAACTTGGGTAATTAAAGCAGCTAAAAGCGGGCCGAAAGCAAATCCTAATGAACCCATGCTAATAAATATACCCATGTTATTAGAACAGTCTTTTCCTGAAAAATGGTTTACAAAACCCATTGATTGAGGGTGGAAAAAGCTTCCGCCAAGACTGCCTAGAATCATAAAAATTAATAATATGTATACATTCGGAGCAAGAGGAGTTAAAGGAATAAATACAGATGTTAGAACCAAACCCCAAAATATAAAAAATCTTTTCAGCATATTATCTGCAAAAAAACCGAAAACCGGCTGCAACATGGATGAGCAAATATGAGAAATACTTATGATTACAGTAGCTATTGCCATTGAAAACCCGAGTTTTGATGCAATAAACGGCATTATAGGATTTAAAAATCCGCTGTATACATCTGCTATTAAATGTCCTAAACATAGCCAAATTATTGCTTTTTGCGTTGCATCTTTGTTCATATTCCTTATCCTCTTAAGTCGTTAGATTTTATGGATTGCTTCGTCACTAACGTTCCTCGCAATGACATGGCGTAAATTGCCAAGTTGGACGTCATTGCGAGAGAAACTTTGTTTCTCGTGGCAATCCATAATGCTAAAATTCTATGGACTTGTTTCCCTTTTACAATAATTATAGTCTGTATAAATTGATTAATCAAATGTATAGTGTTATAATCAAGCTATGAGTACAGAAGCGGAAGATACAAATTTAAAGATGGTTGGTTTGGAGTTAATGTTTTTGACTCCTGAAAAGTACAGCCATGCAGACGGAATTACGGCTGTTGAACTCGCTAAACTTGTAAATTTACCCGTAAATGAAGTTAAAAAGAAGCTTCAAATTTTGAAAGATAAAAATATTGTACGTGTAAAAGGTATAAATCCTAAATACTGGCTTTTTGATGAGTACAATTTTCAACGTCTTGATGACGATGATGATATTTTTCATTTGCTTTGTAATTTTGAAGATGTCGATTTTGATAAATATTTTAGCTATTAATAATTTAAGTTTAGCTTCTCTCGAAGTGGGGGATTGCGCTAAAGGCGTGAAAGGGGTTTATCAGAATTTATAACTGTAACCCACCCGCATTTGTAGCTCACTCCAGTTCGCGCAATTATCGAACGACTTTAGGTTATTCCCTCTCCGAGGGAGAGGTACAGATTATTTTTAAACTTTGTTCTCTCCCACAGCATCCATTTAGTGGGAGAGATGTCACGAAAGTGACAGAGAGGGAAAGGGAGAGGGGTTTACAATACGTAAAGTAAACAAATTCTATAATCCAACCAGCCTTCGGCTCGAACCCTCACCCAAAAATCAAAGTTTCGCGTGGCTCAACTTGATTTTCTACCCTCTCCCAAAGAGAGGGGCTTCGCGCAATTATCGAACGACTTTAGTGCAGCTCCTTCCCTCAATTGTTAACTTTTGTAAAGACGAATTTGCAAGCTGTAATTCAGTTGGTATAATAGTTTTAGACAATTGATACAAAATTTGTCAAAAAAACATTCCATAAAAATAGCAATTTTTAATCTGTTTGTGTGTTTAGATATATAAGACCAAAAGATTGTAGAATTTTAATGGGATTAAAAGTAAGATAAAACAAAAACGGAAATTAAATAATAGTTGTAAAATATAGGAGTAATTAGTTATGTCAGACGAATTATCAATTCAACCACAAGTTCAACAAAAACAATCAAGTGCATTACCTTATGCAGTTGGTGGTGCTGCTATCGGTGGTGTTGGTGGTTATGCAGCTGCAAAAATGACAGCACCAAAACCAAAGTATGCATCTCATGAAGACATTATCAGAGATACAAAGGATAACTTTGAAAAAGCTGCTAAAGAAGTTATTTCTGAAGAAGCAGAACAAACTAAAGCAATTGATGCAAGACAATCAGCAATTAAAGCTAGAGATAAATGGATAGCAGATAAAAATGCATTTGTAGAAGCTAATAAAGGTGGTGCAGTTCCTGAATTGGCGTCTGACCATGAATTAATGAAGAAGAAAGCTGAAATTGAAAATAGTATTAAAACAATTGAAGGCAACACAACAGCTTCAAAAACTGTTACAAAAGAACCAATGGCTCTTTTAAGATCAAGACTAAAAGAACTTAAGAAAGCTGATAATGCATTGCAAGAACTTAAAGCAAATAATGCATCCAAGGAAGAAATTAACAATGCACTTAATGCGGTAAAAGCTGCAGAAGCAAAATATGATTCAGCAGTAGATGAAGTTGTTAAGAATACTAAATTTAAAGATACAAAAGTTATCAATGGCGTTGAAGTAAAAGTAACTGATGCAGAAGTTGAAAAAATGAAAGAAGCCTATAAAAAAGAATTAAAAGGCTATCAGGCAGATTATATGACCGCTTGGGATAAATTCTCAGTTAAAAAGCCTGACAATGAATATGTAAAAGCAAAAGCAAATTTAGCAAAAAATGAACAAGCTGTTAAGGATGCTTTAAACAAATTGGAAGAAACAACAGGTTATAAATTTGAACATGTTTATAATGAAAGAAAAAATAATGGTGTTACTCACTTTACAAAAAGAGCAAAAATTGCATTTGAATCTGAAAAAAATAGGAATAAAAACTTAAATAAATTGCTTAAAAATTTCGATAAAGCAATGAATAAAGCTCCAAATGCTAATATGTGGGAAAGACTTGCTTATGCATTGGATTATGTTGCAACAGGCAGAGCATTACCAACGATGAATCAAAAAGATGCCTTGAAATCGTTCATGGATACATTGACTGATAAGGAAAAGAACTTGTTAAAAGGTTTGGAAGAATCAGGTAAACCAATTACTGAAGATACAATTAAAGAACTTATAAAGATTTCTGATGAAAAATTGGCAACAATAAAATCAAGTACTGCTACTATTGGTAAAGCTGATAAAGAAATTAATAAGTCACAAAAAGAATTGAATAAGTTAAAATCTTCTTTACCAAAAGGTCAATATTATAATGAAGCTGGTGAAATTTGCCAAAACGGAAAAGTTCTTAATAAACCTGCAACATTCGCAGCACCTGAATTTAAACCAACTAGTGCTGAGTTGCCAAAAGAAGTTACATATCAAACAAAAGGTTCAGGCGTTGATACAAAAGCATTGAATGAAGCAAAAGCTCAATTGGCAGATGTTGAAGGAAAAATTACGGAAGCAAGAAATGCATTGCCAAAAACAGCAGGTATGTCAGAAGAAGAAGCTGTTAAGAAATTCATTGAAAAGAATGGTACAGTAGATGAAGCAATAAAGAAAGCTTTCGGTGAAGATGTTAAAGCTTTATTGGAAAAGAAAATTCCTAATAAAAAATTAGCAGCTTATATCGGCGGTGGTGCAGCAATCTTGGCAGCTTTGGGATATATGATTGCTCCAAAACATTCTGAAGACATTGCATAATACAAAATAACTAATAACAACTATTATTTTACAAACAACAAGAACGACTGACTTCCGTTAGTCGTTCTTTTATTATAAAAAACACCGCTCAGCTAATCCCCTCTCCGAGGGAGAGGGTTGAAAATCAAGTTGAGCCATGCGAAACTTAGATTTTCGGGTGAGGGTTTAGGCGTAAGCAACCTCCATGGATAGGGAGGTCGGAGCTGTTGGCGAAGCTTTGCTGAGCCTTACAGATACGGGTGGGTTACTACTTTTAAGACTCTTCTATGCCACCCTCATCAGAGCTCCGCTCAGCTTCTCCCCTCAAGGGCGAAGCGGTAGAATACGTTAAATTGGCGCAAGTAACCGCTTCTCCCTTGAGGGGAGAAGCTGAGCGGAGCTCTGATGAGGGTGATACAGCCAACTCAAATCCGCCCTCCATACTTTCATTCCCAAAAACAAACTGTAAACTTTTGTAACAAATTTCTCCAAAATCCTAAAGTTTTTCAAAAAAATACCGTAAACATGAACATAACGTGTAAGTATGCATGAAAGGAGATTATATCGTGTCTACTAATATTAATGTGAATGTTAATGGAAAAAATATTACAATTAAATCAGGAGAAAAAATCGACGAGATTAAAAAGAAATTTGGCGACAATGCCGATACAATTTTTGATGGAGTTGATGAAAATTCAAACGGAACTTTGGATGATGCAGAACTTAATAAGCTAAAAGCAAATCTAAAAGATAATAATTATACGGTAGACTTGGCAGCAGATGGTAAAACTCCTCGTGGCGCTTATAACAGTGCTATGCAAAATTTACGAGAAAGCTATGATGCGGATAAACTCGGAGAGTTCTTTAAAAAAGAAGATGCTGATAAACATACTGTAATAAAAGGCGAAACTCTTTATACGATAGCAAAGAAACAGTTGGAAGAAGAAGGCTTGCCAACAGATTTTCGTTCTGTGAACAATCGTATTGCTCAAATCGCAAATCTTAATAATATCAATGATGTTAATAATATAGAAGTTGGCACTCAACTTGTTATAAAATTGACCGATGATGCTATTACAAAAGTTAAAGAAAAAGAAGGTAATTCAGCGGCTGCGTTTAACGGCAGTACAGAAAGAGTTGATGGCGATGATTGGACTGAACGAGGTGTAAGAGATGTTTCTGATGAAGGCGATGACGAAGTAGTTGCGCAAGATGATGCTAATCATGGAATTGACCCTAATTACAAAAAGAAGAAAACCGCAGTTGATGGTAAAAAATCATCAATCTCAATTACGGATAATGGCGTGAATATGGGTAAAGGCGTGCCTGTGGATAAAGAAGGCAATGTGTTAAAAGACTTTAAAGATCCAAAATTTAAACAGGGCGGTTGTATCATGAAATATACTAATAAAAATCATGATCCTGAAACTATGTTCCAAATGACATTTGGGGCAAATTGTCCATATCCGATATTTCGCAATGTTAAACTTTCAGCAGATTCTATTGAAAATTTGAAAAAATTAGAAGCTGAATTGTGGAAAATCGCAGGCAATATTAAGAGCGACCGCGGAGCAAAAGAAACTCCTGAAGTGAAAGCAAAACGCCAAGCAACCGGCTTAGCTAATTTAAAATTGCTTATTGAAAAATCAGGCGGTAATGAACAAATTGTACGTAACGCAGCTGCTTTGTTGCAGTCAGATAAATATTTGAATATCGAATCCGAAGAATGTAAAGCTTTTGCTAAAGATTTGCTTCTGACTCGTAATGCAAATGTGGTTAAATCTATGACTACTGACGACAAAGGTGAAGTTACCATGTCAGCGTTTAAAAAGAACGATGAAGCACATGAAACATTGGCTGGCTTGTATCAAGAAATCCGTGAAGACGAAAGAAAAGGTATAAAATTGACTGATGATCAAGTTGATTTAAAAAATGTGTTGGCTAATACAAAATTTAAAGAAGGTTTTAAAATAGAAGCTGATAAAGCCAAAGGTGTTAATGAAAAATATCTACAATATGGTAATGATGGAGGATTGCATTATAAAACTACTGTAGGTGATAATAATTATTGGGCAAGTACTGAAAAAACGCTTGATGATTTTGTAAACGAATTAAAACTTGCTAAAACTGATGAAGCTAAAGCTGAATTATTTAAAAAATATGCAAACACAAAAGATGTTGAACTTGCAAATTGTTTATTATGTCAAGCAAAAGTATTAAAAGCAAAAGATGAAGATATCAAAACGGTTATTAATGCAAATGGCATGTATGTTCTTAGCAAATTAGACAGCTCGGCTGACCCTGATTGGTCTGATGATATCAAAAACGCTATGCTTGCGCGTATCAAAGATATTTATACAAAAGAAAAAGGTAATTTAGAAAATGCCGGATGGCTAAATGTAGCTAATGATTGGATTAACAAATTACCTGAAGAGCAACGAAAAGCTGCAAAAACTGAAATTGCCGAAACTTATTTGACAAAAGATGATGATGGTAACTATACCTTCAATTCAAAACGCCGTCCAACTTATGAAGAAATGAGTAAGTTATGCAACTTAGTTATAGCTAATGAGGATATGCAAAAAGCACTGATTAACTATACAAAACTTGAAGATATGGGCAAAGGTCAATACAATGATGCGATGGAAAACAGTTTCTATAATCATAGTGAAAATATAGCTTCTCATTATGCAGATATGGTAGAAAACATGACTGAAAAAGATGAGGTTTTAGATTTTATTGATAATAAAATTGCTACCGATAGACTGTTCTATCTTCCTTATGACAAAATCTTGGACAAATTCCCTGAAGATAAAGATATCAAAGATAAGTTATTATCTTATGTTTATTCTGGCGGTGAAATCTCTGATGAAAACAGACTTGCTCTTGCAAAAACTTATATGAAAGAAGAAAACGGTAAGATAAGTTTTGATAAAACTAAGCTTCCTAAAGGTGCGACTGCTCAGAATATTTTGAAAGCTCTACCTGAAGATTGCAATACAGGTGAAGCTGCAAAATACTTTACAGCCGTATTGAAAGAACTTGGTAAAGGTGACTTAGATACTTTGAAAGGTTTAACAGATAGGAACGATAAAGCTGTTAAGGCTCGACTTGCCGAACTTGTTAAAGCAAATATGACAGATAAAGCATTTATTCAAAAAGTTTGTGAATTAGATAGCAGTATTACGCCATATCAAGCTTTATATGAAGTTGATGCTAAGAATGCAGGTTGGGATGATAAAACAAAAGAAGCTGTATTCAAAAAAATATTCAATGGAAGAAAATCAAAAGATTACATAAAAGGTGCTGTTGAAAAACACTTGATTAAGCATTCATCAATAAATGGAGACAGCCACAAGAACAGGTATGTAATTGGCAATACCGAATATAGTTTAGATGCGGATAAATCAGGTAATGTCACATTAAGAAAAATTAACAGCGACGGACAAAAACATGGCGTTAAAATGCACAAGCAAGTATGGGGTCCGGGTTCAGGAAATATTGGCGGATATCTAAATAGCTTGAATTTAACGGATAAAGAAGAAAATGAACAGTATGCAATAAAAGACCAAATTGCAAGTATAATCTGCGGGTTCAATGATTGCTCTCCAAAAGAAGGAATGATGCAATATATTGCAAACGAGTCTGAAAACTTCTCGCAAGTGAGATGTAACTATGTAGCAAAAGCGTTATTGGCTAAAGCAGCAGATGTAGGAGTTTGGAATACAAATGAATACAAGGCGCTCCAAGACTTTGTGAACAAACATAACTCAGCTACAAACGGGTATACTGAAGACGAAGGCAAACAATTGGATGCTTTGTTGAATGCATTAGCGAATAAAGTATTGGAAAAGTTTTAGATATCTTGTAGTGGTCGGGGCTTTGCCCCGACCACTTTTTTAACCTCCATGGATAGGGAGGTCGCAGCTGTTAGCGAAGCTGTGCTAAGCGTTACAGATGCGGGTGGGTATTTATTGAAGATGAATGAAATATTGTTTTTTCCCTTACGGGCATTCACTTCACCCTAGCCCTCTCCTGTAAGGAGAGGGAATAACCAAGATTTGTTAATTTTGATAAAATAAAAAGTTTTTATTATTGTTTAAATGTAATCTCTTCGAACGACAATGGTCATTCCCTCTCCTTACAGGAGAGGGCTAGGGTGAGGTGAAGACCCGCAAGGGGTAAAATCTTACAAAATAACAAACTAAATCATGCCCACATGAAAAAATTTTTCTTCAATTGTAAATTTTTGTAAACAAACCCCTTGATAAATTGTACATTATACCCTTATTAACTTGACGATACTTTTTGATGTAGTACGATTAATTAACATGCTGTATATGGGATAATTATGTCCGAAATAAAAGTAGATAAAAAGTAAATTTTTTATATAGTAATCACTAGAATAGATGAGGTGAATTAATGTCGACAGAATATGCAAAAAGAGTAACGCCAATGGGTATTCCTAATACACGTTTGGACGATTTACCGGATTTAATTGACGTGCAAAAAAAATCATTTGAATGGTTTTTGAAAGAGGGCTTAAAAGAAGAATTATTAGCATTCTCTCCTGTAAAAGATTATACAGGCAGATTAGAATTGCACTTCTTACCTAACTACACGTTCGATAATGCAAAATACACAGTTGAAGAAGCTCGTATTCATGATGCAACTTATGCAAAACAGCTTCGTGTAATGGTTAGACTTGTTAACCGTGATAGCGGTGAAATTAAAGAACAAGAAGTTTACATCGGTGATATTCCTACAATGACTGACAAAGGTACTTTCATTGTTAACGGTGCAGAACGTGTAATCGTTTCTCAAATCGTTCGTTCTCCTGGTGTTTATTTCAAGAGAGAAATTTCTCCAACAGGTAAAAGACTTTATAACGCAACTATGATTCCAAACAGAGGGGCATGGTTGAAGATTGAAACTGATTCTAACGATATTATTTACGTTAAGATTGACAAAAATAGAAAAATCTTGGCTACAACATTACTTAAAGCAATGGGTATCACTGTTTCAGAAATGGAATCTTTGTTCACTCACTTTGAATTCTTAAAGAAAACATTAGACAAAGATACAACTGAAACAACTGATGATGCTTTAATTGATTTGTACAAAAAATTAAGACCTGGTGACCCTGCTTCTGCTCAAGGCGGACGTCAAATCTTAGAATCAAGATTCTTTGATGATAAGAAATACGATATCGGTCGTGTTGGTCGTTATAAATTAAACAAAAAATTAAACTTGAACATTCCTAAGAACCAAAGAACATTGACAGTTCAAGATATCGTTGCTTCAATCGAATACTTAATCAATTTAACTTATGATGAAGGTTCATTGGATGATATCGACCACTTAGGAAACAGAAGAATTCGTTCAGTTGGCGAACTTCTTCAAAACCAATTCAGAGTTGGTTTATCAAGAATTGAAAGAATCGTTAAAGAAAGAATGACTCTTCAAGATTCTGAAACCTTAACTCCATTGAACTTGTTGAATACAAAACCATTGGTTGCTTCTTTGAAGGAATTCTTTGGTTCTTCTCAATTGTCACAGTTCATGGACCAAATTAACCCACTTGCTGAATTGACTCACAAAAGACGTATTTCAGCATTAGGACCTGGTGGTTTGCAAAGAGAAAGAGCCGGTTTCGCGGTTCGTGATATTCATCCTTCTCACTACGGTCGTATTTGTCCGATTGAAACTCCTGAAGGTCCAAACGCTGGTTTGATTGGTTCATTAGCTACTCACGCAAGAGTTAATGACTATGGTTTTGTTGAATCTCCATTCTTTGTTGTTAAAGATGGTAAGGTTACAGATGAAGTTGTTTATATGACAGCTGACGAAGATGAAAACTTTAGATGTGCGCCTGCAGACGTTCAATTGAACCCTGATAACACATTTAAAGCTGCTCAAATTCCGGTTCGTTACAGATCAGAATTCATTATGAGTGATTCTTCAAAAGTTGACTACATGGGAGTTTGCCCAATTCAGATTATCTCTGTTGCGACTTCTATGATTCCGTTCATTGAACACGATGACGCGAACCGTGCATTGATGGGTTCAAACATGCAACGTCAGTCAGTACCTCTTCTAATTACTGAAAGACCGGTTGTTGGTACAGGTATGGAAAGAAGAGTTGCAAAAGACTCAGGTATGGTAGTTTGTGCAAGAGTTAGCGGTGTAGTTTCTCGTGTAACAGGTGAAGAAATTATCATCACTGACCAAGCCGGTAAACAACATTTACATACATTAATGAAATATGTACGTTCTAACCAAGATACATGTATTAACCAAAAACCAATTGTTAAGGAAGGCGATAAGATTGAAGCAGGTGATGTAATCGCAGATGGTGCTTCAACAAGTTGCGGTGAACTTTCAATCGGTAAAAACATTTTGGTAGCATATATGCCTTGGGAAGGCTATAACTTCGAAGATGCTATCTTGCTTTCAGAAAGATGCGTTCATGATGATATCTTTACATCAGTTCACATCGAAAAATTAGAAATAGATGCAAGACAAACTAAACTTGGACCTGAAGAAATTACAAGAGAAATTCCAAATGTTTCTGAAGAAGCTTTAAGACATTTGGATGAACGTGGTATTGTTCGTATCGGTGCAAGAGTTTATGCAGATGACATCCTTGTTGGTAAAGTTACACCAAAAGGTGAATCTGAACATCCACCTGAAGAAAAATTGTTAAGAGCAATCTTTGCTGAAAAAGCAAGAGATGTTAAAGATAATTCACTAAGAGTTCCTCACGGAGAAGGCGGTAGAGTACTCGATGTTAAGGTATTTGACAGAGAAAAAGGCGATGAATTGCCACCTGGAGCAAATACAGTAATCAGAGTTTATATCGCTCAAAAACGTAAGGTATCTGTTGGTGATAAACTTTCAGGTCGTCACGGTAACAAAGGTATTGTTTCAAGAATTCTTCCAAAAGAAGATATGCCATTCTTACCAGACGGTACTCCTGTTGATATCGTATTGAACCCACTAGGTGTTCCTTCTCGTATGAACGTTGGTCAAACTTACGAATGCTTGTTAGGTTTGGCTGCATACTTGACAGGTGAACACTATGAAGCACCTTCATTCGATGAAAGATATGGTGATAACCAATCAGAAATCGCAACTAAGGCTGAACTTCTAAGAGGTATTAAAGAATCAGGTTGTGATTGGGTTAGAGAAGACGGTAAAGTTTACCTAATCGATGGTAGAACAGGTGAACCGTTTGATGAACCGATTGCAGTTGGTTTATCTTATATCTTGAAACTTGTTCACTTGGTAGATGATAAGATTCACGCTCGTTCAACCGGTCCTTACTCATTAGTTACACAACAACCTTTGGGTGGTAAAGCTCAATTCGGTGGTCAAAGATTCGGTGAAATGGAAGTTTGGGCATTGGAAGCTTATGGTGCGGCTTACACACTTCAAGAAATGTTGACTATTAAATCCGATGATGTAAACGGACGTAATAGAGCTTACGAATCAATCGTTAAGGGTGATAACATTCCAAGACCTGGTATTCCGGAATCATTTAAGGTACTTGTAAGAGAATTGCAAAGTATCGGTTTAGATATTACAGTTGCTAAGAAAAATGGCGTTGAAGTTGATTTGATGTCTGATATGGAAGATTTGCGCAAAGCTGCGCCAAAGAGAACATTGTCAGATATTGATTCAGAGTTATTAAATATTAATTTCTTTGATACTTCAGCAACATTGGGCGAAATATAAGGAGATAGGAAAATTGTCTACAAGTATTGATTATTTTGATTATATACGTATAAGCATCGCTTCACCTGAAAGAATTTTGAAGTGGTCTTATGGCGAGGTTACAAAACCTGAAACTATTAACTATAGAACCCTTAAACCTGAAAGAGATGGTTTGTTCTGCGAAAGAATTTTCGGGCCAACAAAGGACTGGGAATGCTATTGCGGAAAATACAAAAGAGTTCGTCACAAAGGTATCATTTGTGAAAGATGCGGCGTTGAAGTTACAGATTCAAAAGTAAGACGTCACAGAATGGGACACATCAAGCTTGCTGCTCCTGTTTCTCACATTTGGTTCTTGAAAGGTATTCCATCTTATCTTGGTTTACTTTTGGATATGACATTAAAAGATCTTGAACAAGTTATTTACTTTAATAACTATGTAGTTATTGATCCGGCTGACAGCCCATTCAAGAAACTTCAACTTCTTTCTGAAGAAGAATATGAAGATTTCATCATGGAAAATGAAGAATCTAAGTTAGAAGTTGGTATTGGTGCTGAAGCTATCAAGAAACTTTTAGGTGAAATTAATGTTAAAGAATTGGCAGAAGAAATTAGAACTGAATTAGCAGGTCATGTAACTTCTGTTCAAAGAAAAGGTAAGTTGATTAAGAGATTAAGATTATTAGATTCTTTAATTTCTTCTGAAACAGACCCTACTTGGATGGTTATGGATGTACTTCCTGTAACTCCTCCTGACTTAAGACCAATGGTTCAATTGGACGGTGGCAGATTCGCTACATCTGACTTGAACGATTTATATAGACGTGTAATCAACAGAAACAACCGTTTACAAAGATTATTGGAAATGGGCGCTCCTGAAATTATCGTTAGAAATGAAAAACGTATGCTTCAAGAAGCTGTTGACGCACTAATTGATAACGGTAGACGCGGTAGAACAGTTGTTGGTCCAAACAACAGAGCGTTGAAATCATTGTCTAACATCATTGAAGGTAAACAAGGTCGTTTCCGTCAAAACTTGTTAGGTAAACGTGTTGACTACTCAGGTCGTTCTGTTATCGTAGTTGGTCCTACATTAAAACTTAACCAATGCGGTTTGCCAAAAGAAATGGCAATTGAATTATTCAAACCGTTTGTTGTTAATAAACTTATCGAAAGAGGATTTGTTCAAAACATTAAATCTGCTAAGAAAATGATTGAACGCTCAGACGCTAGAGTTTGGGATATCTTAGAAGAAATTATTGATGGACACCCTGTTATGTTGAACAGAGCACCGACCCTTCACAGATTAGGTATTCAAGCATTTGAACCTAAATTAGTAGAAGGACGTGCAATTCAACTTCACCCATTGGTATGTACGGCATTCAACGCCGACTTCGACGGTGACCAAATGGCTGTTCACGTTCCTCTATCTATTGAGGCTCAAACTGAAGCTAGAATGCTTATGTTGGCTACAAACAATATCTTGGCTCCTGCTAACGGTAAGCCAATCATCACACCTTCTCAGGATATGGTATTAGGTATGTACTACCTAACTATTATGAAAAATCCTGAACAAGATGTACAAGGTTACTTCTATAGCTTCCAAGACGCTATTTCAGCTTTAGAAGCTAAAGTAATTACACTTCATGACAAGATTGTAGTTCGTGATGAAAAAGGTAAGAGAATTGAAACAACTGTTGGTAGAATTATATTCAACGAAGCAGTTAGATCAGCTTTAGTGTAGTTAAAGATTAAAAGGGAAAAATAAAAGATGGAAAATACATACGCACATGCAAAACAAACTCCAGCGTTTATTAATAAACAAATGGATAAAGGCGGATTGAAAAAGCTTCTTTCTCAAATGTATCTAGAATACGGCGGAGCTAAAACTGCTGAATTGGCTAATACACTTAAGAATTTAGGTTATAAATACGCTACAAAATCTGGTGTTACTATTTCAATCGCTGACTTATCAGTTCCTGAATCTAAAAAAGGACTTCTAAAGGAAGCAGAAGCAGAAATTGAAAAATCAACAAACAGATATTTAAAAGGTGAAATTACAGAAGTTGAAAGATATACAAAGGTTATTGATACTTGGTCTGAAACAACAGCTAAGTTGACAGAGCAAGTAGTTGAAAACTTCGATAAATTAAACCCGGTATATATGATGGCATTCTCTGGTGCGAGAGGTAACTTATCACAGGTTTCTCAGTTAGTTGGTATGAGAGGTTTGATGGCAGACGCACAAGGTCAAATCATCGACTTGCCGATTACTTCAAACTTTAAAGAAGGTCTTTCTTGTACTGAATACATCATTTCTTCATACGGTGCTCGTAAAGGTTTGGTAGATACAGCGTTGAAAACAGCCGATTCAGGTTATTTGACAAGACGTTTGGTTGACGTTGCTCAAGATGTTATTATCAGAGATACTGATTGCGGTACTGAAAAGAGTATCAACATGAAACCTATTACTGATGGTGATAATATTATTGTTCCTCTTATCGACAGATTGTTGGGCAGAACTGTTGCTCAAGATATCTTCGATGAAGATGGTACAACTCTTCTTGTAGCAAAAAATACTACAATGGACAGAAAAGATATTAAGAAAATCGCTCACTTAAACTTGCAAGAACTTAAAGTTCGTTCAGGTTTAACTTGCGGTCTTGAATATGGTGTTTGCCAAAAATGTTATGGTTGGGCAATGACAACTCAAAAATTAGTTGATGTTGGTGAAGCAATCGGTATTATCGCAGCTCAATCAATCGGTGAACCTGGTACACAGCTTACAATGAGAACCTTCCACACAGGTGGTGCGGTTGGCGTTAAAGAAGCTACTAAAGAAATTCACGCAACAGAAGCAGGTACAGTTGAATCTAAGCTTAAAACAAGAGAACTTAGAACTCGTCACGGTGATGTTGTTAGAGTTTCTATCTATGAAGCTGATATTGAAGTTAAAGGTGCTAAAAAATCAACTTCTTACCACATTCCTGCAGGTGCAACAGTATTCTTTGCAGACGGTATGAAGATTGAAAAAGACTTCAAACTTGCTGAATACAAACCAACTGCTAATGATGGCGGTCGTTTGACAGAAAAAGCTACAAAAGATATTAACGCTGATATGTCAGGTGAAATCTTGTTTGAAGATTTTGTTGCAGACGAAAAGAAAGACAGACAAGGTAACATTTCTAGAACTGCTAATAAAAACGGCATCGTTTGGATTATCGGTGGTGATGTTTATAACTTACCGGGTGGTTCAAAAGTTCTTGTTTCTGATGAGCAAAAAGTTAAAGCCGGTGATAAATTAGCTGAAACTTTGATGATTTCAGAACACGGTGGTGAAGTTCGTTATGCAGAAGATTTGGTTGTTGAAGCTGTTAAATCAGGTAAAAACAAAATCAATAAAATTGTTCAAGGTAAAGAAATTACAATTGTAATCGCTTCTTTGAACCCGGCTAATGCTAAATTTGAACAAACTAAGAAAGAACAATTATGGACAGTTGATAAGACTGGTGAAAAATATATTGTTAAAGCTCCTGTTGATACAACAGTTGAAAACGGTATGATTATTGCAGAACTTGTTGATGATGAATGCTCAGTTTCATCTTCAGGTGAAATCAAATATATTGATATTGAAGTTGATGATAACCAAATCGTTACAAACCCTGGTCATATCGTATTTGTTCCTGAAGAAGTTCACCAAGTTAACAAAGATTCTTCATTGAAGATGGTTGATAATGGTACATTCGTAACAGCCGGTACAGAAGTTGTTAAAGATGTTTACTGCCACATTGATGGTATTGTAGAGTTCAAAGAATTTAACGATGTAGTACACGAAGTTACAATCAGACCTGGTGAAGTTCATACTCTTCCTAATATTTCAGAATTGAAAGTTGAAGAAGGTGCGGTAGTAGAAGAAGGTACAGTTATCGCTAAGGGTATTAAAGCAAAAGAAACTTCTATCGTAACTTTGATGGAAATGGATTTTGATGATTTAGATATTGATGATTTGGATGAAGATATCGATACATCTGCTCTAGAAGAAGAATCATTGGAAGACAAACCTGTTCAAATCTTGGTTAGACCTGTTCAACCAATGTATATTGAACCTAAGGAAGTTTCTATTGAATTCAATACAACTGATGAATCAATTAATATCGTTCCTGTAACTCAATTGCAATACAAAGACGGTGCTAGAGTTAGAAACCTTGACGGTGCTACTTTAACAAGAACAAGCTTAGTTCTTCAAATGCAAGGTTACTTATCACACTTAAAAGGTATGGTAGAACTTGATGAAAGCGGCGAATTAAAGATTGTTGTTCTTGAAACATTAATCGTACGTCGTGAATTGGAAGGTAATTCTAAACTTAACAGCTCACTTCAAACTGAATTATTAGTTGCAAACGGCGAAGTTATTGATGCTAAGACTCCAATTGCTAAGACTGAAGTTCTAGCGTTAAATGATGGTGTTGCTTCTATTAAGGGTGACGTTGCAGAATCAAGAAGATTGCTTCTAAACTGTGCTAACTTTGAAACAACTGTCGTAACTAAGTCTAAACCATCAGTTAAGAAAGGTGATTTCATTAAGTTAGATTCAGCAGTTGCTGAATCAGGTGAATTGGCTCCTGTTTCAGGTAAGATTGTTGATGTTACTGCAAAATCAGTTACAATCAGAAACGGTCGTCCATACTTAATCAGCCCTGGTACTATGTTGCAGGTTGAAGAAGGCTCTTTAGTTCTACGTGGTGATATGCTTGCTACATTGGTATTCGAAAGAGAAAAAACAGGTGACATCGTTCAAGGTCTTCCAAGAGTAGAAGAATTGCTTGAAGCTAGAAAACCAAAAGACTGCGCTATTTTAGCAGAAGTTGATGGTGTTGCTAGAATCGAAATCGAAGATGATGTTCCTAGATTATTCTTGGAAACAGAAGGTGGTTCAAAATCTGAAATTAAGTTTGCAATCGATGCAAGTATCGTGGTTCAAAACGGTCAAAAGATTAAAAAAGGTCAACCTTTAACAAGTGGTCCTTTGAACCCACACGATGTTATCAGACTTTGTGGTCCTGAAGAAGCTCAACAATACTTGGTAGACGAAGTTCAACGTGTATACCGTTCACAAGGTGTAGAAATTGCTGATAAACACATTGAAATTATCGTTCGTCAGATGACTAAGAAGGTTAGAATTGTTGATTCAGGTGATACTAACTTACTTCCTGGAGAGTTGGTTGAAGTTCAAACATTTGAAAATGAAAACAAAGCTGTTAAAGAGCATGATGGTCAAGAAGCAACTTGCGAATACATGTTATTAGGTATTACAAAAGCTTCATTGAACACTGAATCATTTATTTCAGCTGCTTCATTCCAAGAAACAACAAGAATCTTGACAGAAGCTGCAGTAGATGGTAAGAAAGACTTGTTAAGAGGTTTGAAAGAAAACGTTATTATTGGTCGTTTAATTCCTGCCGGTACTGGATTCTATCATTTATCTTGTGCTAACGAAGAAAGAGATAAAGAAGCTCAAAAACGTGCAGCACAAAGAAATCAAGCACGCAAACCATCTGCAATTTTGGAAGAAATTGAAGGTATGTTTGGCGCACCTGATTTACTTGTTGGTGATAACAAAAATTCTGATAATGAATAATTAGAATATGATAATAAAAACGGGGTTGAAACTTTATTTCAACCCCGTTTTTATTGCAAAATTTTATTATTAGAAACTAAGCACTTTTCTTTTTCATGTCCTGAAATTCATCAATTCCGATTTCCCAACTGTCTTGGTATTTAAAATCTCTTGATGCTATTTCATCAGGCAAGCCCGCATGATGGATTTTCGGTAAAAGTTCTTTTTCTGTCATTTCAATAGGAGCAGATATTTCATCATCCGAATCTTGGCAAATGAATACGCCTTCTCCATTTGGGTTAACTCTGTGTCCAACAATTGTTATTTCATGTCCTGCCAATCGGTTTTCGTTATCAGGGTCCGGCCAAGTATAGCCGATAATTATATTATGCCCCATTTTTAGAGTATCTAATAATTCTTTTTTGATTGTTGCAAAATCTTTTTCATAACCGCAAAGGCGTCCGTTTTCGTCAACCTTTTGATACGTTACGGAAGTTGTATTTTTATCTTCTACAACAGATTCGACATAAGTTTTTTCAAAATCAATTAAACCGCCATCTTCTTGCGTCCATTCATTTGGCGCACGTTTATCCGTTAATGAGTTGTATGTTTGTTGAGAACCCAATTGCATAAGAGTAGATTGCATTAATACATCAATTATTGAACGTTCGCCTTTATCTCTGTTACTGTTTTGAATTCTTGCTCGAATTATTGCATTCTCATCAGGTTTTAATAAGATATCTGCTGTTTCAAAATTCTTTATATTGTGTGGCGTTTTAAATGTTTTTAGTAGCCAAATTGCATCATTCGATTTCTTAGACAAATTATCCATTTGAATTGTTTTTGTAACTTCATTTTTCGGAGATGTTAAACCTTCGACCATTCTAAAAAATTCGGCGGTGTGTTTTGTTGCTAAATCGAATTCAATGCTTGCGGCAGGACAAGTGCCTGTATGCATGTTATCTAATTCCCAACGAGTTTTTGCAATTTCATTAGGGTCTTCTGATAGGTTTGTAATCAAACCGATAACTTGTCGCTTATATTGTGCCGGAATATCTTCACATGTTTGCGTAATTACATAAGGATTGGCTAAAATATCCAAACATTCTTTTAGGATCGTATCTTTGTCTAATCCCGGATCACGTTCTTCTTTGATTATTTTATGCAAATTGTCTAATACAGTGCTTTTATCATTCGAATTGTTTTTTAATAATTGCCCTGATTTGAGTGCGAACTCCAATTTTTTTCTGTATGGAAGTTCTAATTCATTTGACAAATCTTCATATTTTTTACGTTCATCTTTATTTGCTAAAGATGTTCTAACAGTAATCGCACTCATATAGGCTTGAGCTTTAAAAGCGGGAGCTTGAGGCTGATTATTTGCAGAAGACTGCTCAACAGAAGCTGTGTTTGTCTTTTTTATAGCAGCTGTTTTATAAATGTTATTCAAATTTTGTAATTGCACACTATCCATACTTATATAAAAACATTTTTTATCAAAAATTTGCTTAAACATGAACTTTTGTAACGAATTATTAAGGTTTGTAACAAGTTTTTCAAATATAATGAGTAAATTATTTTAATACTTTTTAGAAATAGATAATAAATCTTTAAAAAAAATCTTGCAATCATTTTTTCAAGTGCTATTATCAATAAGGACTTAAATAAAATTGATTTAAGCAGAGTTTTTCAAGAACATTAAAATTTTAGGATATAGATAGTCAAACACATTTAGCCGACATAGTTTCCGCAGGAAATTTATGAAATTTTGGTGTTCTAAAAAGAGAGAAAAATAGGAGAAAAGGAAAAATGGAAGAAGAAAAGGTAATTTCCACACAAGACAGCTTAACTCCTAGTGCCACTGTTCACGAACTTAGTGACAGCGTTATGACAGGAAAAGCTGATTTTAGTAAAACTAAAATGTTTACATTAGCAATCGCAGCAGGTGCATTTATCGCATTTGGTGCTCAAGTATCATTAACAGTTATGACAGGCGACTCAATGATGGGTTGGGGCTTTACAAAACTTATCGGTGCTATGACATTCGCAACAGGTTTGATGATTGTTGCATTGACAGGTGCTGAATTGTTCACAGGTAACGTAATGATGACTTTCGCAGTTTTAGAAAAGAAAGTTAGCCTTCTTAAATTATTAAGAAGCTGGACAATCGTTTATATTGCAAACTTCTTAGGTTCTATCCTTGTTGCAGGTTTGATATTTGGCGCCGGAATGTGACATAATGGTGGCGATGCAGTAGGTGTCACTGCTATGCAAACAGCTTTCTCAAAAATCAACTTATCATTTGGTGAAGCATTCTTCAGAGGTATTCTTTGTAACTGGTTGGTATGTTTAGCAATCTTTATGGCTTCAACTTCTAAACGTGTTATTGGTAAGATTTTCGCAATCTTCTTCCCAATTATGACATTCGTTGCTTCAGGTTATGAACACAGTGTTGCAAACATGTTCTTTATTCCAAACGGATTATTGATGAAACACTTTCCATCAATCGTTGCTGCTTCAGGCATGACTCCTGATCAATTAGCAACAATGACTTGGAAAGGTTTCTTCTTACACAACCTACTTCCTGTTACTTGTGGTAACATTGTAGGTGCTTTCGTATTCGTTGTTCTATTATTCTGGACAGCTTACTTAAGAGAAGAACACAGACATCAACATTAGTTTAGTTTAAAAAGACCGATTCTCACTTGATGAGAATTGGTCTTTTTTTGTATAATATATAAGAATGTAGTTATGAAGAAAAAGATTTTACTGGCATTAATAGCAATTGTTTTGACCACACCTGTGTGGGCAAAAGTTAAGGAGCAAAATTTAGAAGAAGTTGTGCTTGATGTTCCGCAAGAAGAAATGAACGTGGAAGAAGTACCTCAAGCAATTTCTATTACGGAAGAAAAAGCTCCGCAAGAAAAAAGTTTAAAAGAAAAACTTCAGGATGTGTATCATTTAGAAGTTTATAAATATGATAAACCGACGTATCTTTTACAAGATGTTTTGACTCATAAATTTGATGAGGATTCTGCATGGGATAGAACTCAATTATGGGCAGGTTATAACGGTGATATCGGACTTCAATTTAATGAAGGCGGAATGCATCGTGAACATACAACAAACCACTATGACATAAATACGATTAACGTTGGTTATGATGGTTTCTTAAAGAATAATAATGGTGATTTTAGAATTATGTTTAACTTCTCACCATTATCAGAAAGAAACTGGGTAGAAAACTTGTTCGCTGATATGTACATCGCAACAAACAAGATTCCACACCACAGAATTTTAATCGGTAATTCTCGTCCGCCTGTTGGTTTAGAAGGTGCTTACGGACCATTTGTATTGCCATTTTTAGCTCGTTCTCAAATTTCAAGAAATTTTGGTACAGTTCGTAAACTTGGGGCTAAAGTTGCAGGAACATACAGTTTGATGGATTATGACTTTGGTGTTTATAGTTCGGATACTTATTTTCAAGAATTCTTTCCTGGGGCAGAATTTATTGGTAGAGTAGACTTGAAACCACTTGGGAAAACTGATGGCAGATATGGTAAATTGCTTGTTGGCGGTAGCATGGATGCAGGTCATAGAGATAATAATTTCTGCGTAGTCGGTGCGCATGTTCAATATGAATACAAAAGATTTATGGCAAACTTTGAATGGGCGCAAGCTAACGGTTACAACGGTACGGCAGGATATTCAACCGATAAGCACGCAAGCGGTTTTTACGCAACTGTTGCATATATGTTGACGAAAAAACTTCAAATCTTAGCGAGATATGATGAATTTGATCCAAACAGAGAAATTGCAAATAATAATAAGCGCGAATATTCAGTTGGTTTGAACTACTTTGTAAAAGGACAAGGTTTGAAATTTATTCTGAACTATGTATTCTGTCAAAACGATGCGGCAAAAGATTCTCACAGAATCATGTTAGGTACACAGATTTTAATATAGTTTAAAGATTTTATTAATTAAAAAGGCGAAAAAGTAAAGCATTTTCGCCTTTTGAGTTATTTGGGTTTAAATCTGTTAAAATATGTTTCCAAACGGTTACAAATAATTTTTATAAACACGCTTTTGTGATAAGATTTGAGTAAAGGAAGTATAAGATTATGGATATAAAGAAAATATTATTTAGAACCAATTCTATTGATGTAGAGAAGGCGTTACCTGATGCTCTTGTTTTGTGCGGAAAAGACGGTAAAATTCAATGGGTTAATGATGCAGCTGCCGAAATTTTTGAAACTTCAAAAATGCACCTTCTTACATCTAATATAAGCGATTTTATTGAAAATCCAATGAACTTAATATCAAGCTCTGTTATTATGCACAAGCCTGTTATTACTAAGTTTGTGGATAAAGAAATATATTTTGATATGACAGTCAAAGAAATTGCAGAAGGCTATGTGCTTGATTTTCGAGATGCGGTTCAAAATTCTGCAATTGCTCAAGATGATAAAACAGAAGAAATTAATAGAGAAAAAAATAATTTCTTGCTTAAACTTGCGAATGATTTAAAATCGCCAATCCAATCCATTGTAGGTTTTTCTCAAGCAATGGCAGATGGTTTAGGCGGAGAAATGAGCGAACAACAAGAGAAATATATCAGAATTATTAATAAGAATTCATCTGAATTAATGTATTTTGTTGGCAAACTTTTAGAACTTTCTCAAACGGAATCAGCGTTAAAAGAACCTGATAAAAAGACTTTAGACGTTTTGGCTTTAGTTAATTCAGTTGTAAGATTTAATGAACAGCTTTATAAAGGTAAAGAAGTTAAAATTTCAATTAAGCCGGAAGAAGATTTTAAAAAGACAATTTCTACTGATGAAGAAATTTTGAAAAATATATTACAAGATGTTTTGGAAATAATTCTAAAATCAGTTGATATGGGCGAGGTTGCGATTACGTTATCAAATCCAAATGATGAATTTATTTCTTCTAAGAACTTAGCGCCTGCTCAATATACCATGATTTCGCTTTCTACAAGTGCATTGTTGCTTTCAGAAAACGACTTGGAATGTATGTTTGATCCATACACAATTTTAGATTCTACAAACAGAAAGAATGTACTAAGAGCAATGGTTTTAGCTAGTGTAAAAAATCTTGTTCAGTCTTTAAACGGTATTGTTTGGGTTGAATCTCAAATCTTGAAAAATACAAGTTTTAATATTATAATTCCTTCTAATTAAGGAGTTTACGGAGTAGGGATGAGCAGCGTTATTTTAAAAAATCTTGTCAAAAGCTATGATGGCAAGAAAAATATAATTGATAATATTAATCTTGAAATCAAAGATAAAGAATTTATCGTACTTGTAGGTTCTTCCGGTTGTGGAAAGTCTACAATTTTACGCTTGATTTCAGGCTTGGAAGATATTACATCGGGCGAAATTCTTATTGATGATAAGGTTGTAAATAACGTTCATCCAAAAGACAGAGATATTGCTTTTGTATTCCAAAGCTACGCCTTGTATCCGCACATGAGCGTATATGATAACATTGCATTTGGTTTAAAAATGCGCAAATACGATAAGAAAACGATTGATGCAAAGGTTAGAGAAGTTGCTGAATCTCTTAATTTAACAGAACTTTTAAATCGTAAACCAAAACAGCTTTCGGGCGGTCAAAGACAACGTGTAGCATTAGGTCGTGCGATTGTTAGAAATCCTAAAGTATTTCTGATGGATGAACCTTTATCAAATTTGGATGCTAATTTAAGAGTTCACATGCGCTCTGAAATTAAGCGTTTGCACCAAAAATTAAAAACAACATTTATTTATGTAACCCATGACCAAACTGAAGCTTTAACGATGGGCGATAGAATTGTTGTTTTAGATAAGGGTAAAATCCAACAAGCCGACACACCGGAAGTTATTTATAATCAGCCTAAAAATAAGTTTGTTGCAGGGTTTATAGGACAAATGAATTTTGTTGACACAGTTGTGCAAAATGGATGTTTTGAAATAGAAGGTCATGGTTTTAAGACTGACAAAAACATTCAAGGCGAAGTGACGGTTGCCATTCGTGCCGAAAAAATGACAGCAGGCGAGGTTTCAATCAAGGTTAAGCCTGAAATTGTTGAAATGACAGGCGGTGAAAGAATTGTTTATTTTAATCTTAATGGAAGCAAATGTTCTGCAAAAGTTCCATTGGATTATCCGATAGGTGAAAATATAGAATTAAAGATTTCAGTTAATGATATGTATTTCTTTGACAAAGAAAGCGGAGACGTAATATAAGATGAAAAAGTATAAAAATTATATAATTATAGCGCTTGCCGTTATAGCGTTTTGTGTATCAATTTGTTTTGTGCCGATTGATGCGACCAGATTTATTCCTGCAATAGAATCACAAGTAACGAAAGATTTGGGAATAAAAATTCATATTGAAAAATTGATTTTACGCTTTGGACCGTCTTTAAAGGTTAAAGCACCTGTAATGCACATGATGTATGAAGACGGACAAAAATTCGGTCAGTTTGATAATGTAAAATTCTTTATACCTTGGTCATCGTTGTTTAAAAATGATGTCATTGTAAAACGCATTTATGCAGATAAATTAATCGTTAAAGTTAAATCTAACGACAAGTATTTACCTGCTTTTGTAGAAAAACTTAACGCAAAAGATTTTAATGAAACACCTGATGTTACTTTAAAATCATATAGCGTTTGTTATTATGATAAGGATTTAGAAAAGCATTTTAAGCTTGTCGGATCAGACCTAAATCTTGCCAAACTTGTTAATTATAAAAATTTAAGTGTTAAAACAATCGGTGAATTTTTTATAAATGATAAAAAATATATTTCTTATGATGTTTCAATAGTTCCTAATATTGAAATGGGAGAGAAAAAAGATTTCAATATAAACGAGTTTGTAGAACAAATGGAAGCTCTTGATTTTCATTCTGATATAATTGCGGATTTGAAACTTTATAAAAGCTTGACGGGTGAAACTCAAATTTCAGGTTTAGTTAATATTGATAATATTTCCGTACTTGATTCTAAAAAGAAAACGCCAAAGAGCTTTATCTATTTAACTTTCTTGGGCGATAAAATAGGGGTTTTATCTAATATTTACGCGTCTGTTGACAAAAAAGTTTATATAGACGGTGTTGTAAATAATTCTAAAAAGCCTTCGGTTGATTTGAAGGTTAAGACTGATGAAATCAAGCTTGCGGATTTATATCAAAAAGTTAAATTGCTTGCTGATTTTTCAAGATTTAAAGATATCAATTCGCTTGATGGAACGTTGAAAGCTGATTTTAGTATTAAGGGCGATTTGAATAAAATTAAATCAGCAGGTTTCTTAAAGGTTAATAATGCTGCTGTTAAAGCAAACGGTTTGGACGTTAATAAAATAAATGCGGATGTTGATTTTTCTAACAACGTGATAAATATCGTAAACGCGATTGGATATGTTAATAATGCGCCAATCATGGCAAAAGGTAAGATTGATAAAAATCTTGATATTGAACTTTTGATGAACAAGGTTGAACTTAAACATCTTTGTCCTGCAGAATTTGGTGTAAAAAACGGTATCGCATCACTTGTGGCTAATTTAACAGGAACTTTGGATAATCCTATTCATAAAGAAAATTTGCAAGTGGAAAACTTTAGTGCGCAAAATAAAGATGGAAATTTATCTTTTGCAACTTTAAAAATAGATACAAATAAAAATAACATTGCTTATATTAATAATTTGACATTGAAACCAAAAGCGACTGAGGCAATTAAACTACCTCTTTTAAAACTTTATATTGAAAGAGATTCTATTAAAGTTCCTGAAACTAATATTTTCATGCCAAATTCAAAAATGACAGCAAAAGCTGAGATAACAAATTATAGTACTAATGATTTGACATTTAGTGCGATTGTGAACGGATTTATAAATTCACGAGATTTAAAAGTTCCTGTTCAATATGCAGCTGTTTATCCCGTTAAATTTGCAGTAAACGGCAATCGTGATACGCAAAACATAATGGCGCAAGTTTTGATGGATAAAGCGCTTATTTTAGATGAACCGTCTTTAATCAATCTTGTTTCAAAATTAGAAAACAATACTTTGAAGATTGAAGATTTGTCAGTTTCATCATTTAACGGCAAGCTTTCGAATGATTTTAAGGCAAACTTGAAAGGACAAAAGAAAGTTATCGTAACAGGTAATGTTGAAAACTTGCAAAATGCTATATTCAAGAATGTCAGAGTATTTATACCGCAACAATTGAATGTAACTTTTATGGATAACGTTGCACAATTGAAGGGTGATGTTTTTATAAACGGCAAATTCAATAAGCCTGAAATTGTCGGTCAAGTAACCGTACAAAACTTTATTAACCAGTTCTTGCAACTCGGTGCAACAAATATGACTGTTGATTTCAATAAAAATATTGCGGTTGTAAATGCACCAACTGTTAAAATCGGCGATTCTTCAATGGGAATTAATTCAACGATTTCAACTGATATGTCGAAAGAATTGTATGTAAAAAATATAAGTGTTAAATCAAAGTATATGAATACTGATACGCTTTTAATGTACAAAGATAGCCCAATAGCAAAAGCTTTGCCGCTTAACGTTAATGAAGGCAAATTCTATTCAGAAAAAGCGCTTGCAACAATTTATAATTCGCCACTTTATTTGTCAGCACTGAATGCGGATTTTAAATTGCAGAATAATAAATTGGAATTGAAAAACATTTCTTCTGAAATTTTTAACGGCAAATTGGCAGGTAACATTGATTTCAATTTAAAAGATGAAAACTTTAATTCAAAAATCCAAGCAAGAGGAGTGAGCGCAGCACCTATTTTTGATATTGTTTCAACCAGAAAAGACACAATAAGTGGTGTTATGGATTTTGATGCTAATATGCAGGGTAATTTGAGTTCTAAACAATCACTTAACGGCGATTTGAAGTTTATTATTCATAACGGCAGAATGGGAACTTTGGGCAAATTGGAACACTTGTTGTACGCTCAAAACGTTATTGCGGATAACATGCTTAGAACTTCTTTGAACGTTGTTACGAAGGCTGTAACGCTTAAAGACACAGGTTTGTTTAAATACTTGAGAGGCGATATCACAATGAAAAACGGTATTGCAAACGTTAAAATGCTTCAATCTCAAGGTCCTCTAATGACTTTGTTTATCAAAGGTCAATATAATCCTGTTACGGATTACGCTAAACTTGTTGTTCTTGGAAGATTGTCTGATGAAGTGGTGTCAGGGCTTGGCGCGTTCGGTGATTTTTCATTCAATAAATTAATGGTAATGCTAACAGGTGAGGATACTAAGTACAATTTATTGCCGGAAGATTTTGAAAAACTTCCACCACTTCCTACAAAGAACACAAAAGAATTTAGAAGTGTGATTAATGGTATAGTAGACAAACCAAGTTCTGTATTGTTGTTTAACTGGATATCATACACACAAAAATCTTACAGACAAAAAGATGTACCTATGACGGATGTTAAAGTGCCTGAATTTATCGAAAGTTTGCCTTATTAATTTTTATAAAATTGAAACCCGCCCACATCTGTAAGACTCAGCAAAGTTACGCTAACAGTTGCGACCTTCCTGTTCATGTCACTACTGTCCGAGATAATTTTGATACAATAAAAATAGTTAATAATAAGCTGGATTGCTTCAGGCTAATCGCCTTCGCAATGACGTGGCGTGAGACTCCCGGTTGGGCGTCATTGTGAGGTGCGATTAGCACCGAAACAATCCAGCCTTTTAATGACTATTTTATTTGATTATTAAAAACGAACGACATTCGCGTCGCGAGCGTTTTTTAGCGAGCGTAAGAGTGCGGGTTCACCCGCTGTCTTGGATTATTCGGGCGAGCATAAC